>CAYPZN010000024.1:11546-48312 GCA_964415335.1 uncultured Crocinitomix sp.
ATTTAATGCTTAGAAATGAGATAGGTTTACCAAGAGCGGATTTTAGTGGATTACGGGCATTCATTTTAAATAAATTGAAAGCTGAATTGGATGAAAAACTATTATACCATTCTGTAGATCATACTTTAAATGTGGAAAAAGCTGTTTTGAAATATGCTGAATTGGAAAAATTAAATCAACATGAGCTCTTTTTAGTTCAAACAGCTGCTTTATTTCACGATAGCGGATTTTTATTTCGGTATGATGAAAATGAATCTCTTGCAGTTGAAATGCTCCGTTATTATGCTCCTCAATTTGGTTATCAAGAACAAGACATTTCGATTATAGAAGAAATTATTATGAAAACAGTACATGGTATCGAACCATCAAGTTTAATTGAATCTGTTATGTGTGATGCGGATTTAGATTATTTGGGCCGAGTTGATTATCATATCACTGCTGATAAGTTATTTGAAGAAATGGCTTTGTATGGGCAAGAAATGACTGTTAAGGAGCGTTTTGAAGCACAAATTCATTATTTGGAGAATCATCAATATTATACAACATCAGCTAAAAATCTTCGTGAACTTGGTAAAAAAAGGCGTTTAAGCGAACTCAAAAATCAATTGAAGCAATTCTAAACAAAAAACCCTTTAGACTAAAGTCTAAAGGGTTTCACTATTTTTTTGAGAAAGTTTTCTCTACTGTTTTTCATAAATTGATACTGCTGTTACTGTTCCAATAATTGGAACTTCAACAACACTTCTTAATTCTAATCTATTTCCTGATAAATCAAGAATTTCAGAAGAATTAATAGTCGTAGAAGATGCTTCTTCTTTTGTTTCTAATGTTTCACCATCATCTGTAGTTCTATACAACATTGATGTTGTAAAAGTTCCATCTGGTGTAACAATAGTTGATGTAGAAGAACAAAATTCATCATCTTTTAGTTTACAGTCTTCAAATGTAAAAGAGGAAGAAGTAATTCCACCAAAATCTTCTGATCCTAAAACTTCTACCGAAACACCTCCAATTGTTTGAACAATAGAAGTTGCATTCCAAGTTCCGTTTAATTTTCTTACTGCACTTTGATCTTTGTTACATGCAACAGCCATTATCGCAACTGCTGCAATCATTAAAATTCTTTTCATTTCTTATCTTATTAAAGTTTAAGCAAATATAAACAATTTACCCTAACAAGCTATGTTAGGAATCAGATTTAGAATATTATTAACAAAAAACCCTCTCTTGAAATAAGAGAGGGTTTAATATATTGATATCGTGCAGTTTATTGTTTTTATAAAACAATTCTAGTTACATCACCGTCACCATCAGTTTGATCAATTGTAAGATTAAATCCATTTAATTCAACAATATTAACTGTTTCAACTGCAGATGTATCTGATTCTTTAACTTCCATTGTTGTTCCGTCATTTGTTACACGGTATAAATTTGTTGTAGTCTCAGTTCCAAAAGGTGTTACAATTGTATTAGAAGAATTACAAAATTCATCATTTTTTAATTTACAATTTGAATATGAAACACTTGCAGAAGTAACAAAGCCTCCTGAGCCTAATAATTCTGTTGTGGTTCCGTCTTCAGTCAGTGTAAAAGAAGTTGCATTCCAAGTTCCATCCAATCGTTTTACAGCTTTTTGATTTTTGTCACAAGCAAATGCAACAACGGCAATTGCAGCGATAATAAAAAATCTTTTTAATGTAAATTATATTAAAGTTCAGCTAAATATACGTGATTCGATCATCATGGTTACGCTATTTAACAAAATCATAAAGATTCATTTAACAAGATTATCTTTTGATCTTCTAAAAAATCAACCCTATCTACTGCCATTTTTCCTTTTAGCACACTTGGAAATTTATGTTGTGCACCATATTTATTTTTGATCTTCATAAAAGCATAGAAATATTGTGTTGGGATTATTTTAATCTCTATTTCTTCTAGTGCGAAATTACGTTCTATTAAGTAATCTGTATTTAACATAGCCAATTGATAATCTAATTCCTTTTTGAAATTTTCAACATCTTCTGGTTTTTTGTTACAACCTAAATACCACGTATGTCTGAAATTCTCTTTTTTAGTTTTAGATCCAATTACAACAAATTCGCTAATTTCTGTACGATTTTGCCAGGAAATTTTTGTCAAAGCATCAGTCATGTTATCTACTGAAAGATGTTCTTCACATAAATTCAAAAAATGCTTCGTTCTACCCGTTATTTTTATTTTATTGGTTTTCAAATCTATAAAACGGATCGTATCTCCAATTAAATAGCGCCAAGCTCCCGCACAAGTTGAAACTACTCGCACATAATCAATCCCTTCTGAAACTTGATTTAAACCCAAACTTTGGTCATTAATCATTTCTCCATTTGTATCAAAATGATTTTCGTCAAACGGAATAAATTCAAAATAAACATTTGATTTTGTCAAAAGATGCATTCCATCAGAATATTTTGGTTGAAATGCGAAAAAACCTTCCGAACACAAGTAAATATCAAGGTAGATTACCTTTGAATTAAACAGGCTATTGAATTTTGACATATACGGATCAAAATTTACGCCACCATGAACATATATATTAAGGTTTGGCCAAATCTGATGAATTGAATCCAAACCATAATGATCAACAATTTTTTCTATTAATATCTGCATCCGCGAGGGAACACCGCAAATGATTCCTCGTGGATGCATATTTCGTTGCATTTTTGATTACTGTACCACGCAAAGCCATAATTTTTTCTTTTAATACACTTTTAATACAGTTCAAATTTACGCTCAGAAGGATTTCTCAAATTGCAATTTCGCAAGATTCATTAGATACACGTTTTTCAAGAAATTATAAGAACAGCCTTGGAATTTATACCAATACTTTTTTAGCAAGTTCATTTGGAAATAGTGGAACTTTATATCCATACCGTCTCAATTATAGAAGGTTTTCAGGGACAAATGCTCTTCGAATTGGTTTTAATACGCGTTTTGACCGAAATCGCATCAATGACTTTGACACCAATGACAATACAATATTCATGAATGGTTTCTTCTCCTTCAGAATTGGTGCTGGATATGAGCGCTACCATCAAATTGGAAAACGTTTTCACCTCTATTATGGGGGCGAATTAAATACATATTATAGAAGAGATAAAGATGTTGCAACCAACCTTACTGTAGAGACAACTGAAATTGAACAAAGAAATGATTTTGGTATTGCCCCACTGTTGGGATTAGAGATTAGAATTATTTCACGATTAAGTATTGGAACAGAATTTTTGTGGAATTTTGGAATTTCATCAGCTCGTTCTAAAACAAGTATAGATAACATTGGTGCATCTTCGCAAGAATCAACAACATCTAGCACTAATTTTTTCTCTGATTTCAGATTCCCAAGAGGAATAACATTGCGTTTTAATTTTTAATCTCTGAATTCCTTAAAAGACTAAACAAACCAAAAAGAGGGCCTGCTGCCAAAATCAAATACAACATTGTTGGCGAAAAGTACTCTTTAAGAAAGGAAATTAGTTGAATACTGATTATTGTAATTGCAAAACCAACTGAATTAACAAATGTAAGTGCGGTACCTTTCAATTCTACTTTTGCGTTTTGGGCAACTAAAGTCGAAAAAAGAGGTGAGTCCGCAACAACTGTCATTCCCCAAAAGAGCATAAAGCCAACAAAGGCTGAAGTAGATTGAATTTGAAAAAAAAGAGGGGAAACTAAACAACAACCAAACGATAAAAACAAAGCGGTTTGTGCCGTTTTTTTTGCACCAAATTTCTGCGAAATATATCCTCCTAAAACACATGCAATACCACCAGATGCTATAATTAAAAATGACCACATTGGGATATTAATAAGCGTATTTTGATGGATGTCATTATAAGTCATCAATATGATTGGGACAAATGCCCAAAAGGCATATAATTCCCACATGTGTCCAAAATATCCAAAGGCAGCAGAACGAAATTTTCGGTTTTTAAAGACGCTAAAGAAAGCTGCAATCTCTATCTTTTTTCCTGCTTTTCGAAAGGGGCCATCAGGAACAAAAAAGCGAATCAAAAAACCTCCTAGTAAGGATAAGCTTGAGATTACAAGAAGGGTTTCTTGCCACGAAAAAACATTACCTGCACTTTTAAGAAAATGAGGGAATGCCGTTCCTAAAACCAAAGCTCCGACAAGATAACCTAGCGATTTTCCTAAGCCAGTATTAAAATAATCTGCAGCGATTTTCATTCCAATTGGATAAATCCCAGCAAGGAAAAAACCAATCACAAATTTTAAGCTTAGCAGGCTAATAAAATTATTACCATCCAGCATTGTCAAAGCGTTAAACGCTGCACCTAAAATGGCACATATAAAGAAGATCTTAGAAGGAGAAAATCGATCTGCAATTGCTAAAATCGCGAATACCAATGTTCCGGCAATAAATCCAAATTGAACTGCCGAAGTTAAATGACCTAAGGAATTTTCAGATAAATCAAAATTTTCAATTAAATCATTAATTACTGCATTTCCGGCAAACCAAAGAGAGGTACAACAAAATTGCGCAATTACAATGATGGGAAGAATCCATTTTTTAACTGGGAAATCAGTTAATGTCATACTGTATAATTATTCTGTTTCCAGGTCTAAATCAGCACCTGGCAATTCTAGTTTCGTTGAACTGCCAATCATATTTCCGCCTATTCCTTTTATAGAACCAAACATAGCGTCTACATTTTGTTGCACAACACCTATTTGTTTTTCTCGCATTTTCCAAATGCGTTGCATGGCTCTTTTTTCACTATTCAATTGCTCTAACATGGTATCGTAATTTTCTATAACGCGTTCCATGTTTTGAATAAATTCATTGCTTGTCAAGTAATTATAAAGCAGTTCCATTTTATCGCCTTTATTTTCTTCAGAAGACCGTATTACCTGCATTTTTATAAGTGTTTGTCTTAGCACTAAAGAAAGACTTTTCACTTCATGAAAGCCACATATCCAAACACCGTTTCGTTCTCCAAAACGATCCATATCATTTGGGAAAGTTTCTGTAACAATTACTGCAATATCTGCTTTGCATTGGATTTGATCTTGCTTTAATTTTTCAATCCATTCATTTGAAAAGTTTTTTGCTCTTTTACTTTCGTAAACAATAGATCCACAAATTTGTTGGCTTTTATTTTTGACAATTTGAATCGAATCTGCTCCTCTTATTCCTTTAGGAACTTCTTTGATTTCATCAAATGGATATGCAGATCGCAACAATTCTTCGAGTGCTAGTTCTTGAACTTCTCCTTGCATTTGCATGGATCCTTGTTCAGCTTTTCGCTTCATTTCTTCAGCCAATTTCTTATTGTCATCAATTTGCTTGAGTAGTTTTATCTTTTCAAGTTCAAATGATTCTCTTTCTTTGGCTTTTGCTTTCTCTTCAATATCTTTTTGACGGATTAACATTTCCTTCTCAACATTAATTTTAAGCTCTTCTGCTTTTTCTTTCAATTGATTTTCTCGTTTAAGTAAATCAATTTCTTGCGCTTTTAAATTTCTGTTTTCCGCCGTTTTTTTCTGATTCTCTTCTTGAAGGGCAACTAACTGTTGTTCAAAGTTTTCTCTTGTTGACTTTTTAATTTTTTCAGCTTCTTTCGCTAAACCCTGCGATAATTTTTCTTTAAAAAGTTCATTTTGACGTTCTTTCTTGTCTTCAAATGCTTCTATTTCTTTTGCTAGAGTATCTCTTTGCAAATTAAATTTTTCGGCTTGCTCAGCAACCTTCTTTTCGTATTCTGCTTTAAAGTGTGCTTCTAATTTTCCAGAAAGTGCTTCTTCTACATCAAAACCGTGCCCGCAATTGGGGCATGTAATTTTATCGGACATAAAGATTGACTCCTATTTTTTATGACTCTTAATTGAACATCCAATTGCTAGAGTTTCAGTAACTTTAGGTTGCTCTCCTTTTAAAAGTGCATCAACAGCGTCTTCAACATATTTCTTTTCAACCGCATTGGCATCTTTATAGTTGTCGTCAATTGCACCAATATATGCAACACGGTTTCCTGCAGCAGTTTTCTCAAGCACATAGATATGAGGCGTTTTTTTCGCACCGTATTTAGGTCCAATTAATTGCCCCTCATCCATTAAGTAAGGAAAAGTAAACCCCTTTTCTTTTGCTCTTACTTTCATGTTCTCAAAACTATCGTCTTGAACTAAACTTGGATCATTTGGATTAATTGCAATTACCGGATAACCTTCAGGTTTATATTTTTTATCAAGGGCTATAATTCTATCTTCATACGCGACAGCATAAGGGCAGTGATTACACGTAAATGTGATAATAAATCCTTTTGCTGCTTTAAAATCAGATAGAGAAACTGATTTTCCATCAATATTCACTAAGCTAAAATCAGCGGCATAATCACCTACAGAATATCCTTCTTTTTTTGCTGTTAATTCTTCATTTTTTTCCGTGTGATCTGATCCAGCGATCATTAACGAAGGGCTCCCTTCTATTCTTATATCAACCTTTTCCATAACCTCTCCACAAGCTGTGAAGAAAAGAACTAATGTTGGTAGTACAATATATTTCATCTTTTTCATTTTAAATCTATTTTACATAAAGGTAAGAACTTCTTCTTCTAATGTTTCAAAGTTAAACGATTGTTCATAAAATTTTCGCTTATTTCCTTTATAAATTACTGTCGCAGGAATTGCCCCTGACCAAGCAGGATCAATTTTTGGAATCCATATGTTTCCATCTGGCTCATCCAATAAAACGACCTCTCCTTTTAACTTATTTTCTTCAACAAATGGAATTAGGCGTTCTTCTATTTTACTAGGAAAATCAAGACTAATAAGTGTCAGTTCAACATCTTCATATTTTTCATTTAAACTTTCAAAAAAGGGCAATTCTTCAACACAAGGAATGCACCAAGTGGCCCAAAAATTAATGATATGAACTTTTTCATCTTTTTTGTTTAAATACGGTTGTAGTTGTTCAAAATTTACTGTTTCGATTTGTTGAGTAGAGACTTCTACTGGTTCGGAATTTTCAGTAATCACATCAGTTGAAGCCGACGTATTTTCACTTTCTTTATCTCTTACATCTTGATTTTGACAAGCCGTTGTAACTAGAAACAATCCAATGCAAACAATCCAATTTTTCATGCTTATTTTTCAGTATAAAAGAGTTGTTTTAACTCTTTAGTTTCATCTAAATGTAATGATTTTGGTGTTAACCATTCTCCTACTTCATCAATTGATTGTGAATATTCTTGATTTTTACCGAGTTCCCTTTTATCTTCTTTATCTTTAAATTTACTTGATGAGCTTATGGTTTCTTTTCTAAGCAATTTATTTGCTCGTTGTCTATCCAATTTTTCTACTGTTTCAATTTTAATCGCTTCATCAGCCATAACAGGTTCAGTAGTTACTTTATCATCTTGAATTATATTATCCAATACTTCCGCTGCTGCCTCTAATTCTTCATATTCTTCTTCAACACTAACGACAGATTTATCTGCTATAGGCTCAGCCATAACTTGATCATCTCTTTCGGATATATCGTCATTGAAAAATTCTGCTGAATTCAACTCTGTCGAATTTTTTTTCTTCTCTATCACTCGACTTTCTAGCAAATCGACTTCCTCTTGATCTCTATCTTCAAACATTAAATCATTCTCTTCTTGTTGCATATTACTGAATTTTTTTTCGTTAGTTTTTTCAGTCTCAGCATCTTTTTGTAACAATTCAATGTTGTTTTTTGTTGTTTTACGATCAACCAATGCTAATGTTGGTTCATCTAAGCTATTATCAAAAACAAATAAAAACCCCACAACAAGAAGTGCAGCTATGCCAAGCTGAAAAGCTGGTTTTTGATAAATTCTTTTTCCTTCTGGAAACATAAAAACACCTACCGAATTTAACCAAAACCCTTTCTTTTTTCTCGATTCTGTTAAATGTGCCAATACGCCTTTTTTCAAGTCGGGACTTGCCTTGATTTTACTTTCTTCAAAAAGTGCTGTTGTACCTCCTAAAAAGGCTTTCATTTCTTCAAATTCTTCCTGATTACTAACCAATTCACTTACACGGTCAAGCTCTTCTTTTGTCAGTTCTAAGTACTGCTTTTCTAGAATGATATTTTCTACTTCTTTTATCATGTTATTGTTTTTCGAAAAGTTGTCAACTTACCCGCCAAAGTTTTCGTTGCATGATGCAATCTCGACTTGACAGTTCCCGTACTAATTTCTAACATTTCTGCTATTTCATTTAAGGATAATCCTTCAAAATGTCTCAGCATAAATACTTCTCTATGTTTATCATTTAATTTATTTAATTCTTTTGTTAATTCCCGCTTAAAATTATTTTGGTCGACTTGAGTGTCTTGGAGTTTGTTTTGATCTTTTGCATCCATTCCCTCAGGCAAATCGTATCCTGTTGGTTTTCTTATTTCTTGTTTTTTATATTCATTTTTGCACATATTATTGGCGATTGAAAAAAGCCAGGTTTTAAAACTTCTATTGAGGTCAAAATAAGTTGGTTTATCGATTATTTTAGTAAACAAATCATGTGTAAAATCTTCTGCCTTTATTCGATCATTCCATAGTTTTCGATAAAAAAAATTGATCATATAATCTTCATAACGAACATAAATTTCTTCAAAAGCTTTTGCGTCACCTTTTATAAAAAAACGCATTAAGTCCTCATCTGTATGTTTTGAATAATCTTTTTTGAAAAGCTTCATTCAGTTCGTTCGTATGTTGCGATTATTTCCGTTATCAACTTCTTTTTCCCAACTTCTTCAGCTAACAGTAAAATTCCTTTTTTTAACACCTCATCTTTTTGTCCGTCTAAACAAGAAAATTTGTAAAGTGTGAGTAGCGGTGGTAAATAATTTCTGTACAGGTTTCTTTCTTTTTGAGACTTTAATTTAACCTGAGTTAGTTTCAATTGAACACTTTTCCAGAACTGCATTAAATCATTATACTGTGAATTATTGTTAGTGCTGTATGTTAAACCATTCAAATATAAATTTGACGCCTGTTTTGAAAAATAGGCTTGATTGATTGTTGTTGAAATAAAAAGCCCATTTTGATTCATTTTTATGGCTTCATTCAGAAAGTTTTTTGCATTAAGTTCTTTGGTACTTTTTTCTAATCCAATCTTCTTAGCCATTCTTTTACAATACATCTCATTCGTAATAAAGTCAAGGTTAATTGCATTTATCTTATTTGAAATTGCTCCAACACTTTGTAAAACAAGAAAAGGATAAGCATCTCCTGATCCACTTAAGAAAAGATTTTTTATTGATGGATTTCGACCTAACTCAGTATAATAACTCAGGGCATTTTGTGAATACTTACGCTTTAACTTTAACGCTAATTCTTTTTGTTTTGAAGAATTGTTGGTTAGCACATAATACGCAAACATTTCTTCTTGTACTCGTTTTTCATCTGGTTTTAGTTCATATGCTTGAAAAAGGTTTTTTTCGAATTTTAAATCATAATTTCCATTGCTATATTTTACCAAATGATATTCATAAGAATTTGGAGCATTTTCTTCTAAAACGGTAACAATTCTAGTTAGTTCTTTTTGATTTTGATCCGTAATCTCCTTTTGACCAACTTGTCTAAAGGCATTCTTTTTTTCAAAATAATTCTCCATTAAATCATGGGGAGAAAGGCTTGCTCCCTGACCATATGCAATTACACATGAAAACAAGAACAGAAAATTCAACACTATTTTTTTTATTCTAATCACTTTTAAGACTCATTTTATACCTGTACATATAATACTGTAAAAAGTTCAATTTAATTCTTTTAATCTATTGCAAAGTAATTAATTATATGCTTTTTGTTGATTCACGGAATTTCAATCACGAAAAACACTTATGCTGACGTACAGGTTTTTTTAAAAGAATTCAAAAGGTCTCTTAGCTACTTTACTTCAGTTGTAAGTGTTAGTTCTTTTTCTTGATTTTCAATGTTTCCTTTGAGTACTATTTTTCTTACTGAGAGTCCTTCTAAATCTTTTGTATCCAATCGAACTGTAATTTTGCTTTCTTCTCCAGCTAATAGTTCATACTTCTCAATTTCGAAAGATAAACAAGGGCATTGTAGTTCTATTTTTTCAATTACTAATTTTTCTTTTCCTGTATTTTGAAACTTGAATTCATGTGTTAACACATCACCTCTTTGTGCATCTCCAAAATCAAATATTTGAGTGTCAAATTTAAGTTCTGCATAACTTGTGTCTTTTTTTGCAAAGCTTACGCTTTGAATCTCAATTTTTCTTTCTAATGCAGCTTTTCTACTGTATACGGAATTTTGTTTATCATTTACATTATCACTAATTAATTTATTGGCCGTATATTCTCCAAAAGGAATTTGTACAAACGTTAAAACGCCTCCATTTTCTGCCGTACCATTTAAATAATTTGTAAATGCTTCTCCTTCTTCAAATGCGTATAAATAATTAACTAAGCTCGAAATTCTTCGTTTGGTAAGGTTAACATTATAATCTGTTTTTGCCAAGGGGCTCGCAAAACCCTTAACTGTAATTTCTATTGCATATCCTTTGTCCAATTCTAATTTTAACAGTCTCGTAAATTCATCCAAGTCAATCACCCCTTGTTTTACAAATTCTGTAAAAAAGTCGTCTATATCTTCTTTTGCTTCTTCTGCTTTATCTCCGGAAAGTCCTTTTGCATATTCTTTTTTGTACTTGTCTTCCAACTCTAAATAATCATCATACGTTTTAATGTAGTTCAAATTTGTAATTGTATCTCTAGTCCGCGGATTCGGTTCGTCATTGTGAAAGTACAATGTCACTGGTAATTTTTTATTTAAATCTGTTAGCGATTCAAACCTTGTTGGTGGAGCAACCACTGGCAGATATGCCGTAAAAATATCATTACAACAAGTTGGGTTTTTTGCATAATTAACTCCTACTCGATTGGTTGAGAAATAGTATTTATTTTTGGTTTGATCAATAATAAAATAAGTGTCATTTTGAGCAGAATTAATCGGCAAACCTAAATTTTTTGGATTTAAGAACCGTAATTGTTGATTTTCAATAGAAAAAACATCTTGTCCTCCAAAACCGTTGTGCCAAGACGAACTAAAGTAAAGTTGATTGTTTAGAGTATCATAAAACGGCGAAATCTCATCATCCAGTGAATTTACTCCTCTTCCCAAATTTCGTGGTTTGCTGTATTTGTTCCCATTATTTGAAACGGAACTGTACCAAATATCTAGGCCTCCAATTGTCTTTTCTCGATTGGATACAAAAAACAAATATTCTTGCCCATCAATTTTCGTTGAATGCGGCATGGTTGAAATGGCATTTGGCGCGTTGATAATTTCACCTAAACTATCAATTGCTATAATGTTCCCATTTTTAATTTTTCCAACGTAAATTTTGCATTCAAAATTTGCATTGCATCTTGAAAAATAAAACCGTTTTTTATCTGGACTAATTGATCCATTTGCACCATTAGAACCTTTTTGTTTAACACCTTTTAAAGGCAATACATTGTTGAAAATACTATCTTGTTCTTCTGCCGTATAAATTTGCAGTGAATAATCTTTTGTGTAAATTTCTTCTACGTGATTAATTGAGTCGGCTTTTAAAGAGGTAAACCACAATTGGTTTTCAAAAATAACTGGTGCCAATTCTGCATCAGGAGAGTTAACTGGCAATGGTAAGGCTTTTACAATATGATCCGTTGTGTCTTTAACGGCTTTCATAGCCCACAAACAATTCTTAATTGACTGTTGTGATTTTTTGTATTCGTAGCTCTTCTTTTTTTTCTTAAAAACTTTCTTTGTGAGTTTCCAATGTGTCAATGAGTTTTCATACTTGCCATTGTATTGTTCCATAGTAGCTAACCAAAAAACACTTTTAGGATAAATTAAAGCATTCTCTTTTTCATAGACTTTGGCGTAATAGTACTCTGCTTTTTTATAGTCTTTATACCTTCTTTGTGCCTCTGCAAATTTCCATAAAATCTCCACTGAATTTGAATCTAATTCCATGGCTTTTTTATAATATTGAATGGCATAATAATAATCCCCTTCGCCCATTTTCTCATCTGCAAATTCAATCATTTGACTAAAAGATTGCCCCCATAATCCACTCCCATTTATGCACAAAATTACAATGAGCATCACAAGTTTGGATGGTTTGAATTTAGGGAATATGTTTAGGATCATGGCTACAGATAATCCGGGCAAATTCTATGCTGGATGTCTTTTGGTTTAAACAAATGTAAAATATATTGTGCAGAAAATTCTAGTCCGCCGCGAATATTACTAGCTGGAGCTAATTGAGAGAGATTAATATCATAACTTACTCCGATATTCCATTGATTGTAATAAGCTCCTGCAACTAGAAATAATGCATCTTGATTTCTAAACCACAATCCTGCATACGGAGCTATAAACTCTCCTTTTTTGTCTCTATAAATATACCTTGCATTTGATCCAAAAACGATTTCTTTATACTTTCCTTGAAATTGAAGAGAAAATCCAGGTTGAAGATCCCATTCAAAATTCAATTTATAAATTCCTTTTCCATGCACTACAATTCGACGATCTCTTTCGATTAATTCATTTCCGAAAAAACTCTGCTTGGCTTGAGGTAAGTTGAACCATCCGATACCTGCAGTTAATTGTTTTCGATTTTCTTTTCGATAACTATATATTGCTCCCAATGAAAAATTTAATCCAGTACGTTTGCTTGTTGTTAAATTTTCAAAGGTTGGGAGGCTGGGATCAAAGAAGAAACCATTGAATTGATTGTCAAAATTGAGTTTATCAATATCAATACTTCTATGATTGAATCCAATTTGAATTCCTGGGGTAACAGAATGAATCGAATCTTGATCTATAAACAATTGATAACTGCTTGAAAAATTCATTTCTATTGTTCTAAAATCTCCATCTCCAGCAGCATCATGAAAAATATTTAATGCATGATATAAATTGGGTAAAATTAATCCTTCTCTATTTTCTGCGGAAAGTGCAATTGTATTAAATGGTCTTGATACAGACCTCCACTGACTTCGTTGATTTCCAGAAAATCGCCAATCTCCATCAAAATTTCCAGTAAGCGCTGGATTCAGAAAAATGGGATTCATATAAAATTGGGAAAAATGCACGTCTTGAGCATGAGCAAAACGCCCAAGCACTAAAAGTAGTATGCACAGTTTCAACTTCACTTTTTACTATCTCAATAAGGTTATATTTCCTTTAACTAAATTCTCTTGGCCATCAAAGCAAATTACTTGAAGGTGGTATACATAGACATCTGGATCAACAGCTTTTCCTTTAAATGTACCATCCCAACCTAAACTTTGATCTGTTGATTCAAAAACTAATTCACCCCAACGGTTAAAAACTTTAAATGTTATCTCTTCAAGGTTTTCACCTCGAACAAAAAGAATATCATTTTGGTTATCATCATTCGGAGAGAAAGCATTTGGAACAAAAATAAAAACATCTCCACATACAAATTCATATGTTGTAACGGTAATTGGTGTTCGTTCTTCACAAATTCCGTCTGTTATAGAGACTGTATACTCTGTTGTTTCATTTACAATTGCATTGGTAATTCTTTCATTTGGGTCACTCAACCCTTCATTTGGTTCCCAAGTATATGAATATCCTTCTGGAAAGGCCTCTAGTACTGAGGAGCCTCCTTCTGGCACTAAATCTGGGGTTGCAGTTGCAAATACACTAGAAGGATCAATTGAATTCACCTGAACCCAAACAGAATCTTGAATAACACAGCCCATATCAGTTGTTGCAATAACATAAAAATACATTGAAGAAGGAGGGACAACAATAGCAGCTCCATCTGATTCGAAAGTAATGAATTCGTTCGGGCTCCAATCAAATGTTACATCAATTTCAGGAATAATATTCTCAGCAAGAACGGCTGTTGTATCACCAACACAAATTGTTGTATCTCCTAAAACTTCTATTCCTCCAGCAACAAAAATAACGGTGACAGAGTCAATCAAATCGCAAATCGGATTTCCATTTGTTGCAGTAACATAATATGTAGTTGTTGTAATAGGACTTACAGAAATGGTTGAATCAAGAGCACCATCATTCAATATTATTCCAAAATCTGGATCTTCGGACCAAGTAAACTCAGTTGCTGTTCCATTAGAATTTGCTGTGATATCATAGGTTAAATCGCTACAAACAATTGTATCGTTTGGTACTTCTAAGTCTAACTGTTCATGCACAGTAATAATTCTTACTGCCGTATCTGTCAAATTACAAATGGTATCTGTAACCGTTAATATTACTTCATAGACACCTGGTTCTTCAAACAAAACAACAGGGCTTGCTGCATCTACCAATACTTCTGTCCCCGGACCAAACTCCCACTCGAAGTTTGTAGTATCATTACTTTCATTCGCAAATGTTAGTGTGAGTGGAGCACAGCCTTCTAGTAAATCAACATCAAATTTTGCTACAGGCACAATTTCAAAGTCAAATTTATACAATAGGTTATTGCAATTAGGACTTAAATTGTCAGCAGACCAAGCCCCAGCTGTTGTAGGGAAATCACTATTACCTCCGCAACCTCCACAAACAGATTGGTAAACAACTCCAAATTTATCAAATCGAGAAGTTCCTCCATCCACATGTTCGTCAGAAACAGCTCCTCCGACATAAGTTCCGTAAAGTAAACTTTTGGCTTCTCTTTCAAACACAATCATATAAAAATCTCTTCCATTTGGAGAATCTGTTTGAAAAGCATCTGAAGTTGTAGGCATTCCCATTGTAAGTGGGTCTCCAGGCAATATACCTCCACCCCAACCAGAAACATAAATATTCCCACAAACATCAACCAAAAAAGCTGATGGAGAGATGTTTATCTGAGGTAAGCCATTTCCAAAAACGGTTGTGAATTCTGTCGCATTAAGGTCTGAATTAATCTTCCAAATAAACTGAGTACTTCCCGGATTTGAATACACATCTGTGCTGACAGGCATTGTTCCTAAACTTTGTCCGACAATGTAAACATTATCAAAACGATCAACTTCTATGAAAAAGACTTGATCATAGCTATCGGTTCCAATATAAGTACTTTGAATTAACGATCCGTCTTCAGCAATTTTTGCTAAAAATCCATCCGCTCTTCCACCGCCATACGCTTCTTGCAATCCTCCTATTGTCCCTTCTAAGTCTTCAGAAGTTGTTCCTCCCCCGATCAATACATTATAGCTGGAATCTAATTTTACTGTATATCCCGCATCATTCTCTTCTCCTCCGAAATAACTTGACCAAATCAATGAAGAGAAATCGGATTCGATCTTAAAAATAACAGCATCTTGATTCCCCCCATTTGCTGCTTGAAATGGATCCTCTGTAGGAAAGTTTGGTGACCAACTACTAGAAGCAACGTAAATGTTGTTTAATGAATCAAGCATTATTTCTCCTCTAAACTGATCGCCATAATTTGTCGTAAGTGAATCATAGGCAGCAGCTGAAGAATATGTTCCTGAAGATAATTTATAATTTACTCCGTCATTTCCACTTCCACCAACATACGTTGAGCCCAATAAATCTAGTCCATCCGAACTAAATTTAGCAATGTAAATATCAGTTCCTGTTGATCCAAAATTTGTCCCATTAAATGTAATCAATAGCATCTCTCCTCCGCCATGTTCGGTTTGAAAACCTCCTTCTATTGGAAAGTCTGTACTTGAAGTGGCTCCATATAAATATATATTATCATCTTCGTCAGCAATTAAACTATGTACAGTTTCAGTTCCTTGCATATTATCTCCACCACCGATAAAATTGGTCCATAGCATTGTTGTACCATCTTCGCTATATTTTGAGACAAAAACATCTGTCGTTACCGTTCCAACATCCGGAACTGTAATGTTTGTAGTTGTATTCCAGGCTGGACCCGGAGTCGGATATGTATTTCCATAAACAATTCCAGCACTATATCCTTTTCCATCATTTGCAAAAGTAGCGGTCATTCCAAAATTATCGGAAGTGGAACCGCAAAACGTTGCAAAAATTAATTCTGGATCTATAATTAACTCAAGGTCTTCATCATAAAACCCCAAATTAAAAGTCAATGTGTTTTCTTGGAGTTGAAAAGAACAATCAATTTCAATCACTCGACCATTTTTAATTTGATAAGCAAATGGTTTGTTTTCTTGAATGATTCCCAAAGGAGAAAATATTTTCAAATTGCCATTTGGCTCTAAATCAATTTTCTCATGTCCTTTATATTCTATTTTTATTTGATTTGGATCGGCATTTGGTTTTACGTGAAATTCATATTTCAAGTCACTCTCTTTTTCAAAAAATAACATATCGATTCCTTGATAGAGTGATTTGTATTTTACATGATGGTATCCATAGACTTCAGAAGCCCAATGATCAGAATTGTTTCCTAAAAAATAATTTTGATAATCGGATGTTGGGTATTTTGTTTCGGTTAACACCTCAGTATTTGCACCAATAAAGTTTGCCGTAATAACATCTTGCTTAAAAGTTAGCGCGTCATCTACTTCTTGTTTATTGGAATGGTTAGCATGATTCTCATGCAATTCTGAAAAATCTGTGAAATGATAAAGAATTCTGCCTTGTTCCAACCATATATTTCCCGCTTGCAGTTCTGCACGATATAACACCCCATTTGGCCATTGTCCTTTATTCTGAAAAAATTCATATTCTCCAGTAGGTACATCAATTTCTTGTGCTCTAGAAAAAATAGAACCCAATAAAGTGATTAATACAACTAGTTGACGCAAAAACACCATTTCTGCAAGTTAAGGAATTTATGTTGAAGCCGGTAGTAAGTTAGACGAATATTCTACCCAATTAGTTGATTTAGGTTGATTCTTTCTTATAATTTGTTTGATTTTTAACAGAATGAATCCTTTTCTGCTATTATTTTTTTTCTTATCTGCATTCTATAGAAAATATTATTCTCGAATAATCAAATAAATGTTTGGCGCTATTAATAATTTATTCCCTAAATTTGCTCTTTTATAACGTTATTAAACTATTAAACCATGTCAGAAAAATATAGTGCTCAAATTAATGAGTTCATGGAGAAAGTAAAAGCTAAAAATGGCCATGAGACTGAGTTTTTACAAGCAGTGGAGGAAGTAGCAGAAGTAATCATTCCTTTTATTGGTGAAAATCCTAAATATGCAGGGATCAATTTATTGGAAAGAATCGTTGAACCAGAACGAACGATTATTTTCAGAGTTCCTTGGTTAGATGATGCTGGAAAAATTCAAGTGAATAGAGGTTTTAGAGTTGAATTTAACTCTGCTATTGGACCTTATAAAGGGGGATTAAGATTTCACCCTTCTGTGAATCTTTCTATTCTCAAGTTTTTAGGATTTGAGCAAGTTTTTAAAAATTCTTTGACAACATTACCAATGGGTGGTGGTAAAGGAGGGTCTGATTTTAATCCTAAGGGTAAATCAGATAATGAAGTTATGAAATTTTGTCAATCTTTCATGACGGAATTACAACGTCATATTGGTCCTGACACAGATGTTCCTGCTGGAGATATAGGCGTTGGAGGAAGAGAGATTGGTTATATGTTTGGACAATACAAACGTTTACGAAATGAATTTACTGGTGTTTTAACTGGTAAAGGTAGAAATTGGGGTGGATCATTGATTCGTCCGGAGGCTACTGGTTATGGTACAGTTTATTTTGCAAAAGAAATGCTTGCTACAAAAAATGATTCTTTTCAAGGTAAAACTGTTGTTATTTCGGGTTCTGGGAATGTTGCTCAATATGCTTGTGAAAAGGCGACTCAATTAGGAGGTAAAGTAATTACTCTATCTGATTCTAAGGGATATATTGTTGACCCTGCTGGAATTGACGCTGATAAATTGGCGTGGGTAATGGACTTAAAAAATAATAGAAGAGGAAGAATTTCTGAATATGCAACTCAATTCCCTGGTTCTACATTCCATGAAGGAAAGAGACCTTGGGGAGAAAAAGGAGACATTGCGTTACCATGCGCAACTCAGAATGAATTGAATGGAGACGAGGCAACTACATTGATTTCTAATGGATGTATTTGCGTTGCCGAAGGAGCTAACATGCCTTCAACGCCTGAAGCAATTGCTAAATTTCATGAAGCGAAAATTTTATTCTCGCCAGGAAAAGCTTCTAACGCAGGAGGTGTTGCAACTTCAGGATTAGAAATGTCTCAAAACTCTTTACGTCTTTCATGGACATCTGAAGAGGTTGATGAAAAATTACACAATATCATGGTTTCAATTCACAAAGCATGTGTTGAGTATGGAACTGAAGGAGATTATGTTGATTACGTTAAAGGAGCGAACATTGCAGGATTTGTAAAAGTTGCTGATTCAATGATTGATCAAGGGTTAGTTTAGTAAACAACCTTTACTATAAATATTAAAAAGGGGAAGCATAATGCTTCCCCTTTTTTGGTTTTCTGAATTCATTAGCTTAATAAATATTGTTTATCATATTTGTCGAACTTATTCATTAAATCACATTCATCAAATGAAAAATACAATTCTATTAAAGAGATTGGTTGACATTATTTACTTTCTACATTTTATTGGACTCATTGGGATAGTAATCGTTTTGTTTTTAGGGAATTTCACAATGGATCAAATAGAACACAACGATTCATCTATACTCTTTTGGATTTTAGCCGCTTTAGGCTTAGTTATTTATGTGGTTGTTCTTATAAGCTTGCATTATCTGCGGAAAGTTTCTAAAAATTTACTAATTGACCGAAAATTTTCAACAGCAATAATTACTAATCTGAGAAAATCAAGCATCCATTTTTTGGCGGATGGCGGATTACTTATTTTTCTTATGCTAACTTTATGGGTTGGGAATTTTTTTAATGGCAAAATTGAGTTCGTTTATGATTTAAAATTAATTACTTCTCTGTTTTTAATGATTATTGGATTATTTTTTATCATTCAAAGTAACACACTCTCCTTAGCAAAGGATATGAAAGAAGAAAATGAACTAACCATATAATTAATTATGCTTATCATAATAAATCTTGATGTTGTGCTTGCAAAACGCAAAATAAAAAGTAAAGACCTTGCTGAAATTATTGGAATTACAATTGCTAACCTGTCAATATTAAAATCAAAGAAAGCAAAGGTCATTCGTTTTTCTACTCTTGAAAGTATTTGTAAGGCTTTAGGCTGTCAACCTGTGTATATTATTGAATACTTAGATACTGATAAGGATAGATAAATCAACCCTCCGTTGAAAAAAGAAATTTATTTGGCGTAATGAAATTCTCTTTTACAGCATACATGACAATACCAGCCGTATTTTTTACGCCAAGCTTGTTCATTATATTTTTACGGTGTGTATTTACAGTATGCTTACTCAAAAATAGTCTTTCGCTAATTTCTATATTTGTTAACCCTTCTGCAATTAAAGTGATTACCTCTATTTCTCTTGCAGATAAAACGATTGGTTCACACGTAAATTCAAAATCACTCAGTTCTTCAACATCAATTCCTTCTTTACGAATTGTTTCCAGAATTTGTCCACAGAAGAATTTTTTCCCTTCGGCGGTATCTTTGACCGAATCCAAAATTTCAGTTAGGCTACAGTCTTTTTTAATGTGCGACGTAACACCACTTTTAAGCGCATGAATAATGGTTTGTCCAGACTGATTTGGTGTAATTGCGACAAATTTAATTTGATCATTAAGGTTTAAAATCTGCGGAATGATATCAATTGAAAAGCAGTCGCTTGTATAGTCGATTAATACAACATCCGGTGTAAACGATTTTATTTGACTTAATAAATCCGTTGAATTCATGGCTTCACTAACAATTTGGATACCTGAATTTTTAAAGATGGTTCTTAAACCGATTCTTACCAATTCGTTGTCTTCTGCCAGAATTAAATTAACCACTATTTAGAATGATTTTTAATAAGGGCAAATATAGAAAACAATGCGATAGAAATTTAAAAAAAAGGAATTTAATTAATCTTAGTCAGGCTTGTTTTCCAATCAAATTCGAATTCCAAGTTTCCCTCCTCCATAAAAATTACTATTTGGACGATCAGAATTCCATTGATAAGCAACCTCAACAGACCATGTTATTCTATTTTTTTTAATTCGTTGTATTCCAACAGGCAAGTACAAATTGTATCCATCAAGTTGATTATTTGGTCTTGCTATTCCGGCAATAGCTCCAACATATGGTGTTAGATTCAAGAATGAATTTCCAAAAAAATGATATCTACCTCCTACAATAAAACCAGCATCACCATTAAAATTTCTGAGACCAGCTCCGACTTCTAAACTTACTTTAGGAACAATAAAATAATCAATTGAAACCCCACCTATTCCAAATGGTCCTAATGCATAAGCGTTAATTCCTAATGGGTATTTTGCTCTTCTATTTAAGTCCCGCTTTTTTCTAAAATTATCTTCAAAATTAGTGGGTTCAGCAGCAAAAGACGTGCTCGATAATACGATAACAATTAATAAAAGATTTCTCATAACAGTATATTTATACTCTATACTACAAAGAATGTTCCATAAATTTGGTTGTTCTGTAGATAATTAAGGAAATATTCTTAACGTTTAGAACTTCAGATTAACTGCTAAACTAGGAATGATTGGTAATTGATACACTCTTTCGTTTGTAACACGATCAACAAAAAAGATATTTTGTCTGTTGTAAATATTCGTAACACCTCCAGTTATTTCCCAAATCATGTTTTTATATCTTTCGGGTTTAATCGTCTTTTTAATGTTAGCATCAAATCTATGGTAAGTAGGTAGTCTTCCATTATTTTGATCATCAAAAAGGAATCCTAATTCTCCTGAATTTCCAGCTACAAAATCATCATCAATATTTTCGATAACTGGCTCTTCAAAAACACCAACAGTTTGTCTAAACGGGAATCCAGATCCTAGGTTCCAACGTGCAGTTACTTCCCAATCCCTTTTTTCTCCAAAAGTATAACTTCCAATAAAGTTGATATTATGTCTTCTATCAAAAACAGGTGGAAAATATTCAAACCCATTCCATCTATCTACTTTTCCTAAAGAGTATACACCCCATAAGTAAAGGTTTTTAGTTGTGTATGATAAAACAACATCTGCTCCATAAGAACGTCCTCTTTCGATAATAAAATCCTTTTTAAATAAGTCATCTACTTCAGAATTTACATCTGTATCATCAAAGATTTTATTTCTGTTGATGTTTGTAATTTGCGTAAACAATTTATAGAAAGCTTCAAATTGTAATGTCAACTTATCTGTCAAATCAAATTCAGATCCAAAAACACCGTGCCATGCTTTTTGTAAACCGTTTCGTACATCCGTTACATTTCCATTTGGTTGAACGAATTCATTCGGTAAGTTTTGAGGAGCAGTAATGAAGCCATAAAATAAATTTACTACATCTTGATCGGAAGTTGTACTCGTAAAGTTTTGTGTATAGTAACCACCAGCTGTTTTCAAACGAACATTTTCGGAAAGGTTATATTTCCCTCTAAACCTTGGTTCGGCAGTAACTTGCCCAACAGAAGAATATCCCTGAAATCGAATACTAGGTTCTAAAATCAGTCTTCTGTCTTTACTAATATTTCTATAACTCACATATGCGCTCGCCTCATTTGTATTATCATCTTGTGTTATTTCACGTCCAATTTCGTTGAATGTTGCAAACTGAGTTCCGAAAATATTAATTCCAAAACCATATTCTAACTGATTTTTTCCTTCTAGGTAATACGTGAAATCAAATGCCATTTCTCCACCAAAAATCCCACTTGTTCTGTCTGGCGCGTTCAACTCTTGTAATACGATATCATAGGTAGAAAAGTTAATTCTTCCTTTTAAGAAAAGTGGTGAATTTTGAGGAACGAAAATAAAGTTTGTTCCTCCTCCAAAACTATTCCATTGCAAGTTTGAAATTGCTTGTAGGCTCACTTGGTCATTAAATGAGAATCCTGAGAAAGTTATTTTGTTTGCACCATCTCCTTGAATAGAAATTTTACTGTATAAATCTAAGAAGTTAAACGGTAAACCGTTTCCGTCATTAATATAAGGATATACTGTCCGTGAAGTTTGTTCTAAAAGTGATGCTTTACCTGCAACAACAAATGATACATTATTTGCTTTAGAAATTGGTCCTTCTAATAATAAACTAGACGTAAATGGAGAAACTCCTACTTTACCTCCAAGTCTTTTAGAGTTTCCATCTCTGTATTTAATGTCAATGATTGAAGATATTCTTCCTCCATATTTTCCTCCAAATCCTCCTGTATAAATGTCAGCAGATTGAATTAAATCCGTTTCAAAAACAGAGAAAAATCCAATTGAGTGAAAAGGGTTATAAATGGTCATTCCATCCAGTAATATCTTATTCTGAATCGGTGTACCTCCACGCACATAAACTTGACCTCCTTGATCTCCAGTACTTACAACACCTGGAACTGTTTGAAAATAAGTAGCTATATCCGCCACACCTCCAGTTACGGGAACTCTCAAAATATCTTTCTTATCAATTTTAACAACAGATACAGAAGGGTCAATTTTACGTTCGTTTTTCTTATAATCAACATTTACTGTACCCAATGTTTTTCCTGAAACTAGTTCAATTTTAAGATCTACATAACTGCCTTTGGTTATTGTAATCTCTTTTTTAAACTCTTCAAATTGAGAAGAAGTAATTCTTATTGTATATGTACCATTGGGAACTTTTGGTATTGAAAAAAGTCCATCAACATCTGTTGCCGCAAATTTGTCTGTTCCTAAAAGAACAACTTTTGCAAAAGGTACTGAGTTACCATCTTGCTGGCTTCGAACAACTCCCCTTACCGTTCCTTGTCCAAATCCTGCGAAAGCAATAAATACTGTAAAAATTAGAAGTAGACTTCTTACCATAATATCAATTTTGAAGGTCAAATATACGCACTTTAAAAGAATTGTTAATCATTTAATATGACTGGCTTATCCAAGTGTAGTATTTAACGAATTACCTGCTTTATTAGTGCAATAGTTTGTAGACTAATTCTTTCAATAATTCATTCTCAGGAACTCCCACATTATCAACTCCTTTCGCCATTAAATCATATTTTCGAAGCAAGCTAAAGTTGCGTGAAATGATTTTTGCAGGATGTTTTCTTTTGTTCAGTAAAATTTCTTTTGCTGGATAAGGATGAATTCCTAAAAGAGAAGCGAGTTGTCTTGGGTCTTCTGTTTTTGAAAAATGTGCTTTGAAGAGGCGTTGATATAAGGTATGTAAATTTGCTAAAATAATTGTAATGTGGGTCGCTTTAGGGTTTTGCCCGAAATAGCGAATTATTTTATTCGCTTTCAATACATCTTTTTCTAGAATTGCATTTACGAGTTCAAACACGTTGTAATCTTTACTAATTCCAATGTGTTTTTCAATATGTTTTTCATTTATTTGCTCGTCTTGCGGAATTAAAATGAAAAGTTTTTCTAGTTCGTTAGCTACACGTGCTAAATCATTCCCGATAAATTCAACCAAAAGAGCTGTTGCCTTTGCTGTAATTTGATATTTTTTTTCGCGAATATAATTCGTAATCCATCCATCCAATTGATAATCTTTTACCCCTTCAGATTCAAAAATGACGGCATTCTTTTTAAGGATTTTATAGGCACGAGAACGCTTATCAAATTTTTTGTATTTATGGGCAAAAATAAGAACGGTAGATTTTGAAGGAGATTCGAAGTATTGTTCGAAAACATCCCATTGAGCGCTTTTCTTATATTCTTGTGCTTCTTTTACAATAACAACCTGATGCTCGCTCATCATTGGTAAACGCGTTGCAGCATCTAAAACATCAATTGGAGCTGTATCTTTGGCATAAACAATCGTTTGATTAAAATCACGCTCGCCTTCATCTAAAATAGAATTTGCTGCAAGGTCTACAATTTGATCTATATAATAAGGTTCTAAACCATGCAAAAAGTATACTGGTTTAAAAACACCGCTTTTCAGCTGATTTATAATTTCATCAAATGTCACTTTGCTTTTTATTTTTTTCTGAAGAAAATTCGAATTGGAACTCCTTCAAAATTGTAATGCGCTCTAAGTTTATTTTCTAAAAAACGTTTATACGATTCTGGAATATATTGTGGTAAGTTACAGAAAAAAGCAAAAGCCGGAGCATGTGTTGGCAATTGTGTAACAAATTTAATCTTGATGTATTTTCCCTTTAGTGCAGGAGGGGGTGTTCTTTCAATGATAGATAAGCAAAAGTTGTTTAATTCTGAAGTTGGGATTTTTTGCACTCTATTTTCATGCACTTCCATTGCTTTTTCTAGTGCTTTATGTAACCGTTGTTTTGTAACTGTTGAAGTAAACAAAACGGGCACATCTTTAAAAGGAGTCAATTGTTCTCTTGCTTTATCTTCGTATTCTTTTGTTGACATGGTGTCCTTGTTGTCAATCAGGTCCCATTTATTAATCAAAACAACAACTCCTTTTCTATTCTTTTCAATAACGTAGAAAATATTCAGATCTTGCTTTTGAATTCCTTCTGTGGCATCTACCATAAAAATGCACACATCCGAATACTCAATGCTACGTACAGATCGAATGACAGAATAAAATTCTAAATCTTCATGAACTTTACTCTTTTTTCGGATTCCTGCGGTATCGATTAACTTAAAATCAAACCCGAACATGGTATAACGTGTGTCGATTGAATCTCTAGTTGTTCCAGAAATTGGAGTTACAATATTTCTTTCTTCGCCTGTTATGGCATTAATAAAAGAAGATTTTCCGACGTTTGGTTTCCCAACAACAGCAATTCTTGGAATATCTGATTCATCTTCTGGTGTATCATCTATTTCAAAATTTTTCACCAATTCATCCAATAAATCTCCCGTTCCACCTCCATTATTTGCAGAAATACTGAAAATTTGTTCAACGCCTAATGAATAAAATTCAAAAGTATCATTTGTTCGAGCGGTATTATCAACCTTGTTTGCAACCAGCATATATGGTTTGTCTGTGCGACGTAACAAATTCATAACAGCCTCATCTAAATCCGTAATCCCAACTGTAACATCAACAACAAAAAGTATAATTCCAGCTTCTTCTATTGCTATTTCTACTTGTTTTCGAATTTCTTCTTCAAAAATATCATCTGATCCTTGGACATAACCGCCCGTATCAATAACACTAAATTCTACCCCATTCCACTCTGAAGTGCCATAAATTCGATCTCTTGTAACACCACTAACTTCTTCTACAATAGCAGTCCTTCCTCCTGTTAACCGATTAAACAAGGTTGATTTACCCACATTGGGTCTTCCTACTATCGCTACAATATTTGACATTTTTACTTTTTAAGTTGAAAGGTATTAAACTTAATATCCGTACCCTTCTAATTTTCTATCGTTTTCTCTCCAATCTTTGTCTACTTTGACAAATAATTCAAGATGAACGTGTTTTTCAATAAATTTCTGAATATCTTTTCGTGCATCAATCCCTACTCGTTTTATTTTCTCTCCCTGATGTCCTATGATAATTCCACGTTGTGTTTTACGCTCTACATATATTATTGCGCGAATTCGAACAATTTTTTCATCCTCTAAATATTCTTCAACTTCAACTTGTGTTGCGTAGGGTACTTCTTTTTTGTAATGTAAAAAGATCTTTTCACGAATCATTTCACTTATAAAAAAACGTAACGGACGATCTGTCAGAGATTCTTTATCGTAATATGGTGGGCTTTCTGGAATTAATTCAACAATCCTTTTCCAAATTGGTTCCATATTAAACCCTTCGAGTGCCGAAATTGGTAAAATTTCTGCTTTTGGCATTAATTCATGCCAATACACAATTTTATCTTCAATCCTTTTTTGATCTCCTTGATCAATTTTATTA
Organism: uncultured Crocinitomix sp.; assembly: GCA_964415335.1. GTDB lineage: Bacteria > Bacteroidota > Bacteroidia > Flavobacteriales_D > Crocinitomicaceae > Crocinitomix. The sequence goes on from CAYPZN010000024.1 coordinate 37,420, forward strand.
ATAAGGAGCAAAATTGGAATGTTCGTTTTTTGAAGTCGATCAAAAGTCTCCTGATGATTCATTCCAGTTTCATAAATATCCGTTACAAAAAGAATAACATCAGCATCTTTCAAAGCAGAATTCACAAATTGCATCATGTTTTCATGCAATTTATAATGCGGATCTAAAACACCTGGTGTATCTGAAAAACACACTTGATAGTCTTCATTGTTAACTATGCCTAGAATTCTGTGCCTTGTGGTTTGGGCTTTAGAAGTAATGATCGATAATTTCTCACCAACCAACTGATTCATCAGTGTTGATTTTCCAACATTTGGACTCCCAATAATATTTACAAAACCTGATTTATGTCCCATTTGGGCGCGAATTTAAGAAAGATTAATTGTTCAGGCTTTCTTTTTACTGGAATGTTTAAATACTATTTGCAAAATAGTTCTTCTTAAAGCGAACAAATAAAGTGATTTTTGTTTTTTAGTTAAACTGTGCTTTAATTATCAACTATATTTTAATTTGTGATTTTTGCCCATTTCGACTAAAATTTATACTGAAAAATTCGTTTTTAAACTAAGTTTCTGCTTTACTTTACAACTCGCTACTAAAATTACCAATTACCACAAAAGTACCCTATTCAACAAACATTTAAAAATTAAATCTATGTTGAAAAAACTATTCTCTGTTTGGGGTATTCTTTTCTTATTGAACTCAAACGCACAAATTATTTACAACGATATTGATGACGTTGTACTAACAATTACAGAAGACTTTGCAGGTAGTCAAGAATACTTGGCTGACATTAATGATGACGGCTTCGTTGATTTTCATATTCGTATAAATAATATTCCGTTTGCTACAACTCAGCAAGCTGAGTTAATTGCTGGGGCTGTTCCTACAGCTAACCGTATATATTCTCCTGCTTTTGCAGGAGCTCCAGCTCCGTTTGACTTAGGAGATGACTTTTTTGGAGATCACACTGGCTTTACTTTTCCTAGTGCCAATTTATCTTCTAATCAACAATTTTTCGAGCATTCAGATGATGACGGTGCTTTCGTAGATGGGTTTTGGTTTCCAGGAAGTATGGGACAAGAAGGATATCTCTGCTTTCAGTTTCAATCAGGATCGTTTGGATCGGGGCCTGTTGGCTACGGTTGGATGCTTATTGACATTGTTAATGTCGATACATTAATCATCAAATCATGGGCTTATCAAATTCCTATGGGAGGTGAAGATGTATTGGTTGCTGGGCAGCACGAATGTGAAGACCCGACTACTTTAGGGACAAGTGACATTACAACAACAAGTGCAAACTTGTCTTGGACAGAAACTACTCCTCCAACCGAATGGGAAATCGAATATGGTATTTCAGGATTTGCATTAGGTACTGGAACAACTGTAACTACCACAAATAACCCATATGAATTATCAGGATTAGATCCGGAAACTTCTTATGATTTTTATGTAAGAGGTTTATGTGATTTTGATTTTGTTGTGGAAGAAAGCGAATGGGTTGGACCAGAAACGTTTACAACCAACCCTATTCCTTGTGCTATTCCTACAGCTCCTTTAGTCACAAGTATCACGCACGAATCTGCAATGTATGAATGGACTGCAGGAGATACTGAAACCGAATGGGCAATTGAATATGGTCTAGACGGATTTGTGCCTGGAACTGGAACGACAGCAATTTCTGCAGCAACAGATTTCGAATTAACAGGATTAGATGCTGAAACAGAATATGATGTATATGTAAGAGCTATATGTGAACCAGGTGACACAAGTGAATACAGTGCTATTACAACATTCACAACAATCGTCACACCTTGTTTTGACCCGGAAGACGTGAATGCATTAACTGTGGCATATAATACTGCAGAAATTGGTTGGACTGATCTTAACGGAGCTCTTGTTTGGCAATACGAGTATGGCCTTTCTGGATTCACTTTAGGAACAGGAACTTCTGCCTTAACACCATTAAATCCTACTGTCATTAGTGATTTGGATCCTTCAACAGCATATGATGTTTATGTACGCGCAATTTGTTCGGAAGGTGATACAAGTGGTTATTCATCAAGTTTCACGTTTACAACAGAAGAAGCTCCATGCATGGCACCAATTGACTTAACAGTAGTTACAACAACTGAAAATACAGCCGAGATTGGTTGGACAGAATTAAATGGTTCAACTGAATGGCAAATCGAATTTGGTCCAATTGGTTTTGACCTTGGAACGGGTACTTTAGAATCAATAACAACCAACCCAAATACAATTTCAAGTTTAGATGCTAGTACGGCATATGAAGTTTATGTTCGTTCTATTTGCGACGGCTTTTTAGGTCCATGGTCTATAGCCATTGCTTTTGAGACAACTGAAGCTCCTTGTGTTACTCCAACTGATTTATCAAGTACGGTAACCTCTCCATTTTCAGCATCTGTTGGGTGGATAGAAAACGGAGATGCAATTGTTTGGGAGATTCAATATGGCGAAGACGGTTTTGCTTTAGGAAGTGGAACAACTATTTCTGCTGCTACTAACCCATTTGAACTTACCTCATTAATTGACAATACAACTTATGATTTTTATGTTCGTGCTATTTGTCTTGATGGAGCAGCAATGAGTGATTGGTCGGATAGTGATTCATTTACAACTACGGTTGACAATGTTGGAGTTGAAGAACTGAACCAATTCAAAATTAGTGTATATCCTAACCCGGCTACAGATCAATTAAGTTTTAAACTTAATGATCTAGGGAATGTGGATATTGTAATCACTAATCTGGCTGGTGAAGTAATTTTTACAAAATCTGACATTAATCAAACCATTTTTAACCATGACGTTTCGTTGTATGAAAGCGGAATGTATTTTTATCAGGTTCGACTAGAGGGCGTAATTTCAAGAGGAAGTTTTGTTGTAAAATAAATTTTCAACCTTAATTAGTAAAGGCTCATAATCTAAAGAATCATTACTTTAGGTTATGAGCTTTTTTATTTTATTTCAACGATCAATCTAGGATCAAAACCAATTCTTATCTGGATTAAAAATTTTCTCTAGGGCGCGAAACAATTTAGGGTGTTCTGACCTCATTTTATTCGGGTTTTCAAAATAAAACTCTCCCGTAACTGCTAAAAATTCAACAGGATTTGCTTTTGCATAATCTCGGATAGAGGATTCTTTTCCATCTATTGCCTTTACTGTTTCATTCATTAAGCTAACCCAATGATCGATTTCTTCATCACCCATCACTTGATCAATCACGCCATCTGCTACACCATCTTGCATGTCAATCAGGTGAATGAATTCATGAACGGCTACATTTTTTTGATTGTCTTCATGAAATCCTTTATATAATGCTTTTCTTGAAAGCCACATTTGCCCTTTCATTTCTCCCCAACCAACTAAACCACTTGCTTTTTCATCTGTCCCTGGAACTTGAAAACGTTCAGGAAATATGATTACTTCTTCTAGGTTAACGTAATGCCATTTTTTAAATTTGAATGTTGGTATTACGGCCCCTGAAGCAACTAAAATTTGATCTAACCCTGTTACTTCTGTTTGATGTCCACGGATCTTATAATTCAATAAAAAAATGTGAATCTGCTCTTCAAAATCTCGTTTAGATGCCGTCGACAATTTTTGATAAAACGGCACTGATTTTTCAAGAATTTCACGCCATTGTTTTGGGAAATCACGATCCGGAAGGCGCCTATAAACTTTGCTTTTTCGCTTCATTCGCAAATAAGCAATACCCACCATTCCAACAATGAGAATTGCAAAAAGCCACCAATCATTGCTCTTTGAGAACACAAAAAACCACGAATCATTATTCATTAGTAGCTAAGGTATTGATTATTTCTTAAATCGTTTTCATGAATAAAAAGGAAAGTTTTAAAGTAAGTTCAATTGATTTAGAACATCTTGTTTGCGGCTATCGCTAATGGGAACAATTGCTTGATTTGTCAAGACCAATTCTTTATGTTTAACCTCAGTAATGTGATTTAAATTGACAAAATACGAACGGTGAATTCGATAAAAATCAATGGATTGAGATGATATTTTTTCAATCACTTTTTTTAGCGGATAACTGTAGACTATTCTCTTTTCTTTGGTGTAAAGTACAGAATAGTTATCCAATGCTTGCACATAGAGTAAATCCGCTAACGGGACCTTTACAAGCTTACCTTTATCCTTAATGAAAAAACTGTCTTGTTCTTTGGTTTTATCTAAAGACGTATCGCTTTGCTAAAGTTTATGCAATGCTAAATTTAATTGAGCTTGCAAGGTTCTTTTTGTAAAAGGTTTTCCTATAAACCCCAATGGATTGGTGTGTTTTACACGATCAATTATATCTACTTCCATATGCGAAGAGATATAAATAAAAGGGAGCTGGTATTTTGTATTTAACAAATGTCCACAGTCAACACCATCCAGGCTTGCATTTAATGAAATATCAAGCAATACAAGTTCAGTTTCTGCTATATCAATGAACTCAAAAAGAGCCTCTGGCGTTCGAAAATTTCCTTTGATTTCGTAACCCAAATCATTCAGTAAATCTGCCAATTCATTAGCGATTAATTCTTCATCTTCTAAAATAACTATTGCTTTATTGCCCATTGATTTCCATTTCAATTGTATAATGCATTCCATTTATTTTCCAAAAACCGCCCAATTGATTAATCATAGCATCTACCATTTCTAAACCAAAAGATTGACGAATCAGCTCTTTTTTTGTCAATTTAGATCCATTTCCACTATCCTGTACTTCTAATGCGATTCGTTGTTCTTCTTTCTTTTTCAGTTTCACTTCAAATTCACCATCTTCTTGAACAAAAGCATGTTTGTACATATTGTTAATTAACTCACTCAAAATAATTCCAATTGAAACGGCTTGATCAACTGAAATTTGAACATCTTTTTCCAATTCAAGGTCGTAAAAAATTTCTTGTTCTTGTCGTTTAAACACATGTGACAAATCGGCTACCATAGACTCAATATACTGACCTAAATTCACCTTTTCTAGTGTATCTTGTTGGTAAAGGTATTTGTGCAATTGCATCATTGCACCTACTTTTTGTTGACTTTCAACCAAGGCTTCTTTTGCAGCATTATTTTTGAGTGATTTTGATTTAAGGTGAAGAATACTAGAAATTAATTGAAGGTTATTTTTTACGCGGTGATGAATTTCACCCATCATGGTTTCTTTTTGTTTTAAGTTTTGAGAAATAGACTTGTTTTTCTCTTCCAGTAAATGCGTCATTTTTTTCTTTGATCGATAGGCAAACCAAATAAAAATTACGGTTACTAGTGCCAGTGCAATCCCCATAATTAATGCATTTCTCCATTTATCTTTTTCAGCTATTGCTTCATTCTTTTTTGCAATCTCAGTTTTTTGCATTGCCAATTCAGCATCCTTTTCTAAAACGTCATATTTGGCCTGTATTTCATTGATTGAATTTGTACGATCTTCATTTAATAAAGTGTCTCGCAATTTGCTGTATTTCAACAAATAATTATATCCTTTTTCGTATTGTTTTTGATCAAAACTTATCTCTTGCAAGGTTTCGTAAACATACATTTCTCTATCTTTGTCTCCCTTGCTAATGCTTAAATTTAAAGCGGACAATCCATATGCTTCTGCACGTTCAAAATCGCCTAGTTTACCATAAGAAAGTGCAATGCAATTTTGGTTTGTAATTAGATCTAATTCGCCCGGATTGTTATTGATGAATGTTTCTTCTTCTAAGTAAATTTTCAAAGCTGCTTCATATTCTCTTTTTACAAAAAGAATACTTGCCTTAACATGCCTAGGTGCAACCATCCCAAGTGTATCATTTATCTTTTGAGCTAGCATCAAAGCACGATCTGCATAATCAATTGTTTTGTCCAGGCTATCTAAATATTGGAACGATACAGCTAAGTTGGTATACCCTCCTATCATTTCTGCAGTATCTTTCAGCGCAGTACGAATCTGAAGGGATTCACGTAAAAAGTTTACTGCAGATTCATAATCATATTGATAATAATAGAGTAATCCTAGGTTATTATAACTAAAACCAAGCCCGACAGAATCTTCAATGTCTTTTTGTGTTTTAATGGCATCCAAAAACAACGGAATTGCTATATCAGCCTGCCCTTTTATGTCCAAAAAAACAGCTTTATAAGAATTGGCCTTTGCGATTAATCGTTGATCTTCATTTTTTTCTACTTGAATTAACAATTCATCAATTAAATGTAATGCAGAATCTAGGTTTTGGTAATGAACAATAAAAGCGGCATCAATTTGATCTTCAAGAGGTGTTTTTTTTTCTTGCGCAATGGTGAGGAAAGGGATTATTAGAAAAATAAAAGCTAAAGTTCTCATAAGGTCATACAGGGTTTACAATGAGATAAATATAACATTTTGATTGATGCAAAAAAAATAGTTTCGTGATTCCTCTATTCAATCTATTCTTTTTATCAGCTAATCTATTTTTTGCTTTTATTTTCACGTTAAAAAAAGGCCTGTTTTTCAGTCAAAAAAAACGATCAAAAAGCTTGTAAAAACGCTATAAATTTCGTATATTTATATATAGATCATTAACCCAATTAATCGATCTTTTTTACCATTTAGAGCCAATTTCACACATTGGGCTTGTTCGTTATTTTTTGGCCAAAAATAGGTCGAACAGGATGATTTTGCCTCTAAGTTTTTTATTAATTATTAAAAGCGTATTATTTATGAATTTAAGTGAAATCAAAACTGCCATGACCAGATGGCAAAACCTAATCAATGGTTATTATAATTCAAACCCTCAAGCAGCTCAGCAAATTTTAGATACCCTAAATCAAGGTGAATACTTCAATATTGATCGTCAGGAATTTCAAGTATGGGAACAATTAAACCCTTCTTCTATTCATTGTTATGTTGGAATTGATTCAAACAGCGAATTAAAATTCTTTTTAATTGACTCTGTCAATGATGCTAGTGGTGCTTTTGAAAATAACATTGTCGTCAAAAATTATTCTCCCAATCATGACTTAAATCAACTTCTATCAAATTTGAACTCGAATTTACCTCCGGTTGTTGAGCCTTATGAAATATCAAAATCAGAAGCCAAACAAAGGCGTACGAATTGGATTCAAAATGATACAGTATGGCTTGGTGAAATTAATCCGAATTTAAACCCTGTTTTTCAAGCATTTCAAATTCCATTTATCGATTTCCAAGCAATTTTTAGTCATAATGTTTCTACTGCCACAAATTTCTTAGGCCTTCGAAATTCTGGGAGCAATTTATTTCAGTTTGACATAGAATTAATTGTTGGAACTACAATTACCAGCCCAAATGACCTTGACTATTTTGTTGATGTTTCAAGACCTATACCTCCATTTAGTGGTGGAGAAAGTACTTCCGATTATAAATTACTTGCCTCCATTTAACTTCTGTCTTAATTAGTTTTATTTAGTGCAAGTGCTAATTTTCTCAATTAAGTTTATCGATTGATTTTCAACCCTTAAAAGCATAGCTTTTAAGGGTTGTTTTTCTTTATTATAGTCCGACTTGCATGGAATTAAAGTTTATTCTATTTTTACTAAAACTTAAAATCAAACCCACAGAAAACTCAATCATTGATACGATCAGAATTTAACCGTTAAATCTGTACTTGATTTTGCTAAAACCTACACACATGAATGTTAATGAAATTATGCAGGCTATCCAAAATTGGAAAGATCTTATCAACAGTTTTTATGCTGGAAACCCAAATGCAGGACCACAAATTTTAAACTATTTAAAACAGGGGGATTATTTTGAAATACAGCGAAGTGATTACAATTCATGGAGGAAAATTAACCCATCATTTATTCATTGTTACGTCGGTATAGGAGATGATAATAAACTGAAATTTTTCCTAATTGATTCGGTTAATGACCGAAAAGGGAATTTTGAGAATACAATTTTTGATAAGGATTTCCAGCAAGATGGAGACCAAGGCGATCATGATATTACAGCAGAAGAAGTTGTAGAACGTAAAACAAATTGGCAACAATTTGACCAGCAATGGCTAAGTCAAATTGATCAAAATACAAACCCTATTTTTCGAGCTGTTCAAATTGCTTTTAGTGATTACAACGATATTTTTAGCACCCCCACAAACCAGTCAAAAAATTTCTTTGGGCTTCGAAATTCTGAAAGCCAATCATTTGATTATGATATTGAGATCATTATCAGCACTCTCCTTTATAATGTTGATGAGTTGGAGTATTCGGTGGATGTAACTAAACCTATCCCTCCATTTAGCAGAGGAGAAGGTCTAAGCGATTATAAACTTTTGATATAATATAATTTTGGGTATAGTGGACTTCAATTTCATTATTGATATCCTTCGTTATTTTTCTATTTCAATTCTATTCTTAGGCTCTCTAATTCTAATTAAGAAGAACTTTAGAAAATTTAAACGACCAATCTTATGCTTAATCTTCACCCTACTGATGATTGAGGCAATATCTCTTTATATAAACATAAAGTATGGTAAAACTCCCAACTTAATCTTCATTTGCATAAGTCAATTTTTATCAATTGCATTTCTTTCATATACATATTGTAAAGAATTGCTAAAAGTAAATCTCAGGTGGTTCTATCTCATTCCTTTAACAACTATCATAATTCTAGTTACCAATGTTTTGCAATACAAAAATTTAAAAGAATTACAATTCTATTCTGATATTATTGGGTGTTTGATTATACTGTCTTTAGCAGGTTTGTATTTTATCAATATCATAAAAAACGAAACTTCTAATCGCTTACTTTTTTGGTTTAATTCAATTGTATTTCTTTTTTTTTCGATAGAACTTATTATAACCTTGACGCTAAATTTTTTGGTGAATGCACATTTGAATTGGGTTGCCCCGATATGGATTTTCAGAGCTTTGGTTATGCAACTTTTTTACTTGTCTTTAATATATTACGGATGGAAGACTGGCAAAGACAGAGTGTAATAAGTTTATGGATATGGGTAGGGATTTTATTGACCCTTCTATTCGTTTTTTTTATTTGGATACTCATCAAAACTTATCTCAAAAAAATAGAAAAGGAAACCAAAGAAAGACATAAAATTATATTGGAGCTCCAACAAGAATTGTTGGAAAATAGTATTGAAATTCAAGAGCGAGAGCGAAAACGAATTGCTGCAAATGTACATGATGATTTGATTGCGCAATTGCACCGAATTAAGCTGACCAATTCGGATCAATCGGTAAATCAATTGTTAAATACAAGCATTAAAACGGCGCGCTTAATTTCACATGATTTGATTCCGCCTTTGGTAGAGCAACTATCGTTGGAAGAATTGGTTCAGGATTTTGTAGCACCACTAATGAATCAGTTTAATGTGCACATTTATTTTTATGAGGTCTCTGATTTTTTGCTAAGTACAACACAAAAATTACACCTTTTCCGAATAGTACAAGAGATCATTACAAATAGCGTAAAGCATTCAAAAGCCCAACAAATTACAATCATTCGGAGGCAATCTAAAAATTCTTTTTGCTTAATCATTTCAGACGACGGTATTGGTTATGATTCAACTACAAAACAAGGACTTGGTTTAGCAAATATTGAATCGAGAAATCAAATTTTAAATGGTACTTTTAGGCTTAGAAAAACACCCAAAGCAGGAACAACTTTTTTATTTATTTTAAAAAACAACTATGCAAATTAATGTAGCATTGATAGATGATGATCAATTGGTTTTGCAGTTGATGGCAAGTTTTCTTAATCAACAAAAAACAATAGCTGGAGTAAGGCTTTTTAATAGTGGAAATGCCTTTATTGAGGAATTAGCGAAAAATACTTTTTCTGCGGATGTTGCCTTGGTTGATTTAAAAATGGAAAACGGCTCAGGTATAGAAACGATTCAATACCTGCAAGAAAATCACCCTTCAATAAAAACAGTTGTTTTATCTTCTTATTATAAGCCAAGTTTCACTGGTAATTTATTAAAGCATGGAGCGAGCGCATTTTTATCAAAAGAAACAGATAAAGAAGATTTGGTACACGTTATTGAAGAAGTTTATAAAAAAGGACATTATTTAAGTGCTGAACAAGTGTTTTTTTTACGAAATCAAATTTCACCTAAGGTTCCAAAAACAACAGTTTCAATAAAAGAAAAATTAAGTGTACGTGAGTTGGAAATTTTACACCTGATTTGCAACCAATTTACAGCCAAAGAGATTGCTGAAAAATTGTTTCTTTCAATTAAAACAGTTGAAACACACAAAAGTAATTTATTGCTGAAGACAGCTACAAAAAACACTGCTGGATTGGTGATTTACGCAATCCAGCAGCACTTAATTAACCCAGATGATTTTGTAGTATTGGATTGACACTAATGTCTTTCGCTTCGATCTGTTTTTGATACGATTTTTATATTCTTCTCAAGATTAAAAGAATACTAGAAATCATATTATAGACCTTTCTTTTTAACAGGAATCTTACACACTACATTTCCACATTTTTCTAGATCTGATAACGGAATTGTATTGATCTTATCAATACTAATTCTTTCTTCGCTGACATTTCTTACCATGTCTGTATCTATTAAATACCCGTGTTTAGTACAATACATCCAATTGATCAGCCCATTGTAAGGTGCGCTTTCTGTCTGCCTTAAATCAAATATCATATTGCTTCCTTGATTACCGCCTCCGGGTTTACTGGATTCACTTGTTGCAGTACCTATAATACAACCTAAGAATGTGTAATCAATAGTAGAAACAGGCACATCCATTAGTTCAATATCAGCTTTCAACTCGAAATATTCTAAAATTAATTTAATGGTATACGGTACTAAAGCAATATGAATATTTCTTTTAACCTGAGTTCGATTCTAAAATAGTACAATTTGATTCGAGTTTTCTTCTTGA
>CAYPZN010000025.1:0-46777 GCA_964415335.1 uncultured Crocinitomix sp.
GGTTTAAATTTTCTCTTTAGTCGTAAACGAAAAGAATTCGTTACAATACTATTTTCTCGAGTTAATTATTATATAGCACAAGTTTCTATGCTATAGGTCCAAATGCGATTTAATTTTACCAATTTATGAAAAATTTTTTCAAAGAAAGCATTGCTTCTGATATACGCTCCAACAAAAATTTCATCTTCATCATCTTCCAGAATGCACATTAAGTTATACCCTTTATTATAAAGAAATCCATGATTTTCCTTTGCATAAACCCTATCAGATCAGCAAATCGTAATCTAAAGAGGTTTAAATCTCCGGAAAGAATACTGCAAATAGATAGTGTTAATTCTGAATCACTATACGCTCTGTTATATTGATGTCCGTACTCGTAAAGCGAATAAGGTATACCCCAGACTCAACTCTTGACACGTCCAATAATACATTAGTTTCTGTATCCGTTGGAACATAATAATAAATAAGTTTCCCATCTGCAGTGTAAATCTGTAGCTCCGAGTTCTCAGGAATTACATCTGTAAAGTGTAAGTTAAGTTCTCCACTTGCTGGATTAGGGAATATTTCAAGTAAGTCTGATGTTTTCCCTGATTCATGATTATCACAGATTTCATCATTCAGAACTGCTGTAATTCCAGTATTTCCACCAGCACAAACACCACATGAATCAATAAATGCCGTTCCATCAAAATCACCGTTACAATCCGGTAAACATTCCGTTAATCCCGTTGTACCTCCCACACAAGTTCCACATGAATCAATGAATGCTGTTCCACCTGAATCTCCTGCACAATCTCCGATTCCTGTTACAATGAGTGAAAACATCTGTGGCTCAGAAAGAATTCCTTTGTGCGTAACTGTGATCGTATATAATCCTGTCGAATTATCTACTTCCACCTTTTCAATATTATCTACGGTATTGTCTCCACGCGTTGCTCCTGCAGACGGACTTAAGACATTCAATATCCATGGCATGTAAACATTAGCGTCTTTAGAAATTCTTAAATCCAAATCGTTCACCAATACTGGCGTTCGATCGTTGGTAACATTTGGTCCGATTGACCCTTGAGGATCTGTCCAGGTAATAGATGCTTGGAGTTCCTCTAGATCGGCAGCGTATACTTGGATGGAATACGATTCTCCATTATTTAAGGCAACTTCCTGAATGAGTGAATTACCTCCATCATTTGAAATGGCTTCAGCTGCCGCTTCTGCATTCAATAATCCCCATCCAAATTCGTAATCTGGACCATCAGCATCTCCAGCTTCAAGGGCAGTATGACATGCAAGTCCTCTTGCTGTGGAAGAAAGCATAAATCTTTCATTGAGATTGAAATAATGCTGTTGTAAAAGAATAAGCGTCCCGGCTACATTTGGAGCTGCCATAGATGTACCACTCAACGAACCGTAACTTGTATTTGATGTTGCAAATGCAGAAAAGGTATTCACACCTTTAGCACTAATGTCTGGTTTGATTCTACCATCATCCGTAGGTCCCCAAGAACTAAAAGTGGACATTCCCACATTGTGAGGTCCATTATACACAAGGACCTGACTAACCGCGGCTACTGTCATTGCATTTTTACTACATGCCTTATCCGTTAAAATATCATAACCCGTTACACTAATTCCTGAATTTCTATCGTTTCCTGCAGCAATTACTGGTAAGAAATAGGGGGCATTGTGTGTTATTACATCTATATTTCTAGCATTTCCATCATATTTTCCACGAAACCAAACAGGGACTGATGTTGCAGGAATCCCATAAGAATGATTAGAGACTAACAACCCATTACCCGCTTCACTTGTCATTTCTGTTTCATCACCGAGAGCGGTAAAAGATCTGATATTTGCCTCATAAGCCATACCTCTAGCTCCAGTTCGTACTCCATCTCCGCCGATAATTGTTCCGGCTACATGATTTGCATGATTACCCAAACCAGCAGAATTCAATTGAACCAATCTCCCTTGAAACAACTGGTGTGAAGATCTTACAGCATCTATTTCCCATAATCCTACAGTCATACCTTCACCTGTTAAACTTAACCCCAGATCACCTTCTGGATAAAGCTGGTTGGTTCTCGTTGTACGGGCAGCAATTTCATTATAAGTTGAAAAATAAATGGGCTGGCCATCATCCGTTACTCCTTGCAATTGCCAAACGGAGCTATCTTCTTTAACAATCCTGGTTTCCCAACCGTTTATTGCAGCTAGTTTCAGGGCGCGAGCATAATTGGTTTCATGTTCTTTTTGGAATTCGATTCTCAGCTCATTCAATTTATTGAGATTATAATTTTGAATGATTGAAGATCTTTGGTCTTTTGTCTGCCCGAAAGCAAAAACGCACAAAAAGAACGAAAACGTAAATAGAGAGAATTTTTTCATGTCTGAAAAATTAGTCAAAAAATACGACTAAACCTTACAGATTGGAGTAAATTGTTATGATATTGTTGTAAGTTCAACTGCCAATATTAACCTCTTTAAGAACCCGAAATCATCTTGTGAAAAATCGAATTATAGCTAACTTACCGTTTAATTAAATGGATAAAAACATAATCAGAAAGGTAAACTCTTTGTCTTCCCTTTAATCTTAATCAACTTAGTATCCTCAAAAGTTCGTATTCTAATAGTTCTTTTGGATCTGCGCTTAATACCCTTAAATGAATCACTTTTCACTAATAGTACGCCGCTCTCATGTTGAATTCTTAAGTAAAAATTTTCGTTCTATTTCGAGTCCCACATTGTTTAAATATTAGTGCATACAGCCAACATAAATTCGAGCATTTAAAACAAATGCTTTTGGCGCAAATGCTTTAATTTTTTCTAAATGAAGCATTGTTTCCGATTGATCGGTAGAAATCAGGCTAACCAATGCAATTGTTGTCTCTTCTGCCGGTACTCCATTTTGATAATAACTAAGATACTCTAGGCTAAGTCCTTCAGATGGGTATCGCCTCAGCATGTATGTTCCAGCAAAAATGTCATCTTCATCATCTTCTGGGATGCACATTAAATTACGTTCCTTATCGTAATACAATTTATGATCAATTTCTAAATCAGTTTCTTTTTCAACAACATACATAGTTTTATGTATGTCGTTGTGATTAATAGAAGTATCTAAAACAACAATATATGAATTGGAATAATTTGGATCGTTGAGTATTGATCGATACAAGTTATGAGCGACTTTGCTTGCACTTTGCCCGGAATTAAAAGATCTTTTTTGTGCATAAATTGATCAGACAATAAAAAGAGCTAGTAGGACTAATACTTTTTTCATAATTATATAATTACAGATCGTTCTAATGTTCTGATATTGTGCTCGTCGGCATCTATCTCCACCTCAATTCCTAAAGGCAATGTAAATTTTGGGGCGATATGTCCAAATGCGGCACCTTCATAAATTGGAATCTTTATATTGGAGAAATGCTGTTTAAAAACTTCATTTAATGAAAAAGACTTATGTGGCTCTTCTGGATGACAGTTTTTGAATGATCCAATGACTAAACCATTAATCAAGCGAAATACATTAGCTTGTTTCATTTGCCAAAGCATTCTATCCACACGATAGGGTTCTTCTCCTATTTCTTCTAAACATAAAATCTTATTTTTCCAATTGGGTTCATATTCTGTTCCGATTAATGCACAAAGGACAGTTAAATTCCCCCCAATTAATTCTCCCCGTGCTTTTCCTCCAACCCATGTTTTGCAACTGATATTGTATGTTTTCGGGTTTTCCATCTGATAAGGTTGTCCGTAAACAAGTGCTTTTTTGACTTGATCAATAGTAAAATTTCCCCAAGAAGAATAACCGCAAGGGCCGTGGTAAGTAATTACACCTGTTTTGTCATAAATCACATTGATTAATGAAGTAATATCGCTAAAACCAATTATTATTTTAGGGTTTTCACGAATTATTTGATAGTTCAATAACCCCAAAATCCGTTGACATCCCCATCCTCCTCGCATTGTTATAATTGCTTTTACTTGCTTGTCTTGATAAAATGCCATTAATTCTTCGGCACGAATTTTATCGTTTCCAGCAAGATAACCATCCTGTTCGTAAAGTGTTTTTCCAAGCCTTATTTTAAAGCCCATTTCTGTCATTAACCGCTGAATTTTATCGATATGCGTTTTGTTCCAAATCGAACCCGCCGGAGCAGTTATTCCAATGAGATCTCCTTTTAAAAGAGCTTTAGGCCGAATTTTACTTTTTTCATTGGGAATTGCGCTAAAAGAAGAAATTAAGGTGGTTCCTAATACCGTTCCAGCAGTATTTCGTATAAATTCAATACGTTTCATTCTAAAAATTTACGTGCAACTAAAGATACATTATTTAAAAAGGGGATTTGAATAACACATAAAATTCGCATTTAAATTTATTATTCGTTATTAAAGCTTCTAAATATGCCGTAACTTTGTACCATAATATTATTTGATTGCTATGGAAGAGAAAAGAGTTCCGATTACACTATATGCAGAAATGACTCCAAACCCATTGACAATGAAATTTGTGGCAAACAAATTTTTATTGATTAATGACCAAACTGTTCAATTTGAGAGCGCAGAAGAAGCAAAAGGGTATTCCCCTTTGGCTGAAGCATTATTCGGTTTTCCATTTGTGGATGCTGTTTTTATTTCAGGAAATTTTGTTACTGTTACAAAAACTGATAACGTAGATTGGGATTTTATTGTAATGGAATTGCGTGAGTTTATTCGCGAATGGTTAGCTGACAGTAAAGAAGTATTGATAATGATGCCCAATCCTAAACTGGCAAATACAGATAGCGACGGGATTAAAAAAGCACCACGCAAAGAATTTGCTCCTTCTGACTTAGATGAGCCTATCGTTAATTTATTGAATGAATATGTTCGTCCGGCAGTAGAAAATGATGGAGGCGCTATCGATTATGTGGGATTTGAAGAAGGAATTGTAACGGTTGAGTTAAAAGGTTCATGTTCTGGATGCCCGTCGTCTACTGCAACATTAAAAGGAGGAATAGAAGCCTTACTAAAAGCTAATCTTGAAGAAGTAACCGAAGTCGTTGCCCTAGAGGGATAAAATGTTGTTTATTCCGAGTAGAGTACAGGCTCTTCAATAATAGTATCTTTAAAACGGATGTTATAAGAAGCTAATTCATCAAGAATTGGTGAATAAATTTCCTTTTTTATCGGCAATTGAACACCTTTCAATTGAATCGTGTTATTTAAGATCATTTTTGCACATATTGCTGCAGGCAAACCAACAGTATTGCTCATTGCTGTGTAGGTTTGATCTTCCCCCAATGCAATCATATGTGAATTGATTTCTTTGTAATTTCCATCCAATAGATAAACAAATTTGTGCCACATTACAATCATATCTTTATCATTAGGATCTAATTGCCATTTTTCTTCAAGTATTTTTTGCAAAAATTGAGCCGGTGTTACGTCTTCAGTAATTGCCACTTTTTCTTTGTCAAAAATACCTAGCCATTCTAGTTTGTCAAAAATAATATCGTCTTGGTCTATTTTAAGGTAGTGTTTTAGTTTTAATTCAACTGAATCAGTAGGGTTATAGGGTAAAAAAGAATTGATAAAATCACGTTTTGTCATATTAACGCTTCCTTCCAACACGTAAGAATCATCTGTTGCACCAATTTGGACAAATGCATTCCATGATTTTGAAAATCCTTTACGACGTAATGTCCCTCTATAGATAGTTGGAATATCATGAAGGTCATAAATATCTCTATACTTGAGTGAATCTCGATTTGCGTAGCCTTCAAACTTCCCAAATCCATCAATTTTAATTACTTCAGTTCTACGAAAGAGTTTATTATAAGGAATGTATTTGTATTGCCCTTCTTGAATAAATTTAGCAGCACTTCCTTGTCCTGCTAAAACCACATTTCTTGGATTCCAAGTAAATTTGTAATTCCAAGGATTATTATCACTTTCTGGTGCAACTAGTCCTCCAGTAAAAGACTCGAAAATGTGCATTTTTCCACCTTCTTCTTCAATTTCATCCAATATTTTTTTTGCACTCATGTGGTCTATCCCAGGGTCTACACCTATTTCATTCATAATGATTATGCCTGCATCAATTGCTTTTTGATCGAGTGCTTTCATTTCAGAAGAAATATAGGATGGAGTAATCAGGTTTGTTTTAAATTGAATGCAATCGTGTGCAACTTCAAGATGAAATCTTGCAGGGAGCATGGAAATTACTAAATCCGCCCATTCTATTAATGGAGCTCTTTTTTCTGGATCAAGCGCATCAAGCGCAAAACCTTCAGCAAATTTACTGCCTGCAACTTTTGATTGCGCTAAATCGCCATCACGATCGCAGACTTTTATATACCAGTTTTCTTTTTCTGCATTTTGAGTAAAGTAGCGTAACATTGATGATGCAGAGAGCCCTGCTCCAATTACAAGAATATTTTTCATTCGATCAGATAGTCTTTATGAATTGTGATTTTGTAAAATAGTTTGTCTTCTGCTGTTAAAAATAAAACTAATTTATCAATTTAATGGTTAAATATTCACAGCAAATTTTTTATGAAGATAAAAAATAAAAAAAAATCACAACGTAAATAGTTTACGGTTTGCTTCCATAACATTGTATCAAAATTAATCGTTATGGAAAATATAATTTTAATCTACGACAAGTTAATCATTAAAGAAGTAACCTATGAAATGGGTGATAATATTGTCAATGCAAAATGTGATTTGATTAGTAAAGGAAGACACATTGAGACAGAAATGTTAATTTCTCATACAGACTTGAACAGAATTATCTCAAAAATAATGGCCACAGGGTACGACTTTAAAGTAAAACAAGTTAACACACTTGAGTTTGAAGACGGGACTGCGATCGTTGATTATTCTTTCGAAAACGTTTTCGGTGAAATGATTGCACTTGAAAACTTTCAATTTAGCCAAGCGGTTAAACAAATTAGAGCATAAACTCTTAAAATACTTTAAGGTTAAAACTTAAATCAAAATCAAATGAATAACAGCACAAAAAATAAATTGACAAATAATCCGTTTGAATTAGCAAATTCTTTTGCCTTAAAAACGATTGCTTCAGTTGAAGAATTACCGAATTATGATATGATTTATATTTATCATCACCTTAAGGTGGGTTCTCAATTATGGTTAAAGGAAGAAGGAACAAATGTCAAAGGAGACTTAAGATTTAAAGTTTTTTTCAAAGAATTTGTTTTAGGATTTGTCACAATTGGAGGAACAATAAGTAAATTATTTGAAAATTCTGAAATGATTGTTGCGGAAATTTTGAATATCGAAAAGCAAAAATTTTTGCCGATTAGAGGATTAGATATCACTTTACAGGCAACCAAAATGCGTATGGTCTCGTAATAATGACAAAAAAGACTATCTTTATAGATACAAAAAAATGTGATTATGAAAAAATTATTCATTCTTTTTAGCTTTGCAGGGCTTGCAGCGTTGGTTTCGTGTACTGAGCATGAGGTTATTCCACCACCAGTACCTTTAGTAGATTTGGAGTGCTCTTTTGAAGCTTTAATTAATGATTCTTCGGTTACTTATACAGATTCTTGCGATTATGAGTCCGCCAAAACAATTGTTTCTGGTGGTGTTTCAAGAGCGCAGTATAAAACAACAATCGAAGATGTTGATCTTCCAGGAGGAATTGAATTAGAAATTAGATCAATTAACTGGATTGATGATGGTTCAAATAATCCAACATTAGATGAATTCAGATCATTTTTTATTGATAATCCAACACCTGTTTTTTCAGGAGGGATTGATCATAATGGAGTTGTTGTAAGATGGACTGACTTAAACGGAAATGTTTGGGTGAGTGATACAACTGATGGAGCTTGCGTTGAGAATTTTGCATTTACCTTACTCGTTCAAGAATCGGATGCAACTGGAGATTACATGAAATTCAAATCAACGTTTGATTGTAGATTGATTAACTCTGATTACGGTGTTGTTGACAGTGTAAAATGCCTTGTTGGAGCAAAACTAAACTCTGCATTTAGATTAGAATAGAAGATTAACGATATATTATTAAACGGGAGGTTCCTTTGAATCTCCCGTTTTTTTTTACTAATTTTAGCTAAGAAGCATTAGTTTAAGGCAATGGAAGCGGTATTAAGAATTGCAATTATTGGAGATTATAATTTTGCATATCATTCACATAATGCAACAAATCAAGCTTTACAGCACGCAGAAAAAGTCCTCGATCAATCCATTAATTATTATTGGCTTAATGAACGAGAATGCTGTGAACAACTAACTGAGTTCTACAAAAGTTATGATGGAATTATAATTGCTCCAGGGCCTTATCAGCAACCATTTTATTTTAATTCTATCATCAAAACCTTAATCGAGCAAGATGTGCCGGTATTAGGAACAGGTGAGTGCTTTAGAATTCTTATTCAAACTTATTTTTCTAACCGAGGATTTGACTTAAACGCAGAAAAAATAATTTCAGATAATTTAGTGGATGGAAATCAATTTACAGGAATTACTTTAGACCGATTTTCTGCTGAGTTTAGTAAACTTTATTTGAACAGAGGAGTTGCAGAATACAGTTCATCACGCTATTCCATTTTGCCTCAATACTCTGAATTGTTAACAGAAGATTTTGAAATTGGTGCAAGAAATCAATATTTTGACCCTGAGATTTTGAAATTAAAAACGCATAATTTCTTTTTGTTTACCATGTTTTGCCCTCAAATAATTTCGAATGCAGACATTCCGCACCCTATATTTACATACTTTGTAAAGAGCGTCCGACGAATTTTGGATATTAAAGAGAGTACATTGTAATAGCGAAATTCAATTCCAAATAACCCAAAGATCAATAGCTAACTATGCGTAAAGAAGTGATTATTTTGTTTATTCTAATCTTTATTAAAATAAACATTTCTTTTAGTCAATATTATGGTATTGAAGGCCCAGTTGAACTTGAAGGTTATTATTCAGTAAAATTGAAGAACAATGTTTGGGATACTACAGAGAAGGTAATTCAAAAGTTTGACAACAATGGGAATAACATTTACTATGAGATAAAGGATATAATAGGAATGCACCACCAATATTACTATTATAAGAGTGCTGTTGCACGTGTACGGTACTTGAGGAAATATGATCAATGGAATAATTTAATTGAAGAAATTTACCAAGTTCGTGAGTATAAAGATTCAAGCTGGTTAAACTACTTGAAAAAATCGTATGAGTATAACGATTCGTTGCAGCTTTTCAACGGAAATTACTATTGGGATAAAGAAATTTTTAAATGGCAGCCCAAAAGCGAGCATTATAAGGAATACCATACTAATGGTAAATTAAAAAAAGAAACAGAAAACGATTATTCAAAGCACGCGCATTTACCGGATGAGAAGATTAGCACAATATATGATGAGAATGGATTAAAAATAGAACAGAGTGAATTTACACTAAAGCATGGACTTAGACTTAAATTGACAAAACTGACTAAATTCACATATTCTAATTCTCCCCATACGGACAACTACTATGTGAAACAAAAAAGCATTTCTCAAGAACGATTTTTTGGAATAAAAGTGAAATACCATACTTATGAAGCTCTTCTTGATGAAAGAGGAGAAACTTTATTAGATGAAAACATATACCATACACAAAATCGACTCTCTCCACCTAGAGAGAGAAGCGTTCGCTATTCTTCAGAAGATAGCACTTCCATTTATAAATATAAAAAGGAATGTTTTTCTAAGAAATATACCCTTACTCAAGCTTCAGGCACAAAAAAAAATTGGATAGGTGATACGATTGCCAGAACAATTTATGGCTTTGATAATGTAACTAAAGAACTTGCAGTTATACGAATTCACTACTTTTTTGATGGAGAATTTAGAGAATATTATCCGGATGTGACGGAATATTACCGAAATGGAGAAATATATCGGACTGATGATAAAAGTGAATTTCGTGATGACAGTACATGGAGTAGTAATGGAGATACTTTAACTATTATTGGGTGGAGAAGAGATGATTCAGAAAGTGAATGGTATCAGTATGATAAAGACGAGTATATATCTTTTACTAGACAGGATACGTTGCATACAGGTGAAATAGGATATTCTTATTCTAGCCGAAATAAAGAAGAATTATACAGTCTAAATAAAGCGATCTATCAATATGTAGGAGATACTGTGGTAAAAGAATTGATCGCGTCAATTTACTTTCCAATAAATTACCACATTAGCAGTAATATCGATACTTATACGTATTCAAATTTTCGAAAAATAAGCTCAACAACTTGGGAATTCACTCCAAGACGAAATAGTGAGTACAAATACCAATCAAAAGGATATTATTACTGTGTATTGAATGGAGATACGCTTGTAAATGATCGCAATGAAGAAAGAAGAGATACAAATGGTGTGTTAATTTGGTCAAAAAAGGCTCTTTATGAATTGGATGGAAAAGAAAGAATAGTCACTCAAAAAGTTTTTGAATGGTCAAAGGATGAAAATACTGAGACTCACACAAAAACACATTATAAATACAATGATGCTAATCAAATAATTCATAAAACAATTTATATAAACGACTCCTTAGCGGAGGAGCATCAGATGACATTTCATAACAATACTTCTTCCATTGAAAAAACAAGAATTAGTAAAGACTTCGTAAATTATAATCAAAAACGAAAAATTGAAATTGAATATGATCAATGGGGAAATTTAATTGATAGAAAAGACTATGAATTGTTAGAATCGGGAGAAGAGAAATTATTTTCTAAAGACCATTATTACTTGAAGTAGCAACTGATAGAAATAAATAATAATGTGTTTTGATAAAAATTAACTTATTGAAAAAAGGGTTGAAATTGCCAAGGCGAATCCTATTTTTAAGGATATCTCTACAAAAATAGAAGTACATCCTTTAACACCAATTTTAGATAGTTACAAACGTTTCAATGCCATAAAAAACCATTATTATTAATTTTTCGTACTGTTATAAATACTGTTTAACAGAAGATTAAAATTTTTATAGTTATTTAATTTAAGTTTAATAATTTTAAACCGTCTAAAAAGACAGATAGTAAAAAAGACAGATAGTAAAAAAGACAATTATGAAAAGACAATATTTAGCAATCGCAGCGATTTTTTTTATGTTCTCTTGTGGCAGTGGAGCAGAAGAGAACTCAGAAGAAAAATCAATTAGCCTAGGAGAAAATAAAGAAATGACAACTGCTGAAGTTGAAGAGATGACTGAAAATCATTCAGTAGGAGAGGAAATGATGGAAAAAGAGGAGATTTCGGCAATTGAAGACAATGCAGAAGTTTTAAAAGAAGAAATGATTAGTGAAGGAGAAGAAGGCATGACAGAGAAAGAAATGATGGAAAAAGAGGAGATGATGGATGATAAAAGTGAGACAGTAGTAGAGAGTATAAAAGAGGAAGTGAAAGAAGTAGCTCCTCTAAGGCCTGATCATGAAGTTTGGAATGATTTGACTAAAAAATATGTTTCATCATCAGGAAAAGTTAATTATGATGGAATGAAATCTAATCTTTCTAAAATTACAGCTTACCTAAAGCATTTAGAAGATGTATCGCCAAAATCAGATTGGGGAAGAAATGAAAAATTAGCGTATTGGATTAATTTATATAATGCGGCTACTGTTCATTTAGTTTCATCTAATTACCCAATTTCAAGTATTACTAAAATCAATGGAGGAAAACCTTGGGATAAGAAATTTGTAAAATCTGGAGGAAAGACATATACATTAAATCAAATCGAAAACGAAATTGTAAGACCACGTTTTAAAGATCCTAGAATACACGCTGCATTAAATTGTGCGGCAGTATCTTGTCCAAAAATTTTGAATGGAGCGTTTTTACCAAATAAATTAAATTCTCAATTAGAAAGACAGACGAAAGCTTGGATTAATAATCCGAAGAATAATACATTGGCTGCTGACAAAGTGGAATTAAGTAAAATCTTTGATTGGTACAAAGAAGACTTTAAAGATGGGGCGATTAAATTTGTAAACAAATATGCAAATATTGAGATTTCAGAAAGCGCTACAATAGCATTTAATGAATACGACTGGGCTTTGAATAAATAACCAAGAAGTTTATATTAATATGATATTCCCAATTAGCAATTGAGTTAATTGGGAATTTTTTTTGACCTAATAAAGAATAAACAGGATTAAATTTTAATATTTAACCCAACTCAATTAACACTTGATTTTTTTCAACACTTTTACCTGTTTCTACCATTACCTTTTTGATAATACAATCATGTTCCGCCTTCAAAACGTTTTCCATTTTCATAGCCTCTAAAATCAAAATTCCTGTTCCTTTTTCTACTGCGGTTCCTTCTTCGATTAAAACATCAATTACCTTTCCTGGCATTGGCGCTTTGATATCGGTGCTAATATTATCAACTGAACGTTTGATTCCCATTTTATCGAGAACTAAATCTAATTCATTTTTAAAAGAAAAATCAAACGTATTATGGTTATGACGAATAGTCATAGTTTTAAGTGCAAGATCTACAGCTAAAACTTCTAAAACAACAGAATTTTCTTCAAAATTTACTTGATAAATTCCTACTTCTAACTGCTCCAAACGAAGCGAGTCAATTCCTTTTTCAAGTTCAATTGTTTTGATTGTGTTGAGCATAATAATGGTTTAATTTACCATTCAAAGCTAGTTATTTTATTCGTCAAATCAATAAATTATTTAGCTGTTTTAGTGGTAGGGCGAATAACTAAATAAACTCCAGCAAAAATAAGTAAAGCGGCAAGTATCTTATCGATAGAAAAATCTTGCGTATAATTCTCTAAGCCAAATAACCAAAAGAGATAGATGAATCCAGCAGTTAATAACGGTTGTAAATAAATATATGTACTACTCACTGCTGGACTAATCCTTTTCATAGCATAAACGGTAAGTAAATAAGGGAGAAAAGTAACACCAATAACAACAAATGTAAATCGTAAAATTTCGGAAGAAGATAATTGAGTAAATGAAACCATGTTAAACTCAGTTGTACTTAAAGGCCAAATAAGAACATAGATTAAACCAAAAGTGAAAACCCAAGTAATTACTGTTAGTGGTTTATAACGAGCCATTAAAGGTTTTACTAAAACCATATAAAGTGCATATGAACTAGCATTTAAAAAAATAAGTGCATCTCCAAGTAGTGTGGATTCTCCGGATGTTGAACTTAACAAAGTAAAAATTATAGAACCTGTTGCTCCAATGATTAGCCCAGCAATTTTATGTATTGTCGCTTTTTCTTTTAGTAGAAATAAGGATAAAATAAAAACAAGAATGGGTGTTGTAGTCATGATTACGGATGCATTTACAGGAGACGTTCGCATTAATCCGTTAAAAAACAGGAGTTGATTCATCCCAACACCAAATAGTGCACAAAAAGCAAGTAAAATCAAGTCTTTTTTTGCGACTTTTTCAAAACGTGTCCCAAAAACAATCCAAAAAAGTGTTGTTGCGCCAATAACACGAAGTAAAATAAAACCGTTTGGTCCAATTACATTGGGCATTAATCCCTTTGCAACTACATAATTTGCACCATACATTAAGTTGACAACAAATAGTGCCAAATGAGACTTTAATAGGGGTTTCATATAAAATGACTAACCGTCAATTTTTGCTTTTGCAGCAGCAACGATTTTTTTCGAATTTCCAACAAAAATTTCATCATTAAAAATCAAAACAGGTCGCTTTAAAAAAGTATACTCATCAACGATTAACTGTTTCATCTCTTCTTCTGAAAGCGTGCGTTCATGTAAACCCATTGCCCGATACTTCATTGCTCTTTTAGAAAAAAGCGCTTCCGCACTACCAGCTAATGTAATCATTTGATCAACATCTTCACTTGTCATTTTCTCTGATTTGATGTCTTGTAAATCAAACTGATCATCAACATTCCATTCTTTAAGAATTCGTTGACAAGTAGAACATGTAGAGAGGTGATATATTTTTTTCATTTTCGTGTGGGTTAAGATTAAAATTCAGCTTTTTTCGGTGTCCTTGGAAAAGGAATAACATCTCTTATGTTTGACATTCCTGTTGTAAACATAACCATTCGCTCAAATCCAAGTCCGAATCCTGCATGAGGTGCCGTTCCAAATTTTCGAGTATCTAAATACCACCATACATCTTCTTCAGGAATATCAAAAGCAGCACATTTTTCTACCAATACGTCATAACGTTCTTCTCTTTGTGAACCACCAATAATTTCGCCAATTCCAGGAAAAAGAATATCCATTGCCGCAACTGTTTTTCCATCTTCATTCAAGCGCATATAAAAAGCTTTGAATGACGCAGGGTAATCAGTAATAATAACGGGTTTTTTAAAGTGTTTCTCAACCAAAAAACGCTCGTGTTCACTTTGCAAATCTGTTCCCCATTCAACAGGGTACTTAAATTTTTTCTTTTTATAAGGTTTTGAATTACGCAATAAATCAATTGCTTCTGTATAAGTTATACGTTCAAAGTCATTGTCAATAACAAACTTTAAACGCTCGATCAAGCTCAACTCATTTCGCTCCGCTTGCGGTTTAGATTGCTCTTCTTTTAATTCACGATCATTTAAAAACTGGATGTCATCTGCACAATTTTTTATGACATAAGAACAGATGTAACTTAAGAAATTTTCTGCCAAATCCATATTGTCGACAAGGTCGTTAAAAGCAACTTCAGGCTCTACCATC
This sequence comes from uncultured Crocinitomix sp., assembly GCA_964415335.1. GTDB lineage: Bacteria > Bacteroidota > Bacteroidia > Flavobacteriales_D > Crocinitomicaceae > Crocinitomix. The sequence continues at coordinate 14,711 of CAYPZN010000025.1, forward strand.
CAAAACTCTGCTAAATGACGAGCAGTGTTTGAGTTTTCCGCTCTAAAAGTAGGTCCAAAAGTATAAACTTTTCCCAAGGCCATAGCTGCTAATTCTGCCTCTAATTGTCCTGATACAGTAAGGTTAGTTTCCTTTCCAAAAAAGTCTTCTGTCCAATCAATCGTACCATCTTCTCCAAGAGGAGGGTTTTTTGGATCCAAGTTACTCACACGAAACATTTCTCCAGCACCTTCTGCATCAGACCCTGTAATAACAGGTGTTGCAATATGATAATAGCCGTTGTCATTAAAATATTTATGAATAGCAAAAGAAGTGGCATTTCGAATTCTAAAAACAGCTCCAAATAAATTTGTTCTAAAACGAAGATGAGCTTGCTCTCTCAAAAATTCAAGGCTATGCTTTTTCGGTTGCATTACCGTTTTACTGACTTCATCTGGATCAGCATCACCAAGAATCTCAATTTCTTGAACAATTAAGTCAAACTTTTGCCCTTTTCCTTGTGATTCTTCTAAAACACCAACAACAGAAACTGCAGCAGCAGTTGTTATTCGTTTAAGTAGATCTTCATTCGTGTTTTCGAAATCAATAACGGCTTGAATATTATTTATCGTTGATCCATCATTGATTTGAACAAAGCGATTTTGTCTAAACGCTTTTACCCACCCTTTAACGTTAACTTGATCTCCAAATTTAGCTGTAGCTAATAAAGCTTTAATTTCTGTTCGTTTCATTTCACTTAATCGTGTTGTGTTCAATAGGTAGCAAATTTAATGAAACTTGCTTAAGAAGAGGATTGTTTTCATCAATGATTTGACATTCTTAATGAAATGAAAAAATACCTTATTTTTGAATCTAAATAAAACAAATGAAATTATTACTATTCTTTTTTTTGCTCCCATGGGCAGTATTTTCACAAATCGAAGCGCCTGTTTTTACTGAAATAGCCACTGAAGTAGAACCTCAATTTCCAGGAGGACAAATGGCTTTGCAAAAATGGCTAGTTGCAAACATAAAATACCCGCAAGAAGCCCTGGATTCGGGTGAAGAAGGGAGGGTTTATGTCCAGTTTATAATTGACACAACAGGAAATGTGACTTCTCCTAAAATTATTCGCGGTGTTTCTGAAACGATCGATAAAGAAGCGTTGCGTGTGATCAGTATAATGCCAAGATGGACACCAGGAGAATCAAAAGGGAAAAAAATAAATGTGACGTATAATGTACCCGTTCGATTTACATTAGGTTCATACGGAAACACAACGTCTGAAAAAATACTAACTAAAAAAGAAGTGCGCCAGTTGAAAAGAAAACAACGAAAAAGGGCTCGAAAAAATTAATCAAACAATTTTTTCCAGAAACTGAAAATCAATACGGCTGAAACAATAAACGTAATTAGAAAATAAAAGGCTTGCATTCCATTCCCTAACAAATAATTTCCTAAACTGAACAAGGCCGAATATATCCCAATGCAACCTAAAAAGATACTAAGTACCTTATAACCCATGTTTTTAAATTTGTTGTCGTTATCAAACGCACGTTTTTCAAATTCGGGGTTCATTAATTGGTCATTTCGGGTTAATAACGTAACAACCACCCATGAAATGGTAGTAATTCCAACACCAACAGAAAGTTTAACGATACCATCATACTTGATTCCATATTTATCGGCAATAAAAAAGAAAATGGCAATTACAAAGGAAACAATCATTGCTGTTATTTCACTATAAGGGTTGATCGCTTTCCAAAACCAACGTAGAATGAAAAGTAGCCCTGTTCCAGCTCCAATTTGTAAAATTAAATTGAAAGCTTCTTCTGCTTCAGATAAAGCATAAGACATTAGAGCAGCGCAAAGCATCATTATTGCGGTGGATAAACGCCCTATTAAAACCAATTTTTTTTCAGATGCCTTTTGATCAATAAAACGCTTATAAAAATCATTTACAACATAAGATGATCCCCAGTTTAAATGCGTTGAAATTGTAGACATAAACGCTGAAATCAATGAAGCAAGGACTAATCCTAGTAATCCAGCAGGTAGATAAGTCAACATTGCAGGATAGGCTAAATCATTTTTATAAAAACTTTCTTTTAAACCTGGAAATTGAGCTTCGATATCGGCAATTGTAGGAAATAAAATTAATGACGCTAACCCAATAATAATCCAAGGCCAAGGACGCAAAGCATAATGAGCAAAGTTAAAAAAGAGTGTAGCACCAGTAGCATGCTTTTCATTTTTTGCGGCAAGCATTCGTTGTGCAATATAACCACCACCTCCAGGCTCTGCTCCTGGATACCAAACACTCCACCATTGCACAGCAAGCGGAATGATAAAAGCACCTAACCACAAATCATAGTTACTTGTTTTATCTGGGATAAGATTTATTTTAGTTTGAACAACTTCGTTTGCTAACAACCCTTCCATACCTCCAACTTCGGGCATATTTATGATGAAATAAGCGGCCCAAATTGATCCAACCATGGCTACAAAAAATTGAAAGAAATCAGTTAGAATTACTCCTTTTAACCCTCCTAGCAAAGAATATAACACAGTAATTATGCCTGTTATAAGTAGAGTTTGCCAGGGGTCAATGCCCAACATTACGTAACCAATTTTAACTCCTGCCAAGCAAACAGTTGCCATTACAATAACATTAAAAATAACGCCTAAATATAATGCTCTAAAGCCGCGAAGAAAAGCTGCTGCTTTGCCTTTATAACGCAATTCATAAAATTCTAAATCAGTTGTTATTCCAATTTTACGCCATAGCTTTGCATAAATAAATACGGTAACCATTCCTGTCAATAAAAATGCCCACCATTCCCAATTTTTTGCAATTCCATCTGCTCTTACAAAACCAGTAACTAAGTTGGGAGTATCTGCTGCAAACGTTGTAGCAACCATAGAAACTCCTAAAAGCCACCAGGGCATATTCCTTCCAGAGAGGAAAAATTCAGAAGAGTTTTTACCAGCTCTTTTTGCCACTAAAACACCAATGAGTAATGTAATAATGAAGAATCCGAGAATAATGGTAATATCAAGTGTACTGAGTTGCATAATTGGCAATTTAATTCGCCTAAAAATAAAGATAAAACCAGTGCCTTTGGAAAAGTAAGGAATACTTTAGTAAAGAACAGTTGTTAATATTCAATCGATTTGGCAAATGTTGACTTAGGTCAAAATATTATTTTCTGGCGCAATAGGTTGAGGTAAATTAGACTCATTTAGCATATCCCTTAAATCGATTTCGATTCCACGGGCCATGGACGTGATTGGAACATCATTTCCAGTACCCTCAAATGGGTTTTCACTATAATCTCCTACTTTTTCTAGGGTAAAGAAAATCCATGAAACAAGCATACATGCTGGAATCGTCAGCCAAATAAGGTGCTCACTTATTTTTCCGGCATATTCAACATAGCAAAAGGCAAAGCATAGATAAAAATCATTACAAATAAATAACTCATTGTAGCATATTGCCTAGGAAGCGGGAAGTTTTTTATCCGCTCAGACTTTCCTTGCTGGATGTATAAATCATTGAGTAACTCGGACATTTCGACATGACGGAAATCATCAAGTAAATGTTGTTCGCGAAGCTCTTTTAAATCTGATGACTGAAGTTTTATTAAGTGCGCTGCAGGATTTCCTCTTTTTAATCCATCTTTCCTTTCTTTTTCAGATAGAAATGGTGTAATCGCTTGCTCTAGACTTTCTTTAAATTCAATTGGTTCATGAACACGTTCTTTAAAACAGATATGATCTTTGTGATTGTAGTGCTCCCACGTTTTTTCTTTTCGCAATTGATGGCGAAGTGCAGTTAACCAAGCGATATGACGATAAATTAGACGGTGATGAACCTTTTCTAACTCATTTTCTGAGAGGTTTTCTGAACGGAATTGGTTTGTTAGAAAATCAATTGAACTAATTCCCCAAGACCGACTTGTATTGACAATTGCCCCTCAAACTTTTCGCGCTTCCCACAAGCGATCATATGCATTGTTGGTTTTAAACCCAAGATTGAATGCCACAATGGTTCCTATTAAAGTAATCGGTAATGTTGGGATTGCGAGCCGGTGCCAATCCAAAAAGTAATACAAACAGACCAGATAAACTGATACTAAAAAGTAAAAAAAAAATCTCTGCGTGTACATCTAATCACGCGAAAAAGAGAGAATCTTCTCTGGATAAACATAAAATTATTTTTATAAAGTTAAATTAAGGTTTCCTTTAATATTGAATTTAGGTTCGTCAATTTATTTTTGTAAAATGTCAACAAAAATTAAAACATATAATACAGCCATTGCAATTAGACCAATCATAATGGAAATTACTATGGTATCTCTGTTTTTTGCTCTTATTGCATCTTTTCGAATTTCTTCAAGTATTTCGGGTGTTGCTTCTTTAAACTTAAGACCTACATTGGCATTTTCTCCATTACTTGTTGCTTCAGAACTCTCTTTCAGAGAAGATTTTTTACGACTACTACGTTGTTTTTTTACGGTTCGGAGCATTTCTGAACCGGGTCCAAATCCTAATGCCATGCTATTAATTTAAGATTTAAAGATAACATTTATAACTGTATATGATTATCATGCCAGATTGCTTAGCAAATATGAAATCGAATTTTGAAAGAAATTAGATTCGTTCTTTTTATGATAATAAAAGTACGTCTTTCCAGGAATCTTCAATCCTACCTTCGAGTGTTAAAACGGCCATTATTACCCCTGTAGAGCCTTCTAAAAGGCTATAATTTTCCTCATATCTTCCACCATCTTCTATGATAAATTTTAGAGGCTTGTGCTCTTTACAGAAATCATAAATCTTTTCTTTCCAAAACAAAGAAGCTTCAATACCATTTTGATTCCCATATTTCTCTGCAATGGATTTAAATATCAATGCATTTCCTGCAGCTCCATGACAAAGACAAGGATCTGGCAAATAGCCCGTTTGTTCAGAAGTTTTCCTCTCTGCACTAAAATCCAAAATGGCATTAATTTCTGTACTGCTATCGCTTGAATAGTCTATCGTTTTATTTAACCAATCAAAAGCAATTACAGCACTTAAATCTCCGTAACACCAAGATAGCCTGCTTGGCTTTGTTACTTCTTCGCTTATGGCTGAAGGATAAAGATAAGAGTCATGTTTTTCTAATTTGCAAAACAGAAGGTATTTCTTTAAATCGTTAATTGTATTCATCAATTTAAGACTAAAATAGGGATGAATTGATAGTTTACTTAGAATTGCTATATAGGCAGAACTGCCATGTGCCATTCCAAGGTTAATATTGAATTTTGATACCTCTTCTGTAGATAGAATATAGTCTGGAGATTGCAATCTAGCTCCATTCTCATCTTTAATTAAGGCTTTTTCAAAGGCGTGGACGAAAGCCTCTACTTCTGTCAAACTTTGTGAAATAATGTTTCGATCAATGAGGTACAATAAAATCCCGAAACCGCCATGGAGATAGTCAAAGTTTTCATTTACTGTGTACGATTGTATAGCTGTTATTGCGAGTGCGTCAAAATCAGATAGAATCTCTTCTAACTCATCCATACCTAATTCGGTTTTTATTTTACTTAGCACCCATGCAAATCCGGTATAACCATTGCTAAAAGTGTCTGTTGTTTCGTTGGTTTCATCATTAATATATTCGATAATGTCACCAATTCCTTCACACATTAAATCAAATAACACCTCTTTTTTTGTTGATTTATAACGATAAAGTAAATACAACAGAATGCCGCTCTTTCCAAACAAAAGACTAGGGCTTTTTATATTGCGTATATTATCTTGAATCAACTGCTCTAACTCATTGATTACTTGTTCTTGCTTTTGGGTCATTTTATTTAATAAGGTACGAATTTTATTAAACCAATTTAAAAAGAGTACCTCCAATATTTCATGGAGGTACTTGAGAGGGTTATGAATTAGTTATCTAATCCTAATAGTGCATGGCAACCAATCCAACTTTGGCATGATTTAAAACAACTCTTATTATTTGTTTCACAAGGTTTAGTTTTACTTGTGGAAACACACAAACGTTTTGACTTATCGGCAGCACCACCTTTAATGGAACTCATTGTATTGTCATTAAGGCGCGATACCGTTTGTTTTTTCAGGTTTAAACGACCGTTTAAATTTGATTTCTTTTTCATTTTTAAAATTTAAGTTTTGTACCTACTCTAGAAAATTTAAAACGGAATTTTCGGAATCTTTCCGTACCCCAAAAGATACAATGATCGATAACTCATTATATATTAAAAACACCCGAAGATTTTATCGCATCTAATGGTGTTCAAGAAAATAGAAGTAATGAAATTACTCTCTAAGTTTTAGGTTAATGTAAATATAGGAAAAAGAATCAAATTAAACTGAAAAACACATCTTATTGTTAATTACCATTTAAATCAATTACAAAAAGAGGCAAATCACTGCTCTTCTTCAAACCAAGAGGCATACATTCGATAGTTTTTCGCAATACGCATTACTTCTCCTTTAAACATTTCAGGGCTTAGGTCTTTTACTTTTTTTGCAGGAACACCCGCCCAAATTGAGCCTGAAGTAACATGTGTCCCTTCTAATAAAACGGCGCCAGCGGCGATAATACAATTTTCTTCAACGACGCAATTATCCATTACAATTGATCCCATGCCAATAAGGACATTATCGTGAATTGTGCAACCATGTACCAGTGCATTATGACCAATCGAAACATTATTTCCTAGGGATGTTTTTGTCTTTTCATATGTGCAATGAATAACTGCTCCGTCTTGAACATTTACATTATCCCCCACTTTAATTGTATTTACATCTCCACGAATAACAGCATTAAACCATACAGAACAATTCTCACCCATAATTACTTCTCCAACAATTGTTGCATTTTCCGATAACCAACATGAAGAAGGGATTTGAGGCGTATGATTGCGACAAGGTTTTATAAGTGCCATAATTTATTTTTTACGAAAGTAGAAAATTTAAGACATTCTCGTAATTCAATTTACTTCTTTGTAAAGTCAGGCATTATATTTTTTGCTAACATTTTAAAAATTGCTTTTTTACCCATTAAACGAATCATTTTTGTCGTCATTTTAGCATCTTTTCCGACATAATTGATCACTTTAGTGTCTTCAGTCGCACATTTATAGATTAAATCAGCAACTTCTTGTGGGTCTCCAAAGTTAAATGGTTTGGGTGGCTCTTTCATCATTTTATTTAACTCATTTTCCATTTTATCGCGGTAAAAATCTAAATCGGATTTTGCATTCCCTTTGTTAATTTGTATCGCATTCATGAAATTTGTTTTAAATCCTCCCGGAGCAACTGTTCGCACATTTATGCCAAAAGTTCCTAATTCAAATTGCAATGCTTGTGTTAACCCTTCAACGGCAAATTTTGTAGCATTGTAAAGTGATCCAAATGGCATTCCAATTGTCCCAGCCAAAGAGGTTATATTTATAATGCTACCACTTTTTTGTTTTCGCATGTGCGGAATAACTTCACGTGTTATATTTAAAACTCCCATAAAATTTACATCCACCTGATTTTTTATTTCGGCATCACTCGCTTCTTCAAAATAACCGAACGCCCCATATCCAGCATTATTTACAAGAACATCAATTCGTCCGTATTTTTCAATTGTCGATTGTATTGCCTCCTTGATATTATTTAAGTCAATTACATCTAATTTTATCAAATCAATATTCTCGAATTGATTCAATTCTTTTTCTTTTTCTGGTGAGCGCATAGAAGCAACAACTTGATACCCCTTTTGTTGAAATTTCTTTGCTGTTAAATTTCCAAACCCACTTGAGCTTCCTGTTATAAAGACTACTTTTTTCATTGTGTTATTTTTTCATCTGCTCTAGCATTGTTTTTTTCGGTGTCAAACAATAACCATCCGCTTTGTGTATTTCTAAATTTCAATAAATACAAAGGTATCATTCTTCCCTGAATTGGCTAAGTATGAAGAGAGTGAAAAATAATCTCGTAATATTTCAAATTATATCGTAATATTTCATATATTTATCACTCCTAATATGGGAAATCCCATAATTTGATAAATTAACCTAATTCTTGAGAATTTAAGATGTATACAAAAAAAAGACATTTTATTTTAAAATATTTTATTGTGATGACATTGATTTTCTCTTTTGAAAGCTGTTCATCTCTTTTCGTTCAACTTCATCCATCCTATCAATTTTCTGAAAATATTTTTCCAGATTCCGAAGGCCTTTATGCCTCAGAACTTGTATTTATTCCTGATGAAACTCGCATAAGAAAAGCTGAGTCGTACTTCGACAGTGCGCAGTACTATGATATCTCGTCAAATACTGATAGCTTATTAGCGCTATATCAAATGGAAAATGCCGTTCAGTACATTTTGGAACAATCAAAATCAGAACAAATAATCATTTTAAATGAAGCCCATCATGCTCCGCATCATAGACTTTTTGCACGTTCACTACTGGCGGGATTGAAAAACAATGGATATGTTAATTTTGGCGTTGAAGGACTTACAAATTCACCTCATTTTTACTTGACAGAATATCCTAAACCATCCAACGGATACTATCTAAAAGAGCCTAGCTATGGCCATTTAATAAGAGAAGCGCTTCAACTTGGATTTAATGTATTTCCATACGAGGCAAATGCGCAACATGGAAGAGAACGAGAAATAACCCAAGCTAGAAACATTATTAAAAACATTGAGGAAAGTGACTCAGGTAAGACATTCATATATTGTGGGTATTCACATAATGATGAAGGAGATTTAAGAACATGGGAAAAATCCATGGCGGGTAGGCTAAAAGAATATCTTGGTATTGATCCTTATACCGTTAATCAATTTTTATACAATAATATAGAAAATAATGAAACGGATGAAGCATTTGTTTTGAAAGATTCTCTTGATCATACCGTTGAAATTTCCCACCGTTTTGACCTTTTCGTGTTTCACCCCCAAAGAGCAATCGGTGAAAAAATACCATTATGGAAAAAGAAGAAGGGAGATGAATTCATACGAATAGATTTTTTACCAGAAGACATTTGCTTTCCTGTAATAGTAGCTGGGTACATGAATAAGGAACAAATTAGAAAGGGAGTACCATTAGATATTGTTGAAGTCATTAACTCCAAAGATGAAAAGTGGCTGTGTTTACCAACAGAAAAAAACTATAAGATAGTCATTTTTGATTGTCAACGAAAACATATAAAAACAAGTAATTTCTAAATCAACATATATGGAAAAGATCGATAAGGCCCTGTTCAAAAAACAGGAAATGAGCAAAGAAGAACAATTTTTTGCAAAAGGAGGGGATTCGGGAAGAGCAACATCAACATCAACAATGGCTTGTGATTCCACATGGGTTTTCTGGGAAGATTGTGAGACGAGGAATGACGTTGAGAATGATTACGACGTTCTCCCAGCTGCGAATAACATTTCAAGTCGTTAGAAACGAATAACCTAAACATAGGGAAGAAATTCCTTTCCTATGTTTTTCTATTGATGATTTTAATTTTGTCCATACCAACTGATCAAACAACGAATGAGGTGATCAAATGGTTGATCCATTTTGGAATAGAATGGGAGAGAATTGATCGATCGCAAGTGATTAAAATTGAAGAAATAAAACTTGCAAATAATATTGATCCTTACTTCCTTATGTGTATTTCGGATGGAAGAGTGATTGATTCACGTCAAATTCGTTCGTATTGGTATCGTCGATCAGATATTCAATTCGCATACGATACAGAATTGAAGGAGTTATTGGATGAGTCGTTGAGAACTAGCCTGACCAGACACATGAAAGTCGAATTACAGTTTTTAAAAACAGGAATTCATGCGTTATTGTCCGAAACCCCAAGTTTAAATGATTTTCGGACTGCAGAATTAAATAAAATAGAGGTTTTATTGGCTGCTAGAAAAGTTGGATTGCATATTCCTGAAACATTAATAACTAATTCTAAGTGTGTTGTAGAAGATTTCATGACTTCGCAAACTAAAATGATTTCAAAGGCTATTCAACGAGGACATAGATTTCCATTAGAAAAAGAAGGTAATTCCTACGAGTATTTGTGTTATACAGAAGAATTCACATTAGATGATCTATCAGAAGAATTTTTCCCATCCCTCTTTCAAGAAATGCTGGACAAAGAAATCGAATTAAGGATCTTTTTTTTATGTGGAGACTTTTATTCAATGGCGATTGATTCTCAGAATGATGATTCAACTATTGTCGACTTTCGGAATTATAATATGGAGCGCCCGAATAGAAATACACCAGTAAAATTACCAAATAGAATAGAGAAGAAATTAACGGAATTGATGAAAGGATTGAAACTAAATTCAGGTTCAATAGATATGATTTTAACGAAAAAACATGAATATGTATTTCTTGAAGTGAATAGCATTGGACAATTTAGTATGGTTTCAAATCCGTGTCATTTCAATTTATTTGAAAAAGTAGCTCAAGTATTAATAACTCCAAATGAATGGATGATCAACTAAAAGAAAAACTTGCTAACGTAGCACACTTAATTCCAGTAAATTACATAAAAGCAAAGTGCCGATTTAAAAACAATGAATTGATTTCAAACGGAGTTGTCTTGAAATTTGTGGCAATGAGGCGTTTCAAAACTGATAGAGCTGTGGTTATGGACAGCCCAAAATCGATTTCAAGAATGTTAAAAATGAATGATAAATGAAATGGCGATTACATGCCAATTGCATACCTGTTAAAGGTGCTAGTCGCAGTTTAATTTGCGACCTTCAACGGAATAATTACGAATTTATCCCAAATTCATTATATGAATTATTGAATAATTATAGTGATTTGAATATTGATTCTCTTCTACGAATTTATGGCAATGAACATAGAAAAACCTTCGAAGAATATATAACCTTTTTAAAAAATAAAGAATTTGTTTTTAGTGTTTTACCAAACGAAACATTTCCTGCTATTAGTCTTGAATGGAAATCTCCGAATCAGCTACAAAATGCAATAATAGATACGGATAAAAATTCAGTTCACAATTACATCAAAATAGCCAAAGAATTAGAAGAATTAAGATGTGAACACCTTGAAATGCGTTTCTTTGATGAAATTAATCTAGAAGAACTGAAAACAATTCTTGATTTGTTTCAAGAGTCAACTATCTACAGTATCCATCTAATACTGAAGTATAATGAAAATTGGCGTTCTAGAAATTATCTCAATTTAATACGAAGACAATTACGAATTAGTCAAATTTTAGTACATTCTTCCCCATATGAAGAAGTCTATGAAAACATAGAATATATCATTGAAAAAGGAGTGCTCTATTTTTCCAAGCAAAAGATTACATCTGAAAAACATTGTGGAGTAATCCATCCTGCCTACTTTGCAATTAATTCTACTGTTTTTAATGAAGCTCAAAATTATAACACTTGTTTAAATGGTAAAATTTCAATTGATAAAAATGGAGATATAAAAAACTGCCCTAGCATGAATAAGAGTTTTGGAAACCATAAAACGATTACACTTTTAAAAGTGTATGAAGAATTGAAATTGAGCAAATTATGGAAAACAAATAAAGATCAAATAAACATTTGCAAAGATTGTGAATTCAGATACTTATGTATCGATTGCAGAGCATATACAGAAAATGATAACCCGTTGGGAAAGCCAGAAAAGTGTAATTACGACCCTTATACAGCAAAGTGGAGAAAACCCTAATGGACAGTTGGATACTGTACTGAATCAAATTCATTCATCCGACCAAGTTGTACACAAGATCAAAAATGATTTCTGTATTTGACTTGCGAAAGAAATTCCTGAAAAACGAATACGCTTAAGGGTTGACTTTTCTTGAGTCAACAAAAATTATTTTTTGTTAGCCTCGTTTTGTAATAAGCATAAAATGAAGTCGAATAAAGTCTTTTTGGTTAAAGTAAGTCATTTTATACGTAGATATTGAAGAACTGAATATAAAGGATGAAAAGAGGGAATCAGAAGTGTTTTCTTCTGAATTTTCCTGAAAAAAAGAATGAAATACTCTTTCTTGCCTTAGATAATTATTACTTCTTAAGTAAACCTTGAATTCGGTTAAATTTGGTTGATCTGGAATAATGATTTCTGATGAATCATCTTGAAAATAAAAATGAATGACTTCTTCTGTTGAAATTTCTTTTACGGCTGGAAGGTCCATTTGGGCTAAAACGTGACCAGTTGCTGTATTTAGTTGAATTGTTTTGAATTGATATTCAGGGAAATTACTGAAACTTTGAAATGTGGAATTGCTTGCTTCGGAAAGAAGAGTGGAATCATCTTGACGCATATTGTTTTCACAAGCGATAGAAGATGCTAGAATTAGAAAAAGAAGAAGATTTTTCATGGCATAAAAAAACCCATTTGCTCAAAGCAAATGGGTTTTCAACTTTTATTAAATTTTATCGTTGCTGATCTGCGGAGTAATTGATTTTAATTGCATCAATATCTCTAAGTTCTTCCTTTACGTCAGATACAATTCGCATCCCTACATCTTCATGAACTTTTAATGATGTCACAATATCAAACGGTGTTTTTCCCTCTCTTGCACGAACTTGTTTCCAAGGCCCAACACTTAAAGCATCCGGAGCCAAGGCATCATCTAACTGAATTCGCGGCTCAGTTCCTTCTTCTGCATCAATTGGGAAACCAATATAAATAAAGTCTACATTATCCTTGTCTTCAATCGCGATTGCTTGATCTGCAACTGGTTTTTTAACATCTACGCGTAAATCTACTTCTTTCATAGTTGTAGCAACCATAAAGAAGAAAAGTAACATGAAAATGATATCGGGAAGCGCTGAAGTATTTACCCCAGGAATTCCTTTCTTACCGCCTTTTTTAAATTTTGACATAATTAATATCGTATTTTAACCATCAATTTTTTCAATGATTCTTTCAGGTATCAATACCCTCAACATTTTAATTTTCTCTTGATCTGAAGGATCTTTATCGTCCAACTCAAAATAATTTGGCCATTCTAATTCTTCGCATTTTGAAACACGAAGTGTGTTAACAACACGTTTTAGAATGTTTTGGATTTCGATATAGAGTCCATAAGAAGTACCAGATTGGTTTTTAAACTGAATTAGTGCTGACTTATTGATCTCCATATAAGAATTACCTGGTAAATCTTGACACAGCTTCAATTTAGTTTCCCATTTTGAAGCTTCGTCCTGCAAAAGTTTGTTTTCCGTATCGTTTTCAAGAAGTGCGCCATAGTTAGCTAGTTCTGTTTGACATTTAGCAATGTCAATTCGACTATATAATGGCATATCTATATTTTCGTCAACTCCACGAATATTTGCCGTATAAAAATCAACTACAATCTCTTCCAATTCAGCAATTTCGATACGATCACCTTCAACCAATAATTCGTCTTTTGAATTTGTGAAAATTTCTAAAACGTTCCGCTTGTTTACAGGAGGCTGAGGTATATCAGGCCTGTCAATTTTCAGCGGCATTTGTCTTGCAATTCCCGCATCTACTTCTATCGTCGTTGTTACCAAGAAGAAAATCAAAAGCAAGAAGGCAATGTCGGCCATTGACCCTGCATTAATTTCGTCTACATCTCTTCTAGCCATAATTAATTTTATTTAAAGTATCCAATTAAGCTTCTTACGCCTTGCGCAATGATTAAACCAATTGCAACAATTACTAAAACATAAGTAGTTTTAATTCCTATCCCACCCCAAAGCATATTATCTTCAGTTGCGTCTGCTAAAGAGCGAACACTGCCTCCAACTGGTTCTTCAACAACCATTGCGTATCCAATAAGAACTAAAACTCCAAATACAGCAATTCCAATTGCAGTAGGAATAAAGCGTTTTGGATTTGAAACAATGGCCATAATTGTAAATAATGCAATTGCGCCAATTGTAGCATAAACGACCCATAATGAAAACGAAACTGCTCTTGAAACAGTAGTTGTATCCGTAGATTCTTGTCCTGTAACCGGATCAATTACGGCATCATTCCCCATGGCTACAACGATCAAATAAACACCTATGATTGCTAAAATCACAACACCGGCATTGATGATCAATGATGTTACTTTATTGTCCATAATAATTTTTTATTTTTTTGATTAAAAATGAAGTGAGTTACAAAAGCTTTTTTTAAGCTTCAGTCACTTTATGTTTGATCAAAATATCAATCATAGAGATTGATGCATCTTCCATATCATTTACTAAACTATCGATTTTTGCCAATAGGTAATTGTAAAAGATCTGAAGAATAATTGCTACAACTAGTCCAAATACAGTTGTTAATAAGGCTACCTTAATACCTCCTGCAACAATTGATGCAGAAATTACACCTGCTTTTGCAATGTCATCAAACGCCTGAATCATCCCGATTACTGTACCCATAAATCCTAACATTGGTGCTAGTGCGATAAATAATCCAATCCAAGACATTCCTTTTTCTAAAAGACCCATCTGAACTCCACCGTAAGCAACAACTGATTTCTCAACCATTTCGATTCCTTCATCAGAACGATCTAATCCTTGATAAAAGATAGAAGCTACTGGCCCTCTTGTATTTCTACATACTTCTTTAGCAGCGTCAACACCACCAGAAGATAAAGCATTTTCAATTTTCTCTAAAAGCGCTTTTGTATTTGTAGTAGCGAGGTTTAAATAAACGATACGCTCAATAACCAATGCTAAACCAAGAATCAAACATAAAAGTACAATTCCCATAAATCCTGCACCACCTTCAATAAATCTTGTTTTTAACTCGGTAGATAAAGAATATGGCTCGCTTTCAATATCAGCTAACGCCGCTGCTGCTGCTTCCTCCATTTTCTTTTTTTCTTCCATAGCTTTCTCTTCCTCCATAGCAGCTTTTTCAGCCATTTCCATAGAGTCTTTTTTCGCCATTTCCATAGAGTCCATTTCTACTCCATCTTCTAAGTCAACAGCAAATGTTGTTGTGGACATTCCAAAGGTTAAAAAACCTGCAAAAGCGACTAATGCTAATACTTTTTTCATTGTTTTTTGTTTAATAAAATTTATTTAAAAGTTGTGCTTCCTCTTTTATCCTAAATTAAAAGCAAGCGCTAAAGTACAAAAATTTATAATTTAATTTAATCTCGTATCTATTTTTTAGTGGTTTTTAAAATTCATAAAATTAGAATTCTGCCTGCACTAAGTTATCGTCGTTAAAAAAGGCACTTAAATTGATTAAAATACCTACTCGTAACTGAACGAATTTAACAAGTTGTTAACCTTGACTTTGCTCACCGCAAATGTTTTGCCCCAATTGTTTTATTTGTTTATTTCGATCATTCGATTGTCCAAAAACATACATCATTTTGGTAATGGCTGCTTCTGCCGTTAAATCATGACCGCTAATAACACCCAACCGTTTGAATAATTGACTTGTTTCGTATTTCCCATGATCTACTGTCCCAGTAACACATTGCGTGATATTTAAAACAATGCCTCCTGCAGCTATATAAGATGAAATCATCTTTTCAAAAGTAGGATTAGAAAACGAATTTCCAGCGCCAAAACTTTCAATAATTACTCCTTTTGCAAATGCTGTATTAAATACAGAGAATAGCGTTTCTACTGGCATTCCGGGAAACAATTTCACCAACCCTATTGCAGGATCAAAATTAGTTGAAAGCGCTAGTTTGTCTAAGCTAGTTCTAAACAAAACATTTTTATCAAATGTGATATGAACTCCTGCTTCTGCTAAATGAGGAAAATTTGGACTGTTAAAAGCTTCAAAGTTTTCAGCACTCATTTTGCGTGAACGATTTCCACGGTATAAGGAAAATTCAAAATAGAGTGCAACTTCTTGTATAACTGCATCTCCTTTTTCATCTTTCATTCCAGCAATTTCAATTGCAGTAATGATATTTTCTTTTCCGTCCGTTCTAATTTGTCCAATTGGAAGTTGCGAACCCGTTAAAATAACTGGTTTCTTTAATCCTTGTAGCATAAAACTTAAAGCCGAAGCTGTATATGCCATGGTGTCCGAGCCGTGCAAAACGACAAAACCGTCGTAGTTAACATAATTGTCAAAGATCGTTTTTGCAATTTTCGCCCAAATAGAAGGATTCATCTCAGAAGAATCAATAGGGTCTTCCATAGAATAGGCTTCCAATTCATAATCAAACTGCTTTAACTCAGGGACACTTTTATACAAGTGTTCAAAGTCAAAAGGTTTTAAAGCACCGGTTTCGGGATCATTGATCATTCCGATTGTTCCACCAGTATATATGATTAGAACCTTTGGGTTTCTCATTACAAAAACAAATTAACAATTAATAAGACAAAATTAATAGAGAAATTGACTCAACAGACAGAATGATTTATTTTACTGTTTTAAATAGATCGTATGCATTTTGACTTGTTAGGGTTGCAATTGTTTCAATTGAAACACCTTTTACTTCAGCTAATTTACTAGCAACGAGCGGAATGTATTCACTAGAATTACGTTTGCCTCTATGTGGAGTTGGAGCTAGATACGGTGCATCAGTTTCTAAAATAAGATGTTCAAGATCAATTTGAGAAATAACTTTATCTAGTCCACTATTTTTAAATGTTAAAACACCACCAATCCCAAGCTTGAAATTACCGTAGTTTAAAACCTTTATAGCTTGATTATATGTTCCAGTAAAACAATGAAATACTCCGCTCAAATTAGTGTCATTAAGCTCGTCTAGTATTTCGAAAACTTCGTTAAAAGCTTCTCGAACATGAATTGCAATAGGTAACTTTCTTTCTTTGGCCCATATGATTTGCTGACGAAAGGCCTTTTGTTGAAAGTCGAGAGTGGATTTATCCCAATGTAAATCGATACCAATTTCGCCCACTGCGCAATAATTTCTTTGATCCAAATGAGATTTAATAACATTAAGGTCATCTTCCCAATTTTCATTCACTGAACAAGGGTGAAGTCCCATCATTGAAATACAATTGTCTGGAAACTGTGCTTCTAATGCATGCATTGCGTCAATTGATTCTAGATCAATATTTGGTAAGAGCATCTTTGTTACACCAGCATCAAGTGCCGCTTTAATAACCTCATTGCGATCAATATCAAATTGCTCTGAAAAAAGATGTGTATGCGTATCGATAAAATTCATGAGTGCAAATTTAATGCACCATGCTTAACTTTTGACAAAAAAATGTTTCGCCAATTCAAAAATCAATTTAACAAATAGGCTTAATTCCAATCAGGGCAAGTGTCGCAACCATTTTTGGTACGTAAGTAAAAGATGAATCCACCTAACAGTTCCCATTGCCCGTAAATAAATTTTTGCTTTGCGAAATGATCTTGAAATACGATTGTTGGGTTTTTTGGTAAATGAATAAAACCGGCAGACCAATTTGACTGAAAAAAGAAATGTTTAAAGAAATCAAAGCGTAAACCAGTATGAATAGAAATACCATAACCAGAAATGCGTTGACTTTCATTTCCATTATCGGAATTGAAAACTTCTCCATCCCAATTAAAGTCTGTTTGTGTAACAACTGGCCCTATTCCAACTCCTGCCCTTCGTTGAATCGCAAACTTATTCCCATAAGTTTTAAAGAGTGGGGCAGTATTGTTTAGCTGGAGAGAAACATAATTTAGTCCATTGGTATTTTCATAATGCAAATCTTTCGATCGGATTGGGATTAATCCATCTGAATCACTATATGTACCGCTTAGTTGACTTGTTGTTGTCGCTCCGACATCTCCATTAATACGGAGAAGTTGATTTGCATCCATTACATATTTCATGTGATCTAAACCAATTGAAATATCCCAACGGAATTTATAGTACCAACCAGCACGAAAATTGAATTGAGTTGTAGTAAATTTTTTAGGATCAAAATACTTACTAATTTCAGTTACAGGACGATCTGAAGCGGTCACTTTTCTAACCGTAAAATCATAATCAGGACTTGAAAAATTAATGTCACTTTTCGTATAGTTGGATCGATTGTATCCCCAATAAATATAAACTGCATTTTTTTGTGTTCCAAACTTTTTCTTAAAGCTATATGTTTGACCAAAAACTTGAAACTTTACCAAAAAAAGAAAAGTCAAAAAGAAAAAAGTTAGTTTTAATTTCATTATGCAGATATAATTAAATGAACTGAAAAAGTTACTCAAAATTACAAATTATTAAAGGAATTTGGCATTTTACAAGAATAATTAATCGGAAAAAGAACGTAAGCAAATATGTGATAAACAAATCTATTTTTTAACTTACAAATTGAATTTGATCAATTCGAATATAAAATGGCAAACCATAATGAACTAGGCAAAAAAGGGGAGCAAATAGCACATGACTATTTGATAGAAAAGGGATATACGATTTGCGAAAAAAACTATAGAGTTAAACACTTAGAAGTAGATATCATAGCAAAGAAAGAAGATGTTTTGGTTGTTGTAGAGGTTAAAACAAGGAGAAGTACTTTCATGTCTAACCCCGAAATGACAGTCAAAAAAATGAAGCAGGTTGCGTTAATTAATGTCGCAAATGATTATGTCCAAAAGGAAAAAATAGATTTAGAAATTCGGTTTGATGTCATTTCAATTTTATCAAATAAAGAAACTCAAGTTATCCATCATTTAAAAGATGCCTTTTACCCTACACTCTAAGGATTGACCCTTAACTTACTGGCGCAATTTTTGATATAGATTCAAGACCAAAATCTTGAAAAATGTATAAAATAGCAGCGTTTACTTTTCTGTTGTTGACTACTTTTTTTTCTAACTCCATGGGAAAAAAAAGACAACTTAGAATGATTGAAAATTGCAAAATAATTGCAGAATCACAATCCGTTTTTGCTGGATCAAAAATTACTTCGTATTTATCTTTTTTATTAAATAATGGCGAAGAAATTTTTTCAAATGGGAAATCCCGTATTGGATTTAAGGACTTTGAAGTTTTAATTTCAGGCTCTGGAAAAGTGACAAAAAAGAACAAAAGAGAACTGGAAATATCGTCAATGTTTAATGCTTACCAAAATCCATTTATCCACATTGACATAAGACTAATTGATCGTCCCGAAATAGGAGACCGAATTTCAATTCCAATCCACTTCAATGGGAATTATATATTGGAAAATTTCGTTAAAAATGGCAGAAAAGGTAAAAGAGGTGGGCATGGAGTAAAAGGACGGAATGGATTTAATCATGATAGTAATTATGCAGACGGAGATACAGGAAGAGATGGGGCCTCTGGAATTAATGGAGAAAATGGCTCACCTGGGTCTGATGGAGAAAATATTGATGTTTTCATTTCTTTAGTTGAGTTCCCAAGAGACAATACACAGCTAATGAGAATTGAAAGTTGTTATGAAGGTGGAAGTTGTTACGTGCGTTTTCTTGAAAAGACAGGAACAATGACAATAAACTCAATCGGTGGAAATGGAGGAAATGGTGGTCGTGGCGGAAATGGTGGAGCAGCTGGGAAAGGTGGGGAAGGATCTTATAGAATAGCAATAAATAATGATACGAATTTAGGAGATGGTTATGGTGGGGATGGTGGAAATGGTGGAGACGGTGGCTGCGGCGGGGATGGAGGAAGAGGTGGAGATGGAGGGCATGTAACTCTGCATTTTGGACCAAACACATTGTTTTTTAAAAACAATATTATTGTTAATAATTCTGGTGGTGTTGGAGGGAAAGGTGGGTTCGGAGGAACAGGTGGGGCATTCGGTTCTTTCGGAAGGGGTGGGAGCGGAAATGGTTCTTCTGGATTAAAGGGAAGTAAAGGAAGAAGAGGGGATGATGGCTTAAACGGTTTAAATGGGAAGATAATATTTCGTTAAGGACAAACATTCATCTTTTTAAAGAGATAATTAATCGGAATAAAAAGGCTGCTTGTCTAATTATATTAAATAATTAACAAATTTACCCAACCTTTGTA
The DNA here is from genome assembly GCA_964415335.1 of uncultured Crocinitomix sp. Taxonomy (GTDB): domain Bacteria; phylum Bacteroidota; class Bacteroidia; order Flavobacteriales_D; family Crocinitomicaceae; genus Crocinitomix. The sequence continues at coordinate 34,619 of CAYPZN010000025.1, forward strand.
ACAATTTAAGTGTTAATACATATTATAAATTAGTGTTAATTCCTACTTATACATAAAGGAAAAATGAAAAGTCTTAAAAATAAATTTGTACTGCTATTGCTTTTGGCAGTATCGTTCTTTTTTCAGATAGATTCTGTTCATGCAGCCACTATTTCTAGAATTCAAAAAGGAACCGCGACAATGGCTTCTGGTACTAATAATTTGAACGTTACAATTACTGGAATTGATTTGACGAAATCTTTTCTTGTTTTCTCTGTTAATGTTAATTCAAATCGTACTGGTAGATCTCAAATTGGAGGAGGGTTAACTACTTCTACTGAGATTAATTTTCAACGTTTTGATGCAGGTGGATCCCCTGCCGCTATTATTGAATGGCAAGTATTTGAGTTTTCAGCAGGAGTTACAGTTCAAAGAGGTGTAACTGCAGGAGTTTCTGATGCAGGAATTAATATTCCAATTACTGCTGTTAGTTTGACGAATGCATTTGCAACAGTTAATGTTGAGAAAGATGGTTTTACCTATGGTGAAGATGATTTTGTTACCGCTGATTTAACAAGCACCACAAATTTATTCTTAGATCGAGAACCAGGGGGAATGAATCCTCAATCTGCTTTTTGGCAAGTGATAGAATGGGATGATGCTACGGTTCAGAAAATTGTTACTACCCTTCCTAATGGTTCAGATTCTTTAGCCGTTACCCTAGGCACTATGGTGGATAAAGATAAAGCAATGGTTATTGGGTCACATAGAATATCTGGAAATGTAAATGCGGATGATTTCCCAGTAACAGAACTAGTAGATGGTAATACGGTTTCATTTTCTAGGGTTGGGACTGAACGAAATTGTGCGTTTGTCTGTTACGTGGTTGAATTTTCAGATGATACAGATGTTATTCATGGATCAATTCGAATGACAGCCGCAGAATCGAGTATTTCAACAACCATATGTTCTGTATTACCTTCAATGTCTGGAATTATTCCTCCTACTCACTCTTTCAGAGTTGGAGCAAATTGTGAAAGTTCAGATGATGATGCAGGTGTGTCTTATGCAACATTTGAATTAACTTCTGGAACGTCTGTCACTGCAACAAGAGCCGCATCAGGAGAAGCAGCGATTTTCCCGTTTCAAGTGCTTGAATTTTCTCCAAGTGTTCCTTCAGGATGTATTCCAACTGAACCAGGAGCCTCAACTCCTCGAACTTTTGGTTTGTGTTCAGCTGTTTTGCCAGTTGAGTTGATTAATTTTGACGTGAATAAAACGAATGAGAATAGTGCAAGCATTACATGGCAAACAGGTTCCGAAATTGATAATGACTTTTTTGAAGTGCAACGTAGTTTTGATGCAATCAATTTTGAGATTATAGAAACAATAAAGGGAGCTGGAAACAGTTCATTCTTATTAAACTATGGTACTGTTGACAATAATCTTAGACCCGGAATTACATATTATAGGTTAAAACAAATAGATTTTGATGGTGCCTTCGAGTATTCAGATATTCGATCTGTTCAGTGCGAAGGAGAAGGTAATTCGATTGTAATTTTTCCAAATCCTGCAAATAATGAGGTTTTTGTTTCTGGAACTATAAATGAACTAAATGCGTTGAAATTATATAATTCATTAGGACAAGAATTGCAAATTAAGATTGAAGGAGAAGGGACACAAAAAATGATTGACTTGACTGATTTACCAAGTGGGTTTTATTATATAAAATCGCTAAACGACACAAAAAAATTAATCAAGCGTTAATTTTTTATACTGATTCTCAATTTTCGAGGTAAAATAATTTGTAATTATTCTTTATTTAAGCGGTGGTTTTTTTGGTAACTTTATTTAAAAATTATTCCAATGAATATCCCAACGATAGATTTACCGCGTATAGTGGTAATTGGCGCGGGATTTGCCAGACTAAAATTAGCCAAACAAGTTGTTCTCATTGATAAAAACAATTTTCATACGTTTCAACCCCTTCTTTATCAAGTAGCATCTGCTGGTTTAGAGCCTGATTCAATAGCCTATCCAATTCGAAAGATTTTAGGCAAAAAGAAAAATACGTTTTACAGGATGGCTGAAGTAAATCATATTGATCGCTCTAAGCATCTTATTAAGACTAACATTGGGGAAATTGAATATGATAAATTGGTTATTGCTACAGGTGCAGGAAATAATTTCTTTGGAAATGAAATAATAGAGAAGAATGCGATTGGAATGAAAACCCTAGTAGAATCAATCGACCTGAGAAGTAAAGTATTAGAAAATTTTGAAAAAGTACTAAATACAACTGACCTTCTTGAACGCGAAAAACGAATGAATTTTGTAATTGTTGGTGCTGGTCCTACAGGTGTTGAATTAGCCGGTGCATTGGCCGAATTGAAGAATAAAATTCTACCAAAAGATTTTCCAGATCTCGATTTAAGAGTAATGAAAATTCATTTAGTTGAAGCAGCTCTCCGCGTATTGTCAGCAATGGATGAAAAATCGTCTTTAAAAGCAAAACAGTATTTAAAGCAGTTAGGTGTTCACATTTGGATAGATACGTTTGTTGATGATTACTCGAACGGATTGGTAAAAACAAACAAAGGAAACTTTCATTCTGATACATTAATTTGGGCTGCCAGAGTAAAAGGACAAGTTCCAAAAGGGATAGAAGTAGATAGAATAGGGAAAGGGAATCGAATTATAGTAAATAAATATTGCCAATTGCCTGATGACGAGTCAATCTATGTGTTAGGTGACGTTGGTTTGATTCAATCAGAAAAATATCCGCAAGGACTTCCAATGATGGCTTCTGTTGCAATGCAACGAGGAGCTTATTTGGCAAAAATGTTGAATAAAATTGCGAAAGGAAAACCGACAAAACCTTTTGAATGTAATAATAAAGAATCAATGGCTACAGTTGGCAAGAATCTTGCGGTTGTTGAAACTAAGAAAATAAAAATTCAAGGAATTTTAGCATGGTTTATCTGGATGTTTGTCCACTTAATGCTTCTTGTTGGGTTTCGCAATCGAGTTGTTGTCTTTGTGAATTGGACATGGAATTATTTTCGATATAATAACGGATTAAGATTGATCGTTAGGCCATATAAGAGGAAAGGTAAAAACGTAAAATCAAGTAAGAAAGTAGCTTAGGTTTTTGAAGAATTCATTACAAATATCTATTGTTTTAATTCTGGGAGTAATGCTTTTGGCATTTGCTCCTTCTGGTCGACTATCAAGAATTGCACGGTGCGAACTTCTTGTAAATAAGCATGAAATTTATCCAAATAATTCAACAGAAATAACACTTCGGACAACACTAAATGATTCAATAAAAATCTATTCTACAACACCTCAACCTGGAATAAGTTTTCTAAACTATAAATTCACTTTAGAAGGTCCAGCAAAAATAGAGCGTTCTAACAAGAAATCAGTCGTGATTAAAGTCACGGAAGAAGCCTATAAAAATCCTTTTATTAGATTGAAAGTACAATTGAAAAGGAATCCACAGATTGTCTGGGAAAAAGAATTTCCAGTACTTTATGATGTTGAGCAAAGCATTTCTTTTTTTGGAAAAAACGGCTATAATCCCCAAAGTTCCACTTCGAATGGTTATCGAAAAGTTAAATTGACGAAACGAGTTAACCTTGTTTTCATTGATAATGGCCAAACCTTAAGTAATAATAGTGGTAGAATAGAAGGAGATAATGGTCCAAATCTTACACTATATGTTTCTATGATTAAAGGCTTTGAAAAACAAGAATATGTCAAGGTTGAGATAGAAACAAACTATGGAGATCGACAAACTAAATACTTGCGACCAAAAGTAGGGCTACTTGAAATTAGTACAATTGGCGGTAATGGAGGGATTAGTGAAAATGGCGGAAGAGGAGGAAATGGTGGAGATGTTACCATATATGTTAAAAATGAAGCAAGACAGTATTTAGATCAAGTTTTTATTCAAAATCAAGGTGGCGAAGGCGGGCCTCTTTGGCGTCCGAAGGTGGATGGTCATAAAGAAGGTCCTTATGGAGATCAAGGGGAAATAAAAATCATTGACTGGGAATAATTTACCACTGATAATAAGCATTTGAGGTCATGAAAAACCTCAAAAAATTCGCTATTTTTACTGCCTTAAATTAATGCGGATCAAAAATGAGCCAAAAATATCCTGAATATAGTGGGTTGAACTTACCCAATATTGCAGAAAAAGTATTGAAGGACTGGGAAGAAAACCAAATCTTCAAGAAAAGTATTGAAACGAGAGAAGGAAATACACCTTTTATTTTTACGGAAGGTCCTCCTTCTGCAAACGGGATGCCTGGAATTCATCATGCCATGGCAAGATCGATTAAAGACATTTTTTGCCGCTATAAAACATTAAAAGGATTTCAGGTTAATCGTAAGGCAGGATGGGATACACACGGACTTCCAGTAGAACTTAAAGTCGAGAAAGAATTAGGGATTACAAAGGAAGATATTGGAACCAAAATTTCTGTTCAAGAATACAATAAAGCGTGCCGAGAATCAGTCATGCGTTTTACAGATGAGTGGAATAAATTGACCGAAAAAATGGGATATTGGGTCAATATGGATGACCCATATATCACCTACACAAGTAAATACATGGAATCTGTTTGGTGGTTACTCGGACAGATTTATGAAAAAGACTTGATGTATAAAGGATATACAATTCAACCTTATTCACCAAAAGCAGGAACAGGATTAAGCTCACATGAGATTAATCAACCTGGAGCATACCAAGATGTAAAAGATACGACTTGTGTTGCACAATTTCAAGTAAAGTCAGGCGAGAAAACCCCGTTTGAAAAAGCAGATGACAACTTGCTTCATATCTTAGCTTGGACAACTACTCCTTGGACATTACCATCAAATACAGCATTGACAGTTGGGCCAAAAATTGAATATGTTTTAGTAAAAACGTGGAATCAATATACCCATGAACCGATTGAGGTAATTCTTGCAAAAAATCTCGTAAACAAACAATTCGGCAAAAAATACCAACAAGTTGAAAATACCAACGAATTGACTTATCAAACAGGAGATAAGAAAATACCTTACTCCATTATTGGAGAATGTTTAGGAACAGATTTGGTTGGAATAAAATACAATCAATTGTTGGATTATACCCTTCCATATGAAGATGCAGAAAAAGCGTTTGTTGTTATTCCAGGCGATTTTGTAACGACTGAGGACGGAACAGGAATTGTACACACGGCACCAACATTTGGAGCTGATGATGCCCTTGTTGCAAAAGCTGCTGGTGTACCTCCAATGCTTATTTTGGATGAGAATGAAAATCCAGTTCCATTGGTCGATTTACAAGGAAGGTTTCGGAAAGAAGTTGCAGATTCAGTTTTCGGCTTGGGAGGAGAATACGTAAAAGCGGAATACCTTGAAAAAGGAGAGAGTGAAGCGGAATTGGCTAAGCAAAAAGAAGCCTTAAAAGACATTATTGCCGACCTAAAATCTTATTTAAGTGTAGACGAGCGAATTACACTTAAATTGAAAATTGAAAATAAGGCGTTTAAAATTGAAAAATACGAACACTCGTATCCGCATTGCTGGCGAACAGATAAACCGATATTATATTACCCCCTAGATTCTTGGTTCATTAAAGTTGCTGAAAACAGAACGCGTTTAGTTGAGCTAAATAAAACAATTAATTGGCAACCAAAAGCAACTGGCGAAGGTCGTTTCGGAAATTGGTTAGAAAATGCAAATGATTGGAACCTTTCGCGCTCACGTTATTGGGGAATTCCAATTCCAGTTTGGACATCTGAAGATAAAACAGAGCAAATTTGCATTTCATCAATAGAGCAACTAAAAATAGAAACACAAAAGGCCGTAGATGCAGGATTAATGGATTCAAATCCATTGGATAATTTTGTGGTTGGTGATTTTTCAACAGCGAATTATGATAAAGTTGATTTGCATAAAAATTATGTAGATAATATCACTTTAGTTTCGCCTACAGGAAAGGCAATGCGACGAGAAGCAGACTTAATAGACGTTTGGTTTGATTCAGGATCAGTTCCATATGCACAACATCATTACCCTTTTGAAAACAAAGAATTAATTGATAATCGAAAAGGATTTCCATCTGATTTTATTGCAGAAGGTGTAGATCAAACAAGAGGTTGGTTTTATACACAACATGTTATTGCAGCGTTGGTATTTGATTCTGTAGCCTATAAAAACGTGATGTCTAACGGACTTGTTCAAGACAAGAACGGGCAGAAAATGTCTAAAAGTAAAGGCAACACGGTTGAGCCATTTGAAACACTTTCGACTTATGGCCCGGACGCAACGCGTTGGTATATGGTAACCAATGCGCAGCCTTGGGATAACCTTAAATTTGACTTAGAAGGAATTACAGAAATTCAACGTAAGTTCTTCGGAACACTTTATAATACGTATTCATTTTTTAGCCTTTATGCGAATATTGATGGATTTAGTTTTGATGAAGAGGCAATCGCACTTGAAAAACGACCAGAAATAGATCGTTGGATTTTGTCCAAATTGAATACTCTAATTAATGAAGTTGATCACGCATTTGAAATTTACGAACCAACAAAAGCGGGGCGTTTAATTCAACACTTTGTGTCAGACGAGTTATCCAATTGGTATGTGCGTTTATGCCGAAGACGTTTTTGGAAAGGAGATTATACAGAGGATAAAATCTCGGCTTATCAAACATTATATAGATGCTTAGAAACGGTTGCTTTATTGAGCTCTCCAATTGCACCATTTTTTATGGATCAATTGTTTCAAGATCTTAATGGTGTTTCAAAAAGACATGCGATTGAATCTGTTCACTTGGCAGATTTTCCAGCAGTAAATGAAAATGAAATTGACCTCGATTTAGAAGAGCGAATGAGCATTGCACAGAAAGTTTCTTCAATGGTATTGAGTTTGAGAAAGAAAGAACAAATTAAAGTTCGCCAGCCTTTACAAAAGGTTATGATTCCAGTATTGGATGCTGATTTTGTAAGAAGAATAGAAGCAGTAAAAGACATTATTCTTTCAGAAACAAACATTAAAGAAATTGAATTATTGGAAGATACTGAAGGTGTTTTAGTAAAAAAAATCAAGCCTAATTTTAAAACGATTGGACCAAAATACGGTAAGCAAATGAAAGCAATTGCTGGAATGGTTAACCAATGGAGTGGGGCAGATATCGCTACTGTTGAAGCAAATAATGGTTGGTCAGGCGAACTGAATGGTGATGCGATAGCATTAGAGTTAAGTGATTTTGATATTTCTACAGATGATATTCCTGGATGGTTAGTAGCTTCTGAAGGAAGAATAACAGTTGCTCTGGACATTACCCTTTCAGATGAACTGAAAAGCGAAGGAATTGCAAGAGAATTGGTAAGTCGCATCCAAAATTACAGAAAAGACAGTGGCTTAGAAGTAATGGATCGGATTAACCTAACATTTGATGCTAATGATGAGGTAAAAGCAGCAATTGAATCAAATGCGACCTACATTTGTGCAGAAGTGTTAGCAGAAGGAATTGGATTTGATACATTGGATGCCAGCAAAAACTTATTGGCTGATTTAGAAGAAGGAGATACAGTTATTGGATTGGCAAAAGTTTAATGCTCTTCAAGTATTTCTTTGACTTTATCACCTAAATAATGAGCTTCTTTTTCCTCTGGTAAATCCACATAATTTTGATAGGAAGATTTCTGTTTCTCAAATGTATTGCTAAACCTTTCTTGTGCTATTTCTGTTATTTCTCTTGCTAGTTTCATTACTCGAATATTTTCAGCTTGTGTAGAGTCTGGCCATTGGTGTCCAGCGTCTAACGCATTTTGCTTGTGCAGTGCTGCGTATTGTTTGCAAGCTTCATATTTTATGTCAAAATCGGCACGGTGAGCCTTATATGAGAGTAAATCTTTTTGCACCGCATCCAATGTATAAACACCAAGCATTTTCAGGGTTGTATCACGTTCTTTACTATGTGCTCCAAATATGCTGTGATAAAATATTTCTGCTTTCCTTTTTTCCGCGCCTTCTAATGGTGGATTCATAGCTGCTTTTTCTAAGACAGCACCAGGGATTTGATTAGAATGTGGCGGCGTAATCCCTTCATGTACAATTAATCGTGCCATTAAAAAATATTGTTCTGCGTGTCTTGCTTCATGATAGGCCGTTGATGCCCATTCAGAAACAGGCATTGCCAATTTACCGCGCGAAACACTAAACGACCATGTAGTAGAATTAAATTCACCGCCTCTACCTCCTCCAATTTCATCCGGAACTACAATTTTGGGTGGCGGTATTCCCAAAGCAATAAATTTTTCTGTTATGAGGTGTTGAAGAAATGCTATTTTTTCGCCTTCATCCATTGTTGTTGTGTCGGTAGCTTTAATTTCAGAAGTGTATGCCTCTACAGAAGCATCTTGATCCAATGGCAATCGTTGTATCAATGTTCCTAAAACTGCTGAAGAACTAAATTCACCATTATAGTGCATTAACTCGAGTACTTCCGAAACAGTATCATAAAGTGTTTTGTTTTTGAAAAATAATTTGGTAATGTTATGAAATTCAGTTGCAATAGATGGTTCTGTGGTAATATGCATCTTAAAAGCATTCATAAAATCACCTTGAGAGGCCATTTTATGAACAGCTTCAGACTCGATTCTTTCTTGTATCGGATCATCTACTGGAACTCTTATCCACATACCTTGGAGAGGAGAAATTGTTTGCTGTTTGTTGATTCGATCATACTTTTTTGAGGTATATGAATCAATTAGGTTTTGGAGTTTTAATTGTGTTGTGGTTTGAGGACGATTGTCCTTAAATTTCTGAGATAATTGATTTGTTTGTTCTAATTTTTCTTTGTGACTTTCCGCTTCCTTTTTAGATGATTTGGTGATTTGGGTTTTCATTAAGGAGAAATTAAAAATTCGTTAAATATGATGAATCAAAACGTTATCGGTGTCTTAACCACAATGGTATGATAATATCTATAAAATTACTAATCATTAGATTTTGATTTATTTGCACCACGATTGGCGAGTGGTTTAGTTTTACCCTTATCCCAAATTTGTTTTGCTAATTTATAGTAATTAGCTTTATTTTTGTACCAAATAAGGCGTGCTTTTTCTGCATTTGCATACTGATCTTCAATCGAAATTTGCTCTTCTCCTTTTTCTGAATCTTTATTTGAAATAGCATCAAATGTATCTGAAATAAGCTTTTCATGAATGTCTTGAGGAGAAACTCCTTTGTTAAACCAAGCGTCTACAGCATAATATTGATTATTAATCAAAACTTTTACATAAATATGATTTTTCATAAAGACTAATTGAGGTTGGTAAGAATTATGAGGATCATTTTGTTGAATTAAGCCATACACGACACTTGCAAAGTCCTTACAAACACCAGCTAGCCCCATTGTTTTTGCACTTGAATTTGGAGCAGTATCTTTTATAATAGCATAGATGCGTTCTAAAGCGGCAGGATGGATATAACGTTTAGAAACGTTGATATTTTCGTTTATTAAACTAGTATTATACGCACCAATTAATTTATTTTTGCAATCATAAGCTGTATTGAGATAATCCATTACTATTTCGTCTTCTCCTTTTATATTTTTTATAATTCCAGAACCAACTTCTGATCTTATATTGTAGGCTTTAGGAATGATAGCACGCGCTTTTTGGATAACTTGCTCTAAAAATTTTAATTTTTGATCAGTAGTTTGTTTTTCTTCAACAAACCAACCTCCTGTATCTTTTGCAGCTCTATCTTTAGCTGTTTTTAATTCAGGACTTTCTTCTTCATTAACAAAATTAGGGTCTATTTTTAAAATGGCATTAAGTAATGTTTTATCAGGTAATGAAAGAATTTCATTTTTAATCTCATCATTTTTATCATAATTTTGAATTTCATCAATAATTCCTTCAATATGTTTCGTATTTTCAGTATCAACATCACCAAAAGAATCAAGTGTAACTTTGATTAATTGTTTTACAGCATTAAAAGAAGTGAGTTGAGCCGTTTCCTTATTTGCTGAAGGTATTTGTATCCCTAAAGAATAATTGGACGTTAATTTTTGAAATTGCCCTATATTATGTTTTGCATTGCTGCTAATCTCCTGCAATTTTGCTTGTTTAATTGTTTCAGAACGATTATCCAAAAAGACCCCTTTTTGTTTGCCGTTTGCATCATTCGTATTAAAATCGGTTTTTGCCGACTTTCTTTTAGCATATTTGGTTGACATGATTGTTATGTTTTGGGTTTAACATAAACAAGGTATGTAATTTATTCGATAATTTTTAGAAAACATGTGTCATAAAAACAATTTCATCAAGAGTTTTTAAGCTATGCTACTTCTTCTTAATTTATGAATTAATGGCCTCCTTTTTCCACTTCATCCAGCCGCGTATTTGCATTAAAAAATTGACCAAATGCATGATGGCCAAAAACCATAACTCAGTTATTCCGCAAATGATCATTGCTGCAAGTTGACCAGCAGCCATTACATAAAACCCTTTAATGCTCTTTCGGTTAAACAATTCAAATCCCGCTAGGATTAGAATAGCAGATACAATTTCGATAATTGTTTTAAATGTCATGATTGTTTAGTCGTTTTAAGGCACGAAAATTAACAATTAAATTGAATAAATCTTTTTGAGAAAACATGCACTCTTAAAGATGATATTTTTTAATTCATTAGTTGTAATATAATTTTTGTTTAAAGGATAACTTGCATTGGATATAAAGATTAAATCAACCAACCGATATAAAATTTTTAGCGTGTATTAAATTGATTCACAAAAATTAAGAGCCCATAACCTAATTTTCAATTTGTGAAAACAACAATAGAGTCCATTTTTATTATTTGGACGCAATGCGCTTTTTCGCCGCATTTTTAGTGGTTATCGCCCACGGTTTTGAGGCTTTAAAAGGATATTATTTTGGGGGTCAATTTGATTCCAACGCATGGTTCGATTATTTGAACACATTCCTAGAAAATTTTGGAATAGGAGTTGAAATTTTCTTTTTTATCAGTGGGTTTTTGATTACCTATATTTTATTGGTAGAAAAAGAACAGACGGGGCAAGTCGCCATTGGAAAATTTCTCATTCGCCGTGTGCTAAGGATTTGGCCAATTTACTTTTTGATCATTGCAATAACACCATTCTTAATTTATTGGTTAAAATTGGCGCCTCCAGATTATATGGCTCAACTCTTTTTTTATGGAAATTTTAATATCATTCAAAGTGAGTTATGGCAATTTCCCTTTGCCCATTTTTGGTCAATTGCATTAGAAGAACAGTTCTATTTCGTTTGGCCTTTTATAATCGCTTTTATTCCTAAAAAAAGGTTGCTTAGTGTTTTTGGAGCACTAATTTTAGTTAGTATTTTGTCCCGGTTATATGTGTTTAATTATTGTCCAAACTCTTGGAATATTTATTTGAATACTGTTTGCAGAATGGACACAATTGTAATTGGCGCTTTATGTGCTTTCTTATATCATCAGTATAATTTTAGAATAAAACTGAATAACGTAATCGTAGTGATAACAATTATTACATTCCTAACTTTACTTATTACAACAAAGGTTAACAGCTGGGCTAATTTATCAGAAAGTTTGTTTAAAAAATACATTTACCTAATTCCTTTCGGACTATTAGTACTTCAATTCATCCAGAAAAAAAAGAGCAAAACATCAACTCGAGTTTTTACCTTAATAAGTTATCTAGGAAAAATCAGTTATGGAATTTATATGTTTCATAACGTATTGATTATAATTATTATTCAAAAAATTTTACTGAACAATGAAATTTACTCTGAATGGATTTTCTTAATGATTTATTTCATCCTCACCATTGTTATTTCTACAATTGTTTTTGAGGGGTTCGAAAAAAAATTTCTACGACTTAAAAAGCATTTTACAATTGTAAAAACACGAAAATTTTAGCGAATTAACGGTTAAATCTAGATATTACAGAACAATGAATTTTGCTGTCTGATTATTGGCTCTAATGTAATAAATACCTGATGAGAGATGACTGATGTCAGCCGAAATAGTGTAGACACCCCATTTCTTAGGACAGGTTTTATCCAAAGTTAATATAATTATCAAGCTATCGCTTGATACCAGCTAGCTGGCTTTTCATAATTAAGAGATTGATGCCTCCTTTC
>CAYPZN010000026.1:0-18431 GCA_964415335.1 uncultured Crocinitomix sp.
TTTATTTGTTGGGGCAGAAGGGAAAATGGAAATGGAAAAAGTTCCTAAGGCAGGGTATGAAATTGTTGGTTTACCCATTAGAGGAATTCAGCGAAAGTTGACTTTGAAAAACGTTTCGGTTCCGTTTAAGCTTATATCAAGTCTTTGGAAAGCGAAAAAAATCATTAAAGAATTTCAACCGGATATTGCAATTGGTGTTGGTGGGTACGCAAGCGCAGCAACATTGCGTATGGCATCAGGTCAAAAAGTTCCGACATTAATTCAAGAGCAAAATTCGTATCCCGGAATTACAAATAAGTGGTTAGCAAAGCGCGCAAAAACGATTTGTGTTGCGTACGAAAATTTAGATCGTTTCTTTCCGAAAGAAAAAATTGTAATGACAGGTAATCCAGTTCGTAATGAAATGATCGCTCTAGAAGGGAAACAATCAGATGCAGCAAAGCATTTTAAATTAGATCCAAATAAAAAAACAGTATTAATTATTGGTGGAAGCCTTGGGGCGCGTACACTAAACAATAGCCTAAAAAAAGACATTAATAAATTGATTGAACAAGATGTTCAAGTCATTTGGCAATGTGGTAAAATTTACTTCGATCGATTGAAAAATGAATTGGGAGAAATATTGAATTCTCCGCTCATTTTCTTGTCAGATTTTATATACAAAATGGATTTAGCGTATGCATTGGCAGATGCTGTTATTTCGCGAGCAGGTGCCATTTCAGTTTCAGAAGTTTGTCTCGTTGGGAAACCTGTTATTCTTGTGCCTTCACCAAACGTTTCTGAAGATCATCAAACTAAAAATGCAATGGCATTGGTAGATAATAATGCAGCCCTTTTGGTAAAAGATGTTGATGCGCAAGAAAAGCTTGTAGATACAACAATCGAATTATTGAATGACGAAGAAGAAAGAAAAATACTTGCGGTAAACATAAAACAAATGGGAATTCCTGATGCTCCAGAAAGAATTCTTAAAGAAATTGAAAAACTAATTCAAAAATAAATTGGACTTTAAGCAAATACATACCGTTTATTTTATAGGAATCGGAGGGATCGGGATGAGTGCTTTGGCCCGTTATTTTAATAGCCAAGGAAAGCGTGTTGTAGGGTATGACAAAACTGAAACTGAATTAACGCAAAAACTTCAAAGAGAAGGTATTGATGTGCATTATGCCGATTTGGGAAATGGTGCATTAAAAGGGTTAAATCCAGAAAACACAATAGTTGTTTATACCCCAGCAATACCAAATGATTTAGGAGAATTAATTGCTTTTCAAGTTGCAGGTTTTAGACAAATTAAACGTGCAAAAGCATTAGGGATAATATCCAGTGCTTTTGAAACTTATGCTGTAGCAGGAACACATGGCAAAACAACGACAAGTGCAATTTTAGCACATGTTTTACACGAGATGCCTGAAAAATGTAACGCCTTTATTGGAGGAATAACCGCCAACTATAATTCCAATTGTATTATTGAACCAGAGGCAAGTCGAATTGTGGTAGAGGCGGACGAATTTGATCGATCATTTTTACAATTGAAACCCAATTATGCAATTATAACAACAATGGATGCGGATCATCTTGATATTTATGGGGATGGTGGGCATTTAGAAGAATCGTTTAACGATTTTATTAATTGTATAAATCCTGAAGGGCTGGCAATGCTCCAGATTGATTTAGATCAATCCAAATTAAAAATACAAGAAACACTAAAATGTAAGACATACGGTTTTTCAAATCAAGCCGACTGGGAAGGAGTTAATTTACGCTATGAAAAAGGGCGATTTTATTTTGATGTCTTTAACCATGGAGTGTCTTATTCGAAAGTGGAGTTTGGATTGCCCGGAAAACATAATGCCGAAAACGCACTTGCAGTTTTTGCGTTGTGCATTGAGTTAGGTATGGACGAAGAACAACTCAGAGATTCGTTTGCTTCATTTAAAGGTGTTAAACGGAGATTTGACTTTCATATCAGAAGAGATGATCTTGTGATAATAGATGATTATGCACATCATCCTACCGAAATTAATGCCTTTCTTTCGGCGATAAGAGAAATTTATCCCGAAAAAAAGATTACGACTGTCTTTCAGCCCCACCTTTATTCTAGAACAAGAGATTTTTTAACGCAATTTGCCGTTTCATTGGCACAGACAGATCAGTTGTTTTTATTGGATATTTACCCAGCACGGGAAAAACCAATAGAAGGAATTACAAGCGAAAAATTATTAGAGTTAATTCAAATTGAAAATAAGTACTTGAGTACTAAAGATACAATTGTAAATGACCTTAAAAAAACAGAACATGATGTTATTGTCATTGTAGGTGCTGGCGATATTGATACTTGTGTTCAGCCAATTACAAATGCTTATAAATTAGATGTAACTGAGTGATGAAATCTTGGTTGAAAAACATATTATGGGTTGTCTTTATTACAGTTGTTTTAATTGTAATGAGTTTCGTTGATGATGCACAAGAATCTAAGATTGTCGGGCTTCCTCAAGTGAAAATAGAGCTTTACAAAGACATGTTGTTCTTGTCAAAAGAAGATGTTTTAGGGCGGTTAAGAGATAAAAATTTGATTGGAGAAGAGAAAAAATACAGTGAAACTGATTTAAATCAAATTGAAACTTTTTTACTTGAAATGCCTGAAATAAAAGAGGTCGAAGTGTACACTTTTTTAGGTGGCGAATGGGTGATAGAAATAACCCTTAGACAACCTGTTGCAAGGATATTTAATATTGATGGCAGCAGTTGTTATTTAGACAAATCGGGAACATTAATGCCTTTGTCTTCGAATTACACGGCACATGTTTTAGCGGTAACTGGAAATATCAATGAAATCGATTACGGCAAGCAGGTCAATGAAATAATCAACAATGATAGTTTGAAAACTATTGAAATCTTAGATGATTTGTACGAAATATCAACTTATGTTTGTTCTGATGAATTCCTTTCAGCTCAATTTACCCAAGTGCATATCAACACTTATAATGAATTTGAGTTGATTCCAAGAGTAGGAGATCACCGTATTTTATTTGGTCCAGCCGAAAACATTGCGGGGAAATTTAAAAAATTGGAATTGTTTTATAGAGAAGGAATTAGCAGAGCTGGATGGGAGAGTTATGATACAATTAATGTGATGTACAAGAGCCAAGTAGTGTGCTCAAAAAGATAAAAATGAAATTATGTCTGAAATTGTCGTAGGATTAGATATAGGAACAACTAAAATTGCTTGCATTGTCGGAAGAAAAACTGAACATGGTAAAATTGAGATTTTATCTATGGGGAAATCTGAGAGTGTCGGAGTAACAAGAGGCGTGGTATCGAACATTGAAAAAACGGTACAATCAATCCGAACTGCTGTTGAAGAAGCAGAAAGTAGAGTGGATGGAGAATTACAAGTAAAAGTAGTTAATGTGGGTATTGCAGGGCAACATATAAACAGTCTGCAGCACCGCGGTATGTTAGTACGTGATAATTTAGATAATGAAATTGAACAAGTTGATATCGACAATTTGATTGAGGATATGTACAAATTGGTTATGCAGCCTGGAGAAGAGATTATCCATGTCTTGCCGCAAGAATATATCGTTGATTCAGAACAGGGAATTAAAGATCCTATCGGTATGGCAGGTGTTCGACTGGAAGCAAATTTCCACATCATTACAGGACAAATTGCTGCTGCAAAAAACATTAAAAAATGTGTTGATAAAGGAGGGTTAGAAGTAGACGAGATGATTTTAGAACCTTTGGCTTCATCCGAAGCGGTGCTGAGTGCTGAAGAAAAAGAAGCTGGAGTTGTTTTAGTAGATATAGGTGGTGGAACAACAGACATAGCAATCTTTCAAGATGGAATTATTAGACATACAGCAGTGATTCCTTTTGGCGGAAATATTATTTCTGAAGACATTAAAGAAGGTTGTACAATTATGAAGCGTCAAGCTGAATTATTGAAAGTGAAATTTGGTTCAGCATTGGCAAGTGAATGTCAAGAAAACGAAATTGTTTGCATTCCTGGATTAAGAGGACGTGAGCCAAAAGAAATCTCAGTAAGAAATTTAGCTTCAATCATTCAAGCAAGAATGGAAGAAATTATAGAACATGTTTACTACGAAATTAAAAACTCAGGATACGAGAAAAAATTAATTGGTGGTATTGTGGTAACTGGTGGAGGCGGACAATTGAAGCATATTACGCAGTTGTTTGAATACATCACAGGGATGGATACAAGAATTGGTTATCCAAATGAACACCTTGCCCCAACAACAATGGTAGACAATATAACAAGTCCAATGTATGCAACAGGAATAGGGCTTGTAATTAAAGGTTTTCAGGGAGCATACAGAAATTTAGATGCGGAATCAAACTCAAGTAGATTGGATAACGTGGCTAAAAATCATTCTTCAAAAACGAAAGGAAGTTTCTTTGAAAAGATTCTTACAAAAAGTAGAACTTGGTTTGAAGAAGAAGATTAAAGAGAAGGGAATAATTTAAAGACAACAAAGACAAAAGACAAAGCATATGGAATTCGATTTACCAAAAGAGCAATCATCAATTATTAAGGTAATTGGTGTTGGAGGCGGAGGAGGAAACGCCGTTAACCACATGTTTAACCAAGGGATTAAAGGTGTAGATTTCGTGATTTGTAATACAGATCAGCAAGCGTTGGATATTAGTCCAGTTCCGATTAAAATGCAGTTAGGTGCCAGTTTAACTGAAGGTAGAGGAGCAGGCGCAATTCCAGAAATTGGAAAAAATGCTGCAATCGAAAATATTGATGATATTAAATCTTTCTTGCAGACAGATACCAAAATGGTATTTATTACAGCAGGTATGGGAGGTGGAACCGGAACTGGTGCGGCACCCGTAATTGCAAAAGTTGCAAAAGAAATGGGGATTTTGACAGTAGGTATTGTTACTGTGCCTTTTAGCTTTGAAGGAAGAAAAAGAAAATTACAAGCTGAAGAAGGATTAGAGGAAATGCGTAAAAATGTAGATACATTATTGATTATTAATAATGATCGTTTACGCGAAATGTTTGGAAATCTTTCATTAGGAAATGCATTTGCACAGGCAGATGATGTATTAGCAACAGCAGCAAAAGGAATTGCAGAAGTCATTTCAGTAACTGGGATGATCAATGTCGACTTTAATGACGTTAGTACAGTGATGCGTGATAGCGGAGTTGCAATAATGGGGTCTGCAGTGGCAGAAGGTGCAGATCGTGCAATTGAAGCGGTTAGAACATCTTTATCTTCACCTTTATTGAACGATAACAATATTGAAGGCGCAAAATATGTCTTGTTAAACATTACTTACGGTAACAAGGAAATCTTAATGGATGAAATAGGTGAAATTACTGATTACATCCAAGATGAGGCAGGAGCAACTGCAGATGTTATTTGGGGACATGGTCATGACGAATCGTTAGGAGATAGCATTTGCGTAACATTAATTGCTACAGGGTTTAATTCTTCGCCAATTACGGGCTTTGAAAAAGCACCTGAAAAAAAGGTGGTAAGTTTAGATGAAAATGTACCTACAATGATTTCTAAACCAATTGAGACTCCAATTGAAACACCTACTCAGGTTAACACTTTTGAAAAATCAGTTGAAGAAGAAATATCTACTACTGAAAATGAAACTGAAGAACCGTTTTTGAAGGTAGAACCAGATGAAACACAAACGGAAATCAACTGGTCTTTTACCTCAGATGCTAAGAAAGATGAGATTGAAAAAACACCAGAAACTCCTGAGACACCAATAGCAGAAGATGAAGTTGTTCGTCATTTTTTAACTGACGATTTAGAAGAAAAGATAGAAATGACTGAGGTAAAACCGAAACAAGTTTTATCACAAGAAGAACAGCAAGCAAGAGCAAAAGAACGCTTAGAAAGAATTCAATCGTATACATCTAAATTAAAATCCTCTTCGGGAATTGCTGATTTAGAAAAAGAACCGGCATATAAACGAAAGAATATTCAAATAGATGATGTGCCACATTCTTCTGAAGAAAGCATGAGTAAATTTACGCTTTCTGACAGAGAGGGGAATTCTAGTGGATTAAAAGAAAACAACTCTTTTTTACATGACAATGTAGATTAAGAGCCCACGATATTGGTTAGGGGTATAACCAATTTAGAGAATGCTTCTTGAACACGTTTCAAGGAGCATTTTTAGTTTTAGAGAATAATTATAGAGAATATATAACTTTGCAATACAAGAAGATAATATAACAAATCAAAATATGAGTTTAACGGAAAAAATAAATGAAGACATTAAAGCGGCAATGAAGGCGCGCGAAAAGGATAAATTAGCCGCATTAAGAGACATTAAGTCTAAATTGCTTCTAGAGGCAACAAGTGGTGGTGAAGGTGGAATTTCAGAAGAAGCAGAAAATAAAATTGTAATAAAGCTATATAAGCAACGCATAGATACGTATGAATTATACGTAAAAGAAGGAAGGGAAGACTTAGCTGTAGATGAAAAATTCCAAGCAGATATCATTAAAGCTTATATGCCTGAAATGATGTCAGAAGATGAAATCCGAAAAGTAGTCCAAGAAAAAATTGCAGCTATGGGTGCTTCTGGCCCACAAGCAATTGGTAAAGTAATGGGACCAGTAATGGGGCAATTGAATGGAAAAGCAGATGGGAAATTAATTTCGGGAATTGTTAAAGAAGAACTGAATAAGTAATTTCGCTGCTAAAAAACATTAAAAAGGTCACATGTTTTAAACACGTGACCTTTTTGTTCAGAGTAGACTTTATTAAAATAAAGCAAGAAGTAATAGTTATTTTATAATGAGTTTCTCCACAATATGCGCATTCGTTGATATAAGTGATACAAAATAAACTCCTGAAATTAATTGACTTGTTTCCATTGTAGCAGTATTCTGTGTTATGTTTATAGGGATTAAAATTTCCTTTCCATTAACGGTATGAACTTTTATAGAATAATCATAATTTGTTAATCCATATGCTTGTATTGTAATCAAATTTCCATTAGCAGAAGGGTTAGGATAAATAGATAAGGCTAGATTAGAATTTTCCTGTTGAATTCCCGCAACCTCATCAGATACTACAGGAAATATTCCCATATCTACTTCGGCATCTAAAAGTGGTGCCCCAGTTGCTTCTTGATCATCAAGTCTTAACCAATCATTTCCAGCACCAACATTATATGGGGCATGCCTTATCCAAGTGTGCCCTCCCATTGGTGGGGTTTCACTCCTTAATGTATGGTTAATTCCCATTCCTTCAGATAAAACGCCAAAAGGGTTTGTAACATCTGGAACGAAATTCGCAGGACCACTAATTTGACTACCGCCAAAATTAATTCCAACTGCAAAATCACCAGTAACAAGAATTGGTTCTGGAAAATTTATGGTCAATAGACCACCTGGCCCAAATGTACCTATTGAAATATCTGGAAAACTCACTGAGGGTAAATAAGATTCAAAAGCAACTGCATTTGGTTCATTAAAACCATCTTCATCTATTTCCATTTTGTAGATTGTAATGTCTGCAGTTGCTCCTGGATTTAAATTTGAAGCTGCAAATACATCAATAAGCACAGATGATATTAATAGATTATCAGAATTTTTATATTCTCGAGCTACATCTATGTAGGGGAAGCTGTTAATACCAAAAGCATAGAAATTACTTCCAGGTGGTTGATAGGGGTCTTCAAAACATTCATTTGAAACAGCGTAAAATTCATCCCATCCCAATGTGTCTGTCTGAGCATTGGCTGAGTAAGATAACATTGTAAGAAGTGCTAGATTTACTAATTTTGATTTTTTCATTTTATTAAATTTTATATGACAATATTATGTCAGGTTGTAAATAATAAAAAACAAAATGAAATTGATTTTCTCTTTTCTAAGGAGTGAAAAAAAATATAAATGCATCTTTTATAGTAATATAAACGTCTAATTTTGTAAATTTCTAATGAAAATAGAAACACTTTTCGAATTGATTGAATCCTTGAGTAAATCTGAAAAACGATACTTTAAAATTTTTGTTAAGGGTAGGGAAACAAAATATTTAGAATTTTATAATCTACTTAACGATTCTATTAAAAAGAAAAAAAGCATTGATAGTAATTTATTAAAGACTAATTTTTTGAATCGAGGAGTTCGATTGGATTTATTAATCGACTCATTATTTAATATCATTTTGAAATCATTATCTCAATTTTATTCAAATACATCTTTGGATGTGATTATGAAAAATCAATTAATTAAAGTGGAAGTCTTGCATAAAAAAGGACTTGTTGGTATCGCTATAAAAGAACTTAAAGACCTTAAAAAGAAAGCTAATTCTAATGAGAAGTTCATAATTCTTTTAGATGTTAATTCTTGGGAGAAAAAACTTTATGAGACAGGCGTTGGAATTTATAGCCTTGAAAATATAATATCCGAAAGAATAGAAATATTGGAACTTCTTAGAAATTACTCCGAATTTGATTTATTATTTCGTAGAGTATTTATTCATTATGAAAATTATGGTTTATGTAACAATAGAGAGGATGTAAAGCGCCTAAAATTTCTTCAAGAGAACACGTTATTAATGTCAGAAAATAAAATAAAATCCTCACGAGCGTTGATAGCTTTTTATAATATAAAACGGCTACTAGCTAAATTAACACATGATACTAAAGAGCAACACTTATATGCATTAAAAATAATAAACGTTTTTAATGAAAAATCACAGTTAAAACTAGAGTTTTTGAAAGAGTACACAAAACACTTATTAGATTTACAGACAGCCCAAAGAGATTGCCAATTATATAATGATGTTATTAAAACCCAACAAAAAATAGAGATTTTTGAAAAGGAGACTTACGTGAATGAAAATAAAGCGTTAAAAGGGCTTATTTTTTTTCATACTACAATAAATTTGGTTCGTATTTATAGGGAAACGAATCAATCTGGTCGGGTCATTAAAATGATTCCAGAACTAGAAATTAAAATCAAGGAATATGAAATTCAAGTGAAATATTGGTATGTATTAAATTATAATTTGGCAGCAGCGTGTTTCGAAAATAAGCAGTTTAATGAAGCATTAAAGTGGATATTGAAAATTATTAACAGTAAAGAGAAGAATTTAAGAGCGGATGTTTATATCTACAGTCGAATTCTATTTTTGTTAATTCATTTTGAATTAGATAATAGAGATTTCTTAGAATATGAATTACGTTCTATTTATCGCTTTATTCATAAAAAAAGAAGCCCAATGAAAGTTGAATTACTACTCGTTAGTTTTATTAGAAATACTAAAAGTAATTTGGGAGTGAAAAAATCCTTTATAGAATTAAAAGATAGATTTGAAGAAAATATGAAAGATCCGTTTGAAAAACGATTTTTATATTACTTTGATATAGTTAAATGGCTAAATTCAAAAATAAATCTAAAAAGTTAAAATTTTAATAAAAAAGAGAAATTCATCTGAATTTCTCTTTTTTTAACAAACAATAGATTTTTTACTTAAAAAAACCTCCAAGTCCACCTAATTTGTCTTTTAAACCACTTAACATGTCATTGTCCGTAAACATGTCCATTAGTCCATTTCCTTCTTTGTCTCCTTTTTCAGCAGCAGCACCTGTAAAACTTCCCATTACTTTTGACATAACAGCAGATTTAATCTGATCGATAATTCCATCAGACATTCCTGATTTATTTTTCAAGTTATGTGCTAAATCTCCTTCTAATTTTTTTGCAATTTTATTCGCATCATCTGTATTATCATTTGAAGAAAATAAGTTTGCCATAATTCCATCATTCCCTCTTGCTTTCTCCTTCGTTGTACGATACTTAATTGCATCTGCAGCCTGATTCGTAACTTCTTTTTTGTCACTATCCGACAAGCCAACTTTTTCCAAAATGTCACCTAAGTCAACTTTATTCATTAGATCATCTAATCCAAACATATAGTATTATTTTATTTATTTTAATCGCCATTTTTGGCCTTATACGAATGTACAATTTTCTTTAAGAAACCAGACTACCATTCGATAAAATAACATTTAAAATCGGGGATTAGAAAAAAAAGTGGCGCTAAACTTGACTGTTTACAAATTAGATTTGCCATTCCCAAAACCAATTGAAGTCGATTAAATACTTTTTTTATATTAGACTTAATTAAAAACCATAAAAAGAAGAATATGAAAAAATTAAAAAAATTTTCAAAGAATAAAATTAAGGATATGAATAAAATTGTTGGGGGTGGACGAGACTTAAAAAGAGGAGAAGCACTTTACGATCAATATAGCCTAAAAGAATCTTAGTCTCAAGGTTGATATTAAAATTTTTGCTTCGTTTTTGTTATTGGTAAATGTAAACTTGTTATGTTATAAGAAGACAGCAAACGTTCAAAATTAACCTTAAAACACATCTACTTTGTTGAGTGCGTTTTTTATTTAAAGGGTTTTGTTTAATAAATTTTCCTTAGACACGACTTTATGAAGATGTGGATTTGTACGCAACGAATCAATCATCTTTAAATGACCAATATGATGACAATCAGAACTTATGGCATCAATCCAATCTCGATTTATGAGTTCTTCCGCCATTTTCTTCACTTGTGGTCCATAATGACCAGAAAGCGAATTAATATTTAACTGAAGCAGTACACCGCGTTCTCGATATTGTTCAATTTTCTCCCATTCATTATAATAAAAAGGATAACGTTCGACATGCGCCAGAATAGGCTTGTATCCTTCAGTGACAAGTTCAAAAATAACTTCATTAACATCTGGTTGTTCCTGCGAAAATGAAAGTTCAAACAGAACGTGATTATCACCAAAGGTTAATACTTCTTTTTTTTGAATTAGCTCTCTGAAATGAAAGTCCAAATAATATTCTGCAGCAGCTTCTATTTCAATTGGTATTTTTTCCGTTTCTATTGCTTTTTTCACCACTTCAAGTCCGCCAAGGATTGTTCCAGGATTATTTTTATAAAAGTCACTCATAACATGTGGCGTCGTAATGACCTTTTGGTAACCTAATTTCACAAAGAGTTTCAACAATTCAATGGTTTCCTCTAAAGTTTTAGAACCATCATCAATTCCAGGAATTAAGTGACTGTGGAAATCAGTACTCACAATTGAAAGGTCAATTGCATCCAATCGTGGTGTCTTGGTAAATATTTTTTTGAATAGATTCATGTAGGTAATAAAGTAGCGCTTTTGTAAAGGTATGGAATTGCTTGCAATAAATCCAATCTCATTTTGTTGATTAAAGCACTGGTTTTGTCTTTGTTTAGCTCCTTTGAGGCATCAGTATAGAAAACAGATGGTTAAGATCAATGAATAATAACTATCTTTCGGCCTTGAAAAATGTAACGTCCCCGCATATGCGATACATCATATTATTGATGACATGTTTTTTATTGTTTACATGTGCTCGTAACACAGAGAGAAAACCTCTTCTGGATACTCCGATAATTTATAAGAGTGACCTTGAAACTGTAACCGAAAAAAATGACGAATTGTTATTCTCTACCTCAGAAGAAGGTATCTTTCTTAAAAATGCACAGGCTCAGACATCAGAATTTTCAAGAAGCGGAAACCATTCCATTAAGTTAGATGCAACAAATGAATATGGATTAAATTTCCGGATAAAAAACTTAGAAAAAGGCGAATTTTATCGTGTTTCTGCATGGCAAAAGAAAGGTGAATTAAAAGGGGCACTTGTAGTTCGTGTTAACGGAGAAAATTACTATCGAAAATATAAATCACATTATTCAGCTAAAATTCATGAAGACGAAGATTGGATTCTACATAACGTAACATTTGTTTTAGAAGAAGATTGTGAACAAATGGATGTTTTTGCATTCTCTGGTGGTCGAGACGCATATTATGACGATTTTGAAGTTCAACGATTCAAACAAATTCCAGCCAATTTATTAGATACTGAAGTGTTAAGAATTTCAGTTCAGGACAGTACGAAAAATCAGCTAAATGAAATGATTACTACTGCTTTAAATGCAGGATTAATCCCCAATTCGTCAAAGACGAATGTGCGCCCATTCCTGCTCGAAAAGGAAGATTCAGTCCAAATAAAAATGAAATTAAAAGGCGATTTTACAGATCACTTAGAATCCGGTAAAACCTCTTACAGAATTAAATTAAGTGGTGATTATGCTTTTAAAGGGCTAAAAGAATTTTCTATTCAACATGCAAAAACCAGAAATTACTTGCACGAATGGGTGATTCATAAATGGGCAGAAAAGGAAGATGTATTAACAACGCGGTATGATTTTTCTAATGTGATTATAAATAATGTTCCATTAGGTCTTTACGCGGTAGAAGAGCATTTTGTAAAGCAACTTTTAGAAGCACAAGAAAGAAGAGAAGGGCCGATTTTGAAATTTGATGAAAGTGGTGCTTGGGCCTATAACTACGCACTCCCAAATTATGAAAATAAAGCGAAACTTCCTTTTTTTCAGGCAAGCACAATTTTACCATTTAAGAAAAATAAGACCAAAAGTAATCCTGGATTAAAAAGAGGTTTCCATGAAGGTAAAATTCTGTTAAACCTATTTAAAACAGGGCATCTTGATTTAGAAGATGTTTTCGACCTAGAACAGTTGGCCAAATTTTATGTGATGATTGAGTTAAGTGGAAACGATCATGGCTTGGCTTGGCATAATCGGAGATTTTATTATAATCCGGTGACACAAAAATTAGAACATATTCTTTTTGATGTACTTCCTTTTTATGACCATTTTTCATTTCAAAATATTTTATTGTCAAAGTTGAAAGCAAAAAAAGGACTCCCTGAAAATGTATTTGATGAAACCATCTTGTTTAATCAAGAATTTAAAGAAAATTACCTCTATTATTTAGAGAAATATACACAAAAAGATTATTTGGATTCTACCTTTTTAGCAATGGAAAATCAATTGTTAGTATTCCAAAATGCGATTCAAATAGAAGAACCTTTTTTCCAATTTAACAAAGAGATTTATTACGAAAATGCGATTTTTCAAAGAAATGTGTTGGGTGAATTAAATGAAGTTTGGGAGAATGAAATTGCAAATTCTTCATTAGAAAATGAAAAAAGTAAAGAAGAATTTCAAGGGCGAGAGGATTGCCTTTTTATTCCTGAAATTGGAATAAATGCCTATATGAAAAAAAGCAATCAATTGTATGAGATTGAGGTGGAGAATTATCATGTGAATAACATCAATTTACTTGGTTATCAAGAGAAAAAATCAGATAGTATTATAGTGTTTGATCAACCAGTAAAAATGAATCAATACAGTGATAAATGTTCACGAAAAGTATTTGTTTTAAATAAAAAACCAAAGAAAATTTTCTTTACAATTGACAATAATCCAGCATTAATTTTGAGTGAAAAAATACTGCCTTGGGAAAAACCAGAAGGAGAAACATCACGGATGGCATTAGAAAAAGCATTTAATCCAAATGAATCCTATTTCAGAAGACAAAAAAATAAGATTGAACTTCGCGGAAATGTTGTTATTGATAAGCCAATTCTAATTCCTGAAAACTTTGAAGTGGTAATTTTGCCAGGAACAGAAATAGAGTTTAAAACTGGAGGAGGTTTGATAATAACGAATAGCTGTTATGCGCAAGGGAGTTCTTCTCAACCCATTCACATTTTTTGTAATGATTCTACCTCAAATGGAATTACTGTATTAAATGGAAAAGAAGCCATTTTTGAGTACGTTAGTTTTGAAGGTTTGTCCAATTTACATCATGAAAATTGGGTGTTAACAGGTGCTGTTACAATTTATGAAACCAAAGCTAAATTGTTGAATTGTAGCATTTCAGGTAATTTATCAGAAGACGCTTTAAACATTATCAGAAGTCAATTTGATATTATGCATTTATCCGTAGAAAACACATTCTCAGATGGATTTGATGCAGATTTTTGTCAAGGGAATATTCGTGCAAGCACATTTAAGAATACAGGAAATGATTGCATTGATTTTTCTGGATCAACAGTTCAAATAGTGCAAATCGAAATAGAAAACTCTGGCGATAAGGGAATTTCCGGTGGAGAACAATCAAATTTAAAATTGGATGGAATAATAATTAATGGAGCGAAGACTGGAATTGCTTCAAAAGACGGTAGTGTAATTGAAGGAAGAAACATTACAATTGAAAACAGTGAATTGATGTGCGCTGCATTTAAAAAGAAGCCTGAATATCCAGTAGCTCGTATTAAATTAGATGAGATTAATTTTGCGTACAGTGAAACTACTGTATTGATTGATTTGGGATCTACAGTTGAGTTGAATGGGAAGTATTATGAAGGGAATAAACGAGTTGATATAGAAAGTTTGTATGCAGAATTCCAGAAATAGGTTAAAAATACTTACTTTGGATTGCAATTATGAAAAGCTTTTGGAAAAACCAATTACTGTTTTCAGTATTCCTTTTACTTTATGCCTGTAATAATGAATCTTTAAAGAAACGTTCAGCAGAGTATTCCGTTGAAAATTTATTGGAAAATCAGGAAGCAAAAGTAGAACCTTTAAATTCATTGTCCCTTGTTGTTTTAGGAACCGTTCAAGACGCAGGGTCACCTCAAATTGCTTGTCAAAGAGAATGTTGCAAAGCATTTTTTTCAAATCCTGATGCTTCAAGAAAAATTGTTTCATTAGGAATTGTAGACCTTTTCAATGAAAAAAAATACCTCTTTGAGGCAACACCAGATTTTTCAAGCCAACTCGAATTGTTGGATAGGTACAGTAGTTTTAATTTGGATGATACACCAGACGGGATATTTTTAACACATGCTCATATTGGACATTATATTGGACTAATGTACCTTGGAAAAGAAGCTATGAATGCAAATAAGGCACCAGTCTATGCAATGCCAAAAATGAAAGAATTTCTAGAAACAAATGGTCCTTGGAGTCAATTGGTCAAAAATGAAAACATTAAAATTAATGCAATAAATGACCAAGTTGATCTTAAAATGAGCGATCTGCTTTCGATAAAACCGATTTTAGTTCCGCATAGAGATGAATTTTCAGAAACAGTTGGATACATAATTGATGGCCCAAACAAAAGCGCTCTTTTTATTCCTGACATTGATAAATGGAATAAATGGAGTACATCTATTGAAACAACCTTAAAGGAGGTTGATTATGCTTTTTTAGATGCCACTTTTTATGATGGAAACGAAATTAATAACCGGGATATTTCGGAAATACCACATCCATTTGTAATAGAAAGTATGCAATTGTTTGACAACTTGCCAATGAGTGAAAAGAATAAAATTCACTTCATTCATTTTAATCATACAAATCCTTTACTTCAAAAAGGAAGTGCTCAAGCAAATATTGTAATAGAAACTGGTTATCATATTGCGTCAATCAATGATGTTTTTGAGCTATAGAAAAAGGGATTTCCGAGTAGCTTCGAAAATCCCTTAACCCAAAACCGATAAGATAATCGAGTAGAATCTTACGGTAAAACTTAATTTGCTAGTTTAAATTTAATGAAATTATTTAAAATAAATAATATTTTTTGAAACGAAAATCATGTTTAATCTAAATCAAGAAGAAATAAAATACCTGATTCTGTTGGGTCTAACAGAAAAAAAGGACGTTATAGAAGTTAAAAATAATGATAAAGACACCATTCTATTTGAAATAGATTGTGAACTTATAGGCAGAATTGATCTTAAAATAACTAAAGAGAAAAAGGTCAATTATTTCGTCACTTTTTTGAATTTTTTCTCAAAATTTGGTTTAACAGATAACCCATCTAATTCTACGATATATCAACTAATCTTTAAATTAAAAGATGGTAAAAAAAAGTATACTTATCTCAATGATTTTGATGTTCTTCGAACGAAAAAGATATTAGATAAATTGAATAACTCATTCGGAGAAGTACTGTAAAAAGGTCTTATTTTGGGTCAGCAATTATTTTTCCATCAATTCCATAGTAACCAAATGAATTAAAGAAACTTACTTGAAAATAATTCTTATTAAGTTCAACTTTATGATACCTGACCGGAACAATTATTTTTCCATCTGTATTATAAATACCAACAATTCTTTTCTCTTCCAATAAATATGTTGAACGCGAGACTGGTTGAATTTTTTGAAATGATAAAGATTGATTTAGAAAACCATCATATAAATAATCAAATCCATTTGATTTTACAATCAATTCATCTGGATGAATGGCTTTAATATTTTGAAATGATCTATCGTTTAATTTTTCTCCATTTAATGTGAATAAATCACATTCTCCATTTACTTTAATTGCTTTGTAAAAGATTGAATTGTAGCGTTCAATTTTCTGATATTTTGGAGGAATAATAAGGGTTGCATCCTCAGAGATTAAACCTGTTCCACTTTTTGAAACAAGCGTGAAAGAATCTCCAAGAGGATTGACACGGAAAATTGGAAAATCAAATAATGATTTATTCGTTTTGTCTATAATAAGATGTTCTTTTTGCGCAAATGCCCATCCATTTTTAAGTGGTGTTAGTTTTTTATAAATTGGTTGAATCAATGTGTCTCCTTGATAATTTAAATAACCGAATTGCCTATTTTCCCCTTGATAAAGCATACAACCTTCTCCAATAGCAAAGGCATTATCTAAACCTTTTGAAACATATTTCTTTTCAATGAGAGAATACAATTTCTTTCTTCCTTTCTTTTTGATTAAAAAAAGACCATTTTCTAGATCAAAAGAAATTAATTCCGTTTTTTTCGGTAAGCTATTTTTGTTGCCAAAGTTTAAAACCTTTTTTATTTTTCCTCGAGATTCATAAACCAAGAAATTTTGATTGCATGCTAAAACAGATTTACATTCTCGTCCTTGTAAAATAGTGTCTC
This sequence comes from uncultured Crocinitomix sp., assembly GCA_964415335.1. Classification (GTDB taxonomy): domain Bacteria; phylum Bacteroidota; class Bacteroidia; order Flavobacteriales_D; family Crocinitomicaceae; genus Crocinitomix. The sequence goes on from CAYPZN010000026.1 coordinate 16,833, forward strand.
CAGAAATGGATACAATCATTAGTCCAGACTTTTCTTTTATAGCATAACGATCAAACCCCAGAGAAATAATTTTTCGCGCTTTATAGTAAGGAAGAATTTGATTTGTGTTTTCATCTACAATCGTTTTCTTCCCTCGTTTACTAACGGTTGCATAACCATTTTCATATGGAGAGATTCGATCATAGTCGTATTTCGTAAGCAGATTAAGATTTGTATCCAGAATTCCCCATGCCTTACTTCCTTCTCTTTGTGCAAACCATTTTCCTTGTTCATAATAGGTGAGGTTTGAAATGTTTGTTTCCTTTACTTTCCCTGTTTTACTTAAATAAAGATAATGGTCTCCAACAGATTTATGTACTTCAAAAAAGGATTGCTTCTCTTTAATGATTCGATCGATTCGAGCATATTCGAATGGTATTATAATATTCATTGCCGTATCAATAACTCCCCACTTATTTCCTTTTCTAACAATAGCACGTTGGTGTTTAAAATTACCTGCGTAATCATAAGGGTTATTGTTCATTTGTTCTCCTTTACTGTTGTAGTAATACCATTTCCCTCCGTTAATTTCAATAAAACGCTCTCGTTTATTTGTGATGTTTCGATCTGTTCCAACATTTGTTAAAAATGTTGATGTTTTACAAACTGTATTTCCGTTTTCCTTTATGTTGAGAGAGATTTCTCCAATAGTGCAAACTGCTAAAATATGATCAGAATATTTACTGTAATAAGTCAGTTTATCAACAATAATTTCACCATTATCATTGATTAAGCAAAGGTCTTTTTCATAAGCTCTTGCCAGTTCATGATATTTAAAATCTTTTGTCCTAACAGCTAAAAATTTTCGCCTGCTGATTCGTTTTCGTTGCTCTTGATCAATTAAATGAAAAGGTCCTTTAAAAACGCCAACGGTTGAAGGTGATAATACAATTCCTAATTTTCGTTCTTTAGCTATCTTTGCTGAAATTAGGCTTAGTTTATTTTTTTCAAAGAAATAAGCTTTTGTTATTCCTACACCATACTTTAATTCAATATGTTTATAAGTTGGATAAATCGCAATAGAATCTAACGTATCCTTAAGTCCTAAATCTCCCCAAGTTTCTACCAATGAATCCCCCACTTGTTTACTTATTACTGGACGATACCAACCACTTCTTTCATTGCCCTTATTGCCACCAGAAAAATTGGTGTTTTCAAAACGTCTTGAAGGTACTTGTTGTTTTTCTATTGCCAGTGATACATAGTTACTGTACGTTTTTTTGTCCGTTATACTACCAGTTTCATCCATTTTTATTAGAGTCATAGAATTAGCATAACACTTGATATTTGTATCATAAACACGAATTTTTTCATATACGTTGTCCGTAATTTTCTCTCCAAACATTGAGTATACACCATATTGATTATGTTTTCCAGTTACGATAGCATTTTGATATACGTCAATTGATTCCTGAATAATTGGGACAATAATATTTCCAGCTAGATCATAAACACCCTTTCGACCAAAATCATTGATTACAAATCCACGCCTAATTGGAGTGATGGTTTCATGTATATTTGGAATAATCAATTTTTCATTTATTAAATTCCAAACACCGC
>CAYPZN010000026.1:18441-46619 GCA_964415335.1 uncultured Crocinitomix sp.
TTTTGTTTTTTTGATTAAAAATCAAGTATGGAAAATCAATGTTTATAGTATGATGATAAGGTGGGATAGAGTAGTAATTGTCTTTTTCAGGATGATATAAAAATGGTTCTCCATTTTGTGCAGTACCTTTAAAATAGTTCCCCAATTCATATTGATAATTCAGCATAGGTTCTCCAATAAGTTCTCCTTCCTGAAGGTCAATTAATTGAGAAATAGTTTCATTTTTCACAATGGCATACTGATAGCCAGCCTTGTAGATTGTATCAACTTTTTCAATCACAGTTTTCATTTGAACAGAATTGATAAGATCATATGTGTCTATTTCTGTTTCTGCAACAATCAAATCATCATTAAATACAAATGAATGTATATAATCAGATGTGATCGATTTTTTTAACTCCCCATTGTATAGTTTTCCTTTTAATCCATTATAATTTAGAAAAATAGAGGGAGCGATTTTCACAATAGAATCAAATTGAGGTTCAAAATGAATTTGCTCATTGTTAAATAAACCCCATTTCTTTTCGTTTCGACATGCATACCAAACAGAATCAAAAAAAATGATATGCTCAAATTCTGGCTTTGAAATAATCTTTCCATTTCCATCAATTAATCCTTTTTTAGAGGCTGAGGTATAAATGAATTTGTCTGCTGAGAAATTATATTCAATGTGGCTGTATTCATAATTTAAAATGAAATTTCCATCTGTGTCTACCAATCCCCATTTTCCATTTTTGGCAACAGGAAAAAGTTGGTCTTGCGAAAGCCCGCAAAAAAAAAACGATATTAAAAAGACAGTGAAAAAAAATTTCATTTCGATTGACTATATTGATGCCAGAATGTCAATTAAATCATCTTTTGTTTCGATTTTGTTTGAAACAACTTCCATTTTAAACGTGTGCTCTTCTTTACCGTAACAATCAGAAACATTTCCTTTGTAAACAGCAAGTTGATTTCCAGGTAAAATAGCAATTATTTTTGCATCAGCTTCTGTATCTATTCCAAATAAATTCCATTGACTTTTTGGATAATTAACAATAAAATTGTCATCTTCATAAACAACAGCAACAATAGCTTCATTTTTCATTGAATTGTGCTGGTTAAAGTCAAAATCGGCAATGACCTGAGCTGGTTCGTCAATTCTATGGATATAATCATAATTATAAGTGCCAAAACCATCAATATTTACAGATCGAATATATGGCTTTGGTAACGATTCCATTTTTTTTGCTGTTTCTACTTTCTTTTGTTCAAATTCAGCCATAGCTATATCAAGGTCGGTGCCATTAAGGGCAGCTTTAACACGAGTTGTAAAAGAACGACTATTGCCATTCATTGTCATAAAATATTCATAAGGCAATTCGTTTGTTGGATTAAGATCAAAGCTATTCCACTTTACACGATTAATCCAATTATTTTTTCTCGGATCCAGACTGTCTTCTATTCCTGTATATTCCCAAACAACTCCAGTAAAAGCAGTTAATTCTTCATAGTCTGAAATGTCGACATTAAGATCAATTATAAACGCATCTTCAGCAACTGGTTTTGGCTTTTGTGGAATACTAAAAGGGTCATATTTTGGATTTCCTTTAACTTGAAGTGGTGAAGAAGCGTGTTCAAAAGTCCAATCGCCAGTACTTTCATCCAATTCGTAAAAATTGTAAGGGCTCTCACTACCGTAATCTGATGCCAAGTTCATTTCTATTTCTACACCTTCTTTCAAGAAAATAGGGTTACCTTTAGAGTTTGCCTCTAATGTGAACATACCTGCAGACTCTAAAGGAAATGATGTGCCAACAGAATCATAATCCATAGGAATTCCTGAAGTTAAAATGTCCGGAATTGAATGGTATTGATTAAATGTAATCATTGCTTTATCTCTAATAAGATCTCCATTTGCGTCAACTAAACTATTTGAAGGAATCGTAAAGTGACTACCGTTACTTGTTTCTAGTGTATTTTCTTTAGTAGGATCAATTTCAAATACGACATCATTTAAAAAATCTCCTTCTAACGGAGGAGAAATCACTGTGTTTGACGTTGCGGTATCGTTTAGGTCAGACTCGCTTACAACGCACGAAAAAACAAAAAATGTAAACGCAATAGGGACAAATTTTAACATATGTTTTAGGTTTTAATATGAATTAAGAAATACGATTTATTGCATTTAAATCATACCCTTCTTATTAGATAATGTAATAACAATTGAAAAGTAACAGGTTAACGTATATTATTAAACATATTTTGAGCGAAATAAAAAAGGAATGAAATTTGAATTATCTTTAGTATCGTATTAAAAATAGATGGTGTGAAAAAAATTATTTTTGGATTAATCGCGCTTTGCGCTTCAAGTTTATTTGGTCAAGATAATCAAGAATTAAAATTAGATTATGAAACTATGAATAAGTTTGCAGCTTTGCCTTTGCATTGTATTGAAACAGAATATCCTTATAAATTAGGACAAGTTATTTCAAGTGATACAGATTTGAAATCGCCAAGCGATTTACATCCTATTTTTTATGGTTGTTTTGATTGGCATTCATCTGTGCATGGGCATTGGCTTTTGGCAAAAGCAATCCGAAAGTTTCCGAATACCGACTTAAGTAAAAAAGCAATTGCATTATTCGATCGTCAGTTTACGGCTGAAAAAGTGAAACAAGAACTAGCTTATTTTGAACCGAAACTAAATAAATCGTTTGAAAGAACTTATGGTTGGGCTTGGCTACTCAAATTGTACGCAGAGTTAACAGAATTAGAAGAAGATAAAACCCATCAGTGGAGCAATAATTTAAAACCATTGGTTGATTATGTTGTGGAATCATATGTTGCATTTTTGCCAAAATTAGAGTATCCAATTCGAGTTGGAGAACATACAAATACTGCATTCGGATTGTCCCTTTCAATTGATTATGCAAGAGTAACAAAGAATGAAAATTTTGAAAAACTAATTATTGAACGTTCTAAAGATTATTACCTAAATGATAGTAATTGTCCGTTAGATTGGGAACCTAGTGGGTTTGATTTTATTTCTCCATGCTTGCAAGAAGCAGAATTAATGTCAAAAGTTTTAGATAAAGTAGCATTTAATAAGTGGATAAAGGGATTTTTACCTAATCTTTTAAAGCAGGGATTTGAACTTAAACCAGGGCGCGTGAATGATAGAACTGATGGGAAATTGGTTCATCTTGATGGCTTAAACTTTTCGCGAGCTTGGTGCTTATATTATTTATCCAATGTCGTTCCAACCGAATACAAACAAAGTTTAATTAAAGTTGGTGATCAACACATGAAATCTTCAATGGAACAAGTGGCAGGAAGTGATTATATGGGAAGTCATTGGTTAGCTTCTTTCTTAGTTTATGCGCTAGAAACAAGAGATAGTATCTAGATTTTTAACTGATTTCTTTCAAATTCTCCACTTTATTTCGTACTAAAAACTCGTCAATGGTTTCGAAGTGTTCTATTACCCGTTTGTCCTTAAATTCAAATACTTTTTGAGATAATCCCTTCAAGAAATCACGATCATGGGAAACAAGAATTAATGTTCCTTCAAAATCAAGTAGGGCTTCTTTAAGAACCTCTTTTGATTTGATGTCAAGGTGATTCGTTGGCTCATCTAAGATTAGCAAATTAACAGGTTCTAATAGTAGTTTAACCATTGCCAAACGCGTTCGTTCTCCTCCAGAAAGTACACCAACTTTTTTGTCTAAAGCATCACCACTAAACATAAAGCGGCCTAAAATGTTCTTGATTTGTGTTCGGATATCACCTACAGCAACTTGATCGACTGTCTGAAAAATCGTTAATTCAGGATCCATTAGTGCCGCTTGATTTTGTGCAAAATATCCCACCTTAGCATTATGACCTAATCCACAATCCCCAGTAAAATCAATCTCTCCCATAATCGCCTTTATCATTGTTGATTTTCCTTCTCCGTTTCGACCAACAAAAGACACTTTTTCACCTCTGGCAATAGACAAGTTTGCATCCTTAAAAACTACGTGATCATCATAAAATTTAGACATGCTTAGTGCTGTTACTGGGTAATCTCCTGACCTTGGAGCAGGAGGAAAGCGAAGTTTTAACGCAGATGTATCGATTTCGTCAATTTCAATGATTTGGAGTTTCTCCAACATTCTTTCTCTTGAATTAACCTGATTTGTTTTCGAATATGTGCCTTTAAAGCGTTCGATAAAAGCCTTTGTTTCAGCAATCATTTTTTGCTGTTCTTGGTACTGTTTTATTTGTTGTGCTCTTCGCTCTTGTCTTAATTCAAGATAGTGCGAATAATTGGCTTTATAATCATATATTTTACCCATTGTAACTTCAATGGTACGATTTGTTATTGCATCAATAAATGCTTTGTCATGTGAAATCACCATAACCGCTTTCGCTTTGTTCAGTAAAAAATCTTCCAACCAAATTACTGATTCAATATCAACATGATTTGTTGGCTCATCCAGTAAAATTAAATCTGGTTTTTGAAGTAATATTTTAGCCAGTTCAATTCGCATTCGCCAACCACCGCTAAATTCACCTGTAGGCCTATTGAAATCCTCTCGCTTAAAACCTAAACCAAGCAGTGCTTTTTCAACTTCGGCATCATAATTTACTTCTTCTATAGCATAAAATTTTTCGCCGAGCTCAGTTACCTTTTCAATGATTTTCATGTACTCTTCAGACTCGTAATCAGTGCGTGTTTCAAGTGCTTTGTTTAACTCATCCATTTCATTTTGCATATCAAAAACATGCTGAAAAGCTTTAGACGTTTCTTCAAAAACAGTACAATTATCATCTGTCAGTAAATGTTGTGGTAAATAGGCAATCACAGTATCTTGAGGATACCTTACATTTCCTTTAGTCGGTTTTGTAACACCTGCTACAATCTTCATTAAAGTAGATTTCCCAGCGCCGTTTTTACCCATTAATGCAATCTTATCATTTTCATTAATAACGAATGAAACATCACTAAACAATGTTGATCCACTAAATTCTACGGCTAAACCATCTGCTGAAATCATATCTAAATTTTATTCAGGACAAAATTATCAAAAACTGTTCAAGAATATTTCTGTTTCTGAAGTTAATTTGAATTGAAAGTAGTTTACAACACAATAAATTGTTGAATCATGAAATAGGCTCAATTTGAAAAATACAAAAAAAGTTAATTAACTTTTTTTAATGAAATAAGAAATGGATTGGAGATACATTTGCTAAAAGCGATTGCAACACAATAATAAAAAGCATAAATAAAAAATCAATTATGAAAAAGTCGAAATCTAATACCAGTTGGTTAAAAAGACGATTGAATGATGTTTTAGAAATGTTACTGGACATTGTACTTGAATTTTTTGCTTGGTAATAGATAATGCTCTCCCTTACGCTATATCTGATTGAGTTGAATAGTGTTGATCAAGATAGGTTGATTGCACTATATTTAATACTGCGTAAAAGAAAAATGAATTCTTTTTCACGCTAAAAAAGAGTAGAAGAGGTTACTTTTTTAAGATAGATACATTAATGAATAGAAAACAAAATTACGATTAGAATAAATCTTGTTTTAGGCCTTTAACAAAAAGTTTAATTGATCGTGGTATGTTTTTTGTAGCCGTTTTATTCACCTAAAACTAAAAAAATGAAGTCTATATTCTTTTTGTTAACCGCTTTTGTGTTAACGAACAATGCACTTGCTGTTCATATAACTAATTTGTCTGAAATTGAAGAAAATAAAGAAATTATTACTTCAATTGACCTTTCTAATAAAGGACTAACCGATTTTCCTATAGAAATATTAGAATGTAAATTTTTAAAAACACTTAATCTTTCCGAAAATGGAATAATTAATATTCCAAAAGAATTGGGAAACCTTAAACAACTGAAGACATTGGACCTTTCTAATAATGAAGGATTAAGTTATGTTGATTTAGGAATTGTATTTGAAAACGCATTGTTTCGCTTGAAGAGTTTAAGTTTAAAGAACTGTGAAATGGGATACCTCCCCACAGAAATCGGAAAACAAAATTCAATTGTAAACTTAAATGTTTCAGGTAATTTATTGAACAATCTGCCTTATTCGATTATTCGAATGAGTAAAATGGAACGATTGGATGCATCCAACAACCGTATTAAAGATATTTCTTGGCAAGTACATCAATGGTGGAAGCTAAAAGAATTAAATATTTCTGCAAATCCAACTATGAAATCGGAAGAATTAGTTTTTGCCTTGGGAACAAAAGGACGATTAGATTATTTATCGATTAGTCATCTTCAAAGTATTCCAACAGAATTAAAGGATCTTGATGTAGAAGAACTTCTCATTTCTGATTCACATATTGACCGTTTTTTAAGAACTGAACGGTCGACAAGATTAAGAAAATTAGGGTTTGTTAACTGTACTTTTTCTAAAGCAGATAAGGTAGCGGAAACAATAGAAGAATTTATTAAACCTGAATACCTAGCACTTAATCGTATCGATACAAAATATTTAAATTCTTTTTTAAAAGTTGCTCCAAAAGTAGATTCTATTAATATCCGTTCAAATCGATTAAGCAATATTGACCCTTTAGTAAAATGCGAAAACTTAGTTTGGCTTGATGCAAGAGAAAATACAATTTCGGAGAAATCAATTGAAACATTTAAACCATATCCTAAGATAAAATTGATGGTGTCAGAGCCTGTTGAAAAAATGATTGGGATTAATCCTCCCATAGAAAAATTTGCCCCAAAACCTGTTGAAAGAGTGATTGAAGCTGGAGAAAATATGGATGTCTCTCTCGGAAATACGATCTTTAGTTTTAAAGAAAATTCTTTTCTTGATTCAAAAGGAAATGTATACCGAGGAGAGGCAACCATAGGGTATACTGAATATAGAAACCCTGCTGAAATTTTATTTTCGGGAATTACTATGACCATTGAAGAAAACAATGAAACGTTGCCTTTTTCTTCTGCTGGAATGTTCAACATAACTGCTCAAGATGATAATGGAAATGATTTAAGTGTTAATCCTGCGGCGCCAGTAGACGTTATGATGCTCCGAAATAATGCTGACACGGCTGTAAATGTTTATGTAATTGATGAAAACGGTAATTGGGAAGATAAGGGGAAAGATGAAATTTTGCAACCGTTTAAATTAGATGAAGATAAAGTTGACTCTGTTGGAAATGCTGCTTTTTTAAATTTTAGAGAACAACAACTTATTGCCACAGAAAATAGATATATACCAGAAATAGATCTTAATTCAAGAGAAAGAAAATTTAAATTAAATTTTAGCGCTTTAAAAACGAATAACAGTTATCGGAAAATACAGATAATGGGTGAGAATTGTTACATCAAAAAACCAGAGGGTGCTACACGACTTATTGCTAATACTGATTTGTACTATGATGGTGCTAGAGATAGTTTAATACATTATAAAAAGTTTTTTAACCGAATTCGAAGAGAGTCACGAAGAGCCTACGGGAAATATAGTGGGAAACGAATTTTTAGATTGAAAAGCGGTAGTTATAATTGGGGGGCTTCATATATTTCTAACCTAGATTTACGACATGATAAAACTATGGATCGCTTTACACTTCGGTTTAATTATAAGGATTCGTTGATTAAAATTCCAGTGCTTTTATCCAATGAATTGATAAGTCAAAAAAAACGGATTGAGAAGTTTGCGAAATTTAGTCAACAGCTTGAAAAGGCAAAGCATAACGACGAAAAAAGAAGACGTAAAATTGCATTTGACTTTGGGAAAAGAATGCGAAAAACGCAGAAAGAAATAGTTGAAATGGCACGATTAAGAGAAGAGAATCGGCAAAAAGCAATTTACGAAAATATACGTGAGTTAAATGGAAAAGCTACATTGGGCTCAGTGATGTCATCTTTTCAAATAATGCAATTTGGAATTTGGAATTGTGATCAGATTGCTAGAATGAATTTTCCAAAAAGCATTCCAACAACTTTGGTCAATGGAGATCATGAAATAATTCGAAATACAATTGAACGAGTTTCTGTTGTCGATCATTCGTTAAACGGTGTTTTATCATACAACAAATTGAAAAATGTGAAATATGACAGGGCTTCTAGACGAACAAGTATTGTCGTTTTCTTTTCAGGACTAACGTTTGGAATATGCCATTTATGGAAACAGATTAAAAGAGATAAGGATGAAGTCCCAAATAGAGCATTAAGGTTGGAAATACATGATTATTCAAATCTATCAACGCAAGAAGTGATGAAAATTGTCAATACGCCATTTTGAAAGTAGTTTCTTTAATAATATTATTCTTTTTCGGGAGCTCCATTCTCGCCCAGAACCAACGGTTTTTTGATTTGCTTGATCGGACAGAAAAAACAGCGTATGAAGATAGAGCACCTTTAAAAGAGCCTATTGAAATAATTGATTTTGATCTACAGAAATATGAAGAAATTGTGTTCAATACAATTAATAAAGAAAGGCGACTAAAACGTTTTCCATTGCTAAAACAAGACCTTGCTTTTAATCAAGTTTGCAATGCAATGATCAAACATACACAGCGCAAGTTGTTAACACAGAATGGCGCTAGATCAGGAAAAATGAAGCATTTAGCAGATTTAGGCTTAAGGCATTTTAGAGGAGAAAATCGCGTTTTCACTATGTACAGTTTTTATACAAACTTGACGCATTTAAGTAAATTTAAATCATTTCATTATGACCGTAAAGGACCAGAAGGTGAGGTAAATCTTTATATGGGAAAAAATAGAAAGAAATATAAAAATGGGATTCCGGAAGTAACAGAAAAGAAACCAGTAAAAGTTATCCTAGAAACTGAATGGACAAAATTGATTTTAAAGTATTTTAAAAAACGTGGGAATCAATTTGGAATTCGCAATAGAGAATATTCTCACATTGGAATTGCTACACGTATAAACGAATATACGATAAATCGATCTAAGATTCCATTTGCATTTGTTATGGTCATTATTGGAGGAAAACAAACCCAAGAAATAGCTCCCCCAAAATCACGTAAATACAGGGCCATTGCAGATAGCACGCTTTATGAATTATTGCTGAGGTAGGTACTGTTATGAAAAGTTAATACTAAACCTACATTCAATTTTTACTTGAAAAGAAAGTACACTAATTGTAATGACGGTCGTAATATTCTTTATAATCTCCAGATGTTATTTGATCAACCCATTCAGCATTATTGAGGTACCAATCAACCGTTTTTTCCAATCCTTCTTCAAATTGCAAGGAAGGCTCCCAATTGAGTTCCTTTTTTATTTTGGTCGCATCAATTGCATAGCGCATATCATGTCCTGCACGATCTTTAACAAAAGTGATGAGTTGAGCAGATGTTCCTTCAGCACGGCCTAATTTATGATCCATTACTTTGCAAAGTAGTTTCACCAAATCGATATTTGTCCATTCATTCCAACCACCAATATTATAAGTCTCCCCAATTTTCCCTTTATGAAAAATAGTGTCGATTGCTTTTGCATGATCTTCTACCCACAACCAGTCTCTAATGTTTTCACCTGTGCCATAAACCGGCAAAGACTTGTTGTTTTTAATGTTGTTAATCATTAAAGGGAGCAATTTTTCTGGAAATTGGTAAGAACCGTAATTATTAGAGCAATTTGAAAGTTTTACCGGTAAGTTGTAAGTGTGGTAATAAGCATTGACCAAGTGGTCTGAACTTGCTTTTGATGCAGAGTAAGGACTTCGTGGGTCATAAGCAGTTTCTTCTGTGAAAAAGCCTTCTTTTCCTAAAGAACCGTATACTTCATCCGTTGAAATATGATAGAAAACATGTTCATCCCCCGTCCATTTTCCTCGTGCTATTTCTAACAAATTCGCTGTACCAATAATATTTGTCGTAATAAAATCCATTGGACCAGAGATCGATCTGTCTACATGTGATTCGGCAGCCAAATGAATAACATCCGTTATTTTTTCTTTAATAAAGATCTCTTCCAATAAAGCCTTATCCCTTAAATCGCATTTAACAAATGAATAATTAGACTCTTCTTCGACATCTTTATTATTTACTAAGTTTCCAGCATAAGTTAAGGCATCTAAATTTACAATTCTATATTCAGGATATTGATTTACAAATAATCGAACTACATGAGAACCAATAAAACCAGCTCCCCCTGTTATTAGAATTGTCTTTTTTGCCATAATTATCTTTTATAAACTCCAGTAATCAATGTTCACGACTTTATCTTTATAAATTCCTTTAAGATCAACGATTATTCCTTGGTCATCTTTTAGCATTCCAAGAAAATCTTCTTCCGAGTAGTTTGTATATTCTTTGTGATTGACAGCAACAATAATAGCGTCGTAATCATTCGTTGGATTCTCGCATAATGAAAAACCATACTCTTCCTGTAGCTCCTCCGAACTAGCGTGTGGATCGATTACGTCTACATGACAAGCAAAGGACTGTAATTCAGAAATAACATCTACAATTTTTGAATTTCTAATATCACTGACATCTTCCTTAAACGTTGCTCCTAAGATTAATACATTCGATTCCATTGGATTTTTTCCATGGCCAATCATTTTTTTAACCGTTTGTTTTCCAACATAAAATCCCATTGAATCATTTACATACCTTCCAGAGTTAATAATTTTTGCATGGTAGCCCAGTTGCTTTGCTTTATGGGTTAAGTAGTAAGGATCAACACCAATACAATGTCCTCCAACCAAACCAGGTCTAAAGTTTAAGAAATTCCACTTTGTGCCAGCTGCATTTAAAACATCATAGGTGTTAATTCCTAGTCGATTAAAAATGATCGAAAGTTCATTTATCAATGCGATATTGACATCTCGTTGCGTATTTTCAATGATTTTTGCTGCTTCAGCAACTTTGATTGATGCCGCTCTATGAACCCCAGCTTCAACAACCAATTCATATGTTTTTGCAATGTGCTCTGCAGATTCTGGATCACATCCAGAAGAAACTTTAACAATGGATGACAATGTATGAACTTTATCTCCTGGATTAATTCGCTCAGGTGAATATCCGACTTTAAAATCAGTTAAAAACTTTAATCCAGATACTTCTTCCAATACAGGAATACAATCTTCTTCAGTACAACCAGGATAAACAGTTGATTCATAAACAACATAATCACCTTTTTTGAGGGCTTTACCAACAGTTGTACTTGCTCCAATAAGTGGTTTTAAATCTGGTAATCGACTATTGTCAATAGGTGTTGGAACAGCTACGATAAAAAACGTTGCTTCCTTTAAATCTTCAATCGAAGACGTGAATTTAATACTACATCCCTCAAAATCACTTGCGTCCAATTCATCACTAGGATCAATATTGTTACGCATCATGTCGACACGTTTTTCATTAATGTCAAACCCAATGACATCAATTTTTCTGGCAAACTCGAGCGCAATTGGTAATCCTACATACCCCAATCCAATCACTGCTAACTTAGTCTCTTTGTTTATTAATTTTTCGTAAATATTAGAACTCATTTTTTACGTATTATTTAATTTTTGTTTATCACGCACATCATAAATTCGTTCAATAATTTCAACAATTTTAAGCCCTTCGAGTGCATTTGTTGTTGGTTTTATTTTACGTTTTAGTGCATCCACTACATTTTCTATGATATAATGGTGATTTGCTGCTGAACCTTTATACGCCCCGTAGTCGTTAGCTGGGTTTGAGGGTGAAAGTTTCGGCATGGTATAATTTTCAATGTTGCAAATTTCTATTTCATTCATGTACTGCCCGCCAATCTTAACGCTTCCTTTACTGCCAATAATTGTCATGGAACTTTCTAGGTTCTGATTCCAAACAGCAGTAGAATAATTTAAAGATCCTGAGCCACCTTTGATAAAGTCAAAACTTACAAAACCAGAATCTTCAAAATCGGTCGAATCTTTGTGTGTATAATCAGCAAATTTTCCTTGAATATTACTAATATCTCCAAACAACCAATACATTATATCAATAAAATGAGAGAATTGTGTGAATAGTGTTCCTCCGTCTAAATCAGCAGTACCTTTCCATCCTCCTTTTTTATAATAACGGTCATCTCTATTCCAATAACAATTTAGCTGAACCATAAAAATGTCTCCGAGTAACTTTTGCTCAATTACATCTTTAATCCAAACTGAGGGGGGAGAGTAACGATTTTGCATTACACAAAATACTTGTTTAGAATGTTGGAGTGCAGTATAAATCACACTTTCGCATCCATCTTTAGTTAATCCCATTGGTTTTTCACAAACCACATGATTGCTATTTTCTAAAGCAAGTTTTGCTTGCTCAGCATGTAATCCGTTTGGTGTACAAATATTGACTACATCATATTCTAAATCACTTGCTATTAATTCTTCAATAGAATTAAAAAAAGGAACCCCTTCAAAGTCTTTGAGTCCCAATTCTTCTTTTGGGCGCACATCAACTAACGCAATTAATTCAGATTCGCTATTGCGTTGTACCATAGTTGCATGCCTTTTTCCAATATGGCCACAACCGACAACGGCAAATCGTATTTTTTGATCTTCTTTGATCATCCTATTTTGGTTACTTTATTATTCTCTAATTTATATCGTTCGTCACTTTCCGGACAATTAGCCTCATTGTTTTCGTCAAAAACCAACTTATGTCCAAACGCACTCATCCAACCAATTTGCTTTGCAGGATTTCCAACAAGCAAAGCATATGCAGGAACTTCTTTAGTTACTACCGCTCCAGCGCCTATAAAAGCATATTCTCCAATCGGATTTCCACAAACAATAGTTGCGTTTGCACCAATAGATGCTCCTTTTTTAACGAGTGTTTTCGAATATTGGTTACGTCTATTAACCGCACTTCGCGGATTAATCACGTTTGTAAATACCATTGATGGTCCTAAAAAAACATCATCTTCGCAAATTACCCCAGTATAAATAGAAACATTATTCTGTATTTTCACATTATTACCCAATATGACTTCGGGGGAAATAACAACATTTTGACCAATATTACAACCCTTACCAATTTTGCAATTGGGCATAATATGAGAAAAGTGCCAAATTTTAGTTTTTTCACCAATTTGACATCCTTCATCTATTACTGCCGTTTCATGTGCAAAAAAATCGCTCATAATTTGAATTGTGTTGGATTCGACGTAACGTGAAAGAAAACTTCATTAGAATCAAATATATCACTACACTGAGCTTCTAATATTTCGTCACGAAAACCTAGCATTTACTTTATAATGAATTTATCAAAATTATAATGATCCTTTTCATTAAGCTCTTCCTTTGTTAAGCTTTTAAAATAATCATATGTTCGTTTTAATCCTTCAGCTCTATTAATTTTAGGTTCCCAATTTAAAAGCTCTTTAGCTTTGGAAATGTCTGGTTGCCTTTGTTTTGGATCATCCAAAGGTAAATCTTTATAGATTACTTTTTGTGAAGTTCCTGTCAAACGTATAATTTCTTCGGCGAAATCCTTTATTGAGATTTCATTTGGATTTCCAATGTTTACTGGATAAGCGTAATCTGAGTTCAATAAACGAACAATTCCTTCAACTAAGTCGTCAACATAGCAAAAAGATCTTGTTTGAGAACCGTCACCAAAAACAGTTAAATCTTCACCTCTCAGTGCTTGACCAATAAATGCAGGTAAAACACGACCATCATTCAAGCGCATTCGTGGACCATAAGTATTAAAAATCCGTACAATTCTGGTTTCGACGTTATGGAAAGTATGGTAAGCCATTGTAATAGCCTCTTGAAAACGTTTTGCTTCGTCGTAAACACCACGAGGCCCAATTGGGTTTACATGACCCCAATAATCTTCTGTTTGTGGATGAACTTGTGGGTCACCGTATACTTCTGAGGTTGAAGCAATCATTAATCGCGCTTGTTTTGCTTTTGCCAACCCTAAACAATTGTGAATTCCCAATGATCCAACCTTTAATGTTTGGATTGGAATTTTTAAATAATCAATCGGACTAGCTGGAGAGGCAAAATGTAAAATATAATCCAGTTCACCTGGTACGTGAATAAATTTACTTACATCATGGTTATAAAACTCAAAATTTTCCTTGGGAAAAAGGTGTTCGATATTTTTTAAACGACCAGTAATAAGATTATCCATTGCGATAACGTGAAAATTATCTTTCACAAATCGATCGCAAAGATGAGAACCTAAAAAACCAGCAGCTCCAGTAATTAAAATCTTTTTTCTTGAATCCATCTTTATGCTAAAACTGTTTCTCGTCCAATGCTTTCGTAATAGAATCCTTTTCCATTCATTTCTTCAAGGTCAAATAAATTACGGCCGTCAAATATCTTAGGTGATTTTAAGTGAGATTTTATCTGGGAGAAATCTGGATTTCTAAATGCTCCCCATTCAGTAGCAATAAGTAATGCATCTTTACCTTCTAACGCTGTGTATTGATCTGAAGTAAAGTTTATTCTATCACCATAAATTGCTTTAACATTATCAATTGCTTCAGGGTCATAGGCACTGATTGTAGCACCAGCACTCAATAAAGCATCTATAATATACAAAGCAGGTGCTTCTCTAATATCATCTGTATCTGGCTTAAATGCTAAGCCCCATAACGCAAAACTTTTTCCAGAAAGATCACCGAAATGATTTTTTAATTTTTCAACTAAGCGTAGTTTTTGTACATTATTAACACGTAAAACAGCATCAATAATCTCAAATTTATAATCAGCTTCATTTCCTGATTTAACTAATGCTTGAACATCCTTCGGGAAGCAACTTCCACCATATCCAATTCCTGGAAAAAGAAATCGTTTTCCGATTCTTGTATCCGATCCAATTCCAATACGAACAGAATCAACATCTGCACCAACTCTTTCACAAAAATTGGCAATCTCATTCATGAAAGTAATTTTTGTTGCTAAAAATGAATTGGCAGCATATTTTGTAAGTTCTGCTGACTTTTCATCCATGAATATGATCGGGTTACCTTGTCGTACAAATGGCTTGTAAAGTTCTTTCATGATTTGAATTGCACGCTCAGATTGAGTTCCTATTACAACACGATCTGGCTTTAAAAAATCATCAACAGCAAATCCCTCACGTAAAAATTCTGGATTTGAAACCACATCAAAGTCTACACTGGCATTTTTAGCAATAGCGGCATGTACTTTTTCAGCAGTACCAACAGGAACTGTAGATTTATCAACAATTACTTTGTATGAATTTATTATTTTACCAAGTTCTTCAGCAACACCTAAAATATAACTTAAGTCTGCCGAACCGTCTTCGCCAGGAGGAGTTGGTAAGGCTAAAAATATGATTTCAGAATCCTCAATAGAGGCTTTTAAATCAGTACTAAATTTTAGCCTGTTTTGACGGATGTTTCTTTCGAAGATAACATCTAAATGAGGTTCATAAATAGGAACTTCACCATTTTTCATTCTTTCGACTTTCTTTTCGTCGATATCAACACAAATTACATTGTTTCCAGTTTCTGCAAAGCAGGTACCTGTTACCAGTCCTACATAACCAGATCCAACGACAGTAATTTTTTTCATTTATTAATTCTTTTTAATTTAATTCTAAATATTCTTGCAGTGAATTACAAATGTAATTTAACTGTTCTTCGTCCAATTCGGTGTGCATTGGAAGAGAGATAACACTTTGACAAAGCTCATTCGTTACAGGGAAGTCATCATGATTAAAATTCTCAGCGCCGTAAGCTTTTTGCGTATGTAATGGCATTGGGTAATAGATCATTACAGGAATTCCTTTACTCTTCATAAATTCTTGCAATTTAAACTGATCCAAATTTTTTATTTTCAACGTGTATTGATGAAAAACATGGGTAGCATAATTTGCAATAAAAGGTGTTTCGACTTGCTCAAAAGAAGCGAAGAAATTCGTGTAAAATTTAGCTGCGTTTTGACGATTCAAAATATAATCATCCAAGCGACGCAGTTTGATTCGGAGGATTGCTGCCTGAATTGAATCTAAACGTGAATTAACTCCTAATCGATCGTAATAATATCGTTTTCCCATTCCATGATTTACAATTGAGCGCATGATTTCGGCCAACTGATTATCATTGGTGAAAATGGCACCCCCATCTCCAAAACAACCTAAGTTTTTAGAAGGAAAGAAAGAAGTTGTTCCTACATCTCCAATTGTTCCTGCGGATTGAACTGTCCCATTTTCAAACGTGTACTTAGAACCAATAGCCTGTGCTGTATCTTCTACAACAAATAGGTCATGTTTCTTAGCTAGTTTCATCAGTGGAGTCATATCGCATACCTGACCAAATAAATGAACAGGTATTATTGCCTTTGTTTTATCTGTGATTACTTTTTCAATGGCTTCTAATGAGATGTTAAAGGTATCTCTGTCCACATCAACAATGATCGGCTTTAATTGTAAAAGGCCAATAACTTCTACTGTTGCGGCAAATGTAAAATCACTTGTAATAACTTCATCACCGGGCTTGAGTCCTAATGCCATTAACGCAATTTGAAGCGCATCTGTACCATTTGCACAAGGAATCACATGTTTTACATTCAAATAATCCTCTAAGTCGGCTTGAAAAGCTTTTACTTCAGGACCATTAATGAATTGTGCACTTTGAAATATGGATTGAGTAACTTGATCTACCTCTGGTTTAATTTTCTCATATTGAGTAACCAAATCAACCATTTGAATTTGTCTCATTTATTAAATTAGATTAATCAATTGCATAAACTTTGCGAATATAGCCAATAATATCTGCTTTTAACCGTTTCTTTATTAGGCTTTTTTTAAATTTGTACTATGAAAATTTTAATTGTTTTTACTTTATTATTCTCTTTGACAACATTCTCGCAAACGAATTTTAAAGATTCTACTATTAACACCTTGCTTATTGGGATAAACTATAAAGCGAATTTCCCTGGTGGAGATTTAGCGCAACGCTGGGGATTTAGTAATCATTTGGGAGGAGATGTATCGTATAAATTTAAAAATAATCTTACACTCGAATTGAATGGAGGTTTTTTGTTTGGAAAACAACTTAGAGACTCTTCTGTTTTTAGAAATGTTTTAAACTCGGATGGAACAATAACTGCATGGTCAGGAATTCCTGCTGATGTTTTTTTCCAATTTAGGGGAGTAACAGGACATGTTTCGGTTGGTTATGTTTTGAACAAATTTGCACATAATCCAAATTCTGGAATTTGGATTAGTGGTGGAGTAGGAGGTTTAGGCCATAAAATTAGAATTGAAAATATTTTTGACGCAGTACCGCAATTAGAAGGAGATTATAAAAAAGGATATGATAAATTGACCGTTGGTGTTTCAACACGTCAATTTATTGGGTATTTATATCAAGCGGATAGGCGATTATTTAAATTTTATGGAGGAATAGAGTTTGTACAGGGTTTCACAAAGAATATTAGAACATATAACTTTAGCACTGGAGGACCGGAGAACGAACAACGACTGGACTTGACTTATGGATTGAAAGTTGGTTGGGTAATTCCAATTTATAAGCGTTCTAGAAGCACGTATTATTATAATTAATGAAACTGTTATACACCTTTGGTGTCAATCTTTATACCTCTGCGATTCGGGTTGCTTCTTTATGGAACCCTAAAGCAAAGAAATGGCTAAAAGGAAGAAAAGAAACTTGGAACCTGATTGAGAAATGGAAAGGAAGAAATGATATTCCTACCCATTGGTTTCATTGTGCAAGTTTGGGTGAATTTGAACAAGCTCGACCCATAATAGAGGAGTTGAAAAATGCAGATAAGTGTCAAATTATAATTACTTTTTTTTCTCCTTCAGGATTCGAGGTAAAGAAAAATTATGATCTGGCTGACTTAATTTGTTATTTGCCGATTGAAAATCAAAAAAACGTCAACCGATTTTTATCAAAAATAAAACCTGATAATGCTTTTATTGTAAAGTATGAGTTTTGGGCAAAGTATATTCTACAAGCAAAAAAAACGGGAGTAAAACTCTATCTTGTCTCAGCTGTATTCCATAAGAAGCAGCCATTTTTTAAATGGTATGGAGGATATATGCGAAATGTCTTAGCGTCATTTGATTCAATTTTTGTCCAGGATAAAGCTTCGCAAAATCAATTGAAAGAAATTAACATAGAGAGTGTTTTAGCAGGTGATACTCGATACGACCGTGTTTTTCAAAACGCAAGCAATGTTCAGCCATACCCAGAAATTGAAAAATTCATTAATAGCGAACCCGTTCTTATAATAGGTTCTTCTTGGTCAGAAGATGAGCGATTTTTAACGAAATTGATTAATTCAAATTCCTTTTCATGGAAAATCATTTTAGCGCCACACGAAATAAAAGAAAATAGATTACGCGAGATTGAAACCAATTTTAACCTCAAAAAAATAAGGTACAGTAAATTAAAAGGAGAGGAAGATAACTCGGGTTCTTATCAAATGTTGATTATTGATAATATTGGAATGTTGATGAATATCTATCAGTACGGTACTTTAGCATATGTTGGAGGTGCTTTTGGAAAAGGGTTGCACAATATTTTAGAACCGGCATGTTTTGGTATTCCTGTAATTTTTGGGAATAATTATGTAAAGTTTAATGAGGCCTATGATTTTATTGAAAATAGAATTGGTTATTCTATTTCAGATGCTTCGGAATTAGCAGATGTCTTTGATGTTTTGAAAGCGATAGATAAAAAAGAAGAAATCTTATCCTTTATGGCTGAAAAACGTGGAGCAACGTCTCAGATTTTGAGTCATGTGATGATGGAAAAATTACCAGTAAAATGATTCTCTTTTTTTAAGAAATTCTTAAACCATTCGGTGCGCTACTTTCAGGCTGAATCAAAATAACATCATCTCCGTCAACTGCACCAAGAATTAGGCACTCACTCATGAAATTTGCAATTTGTTTTGGAGGGAAATTAACCACAGCAAGTACTTGTTTACCGATTAAGTCTTCAGGCTGATACCTTTTTGTAATTTGTGCTGATGTTTTACGGATACCCAATTCTCCAAAATTAACCTTTAATTGATAGGCTGGTTTTCGTGCCTCTTTAAATACAATAGCCTCTTCGATTGTTCCCGTTCTAATGTCGATTTTGGAAAAATCTCCCCAAGTAATTGGATTCATATTTTACGAATTAGTGATTAATTTAAATCCAACACCATGAATGTTGTCAATAGAAACATGCTCATCAATTTTTAGGTACTTTCTAAGTTTAGTGATAAACACATCAAGACTTCTTCCAACGAAATAATCGTCTTGCCCCCAAACAGTGTTTAAAACAATGTCTCGTGTAAGCACTTTGTTTTTATTTTCAACAAGTAAGTGTAAAATTTTAGCTTCTTTTTTTGTCAGTTTTTTCTCTTCACCATCTGAATAAATCAGCTTGAAGTTTTCAGTGTCAAAAGAGATTGATCCGATAGAGAACGTTGTCTTTACCTCTTGTTCCTGAATGACATTAACTCTTTTAAGAATAGCTTTTACGCGAAGTAAAAACTCTTCTGTACTAAATGGTTTTGTTAAATAATCATCCCCTCCTGCTTTAAACCCTTCTACTTTATCTTCAGTTTGATTTTTAGCAGTCAAAAATAAAATAGGTGTTTGTTTATCGACTTTCCGGATGTCCTTAGCAAGTGTAATTCCATCTTTCTTAGGCATCATAACATCTAAAATGCAAAGATGAAATTTTTCACTGTTAAACTTTTTGAGTCCTTCTATACCATCAGTAGCTAATTCAACATTGTACCCTTCAGATTTTAATTGGTCTTGAATAACAAACCCTAAATTGAAGTCATCTTCTACCAATAAAATTTTAATCTTTTGATTCATTTCTAATTTTTATTTTGCATTAAGTGGGAACCCAATAATGAATTCACTTCCTTTTCCTAAGACACTTTTGACTTGAATTGTTCCGCCGAGTTCATTAATAATTGTGTGAACATAAAACAATCCTAAACCGAAGCCTTTTACATCATGCAGATTTCCTGTAGGAACACGATAAAATTTGTCAAAAATGTATTTTAGGTTATCCCTTGCAATTCCCTTGCCATTATCCTTAAATCGAATAATGATCTTGTTTTTTACATTCTGCGTCCGGATAATAATTTCCGGAACTTTGTCGCAATATTTTATTGCATTGTCTAGTAAGTTGTTGATTACATTGGTTATATGAACCAGGTCTGCGTTTATAATAGCGTCTTTCGCTTCGAAATTAAGTGAAATTTGCCCACCAAGTTCTTCCAATTGGTTAAACTCAAAGTTTTCTTTTGCCTCTTCTATTATTTCATGAACATTAAATGTCGTTCGATTAAGGCGAATTTTATTTCGATCGAGATTGGCAACATTTAAAACCCGTTCTACCTGCGATTCAAGGCGCTTATTCTCTTTATAGATAATACTCGAATAACGTAAAAGTTTATCTGGAGAAGTATCTTGATTACTATTCATTAAAGTCTCACTCGATAAGCGAATGGTTGCAATAGGAGTTTTAAGTTCATGGGTCATATTATTGATGAAATCATTTTTAATCTCGGATAATTTTTTTTGCTTGAAAATTACCGAAATTGAAAAACCAAAAAAGACTAGCACAAATAAAATGATTGCAAATAAGTAATACCAAGGAGTAACGTCATTTGGTAATTCTTCAAGCGATACATTTTCAATTTTAGGAAAAACAATAGAAAAATAATGCAAATCTGAATCTAATTTTTGTTGCAAAGACTCATTTAAACTGCTTTCTGAAGGTTGGTTTACAAAAGCTGTGTCACCGCCTTCAAATTGAAAATAATCACCGTATACAATGCTATCCGAAAAGCAGTCATAAATCCCGTATTGAAAGTCTTCTTTAATATTATGTGTGTAAAATTCTCGTTTTAAAAGTTGCTCCAATAAATATGGATGAAGTGTGTCTTGTAATTCTACGGTAAAGTAATTAGAAGTTAATTGTTTTACGCTGCCATATAAGTCACCTGGTTGTTTATTAATGCGCTGAATTTCATTTGAAACACTTTTCAACGCAATCGTAACTTGGTCGCTAAATTGAGCGCGACTAAGACTATCTTGTCGATTCTGAATCGAAATATTTATTTCTTGAAATTCTACATTTTTTTGAATCCAAAAAAACTGTATTGTTAGAATACTTAAAATAGATGTTATCCCCAGAAAAATTACCGTTCTTAGATTTTTATTGCTCATTGGTAGATAAAATTAGAGTTAAAATTTTGGATTGCCCAAAAAACGGTACATTTTAAGACTATTTTAACTAAAAAAACAAATAAAATGGCAGTAATGAAAGTAATTGAAGTGCTATCTAGCTCTTCAAAAAGTTGGGAAGATGCAACAGCTAAAGCTGTAAAACAAGCTTCAAAATCAATTAAAAATATTAGATCTGTATATGTACAAGATCAAAGTGCAGTGGTTGTAGATGGGAAAGTTAGTGAATACAGAATGGCGTTAAAACTGACGTTTGAAGTTGGGGGTAAATAATTAAAACATCCATTAAAAAGGGAAATTTCGGTTTCCCTTTTAGTAAACCAATTTATAAGTTGAAGATGTTTTATTCGATTTGGCATCTTTTGCTGTAATGAGTAAAATGTTGTTTCCTTTTTTCAAAAAAGGCCTACTGTTTTTATCCAATGGAATGATATACCGTTTTTTCTTTCGGTCATATTTCATTAAAACCCATTTTTCGTTTAAATAAGCTTTATAGTTTAGAACTCCAGAAAGGTTGTCGTTAATACTTAACTCAAGCGTATTGTACTTTGTTATTGTCTTACCATTGTTGAAATCTAATGGCTTAATAACTGGAGACAATGTATCAATAACGAGGACGAATTTCCCAAAATTTCTTGGCCTTGCTTCAACCCACCCATCAACATAATTACCTCCTAAAAAACTTAAATAACCTCTGTCAGAAATTAAACCAACTCCCAATTTATACATTGGAATTTTTGTGTTCAACTCAGTAGGAACTTTTAATCGAACATCATATTTAGTTTGAACAGGAACACTATATTCTCCAAATTGATAGATTGGACTTAAATATTTTTTAGAAGAATCAACCTTAAAAACATGCTGTAAGGGTTCATAAAATGATGCCGGTTCAATTAGAAATTGAATGTTTTCATCAATAAAGGTATTAACAGAATCGGGGAAATAATAAGCATTTGGTTTTTCAAAAACATTGATTTTAGCCTCACTGGTTACTTCGGCTAAACTGAAAGAGATATTTATCCTATTTCCGTGTGCATCTTTGGCACTAAAACTATAATTTCCGGCAGCATCTTTCCAATTAATTTTACCATCATTCTTTGGGTAAATTGTAAGCGGATTGATGACCGTTGTAAAATTTTTATGAATATTTTTTTTGTTTTGTTTGAACTCAAAATAATCTTGATGCGAGTTTAAAAAACGATTGTGATCGAAATTAATATAGTCTGTTTTCTGAACGTGTTTTTCTGTTCCATTTTTTGAGAGTACTGTATGATGCACGCCGCATACGTTTCCAGCAGCATCTAGTTTGTCTGTAACATGGAATCCAAGAGCCAAAAATGTGTTTTTGGTGAAAAGAGAATTGATATTGATTGGCTTTCCGTCGTTAATCACCCATTTTTTTCCAATCTGTTTACAGGTATAGTAAATTGATTTTCCTGGAACCATATAGCCTTTTTCTGTGATCGCATAAACCTTAATTCCTTTAACATGAGGAGGTGTAGTGTCTTTTATTCTTTTTTGATAACATTTAAACAAAAGTGGGTTTAATGCATGTTCTGTAATTGTTTCTCTTACTTCAAAGTGAAGATGTGGGGCATATGAACTCCCTGAATTCCCAGAATAAGCAATTAATTCTCCCTTTTTTACAAAAAATGAATCCAGTAATACCACTTGATCAAGAACGTATGATTCGTTTTTTGCTTGTTGCGCATAAATCAAAGAGTCAATAGAAGGTGGGAATTTACTTAAGTGGGCATAAAGACTAGTCAAACCATTGGTATGTTCTATATATATTGCATTTCCATACCCCCAAGGAGAAACACGAACTCGTGAAATATATCCATCTTCTATTGCAAACACTTTTTGTCCAACGACACCTTTTGTTTTTATGTCTAAACCTGTATGAAAATGATTGCTGCGCATTTCGCCAAAGTTTCCTGCAAGTATTAACGGAATTTCCATAGGTGGAGCGAGGTCAATTGTTTCAAAATTGATTGATTTTTCTTGATAATTTTGACCAAAAACGGTGAAATTCAGTAAAACAAATAAGAGCAATAAGACGTTTTTCATGTAAGTCGAAATTAAGTTTGGGAAAATCAAAAGTACATTGTTAGAGAAGTCATTCTCAGTTTTTCCAATTTTATTATTAAAAAAATGTTTTTAATAAATCATTCTTAAATCCTTTGAAATTGCTTTTGTGAATCGTACTTTTGCAATACAATATTTGAACAATTAAGTTGAGATGTCAGAGACAAAAGAATTGCTTGAAAAATTAGACTTAAAAGTTTCTCATTTGCTTTCTAAATTGAAAGAGACAAATGAAGAATTGAATACTAAGAATCAGGAGATTGAACATTTAAAAAGTCAATTGATAGCAAAAAATGATGTCGTCACAAGGTTAGAAAAAGAAAATGTTGAATTGAAATCAACAGAACCTTCAGAAAATCAGGAAGAACTTAAATTCAAAATTGGCGAAATGGTAAAGGAAATTGATAGATGTATTTCATTACTAAAAGTGTAAAAGAACATGGATAAGATTGACCTAAAAATAGTTGTTGCTGGAAGAACTTATCCTTTGAAAATAAATAAAGAAGAGGAAGTTGCTATCCGCGAAGCTGCAGATAGGATTAATTCAAATATAGAAAAACTAAAAGGAAATTATGCTGTTAAAGATATGCAAGATTTACTTGCAATGACAGCGCTCCAAATAGCAGTTCAACAGAAGAATACAGCGTCTAAAACTCCTCCTCAGCAGAACACTTTTGATAATGATATCAGAAAAATCATTGAAAAGATTGATCTGTAATTCTCTATCCAGTACTTAAAATCATTTTGTGGTAAATGACCGTGAATGAGGCAAGGGTGTACTACTAATTTTTAGATAAAATATATGGAACCAACAAGTATTATTATTGGTGTTGTAATAGGAATTGTTGTAGGAGGTTTAATTACTTTTCTACTTCAAAAAAGTGTGTTAAAAGGAAAAGCAGAAGCGATTATTAAAGAGGCTGAAGCAGAAGGAGAGGCGTTAAAGAAAGATAAAGTTTTACAGGCTAAAGAACGCTTTCTTCAGTTAAAAGAGGAACACGAAAAAACAGTGCGTGGAAGAGAAAGGTCTGTTCAAAGTTTAGAAGATAAAACGAAAAATAAAGAGAAAAACTTAAATCATAAATTAGAAGAAGTCAATCGAAAAAACAAGCAAGTAGAAAACTTAAAAAAGGACGTTGGTCAAGAGCTTGAAGTGATTGAAACTAAAAAGAAGGAAATTGTAAAGCTTCATCAAAAGCAAGTTAATGAATTGTCTAAAATATCAGGATATTCTCCTGATGAGGCAAAAACAACAATGATGGAAGCTTTAAAGGATGAGGCAAGAACAGATGCAATGGCTTACATTAAAGATATTGTAGATGAAGCGAAAATCAATGCCTCTGGAGAAGCTAAGAAAATTGTTGTTCAGGCAATTCAACGCGTTGCTACAGAGCAAGCGATAGAGAACTCAGTTTCGATATTCCGAATTGAAAGTGATGAGATGAAAGGGAGAATTATCGGAAGAGAGGGACGTAATATCAGAGCTTTAGAAGCAGCTACTGGAGTTGAAATTATTGTGGATGATACACCTGAGGCAATTATTCTTTCTTGTTTTGACGCTGTTCGAAGAGAAGTTGCACGATTGGCTTTACATCAATTGGTGTCGGACGGAAGAATTCATCCTGCGCGAATAGAAGAGGTTGTTGCGAAAACAAGAAAATCCCTTAATGAAGAGATTGTAGAAACAGGAAGAAGAACATGTATTGATCTTGGAATTCATGGATTACACCCAGAATTAATGAGAATGGTTGGTAGAATGAAGTATCGTTCTTCTTATGGACAAAATTTATTGCAACACTCTAGGGAAGTAGCAAATTTATGTTCTATTATGGCTGCAGAACTAG
This sequence comes from uncultured Crocinitomix sp., assembly GCA_964415335.1. Taxonomy (GTDB): domain Bacteria; phylum Bacteroidota; class Bacteroidia; order Flavobacteriales_D; family Crocinitomicaceae; genus Crocinitomix. The sequence goes on from CAYPZN010000026.1 coordinate 43,535, forward strand.
GACTTAATGTTAAGATTGCTAAGCGTGCAGGTTTACTGCACGATATTGGAAAAGTGTCGGAAGATGAGCCAGAATTGCCACATGCTATCTTAGGAATGAAACTCGCTGAAAAGCATGGTGAAAAACCGGATGTTTGTAATGCAATCGGTGCGCACCATGATGAAATTGAAATGACGACATTGATTTCTCCAATTGTTCAGGTTTGTGATGCTGTTTCTGGAGCACGACCTGGAGCACGACGAGAAATTGCTGAATCTTATATAAAAAGAATTAAAGAATTAGAAACAATTTCACTTGGTTTTGATGGCGTGATTAAATCTTATGCAATTCAAGCAGGAAGAGAATTACGAGTAATGGTAGAAAGTGAAAAGGTGAATGATCAACGAGCAGATGAGTTGTCATTTATTATTTCGCAAAAAATCCAGAATGAAATGACTTATCCTGGACAAGTTAAAGTAACTGTTATCAGAGAAAAAAGAGCAGTACATTACGCAAAATAGAATTTAAATAATTCATTAAAAAGAGCTTTCTTTTATTAGGACGCTCTTTTTTTTGTAATGAATCCTGTACTTTAGCAAAACGATAGCAACCGATCAAATAAGGAAAGAAGATGAAAAAGATTTTGATACTTGCCCCACACACAGATGACGGAGAATTTGGGTGTGGAGGAACAATTAATAAATTGATTGAAGAAGGAAACGACGTTTATTACGTAGCCTTTTCACCATGTAAAAAATCTGTTCAATCGAAATATCCTTCTGATATTCTTGTTACAGAAGTAAAAGCTGCGGTAAAAGAACTTGGCGTCAAAAAAGAAAATTTGATGCTATTAGACTACGAAGTAAGGACATTTAATTATCACCGGCAAGAAATTTTAGATGACATTATTAAGCTTCGAACAGGTATTAATCCAGATATGGTTTTTATTCCGGCCTTAACAGATCTTCATCAGGATCATAAAACGGTTGCGGAAGAAGCGTTACGCGCTTTTAAGTTTACAACTATCTTATCCTATGAAATGCCTTGGAATAATATTTCTTTCCAAACTTCTTGTTTCTTTAAATTATCAGAAGAAAATTTGAATCGAAAAATTAAAGCGCTTGAAAAATATGAATCACAATCGCATAGACCTTATGCTAATAGTCACTTTATTGAGTCATTAGCAACAGTCAGAGGAGTGCAGGTTAATGCAAAATATGCAGAAACATTTGAAGTGATTCGTTGGATAAATTAATTTTAAAATGATTTATTAACCTTTTATAGCGATTAATCTATTGTTAATCTAAGAGTAACATAATTTTTCGTGACTATTAATGTATTTGTTTATCTTTGAATCACCAACATGAAACTTACTTTTCAAATTGAAGAATAAAATACTAATAACTGGAGGCGCTGGATTTATTGGATCAAATTTGTGTAAAGCTTTTTTGGAAGAAGAAATGCGTGTAATTTGTTTTGATAATTTTATTACAGGAAAACGCGAAAATATTCACTTGTTTGAAAAAAACGAAAATTTCGAGTTAATCGAAGGGGATATTAGAGATCAAGAGCAATTGAAAAATGCAATTTCTGGTGTTGATTTTGTTTCGCATCAAGCAGCATTGGGTTCTGTCCCAAGATCAATCAAAAATCCTACTTTAACAAGTGAAATTAATACACAAGGGTTTTTAAATGTGTTGACAGTAGCGAAAGATGCGAATGTCAAACGTTTTGTTTATGCTTCTAGTTCTTCGGTTTATGGAGATTCTAAATCAAGTCCTAAACGAGAAAGAGAGATGGGGAAACCACTCTCACCTTATGCGGTTTCAAAATTAACCAATGAATTTTACGGAAAATTGTTTCATGACTTGTATGGGTTTAACACTGTAGGGTTGCGTTATTTTAATGTGTTTGGAAGAAATCAAGATCCGAATGGAGTTTATGCTGCTGCAATTCCAAAATTCATTCATAAATTCATTAAGGGAGATGCACCCCAAATATTTGGAGACGGAGACCAAACCCGTGATTTTACGTGTGTCGATAATGTTGTTCATGCAAATAAATTGGCAATTTTAGGGGATTATAAAAATGCTTTTGGAAGTGCATTTAATGTAGCTTGTGGGCATTCATTCTCACTAAACTATGTTGTTCAACTTATTAAGGAAACATTGCAAGAAAATGGATTGGATGTAGCCAAAATTTCACCTAAATACCTTCAAGAACGTTGCGGGGATATTCGGAATTCCCTAGCAGATATTTCCGAGATCAAAAAAGAGTTAAATTATACTGTTCAAACTACTTTTGAAGAAGGAATGAAGGCTTACATAAAAACTTTAGTTAAGGCGTAAATTAGTTATATTTGCTGAAAATTAACTAATTTGTATCCGACGGTAAGCGTTATAATTCCATGTCGAAATGAAGAGAAATATATTTCTCAGAATATCGATAGCATCTTAGGTCAAGACTATCTAGGAACAATAGAAACAATTGTCGTGGATGGAATGAGTGAAGACAATACAAGAAAAATTGTTAACACGTACTCAAATCCACAAGTTCGACTCATTGATAATAAAGAACAATTTACTCCAAATGCGCTAAATATAGGTGTTGATAATAGTAGTGGTGAAATTTTTATTATTCTTGGAGGCCACGCCTTTTTGGAAAAAGATTTTGTAAGAAAAAATATAGAAATCCTTCAGGGAAATCTTGAAATTGGTTGTGCTGGTGGACAAATCATAAATATTTATGAAAATAAAACTGGAGAATTAATCTCCAATGCAATGTCTTCAGGTTTTGGTGTTGGAAATGCGACATTTAGAACAGGAGGAGAAGCAAACTTTGTCGATACAGTTGCTTTTGGTGCATATTGGAAAAAAATTCATTATGAAATTGGTGGATTTGATGAAGATTTAGTTCGTAATCAAGATGATGATTACAATTTCAGGGTTTTGAAAGCAGGATTTAAAATTTATTTCGATCCTGAGATCATTTCCCATTATTATGTCAGAGGGTCATATTCAAAATTATACCGTCAATATTACCAATATGGTTATTGGAAAGTATATGTAAATGTTAAACATAAAACAGTTACAACATTGCGACAATT
>CAYPZN010000027.1:0-46531 GCA_964415335.1 uncultured Crocinitomix sp.
CTCGCGACCCTCAGCTTGGAAGGCTGACGCTCTATCAACTGAGCTACTCCCGCTTATACTTTTAAAAATGTGGGGAGAGCAGGATTCGAACCTACGAAGACGAAGTCAGCTGAGTTACAGTCAGCCCCAGTTGGCCACTTTGGTATCTCCCCAAATACTAAAAGTTTATTGAGCCTCTGGAGGGACTCGAACCCACGACCTGCTGATTACAAATCAGCTGCTCTAGCCAGCTGAGCTACAGAGGCGATTCTCAATAATATTTTTATTAAAAGAACTAAAAAACTCCCGCTTTTTTCAAACGGGAGTGCAAATATATACTAAACAATTTTATTGTGGTAATAAAACTCGTGTTTTTTTTATTTTTTTTTTATTTTCCTAACATTTTCTTCTTCAATCCTGAATCTGCAGGCTCTTCGCCAAGCCAAACTCCGAAAAGTGCTTTCTTAAAGTCTAAGCCAGGAACTGTAACCAAAGAAGTGTTGTTTTTATACAAAGTACATCCTTTTGATGGTTCGTAAACAAGGTCATAAATATCATTTGTCTCGATATCTTCTTTAAAACCTTCAAGAATCATTGTTTCCATTCTTTCTTTGACTGGAGCGATATTGTTGTTTGTTGATTTATCAAACCCTTCTCGCAAAGCTTCTTCAAAATTATCATTATCTACCATTCCAGAGATAATCTTAATTTTTACTGCCATTGGTTTATTTGCCGCAATTATCTCGTTAGCATCAGTGGTTTTTGACTGAAGGTAGAGTGTTCCGACATACAAGTTTAAAAACATTTTCTCTCGAATACCGGCACCATTCATTTTCAAATACTCATTCCCAACTTTCATCACATTGGGCATAACATTACCTCCAATTTTGGTTTGTGCCATTGCTGGAGTAATTGTTAAAAGTGTAATTATTAATAGTAAAGTTCTCATTTTTCTAGATTTTTATTTTTGTACAATCAAATTGCGGACCAGAATTTACTTATTTTTATTTAAATATGCCTTTTGATGTCATTTTAATTTTTAATCAAAAAGAAAAGCGTCTACTTGGGAGCAGACGCTTCTTCTATTTTCGTAGCTTCAATTAAGCTCTTTTTTCTTTGTGTTTTTTTACTTGTCTTCTTAACGCTTCGCACGCTAAATCTGTAGCTTCTTCGAAACTTTTACATTGTTTCTTTGCAAAAAGATCTTTTCCTGGAATAGATAATTTTATTTCTGCCACTTTATTTTCTGGCTCTGACGGATTTCCTATTTTCAAAAAAACTTCTCCTGTTATTATTCGATCAGTATAAAGTTCTAATTTGTTTAGTTTTTTATTAATAAAATCGATTAATTTCCTGTCAGCCTCAAAATGAACTGAATGCACTTGTAAATCCATAATTCTTGATTTTTTTCCGACGGTTATCGGTCCACACCTCTTGGATGTGATTGTTCATAAATGGTTTTAATTTGCTTAAACGAATTATGTGTATAAACCTGTGTCGAAGACAAATCTGCATGTCCTAACAATTTTTTAATGGATTCTAATGTTGCTCCATTGTTTAGCATATGAGTAGCAAAAGTATGTCTTAAGACGTGAGGGCTCTTTTTACTCAAATTCGTCGCCTTTCCAAGGTAGTAATTTACTTTACTATATACAAATTTTGGGGTCAGTTTTTTTTGCTTTTTAGTAATTATTAAGAATTCAGATTGCAGGCCCTCATTTTCCCTTATTTCGCGAAAATCATTAATTAATCTAGTCAAACCTGCAGAAATAGGTACAATTCTTTCTTTATTCCGCTTTCCTAAAACCTTTATTTGTTTTGAACTTACATCTCTGTCTTTTAAGTTGATTAATTCGCTTAATCGAATTCCGGTTTGATAAAATAACTCCATTATGAGTTCTACAGTTAACCTCATATAAAGATCTTCCTCTTCGTTGAAAATTTCTTTATTCCAGAGTTGTTTCTCAGGCACAAACTGTGGAAGTGCCTTTTTTTTCTTTAAACTTTGGATTTTTGCTGTAGGATTTATGTCAATGACTTTTTGTTGTCTAAGGTATCTAAAAAAGGCTTTAACGCTAGACATTTTGCGATTTACAGACGTATTTCCTAACCCTAAATCTACCAAACAAACAATGTAATAGCGCAACAATTTGTGGTTAACCTCAAGAAGATCTTGATCCCGACTTAACTCAAGCAATTCAAAAAATTGTTCCAAGTCCTTTTTATATGCGGCAATTGTATGTGCCGAATAGCGTTTTTCATGGATTAAGTAATTTTCAAATTTTTTTGCTTGAATCATAAAAAAAGGAGTATAGATTCCTCTATACTCCTTAACGTTTTTTCAATGAAAAAGTTTCTTACATCTCTTCTCTTTTCAACTGCTCTATGTAAGCTGCTTTCAATTTCATTTGTCTATTTACAACTGAAGGTTTTGTAAAATGTTGTCTTGATCTCAACTCTTTTAACATTCCAGTACGCTCAAATTTTTTCTTGTATTTTTTAAGCGCTCTCTCAATGTTTTCGCCTTCTTTTAGTGGTACTATTAACATATCTTTTATTTAATTATATTCTAATCAGGAGCGCAAAGATAGTATAAAAAAAGTTGCAAACAAATCTATTTTAATATTTCTCGTGAAATAACAAGTTTTTGGATTTCAGAAGTTCCTTCTCCAATTGTACAAAGTTTAGAATCTCTATAATATTTTTCTGCAGGAAAGTCTTTTGTATAACCATATCCACCAAAAATTTGCACAGCTTCCGTAGAAACTTCAACTGCAACTTCAGAAGAATAATACTTTGCCATAGCTCCTTCTTTTGTCATTTTTTCGTGTTTGTTTTTTTTGTCAGCGGCTTCTAAAAGTAATAACTCCGCAGCTTTAATCTTAGTTCCCATATCTGCGAGTTTAAACGCTATTCCTTGAAATTTAGAAATTGGCTTTCCAAATTGTTCTCTTTCTTTAGAATATTTTACTGCGGCTTTAAATGCCCCTTCTGCAATTCCTAAAGACAATGCTCCAATAGAAATTCTACCTCCGTCAAGGACTTTCATTGCTTGAACGAAGCCTTCTCCTTCTTTACCTACCAATTGATCTTTATGGACTCTGCAGTTATCAAAAATCAGCTCGGCAGTTTCAGAAGCTCTCATTCCAAGCTTATTTTCTTTTTTTCCAGAAGAAAACCCAGGTGTTCCTTTTTCTATTATAAATGCACTCATTCCATGTGAGTCCCCTTTTTCTCCAGTTCGAACGATTACAACGGCAACATCTCCTGAAATTGCATGTGTAATAAAGTTCTTAGATCCATTAATTATATAATGATCACCATCTTTAACAGCTGTCGTTGCCATTCCTCCAGCATCTGATCCAGTACCTGTTTCAGTAAGCCCCCAGGCTCCAATAAACTCAGCTGTAGCTAATTTTGGTAAGTATTTTCTTTTTTGCTCTTCAGATCCATGGTACATAATATGTCCTGTACATAAAGAATTGTGCGCAGCTACTGACAAACCAATAGAACCACAAACTTGTGCAATTTCTGAAACGATCGTGATATACTCGAAATAACCTAATCCACTTCCTCCATATTCTTCAGGAACTAAAACCCCCATTAATCCAAGTTCTCCTAATTTTTTAAACAGGTCTACTGGAAAAATTTGCGCTTCGTCCCACTCCATCATTTTAGGTCGAATTTCTTTTTCAGCGAAATCTCTAACCATTTGTTGAATCATTTGCTGGTTTTCGTTCTGTTTGATTATCATAGTTATTTCAATTAAGTGATCATAAAAGTAATAATAAATCCATGAAAAGCTTGGTTATTATTGTCCCAAATATTATTATGATCTTGTTTGAATACAGAACGTAACACAAACGAAAAACCCTCACTAAAAGTTTATATAGAGCTGTAATTTTTCTTTATCTTTAACTGAGATTTCACTTTCTGTTAAAAAATCAAGATTGACTATCTTTTCTACTTCTCTGTATTTCAGAATTGCAGCTACTACAGTCCAGTTTGAATAAGGAATATTTTTTAATTCTTTTTTTGTAGCAGTATTAATGTTTCTTTTCCTTATAAATTGCAAATCTAAGTCTGCTTTTTCAGAAAGAATTGCTTTAGCATCTTCTGAAATATAAAGTTGTTCAATTTGATTTTGTGAAACAAAGCCTCCTATTTTTTCACGAAAAGCAATAATTCTATCGGCGAAAACGGGGCCAATTCCTTTTAATTTAACCAAATCTTCTTTTGTTGATTGATTCAGATTTATTCTTTTTGGTTCAATATTGTCTTCATTAAGAATATTGTTTTCATTTTTTTCTAATTGATTCCAATTATTCTCAATCTGAATATAAGGTTCTATTTCAGCAAATTTATCTGAGCTAATAACATAGAGTTTTGCCAAATCTTCTTTTCTTTGAAATGGTCCATAATTTTTTCTGTAAGACAAAATTGATTCGCTCTGCTTCACAGAAAACCCCAAATCAACCCAGTCTTTAAGTCTTATTTTATTCGGATCGAATACCGCCAAATTTGGCTTATTTTTATTACTGTATTGGTTATTAAACTGAACGTTTTCATCAGATTTATTTATTGAATCCAATGCTAAAAAATAATCTGACGTGTTTTTATTGATTTGAAATACAGAATTTAATTGACGCTCTCTTTTTATATTGAGCAATACGATAAGTATCAATATAATTCCAGACAATGCTGCAACACCTAACTGTTCTTTTCGACTAAATTTAAAGTAATTCAATTTTGGGTTGATTGTATTACATCAGAAAGTGTGTCTTTCTGCTATTTTATTCCTTTGATTCTATTCATGAATTTAGCTAACTCTTCTCTTACACGAGGAACTAGAATAAATAATCCGATCATATTAGGAACTAGCATTGCAAATATCATAGCATCAGAGAAACCGATTACCGAACCTAATTGAGATGCGGCTCCAACTACAACAAATAAGCAAAAAATTCCTTTATAAGTATACTCTACTCTCTTTCCTCTTCCAAATAAGAAAGTCCATGCTTGGTATCCATAATAAGACCATGAGATCATGGTTGAAAAAGCAAATAAGATTACTGCAATTGTTAAAATGAATGGGAAGAAACTTATTGCTGATTCAAACGCCGCAGAAGTTACTTCAACACCTTGAGTAACTGGCTGTCCATATGTCATAATTGATCCATCACCATTACTAATGATTAGCACTAGGGCTGTCATTGTACAAACAATTACTGTATCAATAAAAGGCTCGAGTAAAGCAACTAAACCTTCACTTGCCGCATATTTTGTTTTAACTGCAGAATGCGCTATAGAAGAAGAGCCTATTCCTGCTTCATTTGAGAACGCTGCTCTTCGAAAACCTTGGATTAGTACTCCAAAGGCCCCACCTGCAACTCCTGCCCCTGTAAAGGCCCCAGAAAAGATTTGTCCAAAAGCATTTGGAATTTCTGAAAAATTAAGTCCTAGAACAATTAAAGAAGCCAAAACATAAATCCCCACCATAAATGGAACGATTTTATCTGTTACACTCGCAATTTTTTTAATCCCTCCAATAATTACAATACCAACAAGAATTGCCATTACAAGACCAAAAGCCCATCCGTATCCGTGAAGAGGACTATCTACCCCTCCTGTATACGATTCAATCATTGCAAAAGCCTGATTCGACTGAAACATATTTCCTCCTCCAAATGAACCACCGATACACATTATAGCAAAAACAACAGCTAAGACTTTTCCTAAACCAGCCATTCCTTTTTCTTTCAGTCCTTTTTTCAGGTAATACATTGGACCACCATAAACTTTCCCGTCTTCATCAATTTCTCGGTATCGAACACCCAAAGTACACTCAGCAAATTTTGATGCCATTCCAATAAAACCTGCAACAATCATCCAAAAAGTTGCCCCTGGCCCTCCTATAGAAATTGCAACAGCTACACCTGCTATATTACCAAGTCCTACGGTTGCTGATAATGCAGCTGTCAATGCTTGAAAGTGTGAAACTTCTCCATGGTGATCTTCTTTTTGTTCAGATCCATTAGTTAATGTGTCATCTATGTCATCAGATTCAACTTCATCATATTTTCCTCGAACAATATTAATTGCAGTAAAGAACCCTCTAATATTGATTAGTTTAAAATAAAATGTGAAGAATAATGCTCCTCCAATCAAAACAATTAACACCCAAGGAACGGAGATAGAATCAGTAATTGGGATTTCCCAGAAGACACCTTGTACAAACCAACCTGTTGCATTTCCAAATGCTTCATCTATTTTTTTATCTAAGCCTTGATCAGCTGCTAGGTTAACAAATGGGACAAGTGCTAATAGGAGTAAGATTAATTTCTTCATGAGATGTTTGTTGATTTAAGGTTTCCCCTTTCTGATAATAGGCAAATATAAAAAATTGTTCGTTTAATTAAAGAGTTTATCCAAACTCTCTTCAAATGATTGTGGATCATATCCTAGTTCTTTTCGGGCTTTGTCGATAATAAATCCTGTTCTAGGTGGTCTTTTTGCTTTTTGATTAAGTGTAACGGATGAAATAGGCTTTACTTGATTCAATTCATATCCAAAATGCTTTCCAATTCGTGTAACAAGTTCATATATTGAAAATGTTTCAGGGCCCGAAATATGATAGATTCCGTAGGATTTTAATTTTCCTGTTTGAATACAAGCCCAAGCCAAATCATCTGCCCAAGTCGGAGCTCTAAATTGATCATTAACAATGGTCAATTCCTTTTTTTCCATTAGCGCCGATTTTGCCCAAAGTACAATATTCGAACGACTAAGGTTTTCCCCTTTTCCAAAAACGATAATAGTTCTAAGAATCGACCATTGATTGTAAACCCCATTAATCAAGCAATCTTCAGCATCTCGCTTTGATTTTGCATAGACACTTAATGGATTTCTAGAATCTTGCTCGCTGTAAGGGCCATTTTCACCATCAAAAACAAAGTCCGTTGACAATTGAATAAGGTGCGCATTGTGTTTTTCGCATGTATTGTTCAGATAGTTAACAGCGTTAACATTTATTTCTACACATCTATCCGCATTCTCTTCGCAAGCATCTACATTTGTCATTGCAGCTGTGTTAATTACAATTGTAGGGTTATAGCTGTTAAATATTTTTTCTATTTCGTCTTTATTTGTAATGTCGAGAGAAACATAATTTGATTCAGGGCAGAGTGAATTTCGATTTTCCCCAAGGGAGGTTGCTAAAAAATTAGTTTGTCTTTTTTTCAATTGACGAACAATTTTTTGTCCTAGCAAACCATTAGAACCAGTAATTAAAATTTTCATTTTTAATCGATTATTTCCCGTGAGTAATGCCAAAAATAGTATTCAGTTTATTTATTTGTTCAGGATTACCAAGAACAAACAACTTAGAATTTGGTAAAATTTTGAGACTTGAAGAGGGATTGATTATGTACTCTCCTTCTTCCGATCGATAACCAATAACATTACATCCAGACATAGATTTTTCTTGCAAATCTCCAATTGTAGTATACTTCACATCTTCAGGCAAATCTTGGAAACTGATCTCTTCTAAATTAACTGCTGCCTTTCCAGAAACCTTAATTAAATCCATGAATTCCATAATATCCGGATTTACAACTAAAGAGGCCATATGAGCTCCTCCTACGGTATCTGGCATAATGACATTATCAGCTCCAGCAATCCTTAACTTACGCATAGAAGAATAGCTTGACGCTCTCGAGATAATTTTTAAGTTTGGGTTTAATTCTCTTGCTGAAAGTACAACAAAAAGATTATCGGCATCTTTAGGCAAAGCTGTAATCAATGCGCTTGCTTCTTTAATACTTGCTTTTAATAAAATTTGATCTTCTGTTGAATCCCCTTTAACAAAGGAAACATCATCATATTGCGTATCATCTGTTATTTCAGTATCTCTTTCAATAACTATGAATGATTTTTTGTAGAATCTTAGATCGTGTGCCGCTTGAGTTCCAACACGTCCATATCCACACACTATCGTATGATTTTCCATTTTTTTTGCATTTTTAAGCGATTTATATTCCTGAAAATAAGTTCTATATTCTCCTCCAACAATGTATGAAGTAATTGCTGATACAGCATAGGCAAAGGTGCCGAAACTTGTAATAATAAGAAATGAAGTAAAAAGTTTTCCTGCCGTAGAAAGTTCATTTACTTCATTGAATCCAACTGTTGATACTGTAATGATTGTCATGTAAAGAGAATCAAAAGCCGACCATCCTTCTACCAGCATAAAACCAACAGTCCCCATTAGTACAATAATTACCAATAAAAAGATTGCATAATATACCTTGGCAAAATATTTATAATTTAATAACACTTATAATTCCCAGATTGATTTGCGTTTCCGCTTTAATTTAAAAATATGTTTATGCTCGAGTACGAATGCCATTATCAAATAAATAATTAATGGTGAACCTAATGCAATGAAAGATCCATAAATAAAGAATAACCTCACTTTTGAAACTTCAACTCTCATTTTTCTTGCTAACCAAGCACTTACGCCAAAGGAGCGAAGCTCAAAAAAGAGCGCTATTTTTTGGATTAAATTCATTTTCTTAGCACATTCTTACCAATTGCACAAAATAAGCATTTTTTTCGATTACAACCTTCTTTTTTCAATTCTAATAGTGATTGTGAATCAAAGGCAGAATGAGCTTTTATTCCTATTTCATTCCATTTTTTTATGACTTGATTTTTTTCAGGGCTAATCTTATGCAGAGATTCAATTGCTTTAATTTTGATTTGAGTGTTTTTTTCAATTGATCCGATTGTATATACGAAAGGAATAATAGCATTAATTGTTATCAAATCTATCCTGTTATTTGATAAGTTTGTTCTTTTCAATTTTGTCCTTCTGTTGAGTCGAAAGTGATTTTTCCAAAATTGATTTAATTCAACTTTCCAATTGTATTGAAATTTAGTTAAATCCGAAATCTGAACATTTTGTGCAAGAAAAGATGCAAACTGTGCTAGTCGTATTTCAGGGAAATTACTTGGTCTCATTCTAGCAAATTTCCATTGAAACACATCTATGACTTGAATATCAAACATATGTTTTAAATATTGAAATTCACGTTGCAAGCCTTTCACATAATTTTCTTCTGTTGGAGCTTCAAGAAAGCCTGCAGTTCCTAAAACCAAGGACTCAATTCTAAATGGGTCGTAATTCAATTTTTGAAGCCAATTCATATTCAATTTTTGAAATAGATTTTCGAATGGTAAACTGTTTATATTTCCTAAAAATGCCTTCCCAATAATTTGATACAACGCTCTTCTTCGATCTCCATTATAATGGGAAATGGTTTCAATAATTTCTATTGATTTTCTCTGTAATCGGCCTTCAATTCTTGATCTAAACTCTTGTTTTATAATTTCTTTTGTAGCGATATGAATAAGTGTTTCGCATGGAATCCATGATTTTGCTTGAATAATTTGTTTGTAATTCTTGAAATGGTTTTTATCTATTGTTTTTTTTAGTTCCACTGTCGGTATGACAAAGTCATCAATTTTTACCTGATAATCATTATTGTGAACAAAATGTGCTATTACATTTCTGTAGTTTTCATCTTGCTGATGATTATGTTTGATCCAATCGGATGCGTTTACATGAAACTCTATCGAACCTATCCACCTTCGCTTATCATACATTATTGATGCATTTAGGAAATCAGGCCCAGCATTATCATTATGCTCTCCAAAATTTAAAATATCCAATTGATTTCCTTTAGAACAGATAAATTGATCTCCGAGTAATTTTTGCTTAAAAATAAAATGCAAGTATTCTTCTTTCATTATTCAAGTAATAATAAAAGCCGAATATTTCCTTCAGATCAATAATTAAAGGGTGGGGTTAACGCGTCCAAATATAGATAATATATGAGTAAAAACAGCATTTATTTTCCTATGACGCACTGACAGGATGACATTAAAAATAAAGGCCTCCCCTGTTTAACCAGAGGAGGACCATATACCCAAACCCCTCCTAAAAGGAGAGATTTAATCCAACTGGTAGATATAACGCAAGAACCGTGCTAAAAGTTTTGTGTTCACCAACAAGTTTTGATTTTTTTGACAAAAATGACTATAAACACTTGAATGTCAGCAATTAAAAAAATGTTAAATTTTACTAAATCTCTGATTTTAAACAGTTTCTAGGCCTGCCATTATAATATCTATTTCTTGGATGCTGATCTACATTCAAAAACTGGTCAAAGACGGGCCTAATTATCCACTTTGAATCACAAAATAGATTTTCCAATACCATAGTTCCCTTTTAATTAAATTCAGCTATTTTTGCATTATGAAGAACATCAGAAATTTTTGTATTATCGCTCATATTGACCACGGAAAAAGTACGTTGGCGGATCGATTATTGCAAATGACAGGAACGATTTCCGATAGAGACATGCAAAACCAGGCGTTAGATGATATGGATTTGGAGCGAGAGAGAGGGATTACAATAAAGAGTCATGCCATTCAAATGGATTACAAACAAGACGGTACTCATTACACATTGAATCTAATTGATACGCCAGGCCATGTCGATTTTTCATATGAAGTTTCGCGTTCAATTGCGGCATGTGAAGGAGCTTTGTTAATTGTGGATGCTGCACAAGGAATTGAAGCTCAAACAATTTCAAATTTATACTTGGCATTAGAAAATGACTTGGAAATAATTCCGATTTTAAATAAAATGGATTTACCAGGTGCTCAACCTGAAGAAGTAACAGATGAGATTGTCGATTTAATTGGTTGTGATCCAAGTGACGTAATCCCTGCAAGTGGAAAAACAGGTTTAGGAGTAGACAAAATATTGGAAGCAATTGTTTCGCGAGTTCCAGCACCAAAGGGTACAGAAGACGCACCTTTGCAAGCTATGATATTTGATTCGGTTTTCAATTCTTTTAGAGGAATTATTGCCTATTTCCGAGTTTTGAATGGGAAAATAAAAAAAGGAGATCGTGTAAAGTTTGTAAATACTGAGCGCGAATATGATGCGGATGAAATTGGAATTTTAAGAATGGACATGGAACCACGTAATGAAGTTTTAACTGGGGACGTAGGGTATATAATTTCTGGAATTAAAAAAGCAAATGAAGTAAAAGTTGGAGATACAATTACTACTGTCGGCAATCCTTGCGAAAGTGTTGTCCAGGGGTTTGAAGATGTAAAACCTATGGTATTTGCCGGTGTTTATCCTGTAGATACAGATGAATATGAAGAGTTAAGATATTCAATGGAAAAGCTTCAATTAAATGATGCTTCTCTCGTATTTGAGCCTGAATCTTCTGCCGCTTTAGGATTTGGATTCCGTTGTGGGTTTCTAGGAATGTTGCACATGGAAATCATTCAAGAACGGTTGGAGCGAGAATTTAACATGACGGTTATTACTACCGTTCCAAATGTATCATACAAAGCTTTTTTGCGGAAGAATGATGAAATGGTTATTGTCAACAATCCTTCAGAACTTCCTGACCCTTCAAAAATTAATTATGTTGAAGAACCCTTTATTCGGGCACAAATAATTACCAAATCAGATTATGTTGGGCAGATTATGAATCTGTGTATTGAAAAAAGAGGAGAATTAAAGAATCAGGTTTACCTGACTCAATCGCGGGTTGAAATTACTTTTGAAATGCCTTTGGGCGAAGTTGTTTTTGACTTTTATGATAAATTAAAATCAGTTTCAAGAGGGTATGCTTCATTTGATTATCACCCTATCGGATATAAGAAATCGGATTTAATTAAGTTGGATATTTTATTGAATGGGGATCAGGTTGATGCCTTATCTGCACTAGTACACAGAAGTAATGCGCATAGTTTAGGAAAGAAAATTTGCATCAAATTAAAGGAATTAATTCCACGTCAGCAATTTGAAATTCCAATTCAAGCTGCCATAGGCGCAAAAATTGTCTCAAGAGAAACAATTAAGGCTTTACGTAAAGATGTAACTGCGAAATGTTATGGAGGAGATATTACACGAAAACGTAAGTTACTTGAAAAACAGAAAAAAGGAAAGAAGAGAATGCGTCAAGTAGGAAATGTTGAAGTTCCTCAAGAAGCGTTTCTTGCTGTTTTGAAGTTAGATTAGAAGTAATTCCTTTTTAATAAAATTGCATTAAATGAAAGTTCTTGGTATCATTCCTTCTCGTTACAACTCCAGTCGTTTTCCTGGAAAACCATTGATTGACCTAAAGGGAAAATCTATGATTCAGCGGGTATACGAACAAGCAAAGAAATGTGATGCATTTGAAACTATTGTTGTTGCAACGGATGATCAGCGCATTTTTGATTGTGTAAAAATGTTTGGTGGAGAAGTTGTGATGACAAAACAAGAACACGAAAGTGGAACAGCGCGTTGTGGTGAAGTACTAGAACGCTATGAAGATTATGATATAATTGTGAATATTCAAGGGGACGAGCCATTAATCCAACCTGAACAATTAGAGCCATTAATTAATTTGTTTGAAGACACTTCAGTTGAAATTGGGACATTAGTAAAACCAATGCAACAAGAATCAGATATTCGGAATCCAAATCGAATCAAAGTCGTTTTAGACCATAAAAAAAATGGGATTTATTTTAGCCGAAGCCCTATTCCTCATATTGCAAATACAACGCATACCAATTGGTTAGAAAAGACAACTTTCTATAAACATATTGGCATTTATGCGTGGCGAAGAGATGTATTAAAAACACTTTTAGAATTACCAATAAGTGAACTTGAAAAACTTGAATCTTTAGAACAATTGCGCTGGATATATTATGGTTATCAAATTAGAACGGTAGAAACAACAATTGAAACGCCAAATATTGATGTGCCAGAAGATGTTGAAGCCATTTTAAATCTGATTGACTAAGGTTTATTTTACCTGCAAGAATTACAACTAAATCCTAATTGAATTATATTATCTTTGCCGCACCTTTGAGAAAAGGCAATTTCAAACCAATTAATTATGAGCGAACGAGGAAGAAAATCAGGGAGTTTTGGGAGATCAAACCCAAGAAAACGGAACGATAATAATAGCGGAAAAAAACCTTATTCGAGTCGTAAAGATGGTGGACAAGCTCGATTTAAAAAAGCAAAGGGTGATCCAATGCCGAGCTTTAGTGATGAGGTTCGTCTTAATAAGTTTATAGCCAATGCTGGAATATGTTCAAGAAGAGAAGCTGACGTTTTAATTGCAAGTGGTATCGTTGAAGTGAATGGCAAAATTGTAACCGAAATGGGTTATAAAGTCAAACCTAATGACGAAGTTAAGTATGATGGCTCAATTATTCAAACGGAGAAAAAACAATACGTTTTACTAAACAAACCAAAGGATTTTATTACCACTATGGACGACCCTATGGGTAGAAGAACAGTTTTACAATTGGTTAAAAACGCGTGTAAAGAACGTATTTATCCTGTTGGTCGTTTGGATAGAAATACAACTGGAGTTTTACTGTTTACAAATGACGGTGATTTGGCCAAGAAATTGACACACCCACGTTATGAAGTAAAGAAAATTTATCATGTTGAACTAGATCAACAAATAAAACAAGAGCATGTTGATGCACTTTGCAATGGGGTAGAATTGGATGATGGTGATTTTGTTAAAGCTGATAAAGCGGAAATCATTAAGGACAGTAGAAATCGTGAAGTGGGCATTGAACTTCATTCTGGGAAAAACAGGGTTGTGAGACGTATGTTTGAGGCAATCGGTTTTAAAGTTGTTCGCTTGGATCGTGTTAAATTTGCCGGGTTAACAAAGAAAGATTTGCCAAGAGGAACATGGCGCCATTTATCTTCAAAAGAAGTCGATTTCTTACGCATGTCCTAAATTTAAGACTTGAGCGAATTGATAATGTTTTTCTTCACTTTTTCGAATACATGATTTTCGGCTTCCGCAAATGAAATGTTGTACTTTCGATCAATCGAGCGATATTCAATTGGATATTTTTCCAATAATCGATCATAAAATTGATCCAGAATAGGGTTTTTGGGATTTTCAAATTCAATTTTAAGATCAAAACGACGTAACAATGCTTCATCTATTAGTTGAATTTGGTTTGTTGCACCAATTAAAATTGCATCTTTAGGAAAAGCGTCGATCAATTGTAAAATTGTGTTCACCACGCGTTTCATTTCATTTGTATCGTTATTCTCGTAATCACGCATACTTCCTAACGAATCAAATTCATCAAAAAATAAAACGGCTTTTTTATGTTCTACGTTTTTAAATAGGTTGGATAAGTTTTTTGCAGTTTCTCCCAATTTTGAAGAAACAATTGAACTCAAGTTAACAATGAATATTTTTTTTCCAACTTCATTTGCAATCGCCTTTGCTGTCATTGTCTTGCCACACCCAGTTTTTCCATAAAGGAAAATTTTATTTGCAACTGGCAAATCATAAGATGCCAATATTTCACGGTGTTCATACTCTTCTAAAAAATCACTGATTTTTTGCGCAGTTGTATCATCAAATACAACATCTTTTATATTTACCGGTTTGAGATTAGTAAGATAAAGACTATTCATTTTCTATAAATTCTATTTTTAAGAATTCCACAATTCAACTTGTTCTTGAACATTAAATTCAATCAAGGAATTTAACTGTTTATTTGCAATAATTAATCTTGGGTCTTTCTGATGTGATTTTTCTGGGATTGCTAGAACTTTCATTCGAGCAGCCAATGCTGCTACTATACCGTTAAACGAATCTTCAATAACAAGGCAATCTGTTGGAGCAACATTGAGTTTTTCTGCGCAAGTTAAAAATACAGCTGGATGTGGCTTTCCATTGATCTCATATTCGGCGGAATGGATAACATCAAAAAAAGATTCAATTTCTAGTTTTTCAAGAACAACATCAATAATTCGTTGATAAGAAGAAGTAGCCAATCCAATTTTGAACCCAGCCTTACTCACCTTATTCAATGCATCTTTTACACCCGATAACGCTTTCCCTTGTTTTCTAATTTCCCTGATCAAAATATCTACAATATCCGTTTCTACTTCTTTTACTGTTTTTCCTTTCCACTTTACTTTATCATACCAAAGCTGAACAACTTGATCTATTCTCAATCCAACCGTTTCTTCGCAATCTGTATATGTTAGATCCAATCCAACTTTTGCAAATGCTTCTACTTCTGCTATTTTCCATAAGGGTTCTGAATCAATCAAAACACCATCCATATCAAAAATGACGGCTTTCATATCAATGATTACTTTTTAATTTTTCTTCTGCCATCAAAACGGCATTATAAACATTCGCAATCCCTCCAGTCACACAAAGTTGATCTAATGTTACTTTCTGACTTGAATCGCCTGGCAATGGCATTTCTTTTGTGTTTGTTTTTTGAACGCTTTCCAAAATAATTTTTCTAATTTCTAACATAGAGAATTCAGGATAATACGATTTTAGCAAAGCTGCTAAACCAGCAACCATAGGCCCAGCCATTGAAGTTCCGTCATACGCATCATAAGTGTTTTCTGGTGTTGTAGAAAAAATTTCTTCACCTGGTGCATAAATATCTACCATTTGATCTCCATAATTCGAAAAATCAGCTGCAATGCCATTTTGAAACAATGTCCCTCTAAAATACTTTGGTTTTTTGTGTCGGGTAGAAGCGCCAACTTCTATCCAATTATTAAACTTCATTTCCATGCTTTCATATTTTGGTCGCGGATAGTTTTCATTTTCATCAATATCTAAACCTTCATTTCCAGCGGCATGAACTAATAAAACACCCTTTTCTTCGGCATAACGAAAAGCCTCGATCACCCCTTTCTGTTGAGGTGAATATGATTTACCAAAACTCATGCTTATAACCTGCGCACCATTATCAACAGCATAACGGACAGCTAATGCCACATCTTTATCCCATTCATCTCCATTTGGTACAGTTCGGACAGACATCAACTTAACTTGATTCGCAACACCATCATTTCCAATCCCATTATTTCTTGTTGCCCCTATAATTCCTGCGCAATGCGTTCCATGACTTGCATCTGGTCCAATCACATCATTGTTACCGTAAGAATTATCCTTAAAATCAGTTGGGTCATCCCCTATAACATCTTGCCTTGGATTAATTGCAGGATTATAATTGAAATTAATATTATCAAAGTAGTATTTATACTCTTCGTAGATATCATTGTAAGTAATTCCGTACTTATAAATGCTATACATCTGTTTAGCTTCATTGGCGATACGTGAATCCTTTCTTGCCTTCTTAAGTTGTTTTATTGTATAGTTATCGCCTAATTGTTCCTTTAATATTTTATCTACTTTTGAAAGTTCATCATTAATTAATGTTAAGTCTTTTAGTTCGTTTTCTGATTCTAAACGAGCTTCTGTCACTTCATCTTTTACTTTTTTATAGATCTTATATTCTTCTTTTTGCTCTTTGGATAGGTCAGGATAATTTTTTCCATCATATTTTTCTTTTAGTTCGGCATACAATCGTGTGGCCTCGAGACGAACATCATTAATATTTTCTCCTTCTGCATTCCCTAAAAAATTCCATCCATTAATGTCATCAACGTATCCATTTTTATCATCATCAATTCCATTATTTGGAATCTCATCTGTATTTACCCAAATATTATCTTTCAAATCTTCATGCTCAATATCTACACCTGAATCGATAACGGCAACAATTACAGTTGTCGCTTTTTTAGTGGACAGTATTTTATCATAGGCCAAGTCCGTGCTCATTCCCAATTTTTTCCCATTGTACCAATTGAGTACCTTTTTATTTACTTCTTGTCCATTAGCCAACTTTGCAATGAACAATACGCCAAACAATATTAACCACACCTTTTTCCGAATCATTATTTCCGTTTTTATTTTTTCAGTTTGACGGTATAAAGGTTTCTTCCTCCAAATCCTTTTTTCTCTTCGTCAGTTATAAATAACTTGTTTTTTCCATAATAGCAAACTGCTTCACGTTGCTTTACAACTGGCAATGAATACGCCTTAATTTTGCCTTTCCAAAAGCGATCTTTGCTTATTTCGGAGACAATATAGAGTTTTGAATACGTCAAGATTGCCACAGAGTTGGTTTTAGGATCATAATCTGCACCTGTTACCGAACAAAATCGCCAGCCATTTGTGCAAAGGTTAATACTTCCTTCATATTTCGCCATTTGTTTCCCTGGTACAGGAGATAATGAATAGATTCTAGATTCACCAGTAAATGGTTTTGTTCTGCATTTTGTCAAAAGATATAATTTGTCATCTTTCCAAAAAAAAGCTTCGCAATCATAATTTAGTTTCCCTTTTTTTGGAGGAAATTCAGTTTGGTCTTCGTACCAAAAAGTAATCTTTTTAGGGGTTACTTTTTTCTTATCGATAAATCCATTTGGTAGGATATAAATTTGGCACTTTTTTCGATCATTATTGTTATTTCCAAAATCACCGATATACAATTGCCCTTTATCATCTTGTGTTAAATCTTCCCAATCTCTATTTTTAGTGTCTTCAATATTAATTTTTTTAACAAGTTCGCCGAGTGTGTTTAAGATGAAAATCTCACTTTTATGTCCTCCATCATTATGTGTAATTAAGTATTTGTCTTGATAAAACTCCAGTCCTGATGTTTCGTAAACAACCTTTGGCAATTTTATCACTTTTTTCATTTTAGCCTGTCCCATAGAAACCATTGAAGTGATCAGCAGAAGTATACTATTAAATAAGATTTTCTTCATAGTAAGTAATATTCCAAAAATATGCCAAATCTTTCATAAAAGAATGCGATCTTTAAATTAGTTCTAATTACAGACGTGAATAAATATACTTTCGAGCATTCTAAAGAATTAATTATTTTTGATCTAAAGCATATTCCTTTTTCAAAAGAACTATTATGATGAATCCAAGTAAAAATGGCTGGATAAAAAAGTATTTTTCTATTCTTGCTGACTATACGAAGGAACTTGATAAATATTCAGGAGCTGCGCTTTCAATGGAGCATTTGTTCTACGGTCATTTACAACCTACTGGAATCATGTATGGTTTCCCTACCAGCTTGCTCTTTATTGAAGACGATCATATGGCTGATTGGTCAAAAGAGGAAACCTTTAAAGTGCTTCTATTAGAGGGTTTTATTTTAACGGAACACCTTAAAATAGGAACAATAGAAAATGAGAATATAGAGGAAGCATTAAACCAATTTGTTCTTTTTTACGAAGAGACGCAAATAGAAAAAGCTAAAAAGGGATGGCTCAATTTTAAACATTTAACTGTCTTTGAAAAATTAGAATCCATTATTACCCAACGTGTTGATATCAAGACCAGTTTTTCGAATAAACTATGGACGACTTACTTGTACAACAGCCTAATTTTTCATGATTTATTGCTTTACAGTGACTATAGAGATGGTATAGGTTCTGCTGTTTTAAGACAACGTCGTCAAGTCATTTCGCTTGACGTAATAAAAATTATAGCCCTTGCAGCAAATGCTGATGGTGAGTTAACCGAAGAAGAAGAAGCTATTTTTGAAGTTTTTATGGCTTCGGCTGATTTAGATCGAGAAGGTCGAGATATTGCCAAGCTTTTTTGGGAAGGTAAAAGAGGTTTAGACGAAGTCGATTTTAATTATGAACGCTCTTGGACGCTAAATAGATATCTTTTAGAAATCGCAGTACTTACAGTTTGGAGTGATCGTGTTGTTGTAGAAGAAGAGCAGCTATTTTTAGAAAGACTAATGGATAAATTAGGAATTGATCCTGAAGAAGGAGATAAATCATTCATAGCTATTCAAAGTTTTGTAATGCATAATTACGAAAAGGTTCCTTTTTTAAATGCAAAAAATGACGCGGAATTATTAATGGATGGCGCAATTCAACGGTGGAGAAATATTTTAGGCAGAAACAAAGAAAAACTAGCATCAGAACTTAACGAAAGTAAAGAACTTGTTGCGCTAATTGCGAAATCTACAAAAGATGACCTTTCTAAAGAAGAGAAAGAAAAAGCGAAAACACAATTAAAGGATTTAGCTCGGACGATACCATCCTTAACGCTATTTATGTTACCTGGAGGGAGCTTACTACTCCCAATAATTCTTAAAATAATCCCAGATTTGGTTCCAACTGCTTTCCGTAGCAATCAGATTGACGAAGAAGACGAATTCTAGTTTTAAACTGAATATTTGAAGGAATCAGTATAGAAAATTGTGATAAGGATACCTTACCTGAAAAATGGCTTTTGTTTCATTATACAAAACCTCTTTGAAAGCATCAATATTAATTTTTTCGTGTGCTGAAATAAAAATACAATAATCCGAATTTAATTTTGCCATCCACGTTTTTTTCAATTCTGCTAAAGCAAACTTTTTCCCATTTGGATGGAACCCAATTTCCTCAGGTTTTGGATTGTAAGCATCAACTTTATTAAAAACAACTATACTGGGCTTGGCTTTAGATGTTTCTTCTATTTCAGCAATTGTTGCATTGACAACTTCATATTGCTCTTCAAAATTAGGATGTGAAATATCAACGACATGAACTAAAATATCAGCTTCTCTTACTTCATCCAATGTAGACTTAAAAGACTCTATCAATTGATGCGGTAGTTTTCAAATAAACCCGACCGTATCTGACATCAAAAAAGGTAAATTATCAATTACTACTTTTCTTACCGTTGTATCTAATGTCGCAAAAAGTTTATTTTCCGCAAAAACTTCAGATTTACTCAACAGATTCATTATAGTAGACTTTCCAACATTGGTGTATCCAACCAACGCAACCCGGACCAATTGACCTCTGTTACCTCTTTGGACAGCCATTTGTTTGTCAATTTTCCCTAACTTTTGCTTTAGCAAAGAAATCTTCTCTTTAATGATTCTTCTATCAGTTTCGATCTGTGTTTCACCCGGGCCTCTCATTCCTATCCCTCCTTTTGTCCTATCCAAGTGTGTCCACATTCCAGTTAGTCTTGGAAGTAAATATTGGTATTGCGCCAATTCAACTTGTGTTTTTGCATGTGATGTTCTTGCACGACTTGCAAAAATATCCAAGATCAAATTATTTCTATCTAGCACTTTTATTTCGAATGCTTTTTCAATATTTCTTGTTTGCGAAGGAGACAATTCATCATCAAATATTGCAATATCAATTCCATTGGCATCAATAAAGTCTTTAATTTCATTGATTTTACCTGAGCCAATATATGTTTTGTTATTTGGCCGGTCAACACGTTGTAAAAATTTACGCTTGGTTTCTGCACCAGAAGTTTCAGCTAAAAAAGCTAATTCTTCAATGTACTCTTTTGCTAATTCTTCTGTTTGATTTGGTGTAATAACACCAATTAGAACAGCAAATTCTTTTTTTGATTGTATATGAGAAAACCCTTCAGACATCCACTTCTTTTTTATCTTTTAAAACCACTTTCCACCTAATGCTTCGCGAAAAGGCCATGGTATTGCTGCTAAAATAATCACAAAAGCAATTGTATAGAAAACAGCAATTGCTTTAAATTTTTCAGTAGCGTTTTCTTTTTTCTTTGATTTTGCATGTCCAATTGTAATCAAAGCCATTGCGATTAGCATCATTACAGAGTGTTCGACAGTAAAAAAACGCAATAATTTGTTCCCCATCATTCCACTTATAAATTGCACTTTGGGACTAATGAAAAATAATACGAATCCTATCAATACTTGAATGTGAAATGCAATCATTGTAAACAAAGCCAATTTACGGTCTTTTTCCGTAAAATATTGCCCCTTTTTTTTCCAACCAATGTTCATCTTAACAACGGCAAAAATTAAAAGGATTAACACAATCCATCTCCACCCGGCATGAGCATGTTGCCCTACATAATATAATTTGTCCATAATTGACTATTTTTAGACAAATTTACAGTTTTAATCAGATTATAAAGATTGCGCATGTTCAAATATATTTTTTTAGGCTTTTTAATTTTTCTTTTCGGGATAAATGGACTTGCCCAACACGAAATTGAACCGAAAAATGGTGTTTTGACCTCAAAGGGCACTTATGCACTGACGAATGTACGAATTGTAGTAAATTCAGAAGAGACTATAGAACATGGTACTCTTATTGTTAAAGATGGAATTATTGAGAGTGCCGGTGTTTCAGTAATCTTACCAAAAAATGTTATTAAAATTGACCTCAAAGGGTATACACTTTATCCTTCTTTTATCGACATTCATGCCTCTGAAGGGTTTGAAAAAAATTTACTTAAAAAAAACAATCCAAGTCCGCAATTAACTACTTTAAAGGAAGGACCTTATTATTGGAATCAAGCGATTCATCCTGAAGTAGATGCTTATTCGGTTTTTAGTGAATCAGCATTTAAAGCTAAAAAAGAATATAGTATGCAAGGTTTTGGTGCTATATCTACGCACCATAGAGATGGGATCATTAGAGGAACCTCAGTATTAATGACTTTAGGTGAAAGCGCTACTAGAGAGAATATTATTTTATCGCGCGCAGCTAATCATTATTCATTTTCAAAAGGAAGCTCTAGGCAAACCTATCCTTCTTCTCAAATGGGTTCAATCGCGTTAATTCGTCAGTTTTTTTATGATGCCATTTGGTACCAGTCTTTCGATCAAAACGGTGATAATATCTCTTTAAGACGAGCAATTGAAAATAGTAATTTGCCACAAATTTTTGAAGTTTCGGATAAACTTGAAGTACTTCGCGCTACAAAACTTGCAAATGAGTTTGACATCAAACTTATTGTAAAAGGCGGTGGAGATTCTTATGAACGAATTGCGCAAATTAAGGAGAGTGGTGCAAAATTAATTGTGCCCGTAAACTACCCAAAACCATTTGATGTAACGGATCCATATTTAGCGCGTTTTGTTTCGTTAGCAGATTTAAAGGACTGGGAATTAAAACCATATAACCCTTACATTTTGCATAAAAATGAAATTCCATTTTGTTTTACAACTGCCGGATTAAAGAAAAAAAGTGATTTTATTAAAAACATTAGAAAAGCTGTAAAACATGGTTTGCCTAAATCTCAAGCTTTAAAAGCTTTAACACAAAATCCAGCAGAGTTTCTTAATGTCCAAGATAAAATTGGAACCTTAGAAGCTGGAAAAATTGCCAATTTCATAGTAGTTAAAGGCGATTTATTCGAGCATGGAGAAATTTATGAGAATTGGTCTAGAGGAGAGCGAATGAAGTTTAAGGACATTCACAAAGTAGACATTAGAGGAACCTATAATTTGAATTTGAATTCTGTTATATATGGTTGGGAAATAGGAGGAACGATTGAAAAACCTAAGGCAAAATTATTCAGTTATTACACAAAAAAAGATTCAGTTTCTGGAGTAAGTAAGGTTGACACATTAAATTTAAAACCCAACCTTAAAATGGATGATTTACAGATTAGTCTTTCATTTACAGAAAATGATAGAAATTATAATGGTGCCATTCAGTTAAATGGTACATTTAATCCTGATTTAGCCGTATTTCATGGAAAAGGTTATTTACCCAATGGTGAATGGGTTGATTGGAGTGCAATTCGAAGTGAAAAATTCAAAGAAAAATCAAAAGAAAAAATGAAACCTTTGGTTGTTGATACGAGCTCAATTAATCAGGTTCTTTATCCCAACATGGCATATGGTTTCGATACGATTCCTTCTCAAGAAAGTTACTTTATAAAGAACGCTACCATTTGGACGAATGAAGCGGAAGGCATTTTGAAAGACGCAACTCTACTTATTCAAAATGGGAAGGTTAAATCTGTGAATAAATCCATTACCCAAATTCCAAACGGGGCTACGATTATTGATGCTGAAGGAAAACATGTTACTTGCGGAATAATAGATGAACACTCACATATTTCTATCAGTAAAGGAGTGAATGAAAGTGGTCAGAGCGTATCAGCCGAAGTTTCTATTGCTGATGTTGTCCGTTCAAATGACATTAATATGTATCGTCACTTGGCAGGTGGGGTAACAGCTTCGCAATTATTACATGGGTCTGCAAACCCAATTGGAGGACGTTCGGCTTTAATTAAATTGAAATGGGGCTTTACTCCAGAAGAAATGGTAATTAAAGAAACTGATGGGTTTATCAAATTTGCACTGGGAGAAAATGTAAAACAATCCAATTGGGGTGATTATAATACGGTTCGTTTTCCCCAGACAAGAATGGGTGTAGAACAAGTTTTTTATGATGCGTTTCTGCGGGCAAAAACATATGAAAAAACATGGCGTGAGTACAATTCACTTTCAGATAAAAAGAAAGTTGGGAAAATTCCTCCAAGAAGAGATTTAGAGTTGGATGCTATTGTCGAAATTTTAAATAAAGAGCGATTTATCAGTTGTCACTCATATATTCAAAGTGAGATTAATATGCTTTTACATGTAGCGGACTCAATGGGATTTACATTGAACACGTTTACACATATTTTAGAAGGTTATAAAGTTGCTGATAAGATGAAAACTCATGGTGCTGGTGCATCTACTTTTGCAGATTGGTGGGCATATAAATACGAAGTAAACGAAGCGATTCCTTACAATGCATCAATTCTGCATAAAATGGGAATTGTAACAGCTATTAATTCAGATGATGCTGAAATGGGAAGGCGATTAAATCAGGAAGCAGCTAAAATAGTCAAGTATGGTGGTATTTCTGAAGAAGACGCGTGGAAAATGGTTACACTTAACCCTGCAATTTTGCTTCATTTAGATGACCGTATGGGAAGTATTAAAACTGGAAAAGATGCAGATATTGTAATTTGGTCAGACAATCCACTTTCTATCAAAGCTAAAGCAGAAAAAACATTTGTAGATGGTATTCTTGTTTATGATTTGGACAGAAGCATTGCTTTGCATAAGAGAGATCAAGAGGAACGCAACCGCATCATTCAATTAATGCTCGAAGAGAAAAAGAACGGCTCTGGTACACGTACACCTTATAAAAAAATTAATCCACAGTATCATTGCGACACTGAAGGCGAGTAAAATAATAGTTAGAATACGAAAGAAAATGGTTAGGCAATTAACATTTATATTGGGAATATTGATTTTAAATCAGGCATTTGGTCAGGTACCCTCCCCTCAAACACAAAAATACAAACGTATTTTATTTCAAAATGGAAGTGCGCATATCGGAAATGGAGAATATGTTGCCAATTCGAGTATTGGTGTTGAAGAAGGTAAAATTTTATTTGTAAAGAATGCCTTAACGTATAAAATGAATGAGGCCGATTGGGATACAATCATTAGCATTAGAGGCCAGCATGTTTATCCAGGGTTTATTGCAGCCAATTTAACAACTGGTTTAACAGAAATAGATGCGGTTAGAGCTACAAGAGATTTTAGAGAAGTTGGTAGTATTAATCCCAATGTTCGTTCGTTAGTGGCATTCAATACAGATTCTAAAATATTATACACGGTAAGAACAAACGGTATATTGGTAACACAATCTACTCCAAGAGGGGGGTTAATTTCAGGTACATCTTCCGTTATGGCTTTGGATGGATGGAATTGGGAAGATGCTGTGTACAAAGCTGATGACGGGATACATTTAAATTGGCCAAATAAATATCAAAGCTCTGGTTGGTGGGCCGAACCTGCTCCAAGCACTTCGAATAAAAAATATGTCGAAATGCGCGACAAAATTTATACTTTTTTCGAAAAAGCTAAGGCTTATTCTGGCACAAAAAATCATGAGCAAACTTTGCTAAAAATGGAAGCCATGCAAGGAGTGTTTTCTGGAGATCAACGCTTATTTATTCATGCTGATTATGCTCCTGAAATGAATGACATAATTGATTTTTCGCGCCGCTTTAATTTAAAACATCCAGTAATTGTAGGAGGTTATGATGCTCATCTAATTACGGAACGTTTAAAAGAAAATCACTTTTCCGTTATGCTTGGACGTCCACATGCTTTGCCTGATTTTGAGGATGACATTACATTTTCGCACTGTGCGGCCGCAGCTAAACTGCAAAAAGCTGGAGTGCCCTACTGTATTCAAAGTGCCGGAGACATGGAGGTAATGAATGCCAGAAACTTGCCTTTTTTAGCAGGTACAGCTTGGGCTTATGGACTAACTGAAGAACAAGCCATTGCTTCTATCTCATTAAATGTGGCAAAAATACTTGGGATCGATAAAAAAATAGGTTCTTTGGAACAAGGAAAAGATGCAACGCTCTTTATCTCTGAAGGAAATGCTTTGGACATGCGGACAAATAATGTCACGATCGCAATGGTTAAGGGTAATTTTATCACTTTGGACAATCACCAAATGCAATTGGCAAAAAAATACCATAAAAAGTATGGGCTTGAGTGAGCCAATGAGTTTGTGCCAATTTTTTAATTGGCACTAATTGTATCAAATGAAATCAATCGGGTACAATTCTCTTTTCCCAGTGTTGTTTGATTCCCATGTTTTTCGGACCAAAAACCTTTCAACGTATTTTTATTAATACAACGATAGGCAACAACGCCTTTATAAACCTCTTTATCTTCTCCTAAATACCTAAAATTAATTACAAGAATATCATCATGAAAAAAGCCAATTCCTTCTTGCTTTTGAAGGTTATTAATATTCCATTCTGCCTTGATTTTAAGGTTTTCATCAAGCGTTAATTTTAATACGCCCTTATAATCAGTATGATCAGTGTTTTGATTTACACCTTTTATTGAAAACGTTCCGACTAAATCTTTTGAATCCATCTTATAAACGAAGTAATTTATTCTAAATGAACTTCTTTTCTGCTAAAATAGTTTTCATATCGGTTTGAAGGTTTGACGCAGCAGCACGTGCTTTTTCTGCAAAATCTTCTCCATTTCCAGCATAAATAATTCCTCTTGAAGAATTAACTAACAATCCACAGTCATCATTCCAGCCATAGTTAGCCACATCTTTTAAAGAACCTCCTTGAGCACCAACGCCAGGAACTAAGAAAAAATGATTTGGCACAAGATTTCTAACCTCTGCAATTGCATCACTACGCGTTGCGCCAACAACATACATTAATTTAGAAGCATCTCCCCATTGAGCAGATTTTTTAAGCACTTTTTCAAATAACTTTTCTCCATTAAGATCTGTTGCAAACTGAAAATCTAAAGCACCTTTATTTGATGTTAACGCCAATAGAATAACCCATTTGTTTTCATATTCGAAAAAAGGTGTAACACTATCTACTCCCATATAAGGAGCTACAGTGACACTATCAAAATTCATGTCTTCAAAAAAGGCTTTTGCGTAATAATGCGAAGTATTTCCAATATCTCCTCTTTTGGCGTCTGCAATTGTAAAAATATCTGATGGAATATAATCTACCGTTTTTTTCAATGCATCCCAACCTTTGCTTCCATGACATTCGTAAAACGCAACGTTTGGTTTATAAGCCACACATAGGTCTTTCGTAGCATCAATGATTCGTTTATTAAACTCAAAGATAGGGTCATCATATTCTAAAAGGAATTTGGGTATTTTATCCAAATCTACATCTAATCCAATACACAGAAAAGATCCTTTTCGCTTAATGTTATTCGTTAATTCTAACTTCGTCATTTATTTTAAACTTGTGCAGAACCTTCTTTCATTTTTTCAGCGTTTTCAGCAATTTTTAACGCGTCAATAATATCTTGAATATCTCCATTCATAAAGTTGGCGAGATTATAGATTGTTTTATTAATTCTATGATCGGTTATACGTCCTTGAGGGTAATTATACGTTCGAATCTTAGCTGATCGATCTCCTGTAGAAACCAAGGATTTTCTATGCGCTGAACGCTCCAACTCTTTTTTCTCTAATTCTGCTTGATATAGGCGTGTTCGAAGAACGGTCAATGCCTTATCATAATTTTTATGTTGTGATCTTCCGTCTTGACATTCAACTACTGTGTTTGTAGGAATGTGTGTTAGTCGAACAGCAGATTCTGTTTTATTTACGTGCTGCCCTCCTGCTCCAGATGCTCGATAAGTATCTTTTCGCACATCTGCCATGTTAAGTTGGACATCTACTTCTTCTGCCTCTGGCATAACAGCAACAGTAATTGCCGAAGTATGAACTCTTCCTTGTGATTCGGTTTCAGGCACGCGTTGTACACGGTGAACTCCAGATTCAAATTTCAATGTTCCATAAACACCTTCTCCTTCAACTTCAAAAGAAATTTCGCGATAACCGCTTGTGCCGCCTTCATTTGAATTCACAATTTCTGCCTTCCAACCTCGTGTTTTAAAATACATAGTGTACATTCTATAAATATCTTCTACAAAAATACACGATTCATCTCCTCCTGTTCCTGCACGCAATTCAACAATTGCATTTTTATCATCTTCAGGATCTTTAGGAATAAGCATTACTTTAATCTCTTCTTCCAATTCGGCTTTTTTTGGAATAAGTTCATCCAATTCCATTTTTGCCATTTCTTTCATTTCAGGGTCCTCTTCTGTTTCCAATATTTCTTTGGAACCGTCTATATTGTCAACAATATTTTTGTATTCCTTATAAACGTCATCAATCTCCTTAAGGTCTTTATATTCTTTCGTCAATTTGACATATCGATCCATATCAGCAATAATGTCAGGATCGACTATTTGCTGTCCGATTTCATGAAATCGAATTGAAATGGATTCTAATTTTTGTAAAATATCACTCATTTTTAATAGATTGAATTCTAATATTTCTTCTTTTGAAGTAAATTGTCTTTATTTGGCACTTTGAATAATCACCCGCACTTCTGCAGGTTTCATTTCTAACGCTTTTCCAAAATTTTCTACCATTGAAATTTCTGTAGGATCAATATCTCCATCTGCTGCTGCGATCATCATACTTGACTTAATTATATCTCTCTTTCCTTCTTCATTTAAATATGCAGCAACTTGTTTTAAATATTGATATGGTCGTTTATTCTCTCTTCTAACTTCTTCTATCTCCTTATAAATATCATTTACTGTAGCATTGGCCATCTTTCGATAAACTTTGTGAAACATGTGAATTTCCGAATCTTCAACTTTTCCATCTGCCAAAATCATCATGATCAATAATTTCTTGATTACCTTTTGTTTTTCGGAAAGAATATCAATTTTAGATGGAGTATCATTTGTAGAATTACTTGAAGAAGATGGAATTTCTCGTTGTTTATCTGGCAATTCTCTTACTGGCTCATCTATCTCCTGTTCTGTTATATCAATTGTTGGTTGCATTTGCAAAATTCGTTCGATATACGTGTTTTTACAACGCTGACATTCTACATATTGTCCTTTATTGCCAAGCGGGATTAATGGAATAAAATACAAGGTAAAAAATTGAGTTACCTTTTTATGTTTATACCGACTCTGCCCATTACATTGAGGACAATAAAATTGCCCTTCTTGAATTGTAGAGCGCACTCCTCTTGTTCCGAAAATAATAAAAGCTATCATAATTTCTTAATCGTAAATAAATTCTCCAAATTCAGATTTTATTGTCAATTTATTTCCATTATTTGCTTGGCATTTGCCAACAATTTTTGCCTCAATTCCAAAGCGTTCTGAAATTGCAATAATTTGCTGTGCATGCTCAGCAGGAAGATAAATTTCCATTCTGTGGCCCATATTAAAGACTTTGTACATTTCTTTCCAATCTGTATTTGATTCTGCTTGAATTAGTTTAAAAAGTGGTGGTACTTCAAACATATTATCTTTTATAACATGTAAATCATTTACAAAATGTAAAACTTTGGTTTGGGCTCCTCCACTGCAGTGAACCATTCCGTGAATATTTTCTCTTTGCTTGTCTAAAATTGCCTTAATAACTGGAGCATATGTTCTTGTTGGAGACAGTACTAATTTCCCTGCATCTATTGAAACTTCATCAATTGCATCTGTTAACTTTTTTGTTCCGCTATAAACAAGATCATTTGGTACTTCCGGATCAAAGCTTTCAGGGTATTTTTCGGCAAGATACTTATGGAAAACATCATGTCTTGCACTGGTTAATCCATTACTCCCCATCCCTCCGTTATAATCAGTTTCATAAGTTGCTTGACCATAAGAAGAAAGCCCTACGATTACATCTTCATCTTGGATATTATGATTTGAAATAACATCAGACCGTTTCATTCTGGCCACAACTGTTGAATCTACAATGATTGTTCGGACCAAATCTCCAACATCAGCCGTTTCGCCGCCAGTTGAATGGATTTGAACTCCATGTTTTCTCAGATCCGCTAATAGCTCTTCTGTTCCATTAATTATTTCGGAAAGAACTGATCCATCAATTTTGTTTTTATTTCTTCCTATTGTAGAAGATAAAAGAATATTTTCAGTTGCTCCCACACATAAAAGGTCATCAATATTCATAATTAATGCATCTTGCGCAATTCCTTTCCAGACAGATACGTCACCAGTTTCTTTCCAATACATATAGGCCAAAGAACTTTTTGTTCCAGCTCCATCTGCATGCATTACAATGCAGTATGCGTCATCTCCAGTTAAATGATCTGGAACAATTTTGCAGAAAGCTTGTGGAAACAAGCCTTTATCTACATTTTTTATTGCATTATGTACATCTTCTTTCGAGGCTGATACACCTCTCGAATTATATCTTTCGTCTGCCATTTTACGGGTAATCTTTTCAAAAATAAAAAAGCACTCGTTCATTTTTACATGAATGAGTGCTTTAAATTTTAATTTTTATTTATGCTATTCTTCTTCTTCTCCTTCTCCTTCAGCTTTTTCAGCTTCCATTCTTTCTTTTTCTTTCAGCAACTCTTCTTCGGTAGGAACGTAATCAAAACTTAAGATTGCGCATTCCGTACGTCTATTTAATTGGTGATAGTAATCAAATTTTTCTGGTTCGGATCTTTTTAACTTTGTAATAAAATCGCATCCTAATAAAGTTTTTGTCGTATCTCCTGTTGGTGAAACATCTACTAATGTAGCAGGAGTAGTTTCTCCTAACCCCTTAGGGATAAGTCTTCGTCGAGAAATTCCTTTTTCATTTACCAGATAATCTACGCAAGATTGTGCTCTTCTTTGAGATAAAGTTTTATTTGCTCCATCAGAACCACGGCAATCTGTATGAGAAATCAACTCAACAATCAAGTTTGGATTTTCTGTTAAGATCTTATATAAGTAGTTTAATGAATCTTTAGAGTTAATTGTTTCATCTACTAACAAATCTGCTTTACCCAATGCATAGCGCACTTCAGGTAAACGAATTGGTTTTTCGATATTCAATACTTTCAAATCACGAATGATTCTTGTATTTGTTTCTATTCCTTCTGTTGTAAAGTTATCATTTGCACCTAAGTACATTTTCTCAACTCCCTCAACTTCTAATGTCCAAGTCGCTCCCGGCTCAACAAATCGTCCTCCATCAGTTGTTTCTCCTAGGTTAACTTGACCAGAAGCATCTGTTAATAGATCATAACTTGAGCCATCTGAACCAACTAGTTTTACTTTAGCTCCTTCTATTGCATGTCCATCATCTTGATCAGAAACTAAAATTAATACGTCAATTAGTACAGGAGGCAAATAGAAATCCCAAATATCTTGTGAATTTTGGCCTTTTGAACCATTTCTGTTTGAACTAATAAATCCTCTTTCTACTTTTCCTGACTCAGTAAAAACCATGTGATAATCATCACGGCAAGAGTTTAATGGAAAACCAACATTTGTAGGGTTTTCCCATTTGTTCTCTTCTCCAACACGCTCGGCAACATAAATATCTAAACCACCGTGTCCAACTAAACCGTCAGAAGCATAATACAATTCGTTGTTTGGGCCCCATGTTGGAAACATGTCATTTTGAGAAGTATTTATTTCTTCTCCCATGTTAACTGGTAAACTCCATGAATCAGATCTTTTATCATACGTAGTTAACCAAAGATCAACTCCTCCATATCCACCAGCCATATTTGCCGCGAAAATGAGTGTTTTACCGTCAGGCGAACAAACTTGTTGTCCAACATGTGTCGAATCATGATCTTTTAAATCTAATTTTTCTGGTTCTGTCCAAGACTTTCCTTTTTTCGTTGATTTATAAATCTCACATCCTAAATTCATTTTTTCTTCTACACGGCAACGTGTAAAGAACATTGTTTTTCCTCTTGCATCAAAGCAAATTGAACCTTCACTTGCTGGAGAATTAATTGGAGCGGCCATAGGTGTTGGTTGACCCCAGTTTCCATTTCTGTCAATTTTAGATGTCCACAAGTCCATGAAGTTTTCTCCTGTAATTGGATCTGAATTTTCTCCAGTTGAACCATTTCGCGAAGAAGTGAAGAACATTTCGGTTCCTCTTGAATCCATTACCGTAGCGTAATCGTATGAATTTGTATTCAATTTCGTTACATTATTCACTAAATGCTTTGAAGGATTGCTACTACTTTCCGCATAGTAATCACATGATTCAATACGTGTTTTTGTAATTTCGTTATCAGGTTCAAGTTTTAAGAATTTTTTATAGTTTTCTTTTGCTTCGTCATGTTTACATTGAGCCATTTCTGTTTCTGCCAATTTAAAGTAAACAATTGGCTCCCATTCTTGGTATCTCAACAAAACAGCTTTTTCATATTGCTGTTCTGCAGCCGCATGTTGACTTAATAAGTCATAACAACGTCCAGACATGTATGTATAATATGCTTTTTTTTGGCGTGAATTATCATTCTTTGGACTAATTTTTTCAGATGCCAATTTGAATGCCTCAGCTGCTTCAGCATATGCTCCTGCTTTCCATAGATTAACTGCTTCTCCAGAATAACTTCGCGTTGTTGGTCCTGACTGAGCCATAGAAATAGTCCCATATGTCATTAAGATAACCACGAAAAATACTGACTTTAATGATCTCATAAAATTTTACTTTACTGATATAAGCTTACTACTCAAGAGGCGAAAATAAAGATTTTATTTTATTTATTGGTATTTTAAGGTGTTAATTTCCCATTTATATCAATCATTTTCCTCCTATATATTTTTACTATATACGCGCCATTTATCTAATAGTTTCACAAATCCTTCGGGTAAATTTGAATCAAAGTGCATTTTTTCATGAGTAGTTGGGTGCTTAACTCCCAGTGTTTTAGCATGAAGCGCTTGCCCTGGGATAAGCTTAAAACAATTGGAAATAAATTGTTGATATTTTGAAAATGTTGTTCCTTTTAAGATACGATCACCCCCATATTCTAGGTCGTGAAATAATGGATGTCCGATATGTTTAAAATGAACTCTTATTTGGTGTGTTCTTCCAGTTTCTAGCTTGCATTCGACTAGAGTTACATATCTAAATCGTTCTACCACTTTATAATGGGTTACAGCATGTTTTCCATAGCCTTCATCTTCTTCATAAACTCTAAAAATCTTTCTATTTTTTTGAGAGCGACCAATACTTCCAGTTATTGTTCCTTCATCTTCTTCTAAATCTCCCCAAACGAGGGCGTAATACAGACGATCACTAGTCCTATCATGAAATTGTTGTGCTAAAGCTGTCAATGCTAATTCTGTCTTTGCAACAACTAAAATTCCGGTAGTATGTTTATCAATTCTATGAACAAGGCCAGGTCTGCCAAAATAGTCATCTCTCTGTGGTAATGCGTCAAAATGATAAACTAATGCATTAAGGAGGGTTCCAGAATAATTCCCATAACCTGGGTGAACAACCATGTTTGCTGGTTTATTAACCATTACCATTTGGTCATCTTCATAGATCACTTCAATTGGAATGTTTTCAGGAATCAATTTAATTTCTCTGATAGGGTAAGGTAATACAACCGAAATCTCATCTTTTGGGCGAACCTTGTAATTTGATTTGACTGATTTTCCATTAACGAATAGTGTTCCTGCTTTTGCAATTGCTTGAAGTCTGCTTCGTGAAACACTAGGCAATCTTTTCATTAAAAATTTATCTATTCGTAATGATTCTTGACCAACATCTGCAATTATTTTGTGATGCTCAAACAAGTCTTCTTTTTGATCTTTTTCATCACCAACGGAGAAATTTTGATTTATGATCTCATCTTCTTCCATTAGTGTTTAATTAGCTTTTTTGAGTGAATTTGTTCTCCTAGATTATTCACAATATTAATCAAATAAATTCCATCTTGAAGCATTGAGATATCAATCTGATTTTCATTTTTAATATTCACAATTTCTCTTCCGCTCATGTCATAAAGTGAAACGGTATAGTCTTGATTTGAAAGGCCAGAAATTGTAATGTTTTCTTTGGCTGGATTTGGATAAATCAAAATATCTTCGGTTGAGATTATTCTATCATCTGACAATGTAACATCAAGTGCCGTTGAGAAAACAGGCCGAATTAACAATGAGATATCAAACGAAGACCCAATCCAACTTCCAGCTGTATTAAAAAAGATTTTATCTCCATTTGCAATGTTCCAATCTAATCCTACGTTTAAACTTTGAGAACTAACATTTCTCCATCCTACATAAAAAATTTCATCTACTGGTAGTTTTCCATCAACTAAAAAATCAGTGTTATTAAATGTATAATATTTAAATCCATTTATGGCTCCAGAATAATCAGGTGTGTGTGATTCAAAGAAATTATCTTGATAAATAATCTCCCCTGGAACACCTCCATCATCTGCCCAAACGGTTAGCAAAAACACTTCTCCTTCAAGGTCAGTTACTGTTGGCACAAAATGCATTAAAATACCAGCAAGTTCTCCTCCTTGATAGGCTTCGAACTTATATGCAAATAATGATCCAACTCCCTCTATTCCATAAGCTGCTTCTGCAGAACCATCATCATATGCATAGTAATTATCAAATCGTTGTGTTAAATATGTTGTATCATTTATTTCAAATTGATTTGCTCCAGAAACGGCAGACGCAATATTTACTTTAACATCAAAGGCAGCTTGATCTCCTGAAATAGTCTGATCATAAAAATAATCGCTTGCTACATTGAATAATGTTGCGTTTTGCCCAGTTAAATAATTTGGTTCAGCTAATCCAGTACTTGGAATCGCATAAGGACTTCCTCCTTGCAATATGCCTCCGTTACGGATTGAAAGTTCACCCGCAGAAAAATTTGTAGCTGTTAAATCACTATTGTAGACAAAAAGTTCTGATTGAGCAAGCATTTTTTCATTTCCCGAAGTTGATTTATAGTGATCCCACGGTACAGCTGTATAATCATTTAAAAGTGTGTTTACAGGATAAGAGATGGCTAAGTCACTTACATTATCGGCTGTAGGAAATCCATTGTCTTCAAGTTTCACATAATCAATATGCCAATGGTCTAGGGCTCCTGAAAGTGATGCATAATTCTTAAATCTAAAACGAAATCCATCTTCTAACACTGAAATTGGAATGGCAATATGCGCAGTATCCCATTGATTTGGCTCAACCATATCAGCAATTCCTTGCCAAGCTGTAGTTGTTCTCCATTCATTTTCACTTGGATCCCAGAAATCTACTAAAAGACTATCTTCCCCTTCGGGTTCGTTTCCAAATCCTTTTGATTGATAGAAGAAAGTAAGGTAAACATCCGAACGTCCTGCTAAGTTAATTGGTTTTGAAGTCAAATAATCTCCTATTCCATAGGCAGACTCATTTCCAAATTCATAAGGTAATCCATTTTCATCAACTCCATCAAATGTAGCAACTCCTAATGACCAAGGATCTACCGCAAAAGTATAATTATGATATGCAAAATCATCTACCCATAAACGATTGGTATCGTTTAGCGTTTGAAAAAACAAGTTTGCACTATCCTGAACAAATACCGGATCGAAAGGTGTATTAAAAAAAATCGTATCCTGATCAACATCTAAAACACCATCAATAACGGAATCAATTAAAATATAGCATTCTTGATATAACATTCTTAACTCTCCAGCAACAGGATAAAAGTCTAAATCGTTCACCCAAACATTATTAATATCAAACGGATAATGTGTTACTGTTTCAAGCTCTATACCTTCAACATCAACGAATACTGTATCATGATGAGCAAATGTAGAGTCACAAAATGTCAATTCTGGAGCTTGTGGTGCTGTATTTGTTTCATTCATTAAATGATAAAACAACTGAGATGTCACTCCGGGATCAGTGAAGTTAGAATTATATTGTTCAAATTTATTAATTGCAAAATCATCAAAGACATGCCGTAAATCCAATGTATCAACTTTATAAATAAAGGTGCTATCTAATGTATTGAATTCACTTGCTCTATGCTTTGTGTTTTCTTTGAATAGCATTGGATTGGTCTGAATGGCAGAAATTCGTTCTTGCCCAAAACTAGCACTAAGGCCAACCATCATTAAAATTAATGCAATTTGTTTCATTTAGTAATTTTACATTCGCTTACTTCGCAGCCCAAACAGTAATTGTTGTTCCTGCTGCTACATTTACACCTTCTCCGCCCTTTGGATTTTGATCAGAAATGATTGCACTTAAAAAATCTTCTTCACTATTACAGGTTTCGCAATTCGGGAAAAGCGACAAGGTTAAATTACTTAAACGATCTCTTGCCTCACTTATTGTTAATCCAATTAAATTTGGTAATGAAGAGGTTTCTCCGGTTTTCCCTTGAGCTACCACTAATTCGACTCTACTTCCTTTAGGAATTGAAGTTCCTTCCTTTATTGGTTCGCCATTATAAAGTTGCTTTAATACAAATCCTTTCCCTTCTATTGCGGGTTGATAACTGACCTTTGTACGAATTCCAATTGATTCAAGATTTGATTCTGCAATACGCTTCGATTTATCTACAACATTAGGCATTTTAATCATTTGAGGATTAATAGGAACAACTGAAAGTAAAATTTCTCTCCCGTTTTTCACATACATCCCAGAAGAGTCAGTTGGTTTAGGATATTGCCAACAAACCGTTCCTTTTGGCCAATCATCAATATAAACAGAATCTTGGATTTTATATGTAATGTTTTTTCCTTGAATAAGTTCATCTAAGTCATCCATATGAACTCTATAAAAAGCAGGAACTTCAATCTTTTCTCCAAAACTTGTGTGACTTTTTAAGTAAAAACTTTCCGCAACGATAATAATTGTCCAAACAATAAGAATTGCAAGAACATTAAACAAGAATTGTTTGCTTATAAAAAATCGAAAAAACTTCTTCATTTGTCTTCGCTTTTGTTTTGATTGAGCAGGTGATTTTTATAAAAATCAGTTTTAGCCAATCCTTGACAAATATAACTAATCTACTTAAAATTCAATCTTAAGAGATTGTTTTGATTATTTCAATTATTATCCGTGCAAAAATTGAATCAATTTGTAACGATATTTACTTTTTTGATGCTAGAATCACTCTTCCTTTTGAAAAGCTCCAATCAGTAATTTATCTTCTGTCAAGAAATAAACTTTCCCATTCGTAAAGAAAAACTGATTCACACCATCTGGAATGGTGTAACGAAAATCAGAAGAAAATGCAGCATCATTTGCAACGGCTTCGATTACATTACCTTTTTTGAGTAGAAGGTAATCATTGAGCACTCCTATTGTTTCTGCCTGGGTAGGAACGATCCGAATAAATGTTCCAAAAATATCGAAAATCGCAACTCCTTTTCCGGGAATCAATACGTAAAGAAAATCATTGTGCTCGAACATCTGACTTGGGAGTTGATCATGATCAAAGAGGCGTACTAGGTTTTCTGTTTGCGAAATTATTTTTAAATCTTGATCGATCTTTACCAAACGCATTAATCCACCATCAAGCGCCCAAAAAGCATTTCCAGAAAAAGATTCACAAACCAATACAGGTTGTTGAATTCCAATATTAACTAAATCAATTTGCCCGTTAATGTCAGTCAATGTATTGTCAAAAAACCGAATTAAAGAGCGCTCTTGATCAAAAACTAATGATCGGAATGATTTTGAGCTTTCAATCGTTGTTGGCCTGAGTGTTTTAAGCGAAGTTGAATAGAACGTGTCTTGATCAGCGTAATACTGTAAAATAACATCATTTTGACAAAGATAAACTCTTCCAAAATTATCAATCGAAAAATCACTGAACTCTCCAACGATGGAATCAGAAGCTATGAAAGTTGATTCTTGCGAAAAACTGGTATATGGGATTATACCGATTAAAATTATAATAAAGTGTTTTATCATTACAGTTGTTAACGCATGGATTGT
Source organism: uncultured Crocinitomix sp. (assembly GCA_964415335.1). GTDB lineage: Bacteria > Bacteroidota > Bacteroidia > Flavobacteriales_D > Crocinitomicaceae > Crocinitomix. The sequence continues at coordinate 37,024 of CAYPZN010000027.1, forward strand.
GCCAATGTTATTCTAAGGTTTAAGATACGTTAATTTTAGAAACCAAAGGTTATTCCTCCTAAAACTTGAAACCCTTGTACTTGATATCTATTCCATCTGAAATATTTTTGGGCAGCAATGTTATTAAACTGAATAAATGCAGACACGCGATCGTTATAGCGGTATTCAGCATGAAGGTTAGCATCCGCTAAAAATCCTAATTCAAAAATTTCATTTCCAATATCTGAAGTAAATAAGCCTTCAGGACTTTTACGTCCACCTTGCAATGTAATGTCTGATTTAACATAAATTTTTTCAAATAGATTATAAGAACCTCTTAATTTAATGTCAATTACTGGTAAGTTCCATGCATGAATCTCATTTGTTGCAGAATAATTATTGTAAGTTCCCACAACATCTATTTTTAATTTTTCGGCAGCCTGGTAAGAGATGGTTCCCGTTCCTCCAATTGCAGCAACTCTATCATAAACAACATTGAAACGATATAAATCAGACCAAACGGTGTCATTTACAAAAAGCGGCAAGTTTGTAAATGTAGTTGAATGGAATTGTGCGTTAAAGGATAGTTTCTTTGATAATGTTCCTTTTATTCCAGCATATGCCTTAAACTCTCGTGTATTTTTTAGTCCGATACTAGAAATGATAAATTCATTGGTTCGGTTTAGCGTTTGAAAAGTATTTTGTTTAACACCTCCACCTATTCCAGCATATGGAATTAAAATATTGTTGAATAAACTATATTTCCCTTCAATAATTGGAACTACTTTGAATAAATTATCTTCGTCCAACACATCAAAATTTAGATCGACACCATAAATTACTTTCCATTTTTTGCCATACGTTGAGATAACTGGTTTTAAATGAATTAATGTATTGTTGTCATTCTGTTGAAGGCCTAAAGGAATCGTTCCAACGCCATCAGCAAATTTGTACTTATTGTAACGTACCTCAAAATCTAATGAGTAAACATTCTTTTTTTGTTTGTAAGCAAAGTCTGCCCCGATCCCAAAATTGGTATTTTTCGCATTTAAACTTCGTTCGTTAGGATCGAATTCATGAAAATAATTGTAATCTGTTTTTAGTGTATAAAGCAGTTTTGCACTGTCTTTTCTTGTAAAGTTTGAAAATTTGAATCCTCCTCGAAATCCTTGAACTCTATTGCGCAAAGAATCTACAGAAAAAGCATCTGTTGTATCTTCAATTCCATAAAAATGATACCCATTATTTAAGTAATCAACTTCACTTTCAATTTTATGCTGTGGCAAGAAAAATTTACCAAATAATCGTGCGGTTGTATTGTCAAATGAGCTTGGTGCAAAACCATCAATATTTCCAAATGACGAATTGTGGTTAAGGTGGATTCCAAGGCTTGTTCTTCTGTTTCTTACAGAATTGTAATAAATCTCACCTAAAGGGCTTGCAAAGTTTCCGATCCCTAGACGAGCATAACCGGGATAAAGTTTTTCTAGCTTTTCTATGATTCTAATTTTTGAAGCTCCGATTTGCTCAATAGAAATCTCCGTTCGCTTATTTCGAGACAATAAAGGATACGTAATATCAGGAATTGGAATTACAGTATCAATAATTATTGGACGTTCGGTTATTCTATACGACGGAGAAATACGCCTATCTGCTTGCGAATCGAATTTGTAGGTATCCTGACCCCAACCGTTTTCAGCACTGATTAATACAATAAGTGCTAAAATCAAATGATATACTCTTATTTCTTTATTCATTTCCATCTCCAATTTCTATTGTATCATCACCGCTATCTTCAATATCCTTTTCTTGATTTTTATATTCAAGAATGACATCCATTACTTTATTCGCTTCTTCTAATATGCCATCTCCTTCAATATTATATCCTTTTAAAACACTGTTTATTGTATACTCAGCTTGTACATAATCGTCTAATCCAATTGAATTTTTCGCTTGAAGAATTAGTGCTTTGGCAACCCAAAAGTCGTATCCCGCTTTTTCTTTCATTAAAATCCTTACCTCATCTTCAGATTTCTTAAACTCTTCTTGTAAATGGTATATCAACGCTATACTGTATTGTGCTTCTGCTCCAATAACACCAGATGTTTGATCTGAGACTTCTCTAAATTCGGTCAATGCTTGTTCAAAACGATTCGCATTAAGACTCGCTTTTCCTTTTACATAATGTGCTTCCAATTTCACATTATCTAATGAAAGTGGATCTGTTAAAACACGATTTGCATAAAGTTCAGCTACCCCAAATTCTTCTTGAAAAGTGTAAGAACGCATCAGCCCAATAATTGCTTTTAATTTGTTTCCTGGATAACTGGCGTTGTTTTCGAGTTTTTCATAATATTTTATTGCAAGTGCATAGTCTTTTTCTTCATAAGCAGCTTTAGAAGCTATTCCTGCTGCATATTCGGTATGTCTATTCGTTGGCTTTTCAAGTATTTTCTTAACTGCAGATAAGTTTTTTGTTGTTTCCCCAATTCGTTCATAAGAATAAGCCATATAATAAAGTGCATCTATTTCTTGAATCGGTCGTGCAAATGATTTTAAGTATTTGTCAAAAGAACTTGCCGCTTGGTTATACAGCGAATCTTCATATGCTTTATAAGCTGCATTAAAGGTTAACGAATCTTGTTCTGCTTCTCCAATTTCTATATCTTGCGCTTCTAAAAGTTTCAAATATTTGTCTGTTTGATTCAGTGAAGTATAAATATCCTCTAAGCGCTCTAATGCTTCTTTTTCTTTTGTTGGATTTTCGTATTCATTTAAGATGCGTAAAAATTGCTTTTCTGCTAAAGTGTAGTCCTGTGCAATAAAATGCAGCATTCCTATTTGGAAAATAGCGTCAATTACTTTTGAGTGTTGCGGATGATCTTGAATGAGTTGGTTATAATATTTCATTGCCTTTGATCGGTGCGAAGGGTCTTCAGAATCTAACATCAAACGAAATGATTCTCCAACTTCGTATAAAGCAGGAACAACTAGAGCAGATTTTGAATGATTATTTACAATATCAAGCATAATTCTTGCTTTTTCGGGATAATTCTTTTTAAACCCTTGTGAAAGTCCAATTTGAAACTTTGCATAATCTGTTTGTCCTCCACCTGATTCGATTGCTTTGGTGTAAAATAGAATTGCATTGTCATCATCAGGCTCAGGTTTATGCACGAAATAACAATCTCCAATGCGCAAATATGCGTCTGTTATTTTTTCTTTATGTTTTTCGTTAACGTCTTGTGTAAACGATCGAAATGATTGTATAGCACTTGCATAATCCTCTTCTTTAAAATAGCAATAGGCAACATTATAGTATGCATCATTATGCTCTTCTAAACCATAACTACCAGGTTCATCCAAAAATTGACGGTAATTGACAATTGCTTCTTTAAATGCTCCTTTTTTATAATTCGCTTCTGCCATCCAATAAAAACTCAGCGCATTTAGTTTAGGATCAATTGGGTATTTTTTGACTAATTTAAAATTCTCAATACTCTGATCCATTTCTCCATTTTCAAACAATTCGACGCCATAATTATAGGCCATAATCTGATAGGCATTTTTCATTTTGAAATCTTTATCCTCAATTCGATCAATTGATTCTATTGCCGACTTATAGTTCTTCATTGTGGTGTATACATTTACCAAATATTGGTATACATCCTGATCTCTATTTGATTTTGGGTAACGTGTTAAATAAAGGTTTAATGCCTCAACAGCTTCATCAAAAGGATTATAATCCAGTTTATAGGATAATACTGCATAATTATACAATGCGTCTTCTTCTATAGCCGCATCAAAAGGAAGAGTTGATGCTTGTTCAAATGCATTTCGCGCATAGAGGTAATCATCTTTTTGCAAATAACATTCTCCAATATGATACAGTGCAACTTGCCCTAATTCATCTTTAATTTTAGCTACTTTATCAAAAACAGGAATAGCACTCGTATAGTCTCCGCTTTTATAGTAAGCATAACCCAATTGATAATCTTCGTCTCGTGTTGTAGCACTCTTCTTATTATATTCTTCTAAAAAAGGAACAGCTTCATCATATTTCCCAATTTTATAAAAAGCATCACCAATCAAGTGAGACATTCCTACCGAATTTTTAAGGTCCGTTGAATCCACTAAATTAGGAGCATACTCCAATAATTTTTCATACTTCCCTTGTAGGTAATAAATTTGCGCAATGTAATAAGGGACGGTTTCTTTAAACGAAGGCTCTTCTTTCAACTTTGTAAATCCTTCTAATGCCGTTTGATAACTTTTTTCAGTATACGCTATATGCGAATAGTAGTATAATGCTGGGGCTTGATATTGTCCTTCACCGTTTATAATTTCATAAAAAGCATCTCGTGCTTTTTTCTGATTTTCATTTCTGAAATGTGCATATCCTAGTTTGAAATAATATTCTTGTTTTTGATCTTCCGACAAATCATAAACGTCAATTTGATCCAGCCAAGCAACGGTTTCTTTGTACTTCTTTTTCCGATAATAGTAGCGTCCTAATTCAAGAAAAACAGTTTGTTTATATATGGTTTCGGGATATTCTTTTAGAAAATGTAGTAACCTTCTTTCGGCGTCAGCATGATATAAATTTAACGCACTCAACGCTCCGTAATATCTTGCTTTTATAAACAATGGGTCGTTTACGTCACCTTGTTCTTTGACAAAGCGATCAAACTCTTCTTGAGCTGCACTGTATTTTGCCTTTTCAAATAAGTCCTCTGCTTTGTAAAAGCGTGCATATTCAGACTTATATTTTTCTGACGACTGCGAAAAGCCAATGCACGTTATGAATAAACATATTATACTAATTCCTCTCAACATAAATCTGCTGTCATTTTTAACTGCATTTTTTTTTATTAAAAATGCTGCTTTTAATAATCTTGTAAAATTAAATTGTAAAGAGGGTGTATTGTGTGAATGGTTTTGAAAGTTATAAACGCATTTCTGTTAAGATTATTGCATTGGTTTTAATGTCTACTTCTAAAACTGAGCTTAATTTTGAATAAAATTTCATGATTTATGCAACCTCTGAGGGCAAAGAACTGCTTTATTTTTATCTTTATATTCTCACTATAAGAAACAAGCCTAAAACGGCTGCGTACAGTAAATTTTGGTGATTTAAAATTAATTTGTATCATTGATCAAGATGGAAACAAGTAACAGTATTTTTTGGATTAAAGACGGTGAAATTCAGCAAGGCGGATCTGTTGTTTTAAAATCGGTCAACTTGCATTTGGAAAAAGGTGAATTTGTTTATTTAATTGGTAAGACGGGTTCAGGTAAAAGTAGTCTTTTAAAGGCGCTTTATGGAGAGCTTATGTTAAGCGCTGGAGAAGGGAAAATTGCTGATTTTAATTTACATACCTTAAAAAGAAAAGAAATTCCATTTTTGAGACGTAAACTAGGAATCGTTTTTCAAGATTTTCAGCTATTATCAGATCGATCAATTTTAGATAATTTGGTATTTGTTATGCGTGCTACAGGTTGGAAAGGGAAGAAAGAAATTAGGCAACGTTCGGAAGAGGTTTTAAGTTTAGTTGGTCTTGATCACAAAGGATCAAAAATGCCAAATGAACTTTCTGGAGGAGAACAACAACGTGTCTCTATTGCTCGTGCATTGGTTAATAAGCCTGAATTTATTTTAGCTGATGAGCCTACGGGAAATCTTGACCCAGAAACTTCAAAAGAAATTATGTCTGTTTTATTGGCCATTGCAAAAGAGGGTACTTCTGTCTTGATGGCAACTCATGATATCTCAATCATGGAACAGTTTCCATCACGTACAATTCGTGTCGAAAATCAAACAGTTACAGAAATTAATCCGATTAACGAGTTTAACCCTTTTGAGCAAGTGAGTTTTGAATAAAATCTATTCTTTGATAAGTTAGAATAGGTTCTTATTGTATTTTAATTTTTTGTTAGCTCTTTAAAAACTTCTTCCATTGATTTTTCCTCAATGCCCATAGTTAAAACAAGTAAGTTGTTTTGTTGTGCGTATTTTGCGATTGAAGGTCTAATATCTCCTTCTCCTTCAAAAATCCATTTATTGTCTTCAACGTTTTTCACAGTTTTAATATTTGGGATTTTACTCAATTGATTTCGTGAAGTTTTTTGATCAAATTCAACCAAAACAGTTTGTAACTCAACGGATTTTTGCTGAATTTCTTTTGCTGTATCATCAGCAACAATATTTCCTTCTTTAATAATTATTACACGGTCACAAATTGCTTCAACCTCTTGCATAATGTGGGTTGAAAGCATTACAGTTTTTGTTTTACCAATGTTTAATATTAATTCTCTAATGTCAACCAATTGATTAGGATCTAACCCACTTGTAGGCTCATCCAAAATGAGTACTTCAGGATCGTGAATAATCGCTTGAGCAAGCCCAACCCTTTGGCGATAACCTTTTGAAAGTGCACCTATTTTTTTATTTCGCTCTCGGTCTAAACCAACAAGTGCAATCATCTCTTTAACGCGTTCTTTTTTATTCTTGATTTTATAAATCCCTGCCACAAAAGAGAGGTATTCTTTAACATACATGTCTAGATAAAGTGGATTATGTTCAGGCAAATAACCTACTTTTTTTCTTACCTCTAACGCACTTTCTTCAACATCCAGTCCACAGACTTTTACAGTACCTGAAGATTTTGGAATGAAACAAGTTATTATTTTCATCATGGTTGACTTTCCAGCACCATTTGGTCCAAGAAATCCAACAATCTCACCTGAATTAATTTTAAAGGAGACATCATTTAATGCTGCTTGCTCTCCGTAATACTTAAATGCGTTTTTAACTTCTATTGACACAATTATATTGTTTTGTGAATTACGAAAGTAACGGATTTTAGTGCAATTAATTACAGTTTAATCTGAAAATAGTCAAAACAAATTTGTTAATTTTCACACCCGTCTAAACTATTGTCCCAATTTATGCAATCAATTCTTTCATTTTATCAGAAAATATACGAGCAAGAACTGAGTAAATCAAAATTGATGCATTTGCATTCTTCTCAGGTAAAAAATCTTTTTTTCTTTTCAAAAGAAGAGGAAGTTTTAACTGAAGAATTACCCTACATCCCCATTTCAGACGAAGCTGGTAAACAGATACTCAAAACAATGGGTTTAAAACCTGGCGAATTAAAGCTCAAATATTATGCTTTAGCTCGTATTTCACGTTTCATATCAATGAATAAGTATGAAAGCACTCGTATATATTCATTAATTTCTTATGAAGCAGAAATCTTGGTTAAAAATGGAATGTTCTATTTAACTATTGACAAAAAGTCAAGGCAATTTATTCGAAATAATATTCCGAATAAAGTGTTAAATGATCCACTTTTTAAAGAAAATGTTGAAAACGAAAAAATTGATCTTCACTTTACCTCTTTGTTAAGTAAAATCATTAATCAAATAAATCCCGACAACGATACTGATGAACTTCATTTCTATCCAGAACTTTGGTCAAAAAAACAATTAAACATAGAATCCAAGAAATCGTTCAAACCTGGAGATAAATACATCCCAATCGGAGTTACAGCTCTCATTGAAAATGAGTTGAATACTTTTACCACATTGGACGAACTCAAAAAACTTACTCAAACGGAAAATCTATCTCAACCCATGGAGATTTTTTTTGATACTCAAAAAAACAGCTCAAAAGAAAAACGTGGAATCATCTGTGAAGAATTAAACAAGAGTCAATTTTCCGCAATAGAAAACAGTAATGAAAATATTGTTAGCGTTATATCTGGCCCCCCAGGAACTGGTAAATCATTTACAATTGCTAACATCACAGCCGAAAAGGTTAGCAAAGGAAATTCAGTCCTAATCAGTTCGAAAAATAGCGAAGCTCTTCAGGTAATTGAAGACAAGGTTCAAAGCCAACTAGGGATTTAACGAAATTTTGACGCGTTTCATTCAAATTCACAAACCATTGATTTTCCTGGTGATTGCAGTAATAATCGAGTTTTTTGAAACGCAATAAAACTTGCCGAAAAGCGTTATGAATATCTAAAATTCAGCACCTTTTTCAGCACCAAAAAACAGGACATGGGACAATTGAAGACGAGCTTTGTATTGAAAAAGTACTCAGAAACAGAAAAACAAATCATGCTTTACGCCAACTTTGGCTACAAAGAATATGACGTATTGAAAAAGAAAAATTACTATAAACCACTACGATATTATACGGGCATAAAGGTGGAGAATCATTTATGGGATTCTGAGGCAAAATTACCCATTGAGGAAAGCAAGCGACAAGATTTAGAGAAAATTGAAAAATCACTAATAGACATTTACAATTATTTGTCAGGAGGAACGGCAGAAATTACGCCCGATTTACTCAAAACTGAACTTGATAAAAAACTAGGCAAAAAAGTAAAAGACACCAATGGATTGTCTGATTCTAAAAAGACCATTGCAATCGCTGATTATATGGACAAGATTTTTCTAACTGATAAATCTGGACGATCTGATGTTACGCTAAGAAGTTATAAGGAGCTTAAAAATAAGATCACCACATTTGAAAAGCAAATTGGTATTGTTTTAACAACCGAAAACCTCAACGAAGAAGTTTATTTGAAGTTCGTTGAATTTCTTCGAAAGAGATTGAACAAGATTAATTCAGTATGGGGAGAAGTTAAAAAGCTCAAGGCAGTATTGAATGACATTTCACGGAAATATAAAATTCCAATATTCAACCCTACAACTGAACTCGCTAAGAAGGATAAAATTAGTGCAACCAATGAAGAAAAAATCTATCTTGATTTTTCACATATTCAAAAAATTATCGAGTACAATCCTAAAACGGATAGCATGGAAAATACTAAACTGATTTTGCTTTGTTTGCTATTTACAGGCTGTCGTTATTCAGATGTATTTGAGATCAAACCAGAGCATACTTATAATAAGGATGGCATATTTCCGATATGCGCGTTTCATTGATAAGAAGACAGGAAAAGACATAATTGTTCCGTTTTTAAAACCATTGGAAGATGCTTTTAGAGCGAATGGTGATAATCCTCCTCACTTGATAAGCGCGCAGAAATTTAATGATTATGTGAAAGATTTGGCTGAATTAGCAGGACTGAAAGAGGATATTACGCTTTCCTTCACTAATTCTTATGGTAAGAAGGAATATGAAGTGAAGCCCTTTTATCAATTTGTGACTTCTCATATTGGTAGGCGGTCGTTTATTACGAATCTGATCAATTATATTCCCGTTACGATTTTGAGTAAGATTACAGGGCATTCCTTGACGAATAAGAATGTGATCTTTTCTTATAATAAGATTTCGTTGTTGGATAATGCAGTGATGTTTGTTAAGGAATTAAAACGGGTGCAGGAGAATTATGGGGAGGAGTTTTCTATTGGGTTGGTGTGATTGAGTTGGAATCAATAATTTACCTTTTCAGTAAAAATACACTTAACCCATCAATATAAATCAGGGAAAATGGGGCTTGAAAATAATTCCAATCTGACATAGCTTTGATGTATTGTTAAACTAATAACC
>CAYPZN010000028.1:0-46505 GCA_964415335.1 uncultured Crocinitomix sp.
ACCGCTTATATCGCTCATTGGATTAGCTGGTGTAACACAGCTCTCTGCTAAAGCGTCAAAATCAAAATCGAAATGAGTATAGGGTGCACCAGTTAAGTTTTGATTGAGGTTATTGTAATAAGTTAATGTCGCATTGCCAACTGGTGTTGGTAATATTTGAATGGCAGCTCGGCCTTGATTATCGTATATATTTTCACCAACAATCGCTTGATTATCGCTATTTAAACGGGTAACGGTTTGGCGATTTCTTAGACTTCCATCAAAATAGGAAACGATTTCTTTCTTTTTACCTTCTTCTGCATAAACGGCTTGATATTGCCAGTTTTTTAGGTTTTCATGGTCGATTGAAATTTGAATATAATGGGGCCAAGCAGAAATTGTGGTGGAAGTTGGTTCTATATCAACGGTTTCGGCATCTGTGCTCCACGGTCCATAACGCAAAATATCTGTATCTAAAAGGTCATTATCTGTCCAACGACCCACGGCTCTAACGCGGTAAAGTAAGAACCCTTTTGCATAAATTAAAGGAATACGATAGCGTTGATCTGCGGTTAATAAACGGGTGTTATTGAGTTCAAAATCACGCTCGTTAAAAACAAGTTCTGTAATGCCTTGGTCGTAGTCATCTACCCAAGTCCACTGCAATTCATATTCTTCTGCACCTTGCACATAATCCCAATAAACTTCTAGTTCTTGAGGTCCAAATTCGTCTCCTAAAACAAAATCTCCTGTTTGTGTATTGTTTACATTATAGGCAACAACGTCGTTGTCGGTGTCTAGAAAGGCGACATAATTACTCCCAATGGTCGGAATACTCATATCTAGATCATAAAAACGATCAATGCTAAGTTCTCCTTCTAAAAAAACATTTTCTGGAACGGGCATGCTCAAAGCTTCTATTGTGACACGATAACGGTGGAAACCATTTGTTTTCAACAAACTTAAATCTGTTGTATTTATACCGCCTGAATTGCTATAACTAATGGTTAAATCTTGGGTTTCGCTTGCCAGAACTTCGTCATCAGCATCAAGGGCTTCTACTTTCAATGTAGCCGTTAAAGAAGCATAAGCCGGGATAAATCCGTAATCAACATTTTCATCAACACCAAATTTCACAATCATTTTAGTGCTCTTGTCTTTGAATAAATCGAGTCCTAATTGATAAAATCGTCCATCAATTACATCAAATGTTGTTCCTTCAGATATTTCTTCTGATTGTAAACGAACGCTATAAGTTTCTTCAGTAGCAGTTGCAAAAAAGCTAAATGCACTAAACAAAAAAGCAAAAAAGGTATGTAATCTAATTTTCATCATAATTCTATTTGCGTAAATCAACAATTTCATATGCTGCGAAATTTTCATTCCCAACATAGTTGCCATTTTCTGATGTTATATATCTTGAAAGATCCGTCAAACCCTCACGGTCTTTCCAATTTTTTTTCAATTTTTTATGCGTGATCTCTAAGCGCGAAACATCAAGGTCTGGATGATAATAGTCGGTTGAAAAATTCATCTGTGTCTCGTAATAAAGCGTGATCTTTTTAATCCAAAATTTCTTATCCACTTCAACTTGCACTCTGCTATAAGGAGCGTTAGAAAATGGTTTAAATGAGATTGATATTACTTGGCTGTCGCCTTTTTTTTGTATATTGATTTGTTGACATTGATCCAAACTATTGACAATATCTTCTTGTGCAACCTTAAAATCTCTTTGTTCAAAAATCTGAATCAGGCGCTCTCGATTATTAATTACCAAACTCATTTTTTTATCTGAAACATAAGTTTCATTATAGAGATTCATGTAAGTACTCTTATCTTCTTTTCGAACAAGAGCATTGTATTCATCTTTTATTTCAGTTCCGTTGTGTCCTTTAAATAATTGATAATTTAATTCGAGTTCAAATGAATTCAACGCTTCATAATTGGCATTGATTCTATCTAAATATTCTTTTCCAGAAATTGAGAATCCATTAAACCAAAGCCCAACTAGTATTACCGTTAATAAGTTTCTCATTCTACTATACTTTTTGTGGTATTTGATCTTGTTTCTTGAATTGTTACAATTCCTCTTACTGTTTCCTTTTTTATCCGGATTAAACCACCTTCTTCATCATATTCGTAGTAAGTGGCATAATTATTATCATCTAGTTCTGCAGTAAGCCAAAATGTTTCACCATCATAAACATATGATTTGAAACTACCGTTAAGCGGATGAATTCGAACGTCATCAAAGTAGGTTGGAAAATCGGGATGACTTTCTAAACCAAGAATAAAGTCAAGTGTCCCAGTAGGAATTACAAATCGTCCAACAATTCGTTGCCAATCATCAATAATTTCGCCTGTTGGAAGAAATTTTGTTGGTGGTAATGCCGCCCCTGAAAAAATCAATTCTAACCCAGGTCCATCTTCTCCAATATCATATGTTTTAAAATCTTCTTCAGCTCCAACATTAATCCAAGCACTGATCCAATATTCTCTTCCAACAATTGGTTTAAATGAATTACACGTATCGCATGGCTCTTGTGTTTGATCAATTGTTTCATACCTAAAATGACTTGTACCTAATGGGTTATCACCAATAGTACCTGTTGACGTAAAACTCATAGCAAGCCGATCTCCTTCTGTAAAATCTGCGCCAGAAAAACTTGCGGTAAACGAATTTCCAATGTCAGCTGTAGTATGAAATTCCCTTCCTATATAGGAAAGGACATTTCCAAATCCATCTGCTTCAAAAAATTCTACCCAAAAATCACCTGTTGCTGGAAGTAGAAAAGATGATAGACTATAATTAACTGTTAAATTTCCATCACTCCTAGTTGCGCTTTCTATTGAAAAAGTATTTTCTAAAGGACCCTGTGCTGGAGTAATTCTTAATGGAGTTGACTGACTTCCTGCTCCTACGGGAGAAAAATGTCGAATTTTTGTTTCAATAACAGAAGTAGGCCTTCCTTGCGTAACATTAATTCTCCCTTCAATATCATACCCAATAATTCTATTATGATTCTCTAAATTGCTATTAAAACTAATTATACAATTGTTAAAAACATTCCCGGTATTTACTGGTGTTGCTCCAAAGCTATTGGACTCGATAAAATCAATTGTCCAATCAGTTTCATCTCCAGGATTCGGACATGGTGATCCCAGTGTGCATGTTGAACTCAATGAAATTCCTATTTGAAAATTTGTTAGCACATTATTCTCCACGATCCAATTCGATCGAGGACCAACCATTACTATACCATCAAGAGTTCCGTTCCCAGTAAGTATATTTCCATTAATCACCATATCTGCACCAAAACCTATAGGTATTCTATTTACAATTTCTAGGCATTGACTATTTGCTCGAATTGTATTGTCATTAATAAACACAGAAAGACCTAAATTGGGATGACGGAAATCAATTACAACACCGTCTCTATTTCCAGTATTGATAAAACTACTTGAATAATCCATTGTATTATTTTCAACACGAATTTCTTGGAAAAAATCACTTGAAATAGGAATAGTAGGGTGTTCAGTGTACAATATCCCTGCTCTATTTTGATCAATGAATTCATTTTCATTAATTATACCACTAGATGATAGAAAAAACACTCCTATGTTACTTGTATTAAAATTATTGTTGATAATCGAAATATTATCACTGAATTGAGCAGCTATCGCAAAATGATTTTGCCCAGAACTGGGAGTGAAAAAATTGTCAAATGTTAAATTTGAAATTGTAATATCTCGAGAACTATTACAGGCTATTCCTCTTGCTTGCGAACCATCCGACAAATCAATCCCATCAAGTCCTTGTTCAGTTGTGCTAATTGGATCTTTCGTTAACGTAATCGAACCATTTGTGTTATTAAAGTTAATCAATGATTGCACTGAAGTTGTAGTCGCTGGAATTGGAATCAACGCTTTACCATCTCCATCAGTATCGGGAACATTCAAGTTAATAATAACATCTTCTCCCGTGTTTGCCAAACTAACAGCCTGCGAAGCAGCTTGGTCTAATGACAAAGATGTTCCATCATTTACTCCCATTACTGGAGTATTTACAGTTAGGGTGATTTGTCCAAATGCAATTGGAACAATAAAAACCAATATAAGGCTATAAAATAATCTCTTCATTCTTAATTTATTAATTAAGGTACTGCAGGCCCTTCAGGGCAAGCGACAGTATATACTTTTGTTATTTTTCCTCCGGCAGCAACTTTTAAACTGGATCTTCCAGTATGTGATTCCGTATTATCTACTTCTCCTAATCCTGCGTTAACCGGGTCTCTAAATCCGAAATGTTCATTTTCAGGGCATCCTTGGAAATTGTAATCTTCAAATCCATCAAATCCCATTTCGTCATAACGCGTATTTGCTCCTACTGCTAATGGAAATCTGAAATTATAACCATACTGTGCTGCTGAGAATCGTCCTAATGCATCTTGGTTTTCTATTTCAAATCCATAAGGATTAAATTGTGTTACTTCTGAAGTAAATGTCCAATCTTCATCTTCAATAAACCATTCTCCTGCTTCATTGCGTTGATAGAATGGAGAAAATTTATTGTAAAAACCATCATTTCTAGGATCAGGTCTTACATCACTGTGTTCTCGCCCTGTAAGGAATAGATGCGATTTTTCTGCGCGCCAAGTTCCTCTTTCATTGAAACGATACGGATTATGTACTTCACTGACATCTATCCCACATTCACATTGTAAATTCCAATCGTCACTAAATTCAACAGCTCCTGCATTTACAATTCGATATTCGTCCCAGTCTGATGTTTCTAGGAACCCAGGATTAATTCCTCCTCCGTCTTCTAACAAAATATCAATTGGATTTTCCATTAAAACAATACTTCCCATTGATGTCTTTTGAATATTTCTTCTACCAGAACGGATTACTTTTAATGATGCGGCTCCGCTAATCGTAATATCATTCGCATCTGCATCCATCATAGAAAAGTCAGTGCCTTCTGTAATCAAGTCAATCCATGCTCTCTGGATTCCTGAATCATCAAATATGATTACTTCATCTCCAGGGTAGAAATAACTTTCTGCAAGTTCTCCATCAGTACTTTTAAAGTTTCCTGGACCTGTTCCTGCCTCTATTCCTGTCAATAAACCACTATTTATTGACGCTTGACTCATCCCTTCGTAGTTCCAATGTGCGGGTAGATTAAACGAGTAATACTTATCGTTATACTCATTTGTTGTTTCTGTGACCAGTACTTCACCAGTTTCAGAATCCCAAACTAGATTTTTAGTGGAAACGGAAGCTCCTAAATCATGCGCAACAACTTCTCTTAAGACACCATAAGAATGAATGATTTTAGTTGTTGTTGCTAGTCGCAACTGATCTACGTGTCTTGAATAGTCTGGTAATGGAATTGGTGCTATAACTGGAATCGGTCCAATGGTATAAAAAGCAGCGTTCAGATCAATACCAGCAACTTGAGTTACTGATCTTTTTTCTCTAAAATCATTCACTGTTGCAAATTCAACTCCAATCGTTTCTTGTTCTAATTGACCTTCGGGGTTTAATGTTAGAACTCTATTGTCTAAGACTCCAGAATCTATAAGCGAATCGTTAGATACAGCTAATACTGAGGGTAAAGCTACTTTAAAGGTTTCATAGTTATAATCCACTCCTGAAATGTAATCATCTTGTCCTTCTGCAAAAACACGTTGACTTTTCATTTTCCCATCCATATCATTCAAGTGAACAGTATAACCCTGTGATAAAGTAAGGTGTTTAACAATGTTTACTTCTAACAAACTTGCAATAAGTGGGTTGTGGTCTTCGTGTACTTTAATTCGTGTTTGATTCACTAATGTTGGAAAGTCTTTGCTTGTATAGTATTCTGTGATAACCTCTCCTGTTGCGTGTTTGGTTAGCTCTTGCCCTGTAAATTCATTTACACGCTCTAAGTTTCTAACCCTAATTCTACCATATGTGACACTTGGCGAAGGGAAAAATGATTCTCCAAACGGTTTTTCAACATAATTGTTTTCATCTGGCGCCAAAAGACGATTCACATTAACAAAAACAGGTTGTACAAAGGGGTTATCTTTTGCACCATAAGGTTCGTAACTTGCAACACCACTTGACCCCCCACCTTCTAATTCATATGAATATTCTTGTCCATAAATTTGATCATTGACCCCTCCTACTTCAGTTCCTGTCATAGTTGCCCATTCATCCGTCATCACAATTCTTGACACACGACATCCACCTCCTTTTTTAAATTGACTTGGTTCACCTAAACGAATCCACGATTTTTCTGGAATAAAACGACGTGCAATTTTTTTACTCTTTAATAAACCATTCGCTCCAGAGAATATTTCAACAAGATTTTCAATCGAATTTTGAATTGCATTCAAAACAGCTTCTGTTCCTTCATCAAGATTCGTTTCTGGTAAACCATAAACATATCTTGGCAAGTATTTTCTCGCAAAATGCCATCCTGATTTCGCAATTGGATTAACATTCGCCGCTCCTGCAAAACCGCCTTCAAGGTTAACTGTTTTCATTTTAACACTTCCAAACGCTTCACCTCCACTCGTAAAAAGTGTACTTTCCCCAGGTACAATTTCAAAATAACCATTAATAAAGTCAAAAGGGGTATCCATCCATTCATCTCCGTTAATTAATGAGCCTCCTTGATTTGACATGTTCATTAACATCCTAAATTGGACTAATCCTTGTTGCCTTTCTTCAATTTCTTGAATGTATTTCTCTTGGAATAATTCAACATCTTCAAGATTCGTAGGATCTAATGATCCATCTTGCTCATCTAATTTAAAGTATAAGTATTCTGCATCATTATTTCCTTTATATAATAAACCTTCATCCTTAATCTGATCTTCAAAATTATTTACGGGGTCAAATAGAAATTCAGAAGCTTCTCCAGAAGTAGGATCTGCTAAATCTCCTGCCCCTGCCAATTTAAACATGCGCATAGCATGTTTATTCTGAACAAATTGATAATCGTCTGATTCGTAATCAATTTGAATGTTTCCTCCTGAAGGCATTTCAATATCAGTCATGCACCAAGCTGACTGATAATCGTCAACGAGCGGATCATTTTGCTCTAAGTAATTAAATTCAAATGCCGTTAAAGGGTCTATAGGGCCACAAGTAGCTGCACTTGTATTTGGCTTGTAACATCCCCAAATGTCATATGCTTTTAAATTATAATCAGGGTTTCTTATGGCATCTTCATCTCCGTCATGATCTCTATCGCCATAAGTAAAATTATAGGGAGAAAAGCGCCCCATATTTGAGCTTCTATATGTAAAATATACACTTCGTAAGGTTAATTTACCTCCCAAATTATCATCTATTCCATCACCATCTCTGTCAAAGAAAGCACCGTCATTGTTTGGAATACCTTTACATAATGTATAATCGTATTCAAAATGCGCTTCTTTAATTGGCTCTACAGTCGTTGTAATATTTCCATCCGCATCTACTCCTTCTCCAATAATGTTTCCTTCATCATCAAAAATTTCTCCTCTTGAATACAAAGAAATTTTATCCAATTTATACATTTTAGAATCCGTTCCGATACCTCCATTTTCTCCTACAACTCCAAAACCATCTCTTCTTTCTGAGATGTGGAAAAAAGCCACATGGGTTTTTGTTTCAATGATTTGAATATAACTTGTTTCTTTTTCACCATATGAATAAGAACCTTGATCGTCGGTTGGATCTGTTTTTAATCCTTCGTTATAATTGGCCTTATCTTTTTGAAAAGGAACACGCCATTTATACAAGCCCATATCACGGTATTTAAAGCTAGTATATGACCCAAAATCACCAGCAGAAAACCCTGGAACACCATCAATATCTGCATAATCCGTAGAAATTAAAGAGGTTAGCAAAAAAGTATGTCCATAGCCTGGAGTAGTAATTTCATTAAAATAATGATTTCCTCTAGTATTGTCGATTGAATTATCCACACCTGGGTTATAATTTACCAGTCCTGTTGAACAATCGCCTACTTCTCCAATAACTGATGACCCTCCTATACCGCTCCCTAAAGCAAATGTTGCTTCTTTCTTTACTGTATTGTATAATGCTTGCCCATAATTATATCTTGCGCCATCATCTCTTGTCACAATAAAACCAGCTGTGTGATGTGGTCTAGAAGCACCATGTTTTGTAAAACTCATTATTGATTCTGCCTCAGCTGCACGTACTTTTAAAATTGTTTGATTTCGAGCTACGCGTTCATCTCGGATAATTTCATTTTTTACGATATCCCATCCAGCAGAAGATACTTCATCTTGTCCTTTACGCATGTATGCATTCCCTGCTTTTCTGAAATAAGCTCCACCATCTATTCTTAATCGAATTGGTAAATAATTTGATAATCTAGGACTTGACTCATCTCCATAAATATCTCGGTCTTTGTCAGCAGATAAATCACCCACGTTTTTAAAATATACTTCTTCATATAAAGGTGAGTTTTCTTCATTGGGCTGAAAACTTTCAAGCGCTTCATTATCGTTTTCCCAGACACCTGATTCACTTTCTGTTAGAGTTACTTCTATATCCCCCCCAGTATGTGCTGCACTCCCAACTCCTAATTCTAATCCACCCGAAACACCTGAAGCATCCGTTCTTTCATAACCATCATAAACATAACCAACTTGTGATCGGTGTGCTTGAAACATCCCCGAAACGCCTTGTCCGCTCACGTTATATAAATCGTAAGTATAGTTAGTTAATGGAAGGTTCGTACTATTTTCTGTAAACACGGCATCTTTTTCTCGATTAAAATCCAAAATGGCATCTTCTGGCGCTTTTTCAGTATGCTCATAACCGTAAGCACGCTTAATGCTCCTATTCGTCTCTAAAAATTGTGAGTTCGCAAAACCTGTAATTTCGGCTTCTCCTTCAGCTCCAAAAAGTTCAGTTCCAAATGCTGTATTGAATGTTCCGCTAAATGAAGCCATATCTGCCTGAACAGTTGGCGTATATGTATTTTCTATAAAACTTTTGCTGGAACCATTGGAGGCACTTGACTTTTTATTTCCATATTTCTCTTCTTTCATCTTAACGGCATTTCGAGAAACCATTCCTTTGTATGTTGTTGACATATTGAAATTCGAAAGCCCTTGTCTAGAATTAAACGATACCCCAAATCCTACCCCTAATTGCCGATCAACCTTTTTTCCATCTTCAGCTTTTGCCGTTAATGAAAAGTTTGGAGAAACAACTAATCCATCAGGTGTTGATTTTACTGAAAGACTTGCCTGACCTAAGCCTGCAATAGAATAAGAAGCGCCTAAAGAAGGGCTTAAACTCATCCCATCATAGGTGTTATACTGAGCCGATAATCCAAAATTAAAGCCTAATTCATCATCAACAGCATCTTCGGGAAGAACTTCTTCAAAACTGATCCCAAATGCTTCAGGACTAAATTGAAATGTTCCCCCTACAGTTGTATTGGGCTTAATTTGATTTTCATACTCCACTTTATCTCCTCTAAAATCATCTGGTAAACCACGCATTTGGCGATTAATTTGACCAATACTTAAGTCCCAACCTAAACCTACCCAAGAAGCTTCTTGGTCCATTGTGATTCCTGAATTATAGGCTAGGTTGATTGGGAAACCACCAACATCCATAATCGGCACATTATAACTATAATCACCAGAAGATAAATTTACCATATCGGAAGTTCCAATTGGGGTAAACGAATTGAATTCTGGTTGCGCAGGTCCTCCTGTTAAACTGTATGACTGAATAGGGTTTAAGGTTAGCATAAAGATAAAAATCATCAGTAAGCTCACTGATTTTCCTATATAGCTATTTCGTATTTTTAAAATCATGATGGATTTTTAGTCGTGTTTTCTAAATAATAAGTTGAGGCAAAATCAAAATTGAATTGTCCTTTGCCAAATAGTTTATCTGTATAAATAAGTTGTAATTCTTCTTCTTCTGAGATTCCCGAAAAACTCAGTAAAATTCGCTCGTATGGAGCAACATGAAAATTCCGTTCGTAAATGCTGTAATTGGATAAAAGCGTATCTCCTGTACTGTTTACTAACTTAAAATCTTTGAAGATATCAAAGGATAAATAAGCAATATCTTGATCTAAACTTTCAGAAAAATATTTTTTAATCAAATCTTGTTTTTGCTTTTCTTCAAATTCGAAATAAAAAAGTTGCTCGCTTTCAACCTCTTTTAATGCTTCTGTAATTTCTTCTTCTGACACGCCCTTATTTCGCAAGTATAATTCTGTAGGAATGCGTTTAGCACGGTACTTTATATCTTCCTTGAATTTTGTAATCTCTTGAATGGTAAAAGCATTGGACAAAACATGCTCGTGTTGCAAATGAATCAAACCGCCTTTAAATGGTACTTCATTCGGGTCATTATTGTAATTTATATGAAATTGATGTTTGTGATCATTTTCAGTCAATAACTCTGAAGTATCATGTTCTTGCGTTTTTTCTCCACAAGCTATTAAACATAACGCCAATAAACTAAGTGATATGTGTCTTAAATTAATCATTGTACTCTGAATCGAATGAACCAATCTTCTCCTTTATCATTTTCAATTTCCATTAAATATGTACCTCCAGAAAGTGAAGATAAATCCAATGAAAAACGGTTGTCACCAAAAACTTCTACAGGCTCTTCAAGTCCTTCAATAGGTTCTCCTGTAAAGTTTCGTATTGTGTAGTTTAAGTTTCCAGGAAGATTATACTCTTCATTAAACTCAAATTTTAAGATATCATCTGAAGGCACTAGGAAGAAACCTCCTCTAATTGATCTTGTTGGCTCTACATATTGATCTGGAATTGGGAAGTTCCCACAAAAAGATGCAATGGTTGTAATGTATCTTGCTTCTTTTGCTTGATCAATTCTAATTTCATATGGTCCACCTATGCTCGAAGTTCCATCTTGAAGAAAGTTGTTTTCTTTATAAATTGAAAATTCACTTTCTGTTTGATCTATTCGCCAAACACCGTTTGGTGTCGCTGAAGAACCTGTCGGATCAATTGGATTGAAATCTGGATCAGGATTACTATAAGAAGATAATGCAGAATTTAAAAAACTTACTGAAGACAACCCAAATGCAACATCTGCAGGGTCATTTATATTACGCAATTGAAACACTTCAGCTCCAATGGAGGGAACTGTAATTGAAGGAAATCCTACACGTACTTCAAATTGAATCCAGTTTTCAACAATTGGTTCAGTAACATTAGTACTGTTTGCGCTTGCAAAGCCAGGGTGTGTTATTAAAGGGCGAATGGTATTTTCTGTTCCATCTATTATAGCTGTTCCATCTAATTCCGTCCATTCGACAATATAACCGATCGCAATTTGTTCTGAAACGGTATATGTAAAGCTGAATCCACCCGAAAAAGAATAAGTAGTGGTCAATGTATACGTTCCAATAGGAAGGTCCAAAATTTGAGCAGTTTCTCCTATAAATCCAACAAAAGGTTCATTGGAAAAGCTCTCTCCAGTCTCATTATTTACTGCTACAGAAGAACTAATGGTAACAAATGTACTTGGTACGAAACTTACGCTTGGTTTTACAAAAATGTCTCCTTTTGATTGTCCACATTCAGGATAATCAACATTGATTGAAATACCAGGAGGCTTTAAGGAACCAACGTAGTTAATTACTTTTAATTTAACAATTGCATCAACAGCTACTAAATCAACAGCAATTCCAACATCTGATAATAAAGGAGCGTCAGAACTATAAACTTCTACTTGATCAATTGTTATTTTATATATTTCATTGTCTTTTAAAATCCCAACTCTAGAGCCAACTGAAATATTTCCTGAGACTTGGATTAAGCTATTGTTTTCTACAACTTGATATGTTCCGTTTGGCATGATTCGCATTCCAAACTCTAATCCTGTTTCTCCATTTGAAACTGGATCACTCGCTTTATTAAAACCAAAACAAAATTGTCCTAATTCAACTACTTCAAAATTAATTCCTCCAAATTCATCAAATTCGTGTAATTCGGCGAATAAACGTCCATTTCCATTTTCTTCTTCAGTTCCTCTAGCAAAAACATTATCCGCGGATTGCGTTAAATTGTTTTCATCTAAAAGCAGAATTTCTGTATTTACAGTACCATTTCCTTCAAATATTTTTACTCCGTCATTATCATAAACTGATGTGAAATATTCACCTGGAGGAAGATTCTCAAATGTGAATGTTTCCGCATTTATGTTTCCTTCAAAAAATGAAATACTATCAACAAATTGAGGAGCGTCTAATTCATTCCATACATCAATTAATTCACCTAACGGAGCACCATTGATCAAATAAGTATAAGGTAAATTACCACTTGGAGCATTAACCGTTAATGTTCCTGTATTGGTTGTATCGTTAAATGTTGATTCAAGCTCTTGAGCATCTACGCTATATGACAATGTAAACTTAATTTGTTTTCCATTTGAGACATCACTTGATGCAAATCCTAATCGTGAAGGAGCTGTCTGATCTGCAAAATCTTTAAGTGCCAATTCTACCCCATGATTTTGATTGGGGTTCTCTTGCCAAAATTCAACAAAGTCTATAATATCAAGTGAATATGTTTCAAATGTAAAACCAGCGCTCCCTGTTTGCTCTAATGAAATCCTTGCAGAAGAATCGATTGATGGCCTTGTATCCCATGTCACCCTCATTTCATCCCAAGAATCATTAACTCTAGATAAATAACTTTCATTTGTAGAAGACGGTGTTCTGAAATGACCAAATGCCGATTGCAATTCTAATTCCGCCGAAGAAAACACTAATTCATTATTGAAATCAATAAAATACTGTAACAATGCTGCGTTATCATATGCTCCAAAAAATGTTTCAGGAATCTGAGTTGTTCTAAAAAAAACATCTCTTCCATAATTTCGATCGGACCTGAAAAAATCAGAATTATCTCCTTTTGGATTAAAAATTGAAGCATCTTCTATAAAGTTCTCTCCTGCATTTCTATCTGCAAAAATTGAGACCGTTGTTGTTTCCCCTTCTCTACCAATCAAAAATCGTTTATACGTTCGTAATAAATCGTCTTGATTTGTTGTTCCAAATAAGGCATCCCTCACTTCTAAGATAAACACTCCAGTTCCCAAACTATCAATTTTCAAAGCTTCAGTAGACCCTGAAGTTAAAAGTGTTCTTGAGCCATCATCATTTTCATCCCACCATAAAAATGTTTGGATTTCACCTGATCCTCCAATTACAGAGGGAGTTATAGACGCATCATTATTTCCGACTGTTGCATGTTGAATTTCAGCTTCAATCTCTAAAGGTATTATATATTTTACTACTAGTTTCGGGTGATAATTTGTGTTGGCATGATTGGAAGTAAAATAACGCATTCCAGTTCGCACTACTCTTCTATTTCTATTTTCATTTCTTAATCGAATTCTCCACCCAAAGCTTCTTTCAGGGTCATCATGCATCTTAATTACGTGTTCTGTTAAGTCAAATGTTTGCAACCCAAGATTTGATGTTGAATTTGAAGAAAATCGAATTCCATCTGATCCGAAAGCACCTGGTTTATTTTTCCAAGTTAACGTATCTTCATCCCAATCTCTTCGAACTCTTTCGATTAAAATAGCATGACTAGAACCATTATCAACCCTAGCAGCTGTCAATTGTAATTCAGCTTCTGTTATGATTGCATTTTCCGGAATTTCATCCATGTCAAAATTCAAAAAACTTCGGGTCACAATTTTCGATTGCCTTGTTTGATCTAGATAAACAAGCATCCGTTTTCTATTGCTAAAATTCCTTCTTCTCAAACTTCTACTCGCCGCATATGTGTCTTGTTCACTTTCTGCCGTAGTCAAAACTATTTCTTGTACTTCTGTTGATGGAGGGGAAGATGGTTGTGCCCCTAAAACCAAAGGTAACAGAAAGACAAGCAGTAATATGCTATTTTTCAATAACTTCATAGGTTTAATGTGTCTTTGAAATTGAAGCCCCTAATTCTCCAACTAGGTTTTCAATTTGAATTGTAACGATATAGTCCTCTAGGGAGGATAATTTTCCAAAATTGAGCAGTACACTAGAACCAGTAATTATTTCTTCATCTTGAAGATCAATTAATGTTAATTCGTCAGCATAAATAAGTTCATCAGAAGCAATCTCTCTGAGTTCTACGATTAATTTTCCAAAATCACTTATTTCTGAGATATCAAAGGCTAACGTATATTCTAAATAATCTCCTCCTAAGAATAAAAGGGAATCAAATTCATTTTCTAATAGCACCACAGAAGAGGTAAATGATAAATCTGTTGAATCCGTTTGTGCAACTGCCGTAGATGTTGCATTGATTAATGTAAAAAATAGGCTGATAAAGAAAATACGATTTAGCATTGGTTTAATTTTTTATTGGATCGGATTGAACAAGTTTTAGTGATCAATCTTCTACTATTGTGTTTACAAACAAATTTAAAGTAGTGCGCTGAATTTTGATTCAGTAGTTTCCGCAACACCTTAAGCCAAGAGATTAAGTGCCACCACTTAATCGTTACCTCAACATTTTGATTTTCTGAAAGTTTCAAAATCAAATTATGTTAATAACTTGGTTGAAACTCATTTTTTTAGGAGAAAAGAAGGCATAAATCGTGATTATACTTCAAATCATTTTTACGATTTCTAGAAGGCTGAATTGATGTGTTTTAGGATATAAATCGCTTCGTTTTTCAAGTAAATTTCTGGTATATACCGAAAAAATACATTTGTAATTTTTATCCTCAAAAACCTAATTCTATAGATGTTGAACAGGGAAAAATCTCATGGTTCCTTCAAATTCAAGTTTTACTGAGTCTCTTGAAGCTTGAATTATTTTAACCCCATTTCGTGTTTCACTTTGATGAAAACGGTGCATTCGATTGGCTATGCTTACCATGCAAAGCGCCCCTTTATTACCATCTTGATTTTTTAAAAAACCGTAGTACTTAATATCAGGCCATTTTTCTTGGTCAGCTGAATTGCCCCTTATATTTCGTTGATTAGAAGTTGAAGGCCTAGAATTAGACACTCGATTTTCAGGAGTTACAGTTCGTGAATTATTTCTTTCTCTTTGATATGACTCTGTTCTTAAAAAAGGGTCTTGATAAGGTAATTCAAGGCTAAAAGTATCCTTGTTCATCATAACCGTATTGAATGCTAACGGTGTTGTTGTTTCCAACTCTCTTTTCTCTTCTGCTACTTGATAATTTTGGACTGTACGGTAGATATTGTATGCCCATAAACCAGCAACAACCACTATCAATACTCTTGTCCAACTCTTTTTATTCATTATTCTATAATAATCATACGTTCTTCACTGTAAAATTCGCTAGCATTTCCAACTGCATCATCCGTTTTAACACGCCACCAGTAATTTCCGACACTAGGGAAAGTATAAACCAAAGAATCACTTGTTATTCCTGCAAATTCTACGAAACTGTCAAAAGTTTCAGTCATTGCAATTTCAACCGTACTAAACACAGGAGAATTAACAACTCCAGGGTCCGTTCCTGTTGTCCATTTAAGCACAACAGCGTCTGTAATTGGTAATGTGACACCATCCATTGGGCTTGTAATTACGGGATTATTTGGTCGCGTTTTATCTACATTAATTTGACGAGAAGAAAATGTTGAGGAGCTGGTTAAATTTACTCCTCTGATTCCCCAAAAATAGGTCCCTTCAGAAGCAAAATTAGTGGATTCAATTGTATACGAAAGTGTATTTACATTTAAGTCTTGGTCTAAAGAACTTCCTGTTTCGAAAGTCTCTCCGATACGAAGAACATATTCGTATCGGTCAGCTGCAAAAAGGTTTTGCCATGAAAGGTTAATATTGCTTTCGCCATTGATAAAAATTTCATTGACTGGGGACACCAAAGACACAAATTGAGATTCTAAATTTGCAACACTGTCAACATAAAAAGTAATGGATTCAGTGGTTAACGAACGATACCCAGAATTTTCAGCAGTTATTGTATATGCGTAATCACCCGGTTCTAATATTTGAAAAAATTCATCTCCAATTACATTTGAATCAAGAATGAAAGTTTCTATATCATCAAAAGAAGGTTTTACAATTTGAAGGTTATAAAACGAAGCGCCATTGATTGGTTTCCATTTAAACTGAACATTATTTGAAAAAATAGTGTCATTATTTGTTGGAATAACAATTTCAACTGTTTCTCCTGAAATGTCTTCTTCAAAAATCACATTACAACTGTTTAATCCAAATACAAGGAGTGCGAATAGGCTAAGAAAGCATCTCCTAAGTTTATTTTTGACGGTAATGCTGGAATAATAATTTTCCATATAATTCTGTTTTTTTTGTTGTTCTATTTTGCTCTTTATACACCGAAATATTCGTAAGACGTGCGTAATCAAAGTTATTTTCCATATAATAGGCTAATGATAAAATTCCATTAAAATTTCCCTTAACCGCAACTAAATTCGAATAGATATTAAAATCTACTGTTTCGAAATTATGTGTTTCTTCAAGTTGTTTTAAGTTAACATCATTGTCATCTGAAAACCAGGCAATCGTTCGTAAAATCTCTTGCTGTACTTTATCTGGTTCAAGGTCAGATTTTCCTATATTTTTATTGAGTTGCGTAATTTGAATTTGCAAAATCTCAAGATCGGATTGTGCATGCGTTGCGCTTATTTTCTTTGTTTCTTGGTTTGTTATTTCACTCCGAAGATTTAATGTCAATGAAAATGAACGCTTATAGCTAACCATAATCATCAAAACAAACATGATCAAAAGACCATAATTTTTTTGTTTATATGTAAATCGATCAAACATTATAAAACAATCATTTCAAGTTCAAAATAACCTTCGTTTCCTTGATAGGCATAGTCTAAAATTTCTACATTAGACAGCCATTCCTCTTGCTGTACCCTCTTGATCCATTGACTTAGAATATGACTTGTTTTAGATCGGCCATTAACCAATAATAAATGTTCTTCAAAAGCTATCTTTTGACGTTGTTTAATTTCATCTTTCAGAGGTCTTAATACAACTTCATCAAATGTTATTTCTTTTGGAACGGAATTGGCCATTTCCATCAAGTAAAACGATAAAAAATTACGGTTTAACAACCCTGAAGATTGAAGCAATTTTTCTTTTCGCATCTTTTCTTCTTCTAAAACACTGATTTGTGTTAACTGGTCATTATATTCTTCTAGATAAACTGAATTTTCAACTGTTGCTTTATTAAGGTGACCTACATAAAGGTAATTAGCAAACAAAATGGTTAAAAAGAATAACATCATTCCCATTCCAAATCGCGTAAAAATATTTTTTTGTTTTGCTTCTTCGTAATTTTCTTGAAAAATCATTTCATTTTCTGGAAAAATTACTTTTTCATTTGGGTTAAAGAACACTGCTCCAAGTGCAGCACAAGTAATTAATTCTTGAGACAGGCGTTCTTCTCCCAGTAAGATGGAATCTTTCTCACTATTCTCTGCTTTTTTAAAATCAACTAATTCATTTTCTTCAAAAGACAGTATTATTTGATCAACAACAAGTTCTTTTTTGTTTAGTATTTCACTCAAAAAAGCGGTATGAAATGGCCCTGAAGAAATTGAAATAATCTGCAGTTTTTTTTCTGTCAGATGATTAATCGTTTCATCCACAATATCTCTTCTAATGACAGATGAAAACGCTGAGTTTTCTGTCAAAAAATCAGAGAAATAAAAATCACTTAAATTGGCATTTAACAAAATTGTATGTCGATAGTTTTCTTGAAACTTTGTTTTTCTGTTTAAAATCCCTTTTCCTGTAAAATGAAGTAATATTGGATGGTTTGTTCCAACTTCTTTAACCAAAGCATCCAAATCATTAATTCGGATTCCGTGTTTACCAAAATCGATTTCTGTTTTTGTTTTTTTCAGAATTAGATAATGGTACGAAGGTTCTTTCCCGTCCAATTCGACATTAACGGCTACAACTTTTTTAATATGTCCTAAATCAAACTTCATTTAGTAAGTTACCGTGGGTTTAATGAAAACGTGCAGTTTAGATTTTTCCTTTTCTTTCGTTCTGTTGCTAAAAAACCATTTAATTACAGGGATCCTAGATAAAAAAGGTGTTCCAGACCCTGCATCTGTATTGCTATCCCTTTCGAGTCCACCCATTAAAATCATCTCTCCATTTTTTACCCGAATCAATGAAATAAAGGACTGCGTTGTTTGATTTGGTGGTGCTGTTGGATCAACACGACCTTGAAAGTCATTTTGTGCAACGCTAATTTCAAGTGTTACGTATTCATCTGCAGAAACAAATGGTTTTACTGTTATATCCAGGTTTGCATTCGTTTCTTTCCAAACTCGATTTGAGACTTGCACAGGTCCTCCAATTGAAGATTGAATATTGACCCGTTCTTCGAGATAATAAGATGTCTCTCCCACTGAAAATGTGGCTTCGTGTCCATTCAATGTAGAGATTTTAGGAGTTGAAGTAATGTCAATAACGCTATTACTTTCTAAGAACTTAAGAGAAGCATAAAAATTAGGAGTAACAGATCCTATATTGATAATTCCAAAGCCATTAAATGCATTAATTAAACCATTAATTGTTTCTGATCCAAGCGTTAAATCTAACCCTGGAAAAACTTCACCAGATGTTGGAGTGGGCTGATCTCTAATCCCTGCATTCAATTCTTTGGTCAAGCCACTTGTTTTTTCTGAAAAGGCAATGATAATATCAATCTGAACCATAGGCACAACCTGATCTACAGACTGAATAAATGTTTTCAATTCTTCTATCTTTAAATATGACCCTGAAACAATGATTCCATTTAATTCAATGAATTCTTTAATTTCAATATCAGCAATTAACTCGGCTGGAATAAGGTCGATTACGGTTTCAATTGTTCTGTTTTCAAGTCGAATTAATTCAGTTGCACGAAGGCCTTCTGTATTTCTATTTCCAATTAAATAATAATCGTCCGATTTTTTAAACGTGTACTCCGTTCCATTTAAAAGGTGAGACAATAACTCGACATAACTTACATTTTCAACTTTCAAGGTTTTATTTCCTTCTGGAGAATTGTACATAAAATAATGCTCATTCAATTCTTTTGAAGCTAATTCAATAACTTCTTGAATAGAGACGTCCGTACCATAAACACTAATTTTTGTTTGGTCGGAAGGGTTAACAAATAATTCAATTGCACCTCCACTATTTGTCTGATTTCTTCCGGACTTATTTCGACTGGTTGTTGTTACTGTATTTGTTGGTTTTGTTAAAGGTTCGTCAACATCAACATAGTAAAACCCATTGTGGTCTTTCGTTACTTTCAAACCATTTGACTTTGCCATCATATCTAGAACTTGTGCAAAAGGTCTATTTTGAACATAAATAGAAACTGTCTTATCTTTTACCTTTGGCGCTAAAATCACATTGTTTTCAGAAGCTTTTGTAATTGCTTCAGCAACACGACTAAGGGTATCTTTTTTCAAATTAAGCGACAAAAACTCATTGTCTTTTCTATAAGAAACGTCTATTGGTCTTGGAACATAAGGTTTAGTCATTTGCTCTTCTTCAGGCCGAGATTTAAAGGAGATAATTGTCCCTGTTATTTCTACAATTAAATCATGCTTTTTAATTAAGAAGATGAAGACGTCTTTAACTGCAGCATCATAAAAATTATTGACCACAACCTTTTTCAAATTTTGATCAACACTAACATTTAAATTATGTTCATATCCAATTGCTGAGATGAAATCTCCAAGACTAACACCTGAAACGCTTACTTGTACTTTTTCATTTAGTTCAGGTTTTACTTTGGCTAAATCCAAAATATTTCGTTCCATCTCCTCTATGGTAGTTTGTCCAAACCCAATAAATGAGCTGAGCACAAGTATAACGACCAATTTTAATTTTATTATCATCTTAAATATTTGTTAACAAGGCATATACTTCCTCTAAAGAGGTTGTTCCTTGCAATAAAAGGCGGTATGCCTTTTCACTAATTTTTTCAATTTTCCTATCTTTTAGGAGTTCATCTACTTTTAATTGCTGTTCTTTTATTCTATCGGATAACTCATGATCAATATTAATCACTTCGTAAATTGCTTTTCTTCCTCTGTATCCTGTATAGTGACATTGATCGCATCCTATTGGAATGTGATGTTTGACTAATCCTTTATTTCGAAAATCCTTTGGTAACTCTGTTTGTTCTAAGGCAACTTCACTTTTACAATCATTGCATAATACGCGCACTAACCGCTGTGCTACCGAAGTATTTATAGTTCCAGCAAGCAAATAAGATGGTACTCCCATATCAATCAATCGAGAAATAGTACCCCATGCTGAATTGGTATGAATTGTAGACAAAACAAGATGTCCTGTTAATGCTGCTCGAATTGCCATTTGTGCCGTTTCGGCATCACGAATTTCTCCAAGCATAATAATGTCTGGATCTTGTCTTAAAAAGGAACGCAAAGCACTTGCAAAAGTCAATCCTATATTTTCTTTTAACTGAACTTGATTTATTCCTTTCAGCGTGTATTCGATTGGATCTTCAACGGTCATTATGTTTCGCTTTTCCTCATTTAAAATTTTGAGTGTCGCATATAATGTTGTTGTCTTACCCGATCCAGTTGGTCCGCTTATTAGCACTATTCCATTGGGTTGCTTTACTCCTTCTAAATAATCTGCTTTTTCTGTTTCTTCAAAACCTAATTTATTTAAGTCAACTTGAGATGCATCTCTTGCTAAGATTCGGAGAACAATTTTTTCACCGTGCAACGTAGGCAATATCGAAACTCTGACATCAAATTCAGGAAAACTTAATCGACCATCTTGTGGCAATCTTTTTTCTGTAATATCAAGATTTGATTTGATTTTAACTTTGTTGACGATTTCAGGATATTCATCTTTTGTCAGCTTGTATTTCTCTACAAGATGACCATCTATTCTAATTCGTACCCTTGCTTCTTCTTCATATATTTCAATATGAATATCACTACTTCCTATCCCTCTTGCTTCATGAATAATTTGCAATAAAAAATCATCCTTATCTCCTGCATGAGCAGTTACTGTTGTTTTTTCTAAATTACCGGAACGGCGGTAATATTTCCCTAAATTTTTTCGTAATGTTAATCCATCAATTGGAATTAATTGAATGGTTTTTCCCATTAAAATTTCAAGATCATCTTTAACGTATTCACTACTTGATTCTTCATCAATATAGAACACTAAAAGGTCTTTTTTTTGCTCGGCAGGAATAATATTATAATTCCACGCCATATCCGCATTAATGAGTTGCTGAAGCTCAAGAGAAATCGTTATTTCTTTTGTTTCATTCATTAAAAAACAGGATTATAAAAAAGGTCATTACTGCTAAAAACTTCAACTCCTTTTAATGCGATTAAATAAAGTGCCAAATAACCAGCAAGAGGAATTTGTTTATTTTCATTTTTTAATGAAACCATCCCATGGATGATTCCAGAGATAAGCATCCCAGAAATGAAAAACAGAATAAAATTTCGTTCAGCAAAAAGCGGTGTAATAGCGATTAAAAAAAGGACGTCTCCTAATCCAAAATCTTGCTTAAAAATATTGGTTAACCTTTTTCTTTTTAATGAAACATACAAGAAAAGACACCCAATAACAATACTCAAAAAAAGAAGGTTAATTCGAATGATTTCCCAAGGCAAATCAATTTCGATAAATAATAATGTTGTAACCAATGCCAATGCTGGAAAAACAATCCAGCTAATGGCGCGAAATTTCCAATCTTGATAGAATGCTATTGTTAGTAATACAACTAGGGCGATATGGTAAACTATTGAGATCATTAATCTTTTACCGTTTCAGTTAATTTTTTTGTGTGATCAATTGTCCAGATATTTAGGGTTCCATCCGCGTCAAAATCTGTCACTGCTTCTGCTTGAGCGACAAAACCTGAATTTGAAGCTTCAACAATTTGAATTCTATAGTTTGCTTGCCCTCCTTCTGTAACCAATCTATTTTGTTCAAAATTGATATCTTCTAAACTTGTAGAATATTTTGAATACATGAAAAAATAGTTTTTTTCAAGTGCATAAAGTTGATTTAAATTTGATTTGGCTTCAAGTGCTTTTGCTTGTGCAACCACCCCCGCTTGATTTGGCATTACAAGCATATATAAAATTGCTATAATCCCTAAAACGAATACCAATTCGGCAAGTGAGAAAGCACCAATGAAGCCTTTCTTTTTTATTCTTTTATTCTCTTGTTCTTGCATTTTATTTGCATTTATTTTTTTTCGCTTTTTCCAAATTTTCATTGCGCCATGATATTGCTCAGATTAAACATTGGCATATACATTGCCACTAAAATCAACCCTACTATAGTTCCTATAATGAGTAGAATTAACGGTTCCATTATTTTTCCGATAATGGTTGTTTGATACTTCAATTCTTCGTTATATTGTTTTGCTAGTTTACCCAGCATTGTTTCAAGTTGATTTACTTGCTCTCCAACCTTGATAAGGGATAACATTCTTTTCGGAAAGATCGAAAATTTTGCCATTCCCTCATGCATAGTTTTTCCCTTTTTTATGTCTTCTTTAATTTCTTCTATTGCAACTTGAAGTGGATAAAATTTTACCATTCGTTGGGTTAGTTCTAACGATTTAACCAGTGGTGTTTTTGAAGCAAGTAATAGGTTCAAGGATTGTGTAAAACGAGCCAAATAAATTAGCCGAATTAATTCTCCAACTTTTGGGATTTTAAGAAAGATTGCAGACGTTCCTTTGCGAAACCATTCTTGCTCGCGTTGTGTTCGAATGAACAGAATAATTACTCCAACGATCAGTGCAAAAATTAAGAAGAACATTGGAAAGTTCTCTGACAAGTAAATGACTTTGAGTGTCAATGATGGTAATTCACTTCCAAATTGTTTAAACACATCTGCAAACATTGGAACAACACTTGTCATCATAAAATAAACTAGCCCAATTGTTATTGCAAAAACAAAAAGTGGGTATGATAATACCGAAGTAATCTGTTTTTTCAAAGCTGCTTGATCTGTATAATAGTTCATGAGCTCTTCTAAAACTTCATTTAATCGATTTGATTCTTCTCCAATTGCAATACTGAAGTATTCATACTCTGAAAATTTACCCGATTTTTTTAGCCCTTCAGACAATGACTTTCCCAATAAGATTGATTCGTAAATTCCATTGAAAAAATCGCGTTCTTGTTCTTTTTCCTGTTCTTCAATGATTATTTCTAAGGCTGATTTTAGATCGACACCGGCAATTAATAAAGTTCGCAAATCCATGTAGAAACGTTCTTTCTTTTTGTTTCCGAATTTTCTGCTTCCAAAAAGTTGAATATCACGATTAAAGAAATTCTCTTTCTTCTTTGCCTGATCTATTCCTTTTCGGTTAGAAGTCAACACAATTTCTTGCTTGGTATTTTGCTGAATCTTAATTGACATTTACGAGTGCTTCATTTATGCTTCCTTTTTTACTATAATCTTTAAAAAAATAGCAATCCATTTCTTGTTTTTCTATCATTAATTTAATTGCCAACTTATGGACAAGTTCTTTTTCTTCATTGATTCTAGAATCAATCTTCATCTCTGTAATGGAAGTTGACAAGGTATCAACAGTGCCATTTGAAAAACGAAGTAATTTTTCTTCTTCTCTGATATAATTTAATTCATCATTATTTCTTTTTAAACTAAGTCCATTTGGAATTTCTTGAATGGTTTCTGCCAATTCAAACTGAAGTTTTAAATCTTGTTTTAGCAAGAGATATGTAGTTAAATTATTTCGAACATTTCCGTAATGATAAACTTGTTTATTTAATGCTGTAAATAGATAAAATACCATCCCAATAATTATACTTGTGATGACCATTCCTGTTAGAATGTCTACCATAGTAAATGCCCGTATTTTGTTTTTTTTAAAGGTCATTTTCTTCGTTTACCATCAAATGTTGTTCTTTCCAATATTCTTTTCCTCCAATTTGAATGCTATAGGAAATTTTATAGAGTTTTTTATTTCCTTTATAAAATTCAACTTGTTGTGTAATTTCGTATGATTCGTAATTAAAAGTTTGATTAAAAAAGGCTTTCGTCTCTTTTAAATTATTACGCAATTGATCAATTTCTTCTTTTGCTTCGTAATAAGCCAATGGTTTTTCAGATCCAGTAATGTTTGCATATACTTGAGTTCCTATTCCAATTAAAACAGTTATAACGGTTATGGCAACAACAGATTCAAAAAGTGTGAATGCCTTCACCTTTTTAATTGCTGTTTTTCGCTTTATTTGTTTCACTACTGAAGCCATTCTATTCGCGTTAATTGATCTGTATCTTCAAGTAAATTCACAGATACAAAGTTTGTAGGAAGTTGATCTAATAATTGCCCATCTAAAATGTGATTTTCATAGCTCGAAGCAGCTGTTTTTAAATAAAATTTCTCTGTAAAAAGATGTCCTTTAATTGTTCCTTTTAATTCTGTTTTACCTTGACAATAGGCAAAACCATCTATTTCTGCATCAGTTGCAATAGAAAGTTGGGGTTGTAATCTAAAATTTGAAGCAGTAGTTAGCAAAAATACACTTCCAATAACTTGACTTTTTTCTCCTAAAACAATTGTTGCACTTTGGTTTGTAGGGTTTGTTTTTTCAACAATTCCTAAAACACTTGGATAGCGTAATCGGACATTTTCTTCTAAAATTATTCTCTCTGAAGCAAATGCTTGTATCGACCCTGAAAAACCACTTTCTATATAAATTACTTTACTTTTTACTATCGCATTTTCGATTGTCGAACTTGCTCCAATAAAAATAGAATCTTTTGCTTCAATCATTATTTGCCCCTTGATACATGCATCTTGTAAATTCAAGATACCATCTTGAACAAAGTGGATACCGTTTTTTTGAAAAGATTTTACAATTGAATCACTTGTTCTTTCATTCCATAAGTGTATTTCACCTTGCGATAAGTCAATACTATTCAATAATTGTTGGTTGATTTTTGGTAACAACTTCTCTGAATTAGTTACTTGACCATAAATCATCTTTGCTCCTGTATAATTTTTACCCTCGATATACGCTCTTTTTAATCCAGCTTTTGGAAGGCTGCATTGACCTTCAAGTCGAGCATCTCCGCAGAGAGAAATAGGTCTTCCCTGATCCGTAAGAAAGAGGTTTGGATATTTTTTTACTGATTTATTTCCCAAAAGCGCAATTTTAGTGTGCTCATAATTCCTGTGTCTTGCTGTACTTTGAACAATTGTAAACGCTCCCCATTGTTTTTTCTCAACGCTAACTGAATCTACTCCCTCATTAAAAAGGCGAAACACCAATGGATCATTATGCTTTAATTCTTTAAAATTAGACTGGGCATATTCGATTCCCGATTTCGCGTTGTCAATTATAATTTCTTGTGTATCAAATCGCGTAATCAAGTTTTGATTAAATCCTGCAAAAAGTACCATTCCACCCAATAACAAAGCAAATATTACACTTAAAAAAAGTGCATAGTACATTGCAGATGAATTGATTTTTCTCATTATTCGTTTTGGGCTTTTAGCGTTTTACTGTTTGTCTTCCGCCGATTTTTTTTGTTTTTTCTCTTTCTCTTTTTTTGGTTTCGATTCTTTATCTGTCTTCTTAAAGAATTGTTTCCATTTTTCAACACGTCCTTTGGGTGAAGGTTTTGACTGTTTATCCATTTCTTTTTTGAGAATAGGGATTCCTTTTTTATAAACTCCTTCTTTTAAAATTACTCCTGATTCATGATACTCTTGAAAAATTCCTTTAACTTGTCCTTTCCTAAAACGATATTTAGATTTTATTTTTCCTGAAGGATACCAAGTAACCCAAATTCCATTTTTCAATCCATATTTATATGTTCCTTGTTGGGCAAGTTGTCCAGAATGGTAATATTTAGTGTATTTACCATGCAAAAGATTTCCCGAAGACCTTCCTTGCGTTTCATATATTTGCTGTGCTTTGAACCATGAGTATGTTGTTGTATCCAGATAGTGGACATTCTTTTTTTTCAAAAGAATATAAAAATCCATTCTATACTCCTTAGTCTTACAATGTCTTAATGCAACATTTTCCTGTCCGAAAGCAGAAAAAACGACCAAAAACATTGTTAAAAACATTATATTTTTCAACTTAATATTCATATCTCACTTAAATATTAAAAATACAACCCCATCCTAGTTTAGTCATACCGAAGGGGAGGACAGTTATCAACATATTGTCATTACGTAATTTCCGCAATTTTAATTGGAAATGATTTAAGAAGGGCGGTTTATATCAAAATTGTGGATTCATCTCAGTATAAACAATGAGATTACCGCTTAAAAACTTAGTTTTGGAACAGTTCTTAAATCGATTAATCTTCTCTTAAATTGAGATTTTTCATATAAAGTAAAACAACACCAATAATGTTTTTGCTTTGCGTTTTAATAATCATGTTACGCTTTCTAGATTCAACAGTTCTAATGCTTATCCCAAGCTCTTCTGAAATTTCTGTATTACTTTTCTGAGCACAAACTAATTTCAGCACCATTTCTTCAGCTTCTGAAAAGGTAATATTCGAAATTGCTTCGCTCACAATTACATTTCTTACTTTAGGCTCCAACTTAATATCTGCAAAATCCTTTTTATCAGTAATTTCGCCCATTAATTCTTCTAATTTAAATGGCGAAATTGTTTTAGTAAAATATGCGGAAATCCCAAGTTCAATGGCTTTAATAACGCTAAATTTTGAAAAAGAGTTCGTAAAAATCATTACGCGAGAAGAGGAGAAAAACTGAACTACTTTTTCACAAATTACAACTCCTTTCGAAACTGGTTGAGGAGGATTTAAGATGACCAAGTCGTTGTCACTTTTATTTATATCCGACTCATTTATTAAAAATTCTTCAGTGCTTGAACTTATCACAACTTCATAGTTGTCAAATGAGTCTATTAATCGCATTAATCCTGTCCTAAACAATTCATCATCATCAATAAGAACAATTTTTTTAAGCATTTTTAAACGTCTTTATATGAACAATATTAAGTAATTAACATTACTGAATCAACCGTATAAATACTTAAACGAATTTATAATCAGAGAGATATCCCAGATTATGTCGAGGGCAAAAAAAGTGTGTTTTTCTTGATTTTTAAATGAACAAAAATCTTAATTGGCTGTCTTATAACCTTTAGCTGGCATTCCTGTTGTAAAATCCAACGACTTCACGTCTACAGCATTTAAAATAACACCTATTATGCTTCGACACTCTGCTTTATCTATCATTCGTCTTCTGTGCGACTCTATAGTTCGAACACTTACCCCTAGAATTTGAGAAATTTCAACGTTCGTTTTTTCCATGCAAACTAGTCTTAAAATTTGAATTTCACGATCTGTAAAATCAACTTTATGCTGTCTAATTTGTATTAAATTATTTGCCATACATTTCCGAACAATTCCACCTAAATGAACATTTTCAAAATCATAATTATCTACAATAGTAGTGATCGCTTTTTCTAGTTCGATTGGGCAATCATCTTTCGAAAATATCCCGTAAACACCGCGCTCCATCTGTCCCACAATTTGTTCTTTCTGATTTTCTTCAGACAAAATTATTACACGTGCACCTGGAAATAATGTTCTTATTTTAAAGAAGTATTCTGCTTCATTTTCTTGAATTGAATTGGGATCAAGAATGACTAAATTAATTTGCTCTGACCAGTTATTTTTTGGGATATTTTTAAAGCTATCTAGATCCAGACATACTTGACATTGATCAAAAGAATTGATCAAACTTTTTAGTGAAACTCGAAATAATCTATGACTATCTATTAATACTGTACGAATCATGCTAAACTAATTTTGGGTTAACTCATATTACGTAAAAACCGAATACAATGATAAGTATTATTACTAATCAAAAACACAGTATAAATACCTATTAATTTATTTTTTTTGCAAAAAAGGCGTGAAATAAAAAACAAATCCGCTTATTTCACTAGGTTTTTAACTGTACAAATTACCATCCCTAAAACGTAACTTAAGGAAATGGTAACATTCACTTCCCAATAATTATATTTAATGATTCCGACTAGCCTTTAGGATTTGTTAAAACCTTATACTTGTGTACCTTGTTTTATTCAAAACTAGCTCCTAACAACGTAATCTATTTACGCAGTTAGTTTTTCTATGAAAATTTGCTTAAATATTATCCGTTATCTAATGTTGATTTCCTTTTAACACTCCAAAAACATGTAATACATGAGGAAATACAGCATCCATACTTTCTTTAGAGCCATTTGTAGAGCCTGGAAGCGTCATCACCAATGTATTCCCTTTTACTCCAACAACGCTTCTTGATAACATGGCAAATGGCATTCTATTTTGCCCATAATGCCTAATTGTTTCTTCAATCCCTGGAATTCTACGATCTAATAACGGTTCTACCGACTCAGGAGTTACATCCCTAACAGAGAGACCTGTTCCACCCGAATAAATGATTAAATTGAATCCTAAATCATGATATGTGTTTAATTTATGTTGAATGATTTCTTTTTCATCTGGAATGATATCATAAGCTCCAATAGAAACACCACAATCTTCAAGTTTTTTGACAACTGCTTTGCCAGCGCGATCTTCTTTTTGCCCTTTAGACACGGTGTCGGAGCACACAATGACAGCAGCTTTAAGTTCCTTTTTATTCAAGAATCGATCCTTATAATCTGATTTACCTCCTTTTTTCTTTAATAAACGAATCGTTTTAATTTCAATTCCTTTATCAATTGGTTTGAGCATATCATACATGTTAAGCGCAACAATACTCGCTCCATGCATAGCTTCAACTTCTACTCCAGTTTTATATATTGTTCTCACTTCCATTTGAACCTTAATATCTAATCCTGAAATTTCATAGTTCACTGCAGTGTATTCAATTGGTAAAGGGTGACAATCAGGCAACAAATCTGATGTCTTTTTCACTCCTAAAAGTCCTGCAGCTTTTGACATTTCAAACACATCTCCTTTTGGTACGGTTTTATTCAAAATTGCGTCTATTGTACTTTGTTTGCTCACCTGGACAATGGCTTCTGCAATCGCAATTCTAAGTGTATTTGTTTTTTCAGTAATATTAACCATTTTCTACTGTATTATTTTCTTTCCATTGGTATGAATCATCTTCGAAACACTCTTTCCCGAAAATAGGTACTTTCGATTTAATTTCTTCCACCAAATATCTACATGCATCCATTGCCATTGCTCTATGCTTAGAGGATGTAAAAACAAATAGGCAAATTTCACCTGCATTAACGCGACCAATACTGTGGTAAATATGCATGCATGTTAAATCAAATTTTTCAAATGTTGATTCTCGAATTTCGTAGAATTTTTGTTCTGCCATTTCTTCATAAGCTGAATACTCGATTGCACAAACTTCTTTCCCTTCTATTTCATCCGCTCGGACTTGGCCTAAAAAAATATCATGCGCTCCAATATTCGTTTTTACTTGATGATGTGCAATAGAAGTTGCGATTTTCTCAGGAGAAATAGCTCCTTCAACAAATACTTTTTTTGGTTTTTTCTTTTTTTCCATAATTCAAATTTAACCTCCAGCAAAAGGTGGTAATAAAGCAATTTCACAATCCATTGTTACGCTTTCTTCGTCATTTACAAAATTTTGATTAAGCGCCATTTTAAATACCTGTTTCTCTAACGCGGGGTATTTTTCAATTATTGTTTTTTTAATTGTTCCAATGGAGCAATTTTCATTCACATGAATAACTTCTTGTTTTATTTGCACTTTGTCGGCAATTTGACCGAAGTATAATAATTGTATTTTCATAAATCTTTTTTCGAATTAATGTTCGCAACCATTTTTTCATCAAGATGATCAATGTTTAGTATTTTCATTTTTAGCTTGTTTAAAGCATTTGAGAGTTTCAAATCATTTTGATCAAGTTGCTTTTTAAAAACTGGTAAAGCAGACCTGTGATAAACGGCTATTAATGGGTGTTTTCGATTCGAATGCTCCACAATAACTCCTTGATTTCCTTTTTTTAATTCCAACATTAAATCAGCGAGTAATTTTTTTTCTAAATAAGGTGTATCGCAGCTTAACACCCAGTTAAAATCACTTGTAGTTCTTGACAAACC
Source organism: uncultured Crocinitomix sp. (assembly GCA_964415335.1). GTDB lineage: Bacteria > Bacteroidota > Bacteroidia > Flavobacteriales_D > Crocinitomicaceae > Crocinitomix. Next base: position 30,120 of record CAYPZN010000028.1, read on the forward strand.
TTCAACAATCCCACCCAATGGGCCTTTGTCTTTAACACTATCCTTATAGACAGGATAATAAAAGGTTTGATACGTTTTGTCATTCGCAATGATTATAATTTGTTTTGTTAAGTGCTCAACGGTTTCAATAACATATTTAATCATTGGTTTTCCTTCTATTTTCATCAACCCTTTCTCTTCTCCCATTCGAATGCTTTTTCCACCGGACAAAATAATTGCTGTATGGTTTTTATTGAACAATTCCACTTAAAGAATATATACTGTTACCAAATCATTTTCATTCAAACAACTCACATTACTCGGAACATAAACAAGTCCATCTGCAATTGCAAAAGTTCTTAGCATAGCAGAACTTTGCATAGATAATACTTGGATTTTGTCTCCACTAATTTTTGCTTTTAAAAACACTCCTTTTGTTATTTTTTTTTCATAGGCATTTGCAAGGAATAACTTTCTTAATTCTAACCCCTTAAAGCTTTTTCCTATTTGTCTATTTAGCGCCGGTAAAACATAAATATAAAAGCACGTTAATGCAGCAGCGGGATTTCCAGGTAACGCAGCAACTAAACCTTTTTTCGATTTACCAAAATAAAGTGGTTTCCCGGGTTTTTGATTAACCTTATAAAACAATTGTTCTACGTCAAGTTCTTTTAAAGCTTTACCAACAAAATCATAATCCCCCACAGAAATCCCTCCAGTCAATAATACAAAGTCGGATGTTCTTATAGCTTTTTCAATTTGCTGTTTTGTGGACGCATAATCATCTGGGATGGATAATATATTAACTTGATCAAATCCATATTGACTTAAAACAGCAACGAGCATAGCAGCATTACTCTCATAAATTTGCCCTGGTAGCAGTTGATTTCCTGAGGACACTAGTTCGTTACCTGTAACAATTAAAGTGATTTTAGGCTTTTTAATTACATCAATTTCTTCAATTCCTAAACCTGCTAAAAAACCAATTGAAGCAGGTGTGATCACTTCGTCTTTATCCAGTGCTATTTCTTCCGGAGTTATCTGTTCTCCTTTCGGCCTGATATTTCTGTTCAAATTAACGGAGCTCTGAATGCTTATTTGATTCTCTTCAATCTTCACAATCTCCTGTTCTATCACGCAGTTGGCATTATCTGGAACCATTGCTCCTGTAAAAATCCTTACTGCTTCTCCTACTTTAAGATCAAATTCTTCAGACATCCCCGCAGCCACCTCACCTATCACTTTGTATTTTTTAAATTCTTCTGAAAAATGAATTGCATATCCATCCATTGCCGACTGACGAAATGGAGGCATGTTTATTTTAGAGTAAACATTTTTTGCTAGAACATGACCTCTTGCTTTTGATAATTTGATTCTTTCAATGGTCAACACTTCAGTATTTTGCTCGATTAGCTCTTTTGCATTTTCAACACTTATCATTTCACTCACAATTTAATTTGTTAAAGATAAAGAACTTCCAAGTCATATTCTCATAGAAATAAAAGATACTGTCACTCTATTTTGGCAATTTTCTATTTAACTTTGTATATGAGTGAAAAGAAAGCAAGTTTTAGAAACGCGGTCAAAACTTTTGTATGGCCGAGAAAGAAAATTTTATTGGTTGGTTTAATTTTAATTTTAATTAGTCGAATAGCTGGTTTCATTCTCCCTTTACAAACTAAAATCTTAATTGATAATATTATCCCTAATGATGATTACGATCAGTTAAGTATTCTTCTTGTTTTTGTTTTATCAGCTATTCTAGTTCAAGCAATAACATCTTTTTTATTGGTTCGGTTGCTGGGTGTTGAAGCACAAAAATTAATTGCAGATTTACGTGTTACTGTACAAAAAAAGGTTCTTGCTTTACCAATTAGTTATTTTGACGATACGAAATCTGGAGCAGTTGTTTCACGAATAATGACTGATGTAGAAGGTGTTCGAAACCTTGTTGGCACGGGTTTGGTTCAATTAATAGGAGGGTCAATTACGGCAATTGGATCAATTTACTTCTTGATCAAAATCAATTGGCAAATGACAATTTTTGTACTAGTCCCTATCATTATTTTAGGCTTAATAATGTTAAAAGCATTTGGAAAAATTCGACCCATCTTCAGAAATCGTGGTAAAATTAACGCAGAGGTTACAGGAAGACTTACAGAAACATTAAATGGTGTACGGGTAATTAAAGGTTTTAACGCTGAGGCTCAAGAAAACGTTATTTTTAATAAAGGTGCGCTTCGTCTTTTTGAGAATATTAAAAAAAGTATGACGGCAACTGCGTTGATTCAAAGTTCTTCAGCATTTTTAATTGGAGTTGCTTCTACTGGAATTATGGGAATTGGTGCGCATTACATTATTTCGGGTAGCATGTCTCTTGGGGGTTTTATGATGTTTACTTTACTTCTTGGCTTAATGATTGCTCCGATCGTACAAATGAGTAATATCGGGAGTCAACTCACAGAAGCATTAGCAGGATTGGATCGAACAGAAGAATTGCTAGAGATGGCGGAAGAAAACGATCCTGAAAAACGTCAAATCATCCTTAAGGAAGTTATTGGAGATATGCGCTTTGATAATGTTTCTTTTTCGTATGAAGAAGATAAGGAAGTTGTACACAACATTTCTTTTGATGCTCCTTTAGGTTCTGTTACGGCTTTAGTGGGAACATCTGGTTCTGGAAAATCTACGATTGCTGGACTTGCTTCAAGTTTTATGCAACCTGATTCTGGAAGTGTTTTAATTGATGGTCAAGATTTATCTAAAATTGATCTGAACAGTTATCGCCAGTTTTTAGGAGTTGTATTGCAAGATGATTTTTTGTTTGAAGGAACTATTCGCGAAAACATACTTTTTCCTCGCCCAAATGCTACTGAAGAACAATTACAAGAGGCTGTCAAAGCAGCTTATGTTAATGAGTTTTCTGATGATTTTGAAGATGGTTTAGAGACAGTTATTGGTGAGCGTGGTGTCAAATTATCAGGAGGGCAGCGGCAACGAATTGCAATTGCTAGAGCTATTTTAGCAGATCCTAAAATCATCATTTTAGATGAGGCAACTTCTAATCTTGATAATGAGAGTGAAGCTTTCATTCAAAAAAGTTTAGCTGAATTAATGAAAGGGCGTACTACATTTGTAATTGCACATAGATTAAGTACAATCCGAAAGGCTGATCAGATTCTAGTTATCGAAAAAGGAGAAATTACTGAGCAAGGGACGCACGATACACTCATTGCAAGTAAAGGAAGATATTACGATCTATTTACTTATCAAAGTAGAATCTAATTCTTACTCGTTTTAATACGCTTGCAAATACTTTTTTGAAATACATTGAAGTTTGGTATTCGATAAGAACAATCAATTGCTTTAAAATAGACTGCTATACTTACTTCGTGAAAGTACCCTGTCATGTAGTTAAAAGATGATTTCTTCAGGAATGTCGCCTTCTTCAAATTAACTAATTATACTTATAAGAATATAAAGCACTATTTGATAAGCTAATCTAGCTAAAAGATTAGAATATAATTCTCCGATAGTTTAAGACATAAAAAAGCCCCATTTACCAAAGGCAATGGGGCTTCCAAATTTTATTATCTTAAGGTATTTACCCTACAACGTTTTTAAATGAAGCGTTTTCAAAGAATTTAATAAACTCTCTGTCTTTTGCTGCTTTAGATTTTAATCCAGCATCTTTAGCAAAAGCGCTCTTCAAGTTATTTACAACTAAGTCTAAATTATCTTGACGAGCTCCAATAATTGCTTTTAAGTAATATCCTAATGCAGATTCAGCATCAGTTGAAGCATCTAACGTAGAAAGAGCAGCACTTAAATCTCCATTTAACGTTTGCGCTAAAGCTTTGTTAAATGTATTTTCTCCACCAAAGTTTCCAATTGCTTCTGCGTAATCTCCATTTTGGATATCAATGATTCCTAAGTTATATTTAACTTCAGAACCTGCAGAAACAGCAGATGTTAATAATTCAGTTGCTTTATCTCTATCTCCGTTGATTCTAGCAATGATTCCTAAGTTATTCAATGTAACAGGGTTTTCATTCATTCCATTTGCTTTGCTGAAGTTTGACTCAGCTGAAGTCAAATCATTTTGCATATAGTGAACAAATCCAACGTTATTATGACCTCTCCAATCTTCAGGATATTGAGAAGCTACCAATTTATAAACTCTCATTTTTTCTGATAACGCATCATATAAAGTTGCAGTAAACAATAACTCTTCTGCAGTTAATGTATCAGGTTTAGAATTTGATAAATTTTTCAATTCTTCATCAGACCATCCAATTTTATCATAAACAACATTTAATTGAGTTCTTCTTAAAGAAGGTAAAATCTCTTTCTCTAACTCCTTATATGTTTTTGATAATTTGATGATTTCTTGCTCTCTTTTATCAAGATCACCTGTCATTTCTAAAATACGAATGATAAGGTCTTTATCTTTGATATCTGAAGCTTTAACCGCAGCTTCAAATCCAGTCCAATCTTCTCCTTTTGGTTGTTGGCTGTAAAAACCTTCACCAGCTTCAAAGCCTGAATTTTTAACGATTTTCTCAGCAGCTTCTTGACCTGAAACAGCTCTTTCGTTTGCTAAATCTCTGTTATCTGCTGTTTCTCCTTCTGGAGACGCATAAGAGATTAAGTTCATTTTCTTTGGAGCAACTTTTGGATTAGTTTGCGCTACCGCTAACCATGCTTCAAGGTCTTTAATGTCTTGGTCTTTTAATTCTTTAGACGTAACATTAGATTTTCCTTTTGAATAGTTAATTTGTGCGTTATAAGTTTCTTCTGTTGTTCTTACAAACTGATCAACTCCTACTAACGCTTTATCATCATTTTGAGCCCACAATGGTGTAACAATCGTACCATCTGCAATTTTCTTTGGTTCGAAATCAACTTCTTTTTTTCCTTTAGTTACTTTTCCAGTAACCATTAAATCAGCATTCTCTAAATCTGGAGAATAAGGAATTACATCTGAATAATTAAATGTCCCTCCTGGCTTAAAAGCAATAGTTTGCCCGTTACCGGTTGCTTTTTCTCCTTGAATCGTGATTGTTTTAAACGATTTGTCTCCTAATTTAGGAGTAATCTCAGCTGAAGCTTTTTTGTTCAATCCTTTTTCAGGAACTTTAACTGTCACGGATACCTTTACGCTATCTCCATGCATCTCTACAGGATCTTGCTGAACTGTATATTCTACATCTCCAATCAATTTACACCCAGTTAGCATAGCTGTAGCAACCGCAATGGCAGCTAATCCTCTATAACTTTGCTTTTTCATTCTATTCTGATTTTAAAATCTTTTACTTTTAAATTACCTAAAAACTGTGCAATAATAAGTATTTTTTTTGACCTATGAAAAAACTTATTCGGGATTTAGAATTAAAAGGGTTTTTTATAAAAAGTCATTCATCCAGTTTTGTGATGCTAGAATCATCAGAACAAGTCTTGATAAGCTGATTAATGGACAATTTTAATTTTGGATGCGACCATGTAGGAGCGATTTCTTTTAATGGAAAAAGTACAAATTTACGGTCAATTAATTTTTCATGTGGAATGATCAGTTGTTCTGATGTTAGTTGAATTCCTTCTATATCTAGAATATCAACATCAATAATTCGATCTATGTACCTATTTTTATTCGTTGAACTGTTTTTTTTACTCGTTGAATTAATTCGACCTAATTCGTTTTCAATGTTTTTTAATGAAATTAACAGTTCTTTTGGATACAAATCAGTTTCAATCAGAATTACCGAATTAAAAAATTCTTTATCAGAAACATACCCCCATGGAGGAGTAATATAAAGGCTTGATTTTTTTTTGATAAAACCTATTCTTTTTTCTATCTGTTCATAAGCCGAAAGAATATTACTTTTTCGATCTCCTAGGTTAGTACCAACACCTAAATACACATTTTTCATTTTTAAATATTAGCGGAAAATTATTTAATTTGACCGAGTTATAAGGCGTTAAAATTAGTACTTTTGTAAAAATCATCTAATTTTTCTGAGAATGAAAAAAATCCTTCTGGTTGAAGACGAAGAAAGTCTTGTAAATGTCTTGACGCTCAATTTGGAAATGGAAGGTTATGCTGTAGATGTTGCTCCAAATGGATTATTAGCACTTGAATTATTTAACGAGAACCATGATTTGGTTATTTTGGATGTTATGATCCCTGAAATCAATGGTTTTGATGTATGTCTTAAAATTCGAGAAATAAGTAATGTTCCTATTTTATTTACTTCCGCAAAAGGAACCTCCCTTGACCGAATAAATGGTTTAAAAATGGGAGGAGATGATTATTTGGTAAAGCCATTTAACTTAGAAGAATTGCTTTTGCGTGTAGCTATTCTAATCAATCGCACAAAAGGTGTTGCAGAATCTGAGCAACTGGACACTTTTATCTTTGGTGATAACACCGTTAATTTTAAGACCTACATAGCGGAATCAAAAACGCAAACAATTACACTAACAAAACGCGAAGCAGCATTATTACGTCTTTTGATATCGAAAAAGAACGAAGTTGTCTCTCGGGATGAGATTTTAGATGAAATTTGGGGTAAAGATAAGTTCCCAACAAGTAGAACTATTGATAATTATATTTTAAATTTTAGAAAATATTTCGAACCTACCCCAAGCAAACCAATGTATTTCAAGAATTTAAGAGGCGTTGGATACAAATTCGTGTTAAAAAATTAATTTTTCAACAACCCTTTTCTTTTTCATTACGTCTATATAAATAGAAAGCAAATTAATTTTTGCTTCTGGTTTTAATTTCCTTGCACGGTAACCTGAAAAGAGATATGCTACCAAGACTATCAGTTAACTCTTTTCAGGTTTTTTTATGGCATAAAAAAAGCACCCCTTGGAAGGATGCTTTAATTTTTTAAGAATGGTAATAATTCTTATATCGTCATTATATCCGATTCTTTTTTTACAATAAGGTCTTCAATTTTACTTATTGAACCGTCCGTTATTTTTTGAATTTCGCCTTCCAAATCTTTTACTCTATCTTCTGAAAGCCCATCCGTTTTTAATTTCTTCAAGTAGTCGTTTCCGTCTTTTCTATTATTTCTGACACTGACTTTAGCATTTTCACCTTCACTTTTCGCTTTTTTCACGAGATCTCTTCTACGTTCTTCGGTAAGCGCTGGAACGTTAATTATAATTCCTTCTCCATTGCTCTGTGGATTCAAACCTAAGTTTGCATTAATAATACCTGTACTAATTGCATCTAAATTTGATTTATCCCAAGGTTGAACAGTAATTGTTCTTGCATCAATTGTATTAACATTTGCAACTTGGTTTAATGGTGTAGATGCACCATAAGCTTCTACAACAACACTATCAAGCATGGAAGGAGTTGCTTTCCCTGCTCTAATCTTTTCTAAACTTGTAATTAAATGGTCAATTGTTTTTTTATTACCTTCTTTTGCTTCGTCCAAAAGCATTTCAATTTCTTCTTCCATAACTAAAATTTATACTGTTACTAAAGTACCTATTTTTTCTCCAGATACAACTTTTTTAAGGTTTCCTTCTTTGTTCATGTCAAAAACAATAATTGGAACATTGTTTTCTTTACAAAGTGTAAACGCAGTCATGTCCATTACGTTTAAACCTCTTTTATACGCTTCATCAAATGTCAGATTATCAAATCGTATTGCTTCAGCATTCTTTTCAGGATCAGCATTATAAATCCCATCAACTCTCGTTCCTTTCAATATAACATCTGCCTCCATTTCAATAGCACGCAATGCTGCTGCAGAGTCAGTTGTAAAATAAGGGTTTCCTGTTCCAGCTCCAAAAATAACTACACGTCCTTTTTCCAAATGACGAACAGCTCTTCTTTTAATAAAAGGCTCTGCAATCTCCTTCATTTCAATTGCCGATTGAAGACGTGTATAAACACCTTGTTTTTCTAAAGCAGCTTGAAGTGCCATACTATTAATCATAGTAGCTAGCATTCCCATGTAATCTCCTTGAGTTCTATCCATACCTCCATCCTCTGCCTGTACACCTCTAAAAATATTACCTCCACCTACAACAATTGCCACTTGAATTTCTTGATCATGCAGTTCTTTTATCTGAGTTGCATACGCATCAATTCTTTTATTGTCAATTCCAAATTGCTTTTCCCCCATCAAGGCTTCTCCACTAAGCTTTAGTAATATTCTTTTGTATTTCATTCAATCTAATTTTTAAGAAAGACTATATTCTATTTACCATAATTTATTGCAAAAAAAATCCTGACTAAAACTAGTCAGGATTTAAATAATTTTCTCTATCCAAGTGAAACACGCTTGAAACCAGTTACCTGTATATCATCTCCTTTCGAAGAAACATAATCAGCAACAGACATCTTTTCGTCTTTAATGAATTTTTGATCTAGTAAACACTTCTCTTGATCCAATGTTGTATTATCAGAAATGAATCGATCCATTTTACCAGGTAAAATTTTATCCCAAATTTTCTCAGGTTTACCTTCAGCAGCCAATTGTTCTTTTGCTTCAACTTTTGCAGTTTCTAGAACCTCCGAAGTTAATTGCGCCATTGATATATATTTAGGAACATTCTTAAGTGTTTTACCTAAACGCCCTAATTCAATATTATCTTTTTCAATAACTGCAATTCTTGCCTCAGTTTCAGAAGCAACAAATTCAGGTGTGAAATCTTTATACGATAATTGAGTTGCTCCCATAGAAGCAACCTGCATAGATACATCTTTAGATACAGAATCTGCATCATTAATTTTAGAAGACAAACCAACCAAAGCTGCAATTCTATTAATATGCACATATGTACCAACATAAGGTGCCGTTAATTTTTCAAATGCTTTAATTTCTAATTTCTCTCCAATTACTCCAGTTTGCTCTACTAATTTCTCAGCTACCGTAATATCTCCAAATTTAGCTTCTAAAAAGGATTCTTTAGAATCATAACCAATAGCTAACTCTGCTAACTCTCCAGCCAATTTCAAGAAACCTTCATTTTTTCCAACAAAATCAGTTTCACAACCTAAAACAATTGCAACACCTTCTGTTTGATCAGCATTGATATAAGATACTGCTGCGCCTTCACTTGAATCACGATCAGCTCTCTTTTCTGCAACTCTCTGTCCTTTTTTTCTTAGAATGTCAATAGCGCCATTCATATCACCTTCAGCTTCAACAAGTGCTTTCTTGCAATCCATCATCCCAGCACCGGTCTTTTTTCTAAGTTCATTTACTTGTGCAGCGGTAATTTTCATTTTTTACGTTCTTTTCGAATTAGTAATTTATTTTTTTTCTTCAACAGCTTTTTCTTCTACTGCTGTTTCTTTCGTGTTTTTTGCTTTTTCTCTTGAAGCTTTTCTTTCTTCTAAACCTTCCATTATTGCACCAGCAACCTTTGCCATAATTGCATCAATAGACTGTGTAGCATCATCATTTGATGGTATAACGAAATCAATGTTTCTTGGGTCAGAATTTGTATCTACCATAGCGAAAGTTGGAATATTTAACTTATTCGCCTCTTTCACTGCAATGTGTTCTTTCAATACATCAATCACAAATACTGCTGCTGGAATTCTAGTCATATCAGCAATTGTACCGTAGTTTTTTTCTAATTTCGCACGAGTACGAGACAACTGAAGACGCTCTCTTTTTGATAACGTTTTCATTGTTCCATCCTCTTCCATTTTATCAATTGATGACATTTTTCGAATCGCTTTTCGAATTGTCCCGAAGTTTGTCAACATCCCACCAGACCATCTTTCGATAACGTAAGGCATTCTTGTTGGTTTTATTCTTTCTTCAAGAATATCTTTGGCTTGTTTTTTTGTAGCGACGAAAAGAATTTTCTTTCCTGATTTTGCGATTTGCTTCATTGCAGCACAAGCTTGGTCTAAATGTGCAATGGTTTTATTCAAATCGATAATGTGGATACCTTTTTTCTCAGTAAAAATGTATGGAGCCATATATGGGTTCCATTTTCTTTTTAAGTGTCCAAAGTGAACACCTGCTGCTAACAATTCTTCAAATGTAGTTTGAGCCATTTTTGTTTTTTTTTAATGTTGTTTACTTTCTTTTTACTTTCTATTCTTGATTTTTTCAAGAAACTTCATTACAAAGCAATCATTGAGTAGTACTATGTAATCTCAATAATTTAGATACTAAACCGTGGGTTCGTTAAGAACTCCAAAATTGGTATAGAATTTTTTCCGAATAAAATCGAAAAAAGATTAACGTTTTGAGAACTGAAATTTCTTTCTCGCTTTTTTCTGTCCTGGTTTTTTACGCTCAACCATTCTAGAATCTCTTGTCATTAATCCTTCTGCTTTTAACAGGGGTTTATTCTCTTCAGCTAATTCAACCAATGCTCTTGAAATACCTAATCTCAATGCTTCAGCTTGACCATTAACTCCACCTCCATCAACGTTGGCAACAACGTCAAATTTTCCAAAGGTATCGGTTAAATGAAACGGTTGATTCACTTTTTCTAAAAGCACAGGAGTTTTAAAATAATTCGCAACTTCTCTTTTATTAACAGTAATCTTTCCTGTTCCTTCTGAAAGATAAACTCTTGCTACAGCAGTTTTTCTTCTACCCAATGTGTTAATTACACTCATATTGTTATTTAATTGAATCCAATTTAATTGCTTCAGGCTTTTGCGCTTCGTGGTTATGTTCTGCACCAACGCATACCTTTAAATTTCTATATAAGGCATTCCCTAATTTATTTTTAGGCAACATTCCTTTCACTGCTTTTTCCACTAGTCTTTCAGGGTGTTTCTCCATGATTTCTCTAGCAGTTAAAACTCGTTGACCTCCTGGATATCCAGTGTGACGAATGTATTGTTTAGTCTCCATTTTATTTCCAGACAAAACAATTTTCTCTGCATTAATAACAATTACGTTATCTCCGCAGTCGGCATGAGGTGTGAAATTCGGTTTATGTTTCCCTCTAATAAGGAATGCTACTTTACTTGCCAGTCTTCCAAGAGTTTGGCCTTCAGCGTCAACTAATAACCACTTTTTATTCGCAGTTTCTTTGTTTCCTGAAATCGTTTTGTAGCTTAATGTATCCACAATTATTCCGTTTTAATTTATATACTATTATCCCAAAATTGGGCTGCAAATGTACAACCTTTAAATTTATTAACAAAGAAACTGTTGAAAAATATTAATTTATAATTCTTTTGTCCATTTTAACAAATGTCTTTCCTAAATTTGCATACAAATTTATCAGTTTTACGACACAATGAGTGATGCGATCAAACATGAGTGCGGAATAGCACTACTAAGGCTCAAAAAACCTCTAGATTTTTACCTTAAAAAATATGGTACTGCCTTCTACGGATTAAACAAAATGTATCTTCTAATGGAGAAACAGCATAATCGTGGACAGGATGGGGCTGGACTTGCAAATATAAAATTTGACATGGAACCTGGCCAGCGTTATATTAGTAGAGTAAGATCGATCGATCAGAAACCTATTCAAGACATTTTTAAGCGCGTTAATTCACGTTTCAAGGAAATTGAGGAAAAAGACCCTTCACTTTTAAAAGATTTAGATTACCTAAAAGAAAATGCTGGGTTTACTGGTGAGCTTTTTCTTGGGCATCTTCGTTATGGGACTTTCGGAAGAAATTCAATGGAGAGTTGTCACCCTTTTTTAAGACAAAACAATTGGCAAACACGTAGTCTTATTGTAGCTGGAAATTTTAACTTGACCAATAATGATGAGTTATTTAAACTTTTATTAAAGCTAGGTCAGCATCCAAAAGAAATGTCTGACACAGTAACTGTTTTAGAAAAAATCGGTCATTTTTTAGATGAAGAAAATGAAAGATTATATCAAGAACACAAACCTAAAGGATATTCGAATAGAGATGTTTACAAACTCATTGGGCAAAATTTAGACCTTGGAAACATCCTTAGAAAGTCATCAGAAATTTGGGATGGAGGGTATGCAATGTGCGGTTTAACAGGACATGGAGATGCTTTTGTTTTGCGAGATCCTTCTGGAATACGACCTGCTTTTTGGTACGAAGATGATGAAGTTTGTGTCGTGACTTCTGAGAGAGCAGTGATTCAGACAGCTTTTAATGTAAGTATTAATGCTGTTCAGGAAGTAAAGCCTGGGCATGCTTTAATCATTCGGAAAAATGGAGAAATAAAAGAAGAACTCATAAATGAGCCGTGCGAATTAAAGCAATGTTCATTCGAAAGAATCTATTTTTCGCGTCCAGGTGATAAAGACATTTATCATGAACGTAAAGAGCTTGGTAAATTATTGGTAAAACAAACTGTTGAGGCAATAGATGGAGAAGTTGACAATGCTGTTTTTTCTTACATTCCTAATACTGCGGAAACTTCGTTTTTTGGAATTGTAAAAGGATTAGAAAAATACCAAAATGAGGTAAAGTTTAATCTAATTCGTGAAAAAGGCAACCAGCTCACTGATGATCAATTAAAAGCGATTTTAGCAAAAAGAACACGTGTTGAAAAAATCGCAATTAAGGATACTAAACTAAGAACATTTATCTCTCAAGATGATGGGCGTGAAGATCTTGTTGCTCACGTATATGATATAACATATGGAACGGTAAAAGAGAAAAAAGATAACCTTGTTGTTATTGATGACTCTATTGTGCGAGGAACAACATTAAAGAAAAGTATTCTTAAAATATTGGATCGTTTGAATCCTAAGCGCATTGTTGTTGTTTCAAGTGCCCCTCAAATACGTTATCCGGATTGTTACGGAATTGATATGGCTAAGATGGGGGACTTCATTGCCTTTGTGGCAGCAATTGAGCTTCTAAAAGAAACTGGACAAACCGAAATTATTGATCAGACTTATCAATTGTGTAAACAGCAGGAAGGGCTCAAAAAGGAAAAAATTGAAAACTACGTAAAAAATATTTACGCTCCTTTTTCTGCTGAAGAGATTTCATCAAAAATTGCTCTTCTACTAACTCCTAAAGATATTAATGCTGAAATAAAAATTGTCTATCAAAACATTGAAAATTTGCACAAAGCTTGTCCGAATCACACTGGAGATTGGTATTTTACAGGTAACTATCCAACACCTGGAGGGAACAAAGTTGTAAATAAAGCCTTTATTAATTATATAGAAGGAAGTAATGAAAGAGCTTATTAAAAAGAGAAATTGAATATTTACAGAACGGCTCTCATGAAAAAAAATCATGAGAGCCGTTTTAGTTGGACTACACCTTTCGGGTAAACGTCTCTATCGTCATAGTAAGTTTGTTGACGACACGATAAATATACAATTTCAAACGTTATAGCTATTTTTTATCGATAAAATGTCATATCGTTCTATCCACTGAACTTTCAAAATTTAAACTTTATCAGATCAATGCTTTTTTGGAGAAATTGCGTTTAATAAATACATCAAACCCGATTTTGATCAAAACAAAAGTAAGAAGAGCCAAGATATCAGAGAATCCGGTTAGAATCCAAACATATCCACCTAAAACGAAAAACATAACCAAAGTTAAATTTTCCATTAAATTCCAAAACACATATCCTTTAAAGTCATATTTCACGAATTCTCTTCGCATGTAAAATGCTAATTGATCTTTTACATAATAAACGAAAAAAACAATTGGGAGCAACAGCCATAACTCTTCTTTTGCAAAAATGAAAAAGACTTCTAATAGATCATTAAAAACAACTGGATGCGTCTCTAGAAAAATATAGCTTAACCAAATAATTTCAAAAGTGAAGAAAAACAAAAAGACTATGATTGCTGCAATCCACAAAGGGAACTGTTCTTGACTTTCCCCCTTCTTAAGAACAAAATAAGCTCTTCTGAAAAATAAAACTTCTGAGGAAAAATGATCGATTAAATAATAAATTCCAATAATGAATATGCTCCAGTCAAAAAAGAAATAGCCAATTAATGGAAATGCAATTTCAATTATATACTGTTGAATTAAAGGGTTTTTTAGGCGTTCAATTAACGCCATTATTGAAGGCTATTCAAGTTATCTTTTGCTAATTGAAAATCTGGATTTGCTTCGATTGCCTTGCGATAATATTTTTTCGCATTTGGAATATCTTCTTTACTTTCATAAGCTAATCCCAGGTTGTTATAAGCCTGATAATAATTTGGATCTAAATCAGTCGCTTTTGTCAAGAAATAAATAGAACTATCTAAATCCCCTATAAACACAAGGTGAATATACCCTTGATTATAATATGGATCTGCCCACGTAGAATCGATCTTATCTGTAATCATTTTGTACGCATCTATTGCCTCTCCTATTTCTTTTCTAGTTTGATGGTAAATTCCAACATTATACCATGTTTCAGCACTTAATGGCTCTACATCAAGAGCAGAATTATAATATTCTAACGCTAATTCGGATTCGATCTGGTCATGCATTACCCCCATTTGGACATATGCAGAATAGTATTCTGGGTCTTGTTCAACTGTAGTTTGAAAAGATGAAATAGCAATATCCCAACTTTCTTGACGACCAGTTGCATAAAAATCGGAACGATAAATCATTCCACGCATGAAATACGCCTCTGCTAGATAAGGATCAAATTCAAGCGCTCTGCTAATATATGCATCTGCTTGACCTGAATTATTTAAAAGAGCATGTAGCTTACTCATTCCGACATAAGCATCTGTGTTTGAACTATCTCTATCGATAACAAATTCATAATGTGCCTTACTTGTATCTAAGTGCGTTAAAGACAATTGAATATTTGCATATAAAATATGCGCCTCTAGATGAGAGGAATCAACTCGAATAGCTTGTTCCAAATCTTTTTTAGAACTTACGATATCTCCTTTACCAAGTTCATAAAATGCGCGTTGGTAATAAAGTTCTGCACTATTTGGATTTGATTTTACCAAATCATTAAAATAAACCATTGAATCAATAGCAACATCAAGATTGACTTCTGCATCTTCAACGGTTTCAACTATTTGATCATTTTCTGCTCCACAAGCAAAAAAAAATAACCCTAAGAATAAAAAATATATGTACTTCACGATTGATTTTTTTGTAAAACTAATACTTTATATTAATTCTCTCAGTGCAATTGATTGAATGGTAGTTAAAAATTAGTTGCCTCATAACACCAATTTATTTATTGTCAAATTATATTACTTAATATACACTTTATTCGGAAAAAATAAGCTTAAATTTGCGCCGTCAACATTTATAGATCTATGGAGTACATCAGTGTTTTTGACATGTTGAAAATTGGAGTAGGACCTTCAAGTTCACATACATTAGGACCGTGGCGCGCTTGCGAAAATTGGCTATTCAAAATGAAGGAGAGTGAATTGTTTGAACAAATAAAAACAGTTCATGTAGATCTTTACGGCTCTTTGTCATTAACCGGTAAAGGTCATGCTACTGACAAAGCTGTTATTTTAGGATTAAGTGGATGTGACCCAGAAAGGGTTCCAATTGATCAAATTAAATCAATAACGGAAGAAGTTGATACAACTAAAATACTTCATTTGTCTGGAGAAGTGAAAGTTGCTTTTGATCCAAAAGATGCAATTTTATTCAATAATGATTTTCTCCCTTTTCATTCTAACGGGATCAAATTTACGGCAACATTAAAAAATGGCAATAACATAAGTGAAGTCTATTACTCAATTGGCGGAGGTTTTATCGTTCAAGAAAAAAATGATGTCGCAGCAGTTGAGATAAAAAATGACAGGAGTTATCCGTTTCCTATTCAAAATGCAGAAGAATTAGCTGATTATTGTAATTCATCAAAAAGAACCATTTCTTCAATTGTTTTCGAAAATGAAAAAATGCTTCGAGCTGAAGAAGAAATTGATTTTGAATTAAAGCGTGTCTGGAATACCATGCTCGAATGTATGTATATTGGTTGTCATACTGAAGGAAAGTTACCCGGAGGTTTAAACGTCAAAAGACGTGCTTATGAAATGCATAAAAAATTGGCTGGAACTGTTCGAGAATCGAGCCCACAAGAATGGCTAGAAAACATTCGAAACATTAAAGTTAAATTTAGACAAATCCTTAAATGGGTAAGTTGTTTTGCACTTTCTGTAAACGAAGTAAATGCTTCGCTAGGAAGAGTAGTAACTGCACCAACAAATGGAAGCGCGGGAGTTATTCCTTCTGTTCTAATGTACTATTTGGTTATTGAAAATCATCAAGCAAACTTTGAACACATTCGTAAATTTTTATTGGTAGCAGGAGAAATCGGAAGTATTTTCAAAAAAGGAGCTACAATTTCTGCTGCTATGGGAGGTTGTCAAGCTGAAATTGGCGTTTCTTCGGCAATGGCTGCTGGTGCTTTAACTGAATTAAGAGGAGGAACGCCTGATCAGGTTTTGATTGCTGCAGAAATTGCCATGGAACATCATCTTGGTCTAACTTGTGACCCAATTGGAGGG
>CAYPZN010000029.1:0-45322 GCA_964415335.1 uncultured Crocinitomix sp.
CAGTTATCAACATAATTAACTGAATATCTTATAGTTAATAATCGAACTCAGGTTATTTAGCTTCGCTAGATGATCTTATCCTAGAAGAAAATATTGACATGTGGTATGGCAAGTCTTCAAAAAGTCGCTTGATAAATTTAATGGATAATCATGTTGCTCATCACCGCGGTCAAATGATTGTTTACTTGCGTTTAAAGGAAATTACTCCTCCTAGATATATTGGGTGGTAATTTTACTCTACCCCAATCTCTAAGCGTTGTTTTTCATCAGAAGGATTATTTTTATTCCAATAATCTATTTTACTCGTTGTCTTTAATTTTACAAGTGTTGTCCGATTTTTTTTATCGAAAGCAGACGGATAAGTGTCTTCCCAGCCCACTATCTTATATGGCGCATTATTTTCAAAAACAATCTTAACCGTTCTTTTTAAATCTGGAATTTCAAAAGAATAAGACATTAATTTCTCTCCTTTAAAAACATCTCCTTTATATTCTTCTAAGGCAGATTCAGCATTAAAAGATTTCATTTCGACATGTCTTAATTGCGTATACATAAGTGATGGAATGAGTTTAAAATTGCCAATTGGTAGGGAAGCTGGGTTAATTCGAATCAGGTTAAATAATTCATCTTCTAAAATTCCTCCTTTTACGATTTCAACTTCATCTCCTTCACTTTCAAAATAAGAACGTAATTCCATTTTATACCCATCTTTTTTTCGATTAACTTGAAGAAAAGTAGTTCCGCACCACTCTTGTGATGAGCTTGTTACTTTCAAAGAACGCGGGAATTTTTTTTGATCTAACGGTGTAAATGTTGACGTAAACATTGAGTAATCATAAATTCCAGTTGTAAATTTTCGCGTTTGAATATTCTTGATAATGGGTGTGCTTTTTTCATCTGTGTAATTGTCATTTTTAACCTGTTTTTCATAAAGAAAATCTTCTGGAACAAAAATGCTCATTAGCGTACCGTTATGAATATTATTATACCTGTTTTGTTGCAATTCATAAACATTTACTTCGGCCATTCCATCCTTCCAGTATTGAGATGTTGCAACTTCATTTTTATACGTAGTAGATTCATCTGCTCCGTTTTGACTACATGCAGAAAAAATAATTCCAATTCCGAAAAGTGCTAAAATTTGATTTTTCATAACTTAATTCTTAATATTTCCAAAGGTAAAATTCTTTTCTCAATCTACTTTGTACTGTTTATTTCAACACATTGAATTAATAAAACTTACAAATTAGGCTGTTACACTTTGTTAAATTTACGTAAGATATCAATGAAAAAAACGTCAATTGATTTTATTGTTTTACAAAAAGAATCTCAACAACTTAAACAAATGAACTTAGATTGGATTAAATCAGACAAAGATGCATTAATTTATATTGGAGATACTATGTGTTCATGGTGTCATGGATTTTCTCCAGAGTTGACCAAACTCAAAAACAATCACCCAGAATTGGACTTCCGTTTAGTTATGGGAGGTTTAAGGCCTTATAACACCGAAAAAGCAATTGAAAATGCGGATTCTTTAAAATCACATTGGGTTGAAATTGAAGAAAGAACAGGGCAGCCTTTTACACATGATATTTTAAAAAACCCTGATTTTGTTTATGATACAGAACCAGCAGCACGAGCAGTAGTTGTTGCCAGAATGATGAATCCTGAAATTGAATACGCTTTTTTTATTGCGATCCAATATGCATTTTATCAAGATAATAGAGACACCAATAAGGTTGATACTTTTTTAGAAATTGCAGATAAATTTGTTTTAGACAAAATTGAATTTGAACGCCTTTTTAATTCGGCTCAAGCAAAAGAATTAACTGCCGCAGATTTTCAACTATCGCAAGAAATGGGAATTCGCGGATTTCCTTCTATGGTACTTAAAAAGAATGGAGAATTCACATTGATTTCTAGAGGTTATCAAACTGCAGAGAGTATTGAGCAAATTATTGAAAAAGTTGGCTAACATATTTACTCATTAGGCAAACTTCATAATTAGTTATAGCTTCCGAATCTTAGTTTTAATAGTTGACTTTAAAATTTCAACTTTGGATCATTATTTTCTGAACAGAAAATATTCTAACCGTAATAAATTACATAAGTATTTATTATTTTTGCACTTAAGATCTTCTATTACTAGAAACTTATTAAATACAACTAGAATTTATACTTGTATGGCACAAAGACGCGTAGTAATAACAGGCCTAGGAGCGATAACTCCAATTGGTAAAAACAGCAATGAATTTTGGGATAATGCCGTTAAAGGAGTAAGTGGCGCAAAGCCCATTTCAAAATTTGACACCGCACTATTTAAAACAAAATTCGCCTGTGAAATTCAGGATTTTGATCCTACAATTTATTTAGATAGAAACGAAATTAGAAAATCGGATCTATTTACACAGTATGCGTTGCATACAGCTTCTGAAGCGCTAAATGACAGTAAATTAGACTTGGAGAAAATTAACCCCTTTGATATTGGTGTAATTTGGGGATCTGGCCAAGGCGGAATGACAACATTTGAAGCTGAACTAGAAGGCTATCATAATGGCGGAAAAAACCCACGTTTCAATCCTTTTTTCATTCCTAAGATTATTACAAATATGGCGTCAGGAATGATTTCGCTTAAATTTGGATTAATGGGGATTAATTATTGCACGGTTAGTGCTTGTGCTACTGCAAACACTGCTTTAATGGATGCTTTTAATTATATCCGACTTGGAAAAGCAAAAGCCTTTATAACTGGAGGTTCAGAGTCTCCTGTTTCCGAAGCATCTATCGCCGGTTTTAATGCACTTCGAGCAATGTCAACTCGAAATGATGAGCCAGCAAAAGCTTCACGCCCGTTTGATATAGATAGAGATGGTTTTGTAATGGGAGAAGGCGCAGGAGCTTTAATCGTTGAAGACTATGAACACGCTGTTGCGCGTGGTGCAAAAATATATGCTGAAATTGTTGGTGCAGCAATGACTGCAGATGCATACCATATGACAGCAACGCATCCAGAAGGTTTGGGAGCAACGCATGGTATGCAAGAAGCTTTAAGAGAAGCCAATTTGAAACCGGAAGATGTTGATTATCTAAATTGTCACGCCACCTCTACTCCAGTTGGAGATGTTAGTGAAATTCAAGCGATAAGAAACGTATTTGGAGACGCTCCAGCGAATTTACATTTGAGTGCTACCAAATCCATGACTGGACACCTTTTAGGTGCGGCAGGAGCTATTGAAGCGATCCTGGCAATAAAAGCTATTAATCACAATATTATTCCTCCAACAATTAATGTTGAAACTATTGATGAACGTATTCCAAGAGAATTGAAAATTGTAAAAAACAAAGCTTTAGAAACTCCCGTTAATGTTGCCATGAGTAATTCATTTGGATTTGGCGGTCACAATTCAATTGTCGTTTTTAAAGGAGTTTAACTTATTGGATTAAGAATGGGAACACTTATTATCAGCCGTTCTTCTGAAAAAGAAAATAAGTTAAGGAATATAAACATCTTAATTGACGGTAAAAACGAAGGCATTATTAAAGACAATGGACAACTAATCATTAATGTTAAAAATGGTCTTCGAACAATAAAAGCTAAAATCGATTGGTGCAGTTCAAATGAAGTTTTGATTGAAATTAATGAGGATTCTAAGACATATTTACACTTATCTTCTGGATCAGGTCACGTTTTATATCGAATCATTTTTAATTCTAAAGGTTACCTGAATTTAAAAATCCTTAACCCATAAAGTAGTTCAATAAAAAAGGCCCGTTTGAATATTATCAAACAGGCCTTTTTTATTCTTCTAACTTCGTTCTACTCAAAAATCAAACGTCCAATCTTTTCTGATTTCTTTTTACTTCCATAAACTAGAATTTCGTCTTCAGCAACTTGTCTACTAATTTTTGGTCGTAAAATCACATCTTCAGACAATACTTCATATCCTGGTTTTCTGATCATTTCACCATCATCTGTGATTTTAACAACAGCCGGCACACCTTTTTTAGGACTCGTTAATTTCTTGATCTTAGTAGCATCCAAAGAAAAATTCTTTTCATTATCATTAAATACAATGTACAAGTTTTCATCTCCAACACCTATTAAGTAGGAATAATAGATTGTTTTATCTTTTGATAATGAAAGTGTTGCCCCAAAAGAAAGTAAGCCAGTAGATCCTCCCACTTTCGGTTGAACATCTTTATAAACTTGTTGTTTAGGAATTCCTTTATTCCATAAAATTTCTCCTTCATTTGATATTTTACTTACAATTAAATTACCGTAAGTATATACAGTAATATTAACTTGTTGTGTTTCTGATGTAACAACAGTAAAATATTCAGAAACAATAATCAACTCTCCATTTTCAGCAAGTATCATATCTTTAATTCTATAGAATGCTGGGATTTGTTTTCCTTTTGCAGCTTTCTTTTCAGATAAAGTTGCCGCAATAATTTCATTATCAAATTCAGAAATAGTTTGATTAACAACCTCATTACTTGCAATATCTATTTTAGAGTAAAATGTTCCATTAATTCCGGTAGTTTTAAAAACACCCTTTTCTAACGAAAAATAGTATCCTCCTAAATAAACATATTCTCCATTTGCCATTAAAGTTAATCCTGAAACACCACTAAATCTAGAATTATCTGCTTGTTCAATTTCAATTGGCAAAGCTCTTTCTTCATAATCATCATCAAATAAATGAGAAATCAAATCTATTTTTGAAACGGTTCTAAACCCTCCTGATGACTTAAAATAGAATATGTTACCTTCACTATCTATTGTAAAACCAGTAAAATCATAAACAGCTCTATTATTCTCAAAAGGGAATTCATCCTTAATTTCTTTAACTTTTTCAAGATCAGCATCAAAAATAGTTAATGATAATTTTTGTTTATCTGATTTTTTCAATTTAGCATAATGATGAATCAAAAGGAACTCACCATTTTCAGAAAGCTTAAATCCAAAGTTTCCACTTCTCCTTTTTTTCTCAACATCTACTTTACTTACAGCAATAACTTTTCCCTCTGTATTTCCTGTTTTCTTATTATATTTAATCGCATAGGTAATCGATTGACTTGCCGCCTTATCAAAACCAGAAGCAAATGCAATAACATTATTTTTCATAAAGAAAACTTCTTCTAATGCTATTTTAACACTACCTTGTTTTGATAGTTCAATTAATTTAGAATATTTCTGAGACAAACTTTTACTGTTGAAATTATTGATGAAATAATCTTTCTTTTTATTAGAAAGTGTAAAGATTCCATTTTCGTCTTCTCCCATTATGTCGATCACAAAGTTATCACGAGGGATATCTTCCGACCATTCTACTTTAATTCCTGAAATTCCTTTTATTCCAAACGATAAGAATAAAACAAACATTAAATACTTTTGATAACTTTTCATTAATTGATTTTTTTCGGTTTTGCAAAAATAATCATAAAAATTCCAATTCAACTACGTAATTCCCGCAATATGATCTTAAATGAGTAATAAAAAAAATTGATCTTTGTAGTTATAAAATAACTATCGAGATAAGTCGTTATATTCCATTACTTTAATCAATAATTCATCAAAATTTTCTTTCGAATATTTTTTAAATTTATTGTATAATTTAGGATCATATTTCAAAGCCCTTAAGAATTTTGACTTCGAAAACTTGATTATTTTTCCTTCTGCTCCAATTGAAAAACTATGAAAACGATCCAATCGAAATGGGTTTTCTTGCCATTTTGGAGCAACATCAGGTGTAGATGGTGTCTCCGTTCGTTCTATTCTTGAATAAATACAAATTGCTCCAATCTCAACAATATGAATTGGAGTTGTTCCATTCTTTAAACGATAATTTTCTCCCCATTGATTTCTATATCCCCAAATCTTTTCTGCCTTCAGGTTCATGGTTTTAACATCTCCATCAGCTGTTTTAAGCATTAAACTACTTCCATCCATTTTTGCCTCATCAAAAGGAACATATTCAGCATTTCCAAATTCTGAAGCTGTTTCATATACTGTTGCCTGTGCGAAAAGCGCAGAATTAAATACAACTAGAAAAAGAGTTAGAAGAAATTTAGTTTTCATGGTACATTTTCAATTTAAGTCCTTTTACTTGAGTCAAATTTAACGAAAATTTGATAAAATAGCACGTTTTCATGCGATCGATAAGTCAATGATTATACGAATTGATTTATTTTTTGAACCATTTAATCCTTAGTTTTGCATTTATTAGTTAAACGCATCATGGAATTTGATCAACAAAGTAGTAAAGATCTTGAATTCGATATAATTTGCAATTTACTTTCAACTTACTGTAAATCGCAAAAAGCAAAGGATAATGCTTTGCGTTTACGTTTTTTTGAAACACAGGGTTTATTGTTAAATGAGTTAAGTTTATTGCAAGAAATTCGTGCAATACATGATGACCCTCGTATCAGTTTTCCTCATCCAAATGCGGAAGATATTGACAATGCCTTGAAAATTCTTAGAATTGAAAACGGTGTTTTAATCTTAAACGAATTACTGAACGTCTATTCGCTTTGTCTTGGGACCAAACAACTTATTGATTTTTCGAAAAGTCAAAAAAACGACTCTCCGCTTGTTTATTCAGCTTGCTCACATATTACAGGAATAACTGATGTTCTTGGCATCATCACAGCTATTTTAGATCAGAAGCAATTAAAAATAAAAGATGACGCCACAAAACGTTTGGCAGAAATAAGACAAGGGCTAAAACGCAATCAACAGGAGATTAATAAAAATTTTGACCGTGCTTTAAGAAAATATAAACAGGACGAACTACTTGGCGAGTCTGAAGAAACTTTTATTGAGAACAGACGCCTTCTTTCTGTTTTATCTCAATATAAAAAACGTGTTCCGGGAAAAATGTATGGCGTCAGTGCTAAGGGTACATATACTTATATTGAACCGCAAGAAAATGTACCACTAAACAAACGCCAAGAACAATTGAGAATTGATGAAGCCAATGAGGTTTTCACAATTTTAGAGCGCGTAACCAATGATTTAAGGGCTGAGAAAAATCACTTAAAAGCTTTTCAGCGACTTTTGGTTCGATTTGATCTGCTCAATGCGAAAGTTCTTTTCGCAATTTCATATAAAGGCATACGTCCAGGACTGAATACTTCTAAAAGAATGCATTGGCAAAACGCCAAACATCCATTACTCTTGATCAAAAATGAAGAAGCTGGAATCGATACAATAGGACAGGAAATTGTTCTCGATCAAGAGAATCGTTTTTTAGTTATTTCGGGGCCAAATGCTGGAGGTAAGTCTATTACATTAAAAACAGTTGGATTACTACAATTAATGTTTCAGTGCGGTTTATTTATTCCCGTAGATGAAAACAGTAGTTGTATGTGGTTTGAACAAGTACTATCTGACATTGGTGATAATCAATCAATCGAAAATCAATTGAGTACTTATAGTTATAGGCTTAACCGAATGCAGTTTTTTTTGCAGGAGGTGAATGAACGTACTTTACTATTATTAGACGAATTTGGAAGTGGTTCTGATCCAGAATTAGGTGGTGCACTTGCAGAAGTTTTTTATGAAGAATTATACAATAAGAATACGTTTGCGGTTATCACAACACATTATACAAACATAAAAATATTGACGGCTAGTTTACCTGCTGCAGTGAACGCATGCATGTTGTTTGACACAAAAAAACTAACTCCTTTGTATCAACTTTCTATTGGCCAACCAGGTTCTTCTTTTACATTTGAAGTTGCCCAATTTAATGGGATTTCTGTAGAATTAATTGAACAAGCAAAAACAAAGGTTTCTGCCAACAAATTAAATGTTGATGCCTTAACCGTTGCGCTTCAAAAAGAAAAATCAAAATTTAAAAAAATCAATACGGAACAATATCGTTCTCAAAACAATGCGCGAAAAACAATCAAAGAATTTGAGCAAAAGTTACTGGGACTTCAAGAAAAATCAGACCGTTTAAATCGTTATATCGAACAACAGAACAAGTTTGTAACAACTGGAAAGAAGTTTTTCGATATTCTCAACAAATTTAAACATCACAAAACGAACAAAGCGGTTAATGAAGCTTTGAAAAAACTAGCTTCTATTGAAAAAGCAAAAGCTTTAGAAAAGAAAAAACCAGTCGTTTTCGAAAAGAAACTCTCTTCGCCAAAAATCCCCAAAGAACAACTAGAGAAAGAGAAGAAGGACTTAGAAAGAATTGCGAAAGAAGAAGCCAAGCGTGCACTGGAAGAAAAAAAGAAACGTATAGCAATTGGCCATAAAGTAAAACTTAAAAATCAAAGCAAGCAAGGAATCGTTTCTGAAATAAAAGGAAACAAATTAGTCGTCCAGTTAGGAAACTTTATTATTCGAACCAGTATAGATGAAATTGAATTCTAATGATTGAATGTAGATTTTAATGATTTAAGTGTTTTTTTTATTTTTGTTATTCAAACTACCACATTTGAAGACCTACAATAGCATTAATTACTCCAGCTTTAGCATGCTTAAAAAGGCATTCTATTTTATAACATTCATTACACTAATGGGCCATATTTCTTTCGGGCAAAAATCGCATATCCGAAAAAAGCAAGAAATTCGAAATGGTATTTCTCCAAAATCAATTGTCACAAATGAAAAAGGGCTGTTTGCTGCGCAAAATATGATGTACCGCCATACAATTACTTTTTATGATGCTGAAGGAAATCCTGTTTCAAAAATCAGAGATGCTGTAAATCTTAATGAACATGGTTTTTCCGAATATTCAGATCAAAACTATTTGGGGGCTCCTGTTGAAGGTGTATTCAGCCAAAACGGAAAGTATTTGTGGGCTTCTAACTATTCAATGACTGGCCCAGAATTTAACCTACCCGGATGTGATGACTGCATTGGAAAGCAATATGATCCAAGTTTTATATACAAAATAAATACGGGGACTTTTGAAATTGAGAATGTCATAAAAGTAGGATCAGTACCTAAGTTTATAGCTATTTCTAAGGACGAATCTTTATTAATTGTCTCGAATTGGACAAGTTCTGATGTTTCAATTATTGATTTAGCTTCAGAAATAGAGGTCAAAAAAGTCATTGTTGGTCCTCATCCACGCGGTATTGCTATTACTTATGATAATACAAAGGCCTTTGTTACAATAATGGGTTCCAATAAAATTGCAGAAATTGACCTTTTGGATTTCACAGTTAGTTATCACAAAAATATCGGGAAAGCTCCGCGATCTATTATTCTGGCAGATGGAGATTCTACACTTTATGTTTCTTTAAATTCAAGTCATCAAATTCTAAAATACGATCGTTTTTCTAATCAGAGTGTGTATTGCAAAACAAAAAATGGTCCTAGAAGTATGGTTTTAAGCCCCAACGAAAAATGGTTATATGTTGTCAATTATTTTGACAATGTATTTACTAAAATCAATACAGATAGTATGATTGTTATGGATACGATTAAAACAAAGGAAAAACCAATTGGAATTTGCGGAAATTGGGAACAATCGGAGATTTGGGTAGCTTGTTATACTGGAATAATAGAAATTTTTCATGATTTTCATTTGGAAAAAGAAACAAAACCAAGCCTGTTTTTAGGAATTGATTTATCGAACTTTAATTTCAAATTCTCCTCCTCAGAAAACGCTGATTTAATTGCATATTCTACATTAAATATTGATACCACTTTTTTAGCAAACAATGAAAAGCAACGTATTTCTCCTAAAATAAATCACATTCCTCCAAAGCAGAAAAGAATTTCCTCATCTGAGAATGGCTCTCAATATTACATAATTATTGGTGCCTATTCAATTCCCCAAAATGCTCAAAAACGAAAAGAAGAAATTCTTAATAAGGGCTATGAAGCAAAGGTAATTCAAGGCAGTAAACTAAACTATGTATCTGTCGCGAATTACACCTCCAAACAAGCTGCCGAAAAGGGGAAAATAGAAATCCAAGCAAATTTAGCTGGGGCTCAATCTGCTTGGATTTTAGAAAAATAATTTTATTTCTTTCTCAAATCAGGATTAAACGTTAAACCAATTTGCAAATGAGGTTTAGAAAAACTACTGACTTGCTGATTTAAAAGTCCGATTTGAAGGCTCGTCGCCTTATTGAATTGGTAACCGAGTGCAGCATATAATCTGTTGCGATCAAAAAAATTAGGTCGATCGTTTAAGAATACCTCATCATAAAGCCCTAAGAATAATGTTCCTTTTTCCATTTTAGGCTTGTTCAACGGTACAAATAACATTAAGCGATATCTAAACCTGTTTCTGTAGGTTGAATTCACCCAACGTTGTTCTAAACGATAACGGTGCTCTAACTTTACACGACCAACAAAACTTGTTGAAATAAATTGTTCAAAAACTCGGTGTTCGACAACTTCAGCTTCCTTTTGTTCACTTTCAAATTCGAAACCTGCAATGTATCCATAACCGAGCGTCGCTATTGCATTACCATTAATATGATAATTTACACCCGTTCGCAACAACAATTGCTCTGGATTTACCGGAGCAATTGTATGATTACGATATTGAATTTCAGAATGAATACTGAATTGGTCGCTTACTTTATTTGTTCCAAAGTACATCAGCCAATTTCCGTAATCATCACCTTCTTGCGCCATCATATATGTTGGCGATAGCAATGCAAAAAGGAATATTAAATTAATCCTGTTTCTCACAAAAATGTTACTTCACCTGATTCTACATGATAAACAGCACCAACCATTTGGATTTCTCCATTTTTTTCCATTTCTGAAAGAATTGCGCTTTTTTCTCTAATTTTATCAAGTGATAATTGAACATTTTTCACATTGACTTTTTCTACATATTCTGAAGTTACTTCAGCTGCGGGGTTTTCTATTGCATCAACTGCAGGTTGAATTTTAGAAAGTAAAGATGTAATGTTTCCTAGTTCAACTCCTTTGCATGCAGATGTAACTGCCCCACACTTAGAGTGTCCCATTACTAGAACTACCTTTGATCCAGCCACTTTACAAGCATACTCCATTGATCCTAAAACATCTTCATTAATTACATTTCCTGCAACTCGTGTGCTAAAGATATCTCCTATCCCTAAATCAAAAACATGTTCTACAGGAACACGTGAATCAATACAACTAAGTACAACGGCAAAAGGAAACTGCCCTCCGCTTGTTGTTTTTACTTGTTCACTTAAGCTTCTATCTGCTTTTTGACTATTCAAAAAACGTTTATTTCCTTCTTTCAACAATTGAAGTGCACTTGCAGCATTCAATGAATCTTGATATTCTTTTGTTAATGTTTTCATTTTGGTTTATTTTTTAGTTAAAAATTAATGTGCGCTTACTTCTTCTGCGGTTTTCAATTTTCCTTTGTTCAAAATTAGGAAAACAATAAAACCTAAAATGATTCCTTTTAGTAAGTCTGTAAATACAATTCCTCCAATTGTTACTATAAATGCTGTAAAGTGAATACTTCCCAAAGCTTTCATTTTTCTAAAAACTTCAGGTCTAGCTAACTTATATCCTACAACAAATAAAATTGCCGCCAATGTTCCCATTGGAATCATTTTTAGTACAAAAGGAATTGATAATACTGTTATCAATAATAAAAATCCGTGAATAATTGCAGACATTTTAGTAACTCCTCCTGCTTGTGCATTGGCAGAGCTACGAACAATTACCTGAGTAACAGGTAAACCTCCAATTAATCCAGAAAGTAAGTTTCCTACTCCTTGTGCTTTCAACTCTCTATTTGTTGGAGTTTCTCTTTTGAAAGGATCTTGTCGATCAGACGCTTCAACGCAAAGTAATGTTTCTAAACTTGCTACGATTGCAATTACAATTGCCGTCACATATACTTGAGGGTTAGAAATTGCTCTCCCAAAATTTGGAAAGGTCAGTTTCGCCGAAAAATCCGAGATTGATTCTACAACTGGGATATCTACTAACTGTTGCGCTGTAAGTGCCATATCGGAACCTCCGTATCCAACATTCAATAGTACTCCTGCCAAAACCGCTAATAATGGTCCTGGAATAACAGATAAAATTTTGTTTTGGCTAATCAATTTGGTTTGCCACAATAATAAGATTCCCAATGAAACGGCTGTGATAATTACTACACTCAACGTAAAATGATTTGCAACATTATTGAACATATTAGCAGTACCATTGACCAAATCAATAAAGAAACTAGAAAATGCATTTTCATTTCCAGTTGTTTCAATTACTTGAAGGCTTTCTAATTTTTTATCAAACCCAAATGCTGGTGGAATTTGTTTTATAAAAATTAAGATTCCAATTGCCGCCAACATTCCTTGAATAACTGATCCTGGAAAGTATTGAGCAATAACTCCTGCCCTTAAAAATCCCATTATTAATTGGATTACTCCTGCAAAAACAACGGCTACAAGGAAAACTTCAAAACCATTTTCAATTCCTCCATACCCTTCTATAGCATCATAAACGATCACAGCCAAACCTGCAGCTGGCCCACTAACTCCTAGTGGAGAACCACTCAAAGTACCAACAACAATTCCTCCGATAATCCCTGCAATTAATCCTGAAATTGGAGGCGCTCCTGAAGCCAAAGCAATTCCAAGGCAAAGAGGTAGTGCAACTAAAAACACTACAATACTTGCAGGAATGTCTTTTTTTAAATTTTTAAACGGACTTAAATTAGCTTTATTCATTCTATTTTAATTAAATTAATATGTATTTGAATTGTACTTGTATTCAAACTAACAAAAAAAAACATTGTTCGTATCAAGGTCTTATTTTTATTAAAAGTGGAAAGATCAATCCAACAATTCAATAGATCGATAATCCTAAAAATTATAAATTTCTGGGGGGAGGATTGGGTATTTCTTGATTAAACTCGGCATAACCATTTGTTGATTTAAGTATTGCTAAATCTGGTAATGCAAGATTCATGTATTCTTCTGAGTTTATAAGTGATAGTTTAACCTCATTATCAAAAGAATCTGTATCCTCCTCATTTTCTTGTTCGGAGTCTTCTTCTACAAGTTGTGTTATTAAGTCATTTGAATCTAAGTCTGGAAAAAAGGTTATTAAAATTGATTGTCCTAAGAACAAGTGTACCATTAATAAGAGTACAACGTAATTAAGAAACTTACCTATCCTTGGCTTACTATTTTTAGATTTCTCCTTAACCATCTGCTAAAACTTTTCGAATTAATTCACTGTAAAAACAATGCACACGATTATTCCCCTGGCATTCATCAGTTAACGAAGGCAGATGTGCTATAAAATGAGATTGTTGATGCGCACCTTCAATAACTGTTGTTGCCAACATGCTTGGGTATTTATAATTAGAATTGACTTCCAAAATTAAGTTTGAGACCCGTTGTACAATTCGTTTATAAACGGTGAAATCACCATTTTTATTTTCTAAGTCAACATTTTTAGTGTGAAATATTTTAGTGCTTTCAGCAATTACAATTTTGTTTAGTAAGACTTCATTTACATGAATAAATGAATTATCAATGGTAATTGGTTGTGTTAAAATATTCATTACACCTGCCAATTTTTGCGTTGATTCAACTTGATTAATTGTTCCAAAAACAATTTTATATTCTAACCAACTCCAATACCAATTTATAAGGTAAACAAGTAATTTATATTT
This sequence comes from uncultured Crocinitomix sp., assembly GCA_964415335.1. Taxonomy (GTDB): domain Bacteria; phylum Bacteroidota; class Bacteroidia; order Flavobacteriales_D; family Crocinitomicaceae; genus Crocinitomix. The sequence continues at coordinate 13,623 of CAYPZN010000029.1, forward strand.
GCTTTCAAAGTACCTGTACACAGAACTTTCTGTCGAATTTATTGCAGCACCAAGCTTTTTAAAAGTAAAAGCTTCAAATCCCAATTCATCTATCAATTCGATACTTTTAGAAACAATTTTTCTTCCCAAGTCAGTAGATTCGGGGTCTTTAAGATAAAACTCATCACTAATTTTAATATGTATTGGTAAATGTTCCATAAAATGGACTTCCGCAAATATAATAGTATTACTATTACAATAAAAAGTTTTTCTATTTTTTTTGCATCTTAATCAACTGGAACTATCTTTGAATTAATTGTGAAATACCACTTATCTTTGTATAATCAAAAACCATTATTTATGCTTAACTGGAACAATATTATCCGATTCGCTAACAACGGAACACCTGAACCAGACAGGAGAGTTGAAAAAACAGAAGAGGAATGGAAAATGATATTAACTCCTGATCAATTTAAGATAACACGATTAAAATATACAGAGCGTCCGCATAGTGGAGAGTTTTGCCGTTCACATGAAGCAGGAAAGTATAACTGTGTTTGTTGTAATGCTCCTTTGTTTGATTCAACAATTAAATTTGAATCAGGTACTGGTTGGCCGAGTTTTACTGCACCAATCAAAGAAAATGCGGTTAAATACATCAAAGATAGCTCACATGGAATGGTTCGAGTTGAAACGGTTTGTAACACTTGTGACGCTCATTTAGGTCATGTATTCCCTGACGGCCCTAGACCAAGCGGCCTTCGTTATTGTATAAATTCAGAATCCTTACTTCTTGACCAAGCCTAGTTTATATCTAAATTTATAATAAGAGTATGAAAGCATTGCTTAAGTTAACCGACTAAAATGTGGATTAATTTATTAAAACCAATTATTATGAAACAAGCAATCTGGAATGGCGTAGTTATCGCAGAAAGTGACCAAACAGTAAATATAGAAGGGAATGATTATTTTCCTCCTTCGGCAATTAAAAATGAATATTTCGAACAAAATGAGACGCACTCTGTATGTCCATGGAAAGGCACGGCTTCTTATTACAACGTTGTTGTCAACGGAGAAACAAATAAAGATGCGGCTTGGTACTACCCAGAAACGTCAGAATTGGCAAAAAATATCAAAGGATATATTGCATTCTGGAAAGGCGTAACTGTACAATAAGCTTATTATTTTCAAGTCTTAAATTATTATCTGTGGTTCATATTTTATTTTTAATTTATTAACCACTACTTTTATTGTCTACTTGACCCTTTAATTACATTATCCAATATTCAAATAAATGAACACAAAAAATCTAGAAATCCCTGGAAGTAATGGCACTTTAAATGCAAAACTAGAACTTCCTGCTGATGGAAAAGTTAAGCAATGTGCTATTTTTGCGCACTGTTTTACATGCAACAGTAATCTTGGTGTAGTAAGACATATTAGTAGAACATTAACCGTTCAAGGAATTGCTGTTTTACGTTTTGATTTTACCGGGTTGGGTAAAAGTGAAGGTGACTTTGCTGATACTAATTTTTCGAGCAATGTTACTGATCTCATTTTTGTACACGAGTATTTAAAAGCAAATTATAAAAACCCTGAAATACTTATTGGGCATTCATTAGGTGGAGCAGCTGTATTAATGGCCGCATCTAAACTTCCAGATATAAAAGCAATTGTTACTTTAGGTGCACCGTCTCAACCAGAACATGTCAGGCATCTATTTAATCAAAGCCTTCCTACAATTGAAGAAGTTGGGGAAGCTGAAGTAAGCATTGGCGGAAGACCTTTTAAAATCAAGAAACAGTTCATTGATGATTTAGAAGAAAACAACTTGCCTTCAATTGTTAAAAATTTAAAGCGTCCTTATTTAATCTTGCACTCTCCACAAGATACTGTGGTAGGAATAAACAATGCTGCGGAACTATATCAAAACGCTTTTCACCCAAAGAGTTTTATTTCTTTAGATGGTGCAGATCATCTTCTTTCAAAAAAGCAAGACGCTATTTATGCTGCTAATATGATTGCGAGCTGGGTAACTCGATACTTCCCAGAAGAAACGGAACAAACAAAGAGAATTTCAACAAATGGAGAACAAGTTGTTGCTCATTTAAATACGGAAGATAATTTCACAACTGAAATATTTACTCCAAATCATCATTTAATTGCTGATGAACCACCCTCTATTGGTGGAGATGATTTAGGAACGTCTCCTTATGAACTCCTAAATGCTTCATTAGGCGCTTGTACCGTAATGACAATAAAGATGTATGCAAAACGGAAAGGGTGGGATCTAAAAGAAGTATTCGTTTATTTGTCTTATGCAAAAAAGCATGCTGAAGAATTTGGAGTTGAAGGTGATAATGCAGGTAAAATTGATCATATCTCAAAAAAAATAACCTTTGTTGGAAACTTAGATGAAAAACAGCGTGAACGATTGCTTCAAATTGCATCTAAATGTCCTGTCCACAGAACCTTGGTAACTCCTACGATTATTGAAACTGTTGCCGGATAAAATTTAACGGATTTAAAGCTTAAAATCTGTCAAATTAACCGTATTTTTAGCGCAGAAATTATTTACAATTTAATTGAAAAATGAGTGTTTCTTTATTAAGAAGTCAAACCGAAAAAATTCAGGATTTAAAAGATCGTTTTATAGCGGTTAGAAAGCGCTCAGAAGATATTTGCGCACCATTAGAAATTGAAGATTATTCTGTACAACCCGTTGTTGATGTCTCACCCCCAAAATGGCATTTAGCTCATTCTACATGGTTTTTTGAACAATTTGTTCTTTCTGATCATAAATCAGCGTATACGGTTTTTAGCTCTGATTTTGCTTATTTATTTAATAGTTACTACAACAACGTTGGTACCCGAGTATTAAGGCCAAACAGAGGATTGATGACACGGCCAGTTGTTTCTGAAATATATGCCTATAGAAAACACGTTACTCAAGCTGTTGTTTCATTCTTAGAGCAATCCCCTTCTTCAGAGATATTAGAGATATTGGAACTTGGAATAAATCATGAAGAACAACACCAAGAATTACTTGCATATGACATTAAGTATATTTTAGGAAACCAACCTTTTTTCCCTCCTTACAATAGGAATTTAGGGTTAAAAGAAGAACTAGTTGAACAGGAATTTATTCAAATAGAAGAAGGGGTATACACTATTGGACATCAAGAAAATTCTTTTTGTTTTGATAATGAATTAAACGTCCACAAAACATATTTAAATGCTTTTGAAATTTCAAATAAGCTTGTTACAAATGGCGAATTTATTGAATTTATTGAAGCTAAAGGCTATTCAAATTTCAATTTTTGGCATGCAGAAGGATGGGATTTCGTTCAAAAAAATGAACTAAAAGCCCCACTTTATTGGCACAAAATTGATAATGTTTGGCACTATTACAATTTTAAAGGATTAGAAAAAGTAGATCTTTCTCTTCCTGTTATGCATATAAGTTATTTTGAAGCATGCGCTTTTGCAGAATGGAAAAACATGCGTTTACCAACTGAATTTGAATGGGAAATTGCATCAGAAAAGTTCAATTGGGGGCAACTTTGGGAGTGGACAGTAAGTGCTTATTTACCTTACCCTAACTTTAACAAAAAGGAAGGCGCTCTTGGAGAATACAATGGAAAGTTCATGGTGAATCAACAAGTTTTAAGAGGAGGATCAATTGCAACTTCTCCAAACCATTCACGGAAAACATATCGGAATTTTTTTCACCCACAATTAAGGTGGCTATTTTCTGGAATCAGACTAGTTAAATAATGAAAGACACATTTGCAGAGGACATTAAAAGGGGACTAACCTCAGATAAAAAGTTTCTTTATTCTAAATATTTTTATGACGATAAGGGCAGCAAAATTTTTCAAGAAATTATGCAAATGCCAGAATATTATCTGACAGATAGGGAATTTGAAATATTCAAAACGCAATCAGCAGAAATATATGAATCACTGAATTTTCAAGAGCCTTTTAATTTAATTGAACTCGGTGCTGGGGATGGAGTAAAAACTGCAGAATTGATTCGCTATCTAATTAAAAAGAATATTGACTTCACCTATACTCCCATAGATATTTCGCACAAAGCAAATGAAATGCTTTCTGAGAAATTGAAAAGTCAATTCCCGCTTTTAAAAATATCTCCGAAAACAGGAGACTATTTTCAAATTTTAAAAGAAGAGCAAGAAAATAAACTCCCTTCATTACTTCTATTCATTGGAAGTAATATTGGAAATTATATTCCTTCTGAAGCACAAGAGTTATTTTCATTGTTTTATGAGAACATGAAGAATGGAGACAAATTATTAATTGGTGTTGATTTGAAAAAAAACCCTTTAATTGTAAATGAGGCTTATTTTGATAAATATGGTATCACAAAACGTTTTAACCTCAATTTACTTGAACGAATTAATAGGGAATTGAATGCAGATTTTAACTTAGACGAATTTGATTTCTATGCATACTATAATCCTGAAAACGGTGAAGTAAGGAGTTATATCATCAGTCTTACTTCACAAAAAGTTACTATTGATAAATTAGATCTTTCTATTGGGTTTAAGGCTGGAGAAACTATTTGGACTGAGCTTTCTAAAAAATACGACTTAACGGAACTTGAAAACGCCCTTGAAACCGCTAATTTCAGGATTATTGATCATTTTTTAGATAAACAAAATCACTTTACAGATAGTTTATTTGTGCGGTAATTCGGTAATAAGAATTTTATTTACGTTGATTTATTTGGTTTCTTTTTTTCATTTTCTTTTCCATCACAATAAACACGCATTATTGAATAAAAAATATCTTGATCTGTAGCAACTAGTTTATACCCAATCTTCTCTTTGCATAACCTAACGAGCTCTAAATGAGACGAGTTATTTTCATCATAGACCAATTGAGTTACTTTGAAATCCCCTTCATCCTTCGCATAAATTTCATCAAATAAATCACCGTGAATTCGAACAAATAATTGCTCAACAGCTTGTTTTAATGTGTCTCTAACCGTTTTTTTCATTTTTTCGCCGAATTATTTTTTTCATCTGTTTCTGCCTTTTCTAATTCTTCAAAACTAAATTTAGGGATATTAAAATTAAATATTTCTTCGATAGTAATTTCAAAATAATTAGCAATAATTGCAAGTTTGTCGGCTGGAATCATTGCCCTATCTCCCTTTTTTATATATCGCCACTTTCTAAAGGTATCAGTACTCACTCCTATCTTATTTGGTAGATGTCTAAGTGTTATTTTATATCGATTATGAGGAAGTTCATTCAATAATTTATGCAATAAGTACTTATAGTTACTGCGTTCGTTTCTTTCATCTATTTTTATGCTCATTTGGGTATTCTGAAATGGGTAATTGAAAGCCTCATTACTCTCTTCACAAATATATCAAAAAATTCATATTTAAGATATTTTATAACACATAATGAAATAAAAAATAAAATATTATTCAATTAAAATACTGTAAATGATCCAAATAGGTCAATACAAGAAATTTCAAAATCTCAATTAATATTAAATAATTTTATTTATTTTTTTGTTACTTGTGTAAAAAATTATGTTTTTCGTATAATAATTTTGTATTATTGAGCTTCTTAATTAATCGATCTACAAGAATTACAACCCAAAACTTACATGAAAATTGACAAAGAAAAGATCAGGCATTTAGTTCGTAAAAACTCATTCAAACAAAAGGAAGTGGCTATAAAAATTGGCGTTGCCCCACAAGATTGGAATAATTGGATGTATCGTGGTGTTTTCCCTCATTATGAGAAAATAGAGGAATTAGCACAAGTTTTATGCGTTAACGTATCTGAAATATTGGCCGAAAATGAGTTTCAAGAACCTATTTTATTTTACAAAAACAAAAAAACGAATCCAGTAAAAGAAATTATTCCCTTTTATAATTTTAACAATCAAAAAGATCTAAACAATTTTTGGAACGACGAAACAACTTCAGAACCAGAAGATCACATTTATTTACCCGGTTTAAAGGCAAGTTTCATTCTCCCTTTTTTTGGTAAAGGAATGGATCCAACGCTTAATAACGGTGATTGGATTGCATTAAGAAGAATTCATGACACCTCTTTTTATAATTATGGAAGTATTCATCTAATTATCACAGAAGAGCAAGTGATAATGCGTTACCTTAAACCAAGCACTTTAAAGAAACATATTTTACTTGTTGCAGAAAATGAACTTTACGATTCTATTAATCTTCCAATAAAAGCAGTAAAATCTGTTTTTATTTTAGTTGCGACGTTAAAGCGAGAAACACTCTAGTTGAAACAATTAACTTCCTAATAATCAAATTATCTTAAACAATCAAAATTCAGAAGAATAAAACCTTTATTTTTTTTTGTTTTTGAGGTAAAAAAATGCGCTATTCGGTTCTAAAATTATTATTTTTGCACCCATATTCAACTGCTAAAGTAACTTTTCATAAACTAACTGATTAAATGAGAATTAACAAAAAACTCATAAAAGAACTTGTTCGAAAAAAGTCCTTTAAGCAAAAAGAGATTGCAGTTAAAATTGGAGTAAATCCACAAGACTGGAATAATTGGATGTTTAGAGGAATATTTCCACACTACAACAAATTGGAAATTCTAGCAGATATACTAGACATAAATGTAAACAGTCTTTTAGAACCAGATGTATCTGAACCTACTTCAAATTATATTGCGCCAGTTGCAATCAAACCTGAAGAATTTATTCCTTTCTATGATATTGAAGCACAAACAGATATTTCACATTTTTGGACGGATGAATCATCATTAGCTCCAAAAGATTACGTTTATCTTCCTGGCTTAAAAGCCAATTTCGTTTTTCCGTTTTACGGAAAAGGAATGGAGCCTAATCTTTCAAATGGAAATTGGCTTGCTTTGAGACGAATTAATGATCTATCTTTTTTCAATTATGGCAACCTTCACTTGATTGTAACAAAAGAACAATTGATTGTAAGGTTCATTAAAAAGAGTGAAATGGAAGGTCATATAATTTTGAGTACACAAAACAACTCTGATGATGAAATTTCCCTTCCTAAAAAGTCAGTCAAAGCACTTTTTATGGTTGTAACGATTATAAAACGAGAAGTAATTTAGTTTTGCTGCTTACAGTCTTTTGCAATTACTAAAATCTCTCTAATTGACGCTTTTTTAACATCTTCAAAGTTATTATACTTCTCTGCAACAATATCTATGGCGCAATCACAGTAGTTTTTAGCTTTTTCTTCGCTCATTAATCGAGAGGCATTTGTTTCACAACTAGAGACAAACTGTTTTATTTGGCTTTTCGTCCAGTATTTTGCAGCTGTTCGCCCAATCAATTTACACGAACTAAATCCCAAAACTGTAAGAAGGCTGACAATTAAGAGAAGTTTATTTTTTTTGCTCATATTCTTATTTTTTGAACAACGCAATAGTACTTATTAATCCGTAATTATCAAAACCTTTACAAGAAGATCATTCTTAAAAACTAAACCCCTGACTTTAGATGAAAAAAATCCTATTTATTTTATCCCAGCATTTCTTTTATTCAATCTATTTTAATTATTTTTGCTCTGGATTTGGAAACATTGAGAAAATATCTTTCACTTATATTGGTTGCTGTCTATGCTATTGCAATGCTTTCACAAGTAGTTACAATAGGATATTTTTATTCAAATCAAGACGAAATTATTGAGAATTATTGCATCAATAAAGACAAGCCAGAACTTCATTGTGAAGGGCAATGTCATTTAACAAAACAACTTGTAGTTTTTCAAGGAGATGATTTAGAACAAAATAAATCTTTTCCAAAGGCAAAATCGTTTTTGATCTTTTTGTTAGCATATTCAAACTCTACTCAAAGAATTATTTCAAATTTTGACTCTATCCAACAAAAAGAATCAATCAATTCTAAAGACAATTATCACTTTAATTTTCTATCTAAAATCTTTCAACCACCTCAACATTATTGTTAATAATCAAATCATAGGCCTTATTTACTAAGGTCAAAATTAATATTAACAAAAGTAAAAATGAGGAATGTAATCATAGTTATAATGCTATTGATTTCATCTGTCGGTTTCACTTGTGATAATTGTAACATTTATCTAAACTTGTCTCCAGACGACTACAAAAACTCAATTGGTTTTTATGCACGTCAACGTTTAATGTACGGAGAATATAGTCCTTTTGGAGAAATGATTGCTACACGGCATGCGAACCACGGAAATGATATAGCACTTTGGGGAAAAGAAGTTTTTGAAACTTATCAGACGTATGAATTAAGAGGAAGTTTCTATTTTAAAAGAAAATGGAAAACTACTTTTATCTTGCCTGCAGTAAACAATACACAAAATGTTGCAGGAATTGAACGTTTTCAGGTCAATGGTTTTGGAGACCCAATCATTATAGAATCTTTTCAATTATACACAACTGAAAAAGATACATGCGATCAGTTCTTTTTTCAACGTTTAAACATAGGTATTGGTTTTAAAACCCCTTTAGGGAAGATTAACCTCCAATATGAAAACGGAACCCCTAATTTAGACTTGCAACCAGGCACAGGTAGTTGGGATTTAATCAGTTTTTTAAGTTACACTTTAAAATGGAAGACGATAGGAGTTGAATCCAATGTAAGCTTTAAGGTAAACGGTAAAAACCAAACGAATTATCAATATGGTAATACATTAAACGGTACTGTTAATCTTTTTGCTGATAAAAAAGGCAAAGCATTGACTACTCGCTTTTTTACTACTGCCTACATTGAAAATGCTTTTTTAGATAAAACACATGATTTATCCACAGACATAGCATTTGAACATAATAATACTGGTGGAAATGCCTTATTTGCTGGAGGTGGAATTAAATTTTTCTGGAATAATTTCATCCTTTTTGGCGAATATCAAAAAACAATTTATAATAATCTTAACGGGTTTACACAATTAATAAACAGAAATCGAGTTAACTTAGGGTTAGCTTATAATTTTTAATCTACAATTTATAACAAAACAAAAATGAAAAATCTAAAAAAAATCTCAATCGTCTTAGCAGCTGCAGTATTGTCATTCACTACAATTTCTTGTAAAAAGGATAAAGAAGCACCTTTGGCTAGTATCTCTTCTCCTTCAGAACATACACTTTACAAATTTGGAGAAACAGTTCATGTTCATGCTACACTTTCAGACGATATTGAATTAAAAAGTTATGAAATTGAGATCGTTGATGCTGATGGAAATCACATGCACGATTTTAACATTGAAAAAACAGTAGAAGTTACAGGAACATCTGTTGAAATCGAAGAAGATTTTACAGTTCCAACTGGAGCTCCAACGGTTGCTTGGATTAGCTTATCAGTAACTGATGCAGAAGAAAAAACAACACCTCTACTTTGGGAATTACACTTTGAAGAGTAAAAAAATTAACGAAAGAATGAACCGACTGGTTCATTCTTTCGTTATAGTCTAATATAAGAACATCTAATACGCGTCATCATGAATCATTTCAAAGGAATTCAAAAATTTGGTTTTATCGTTATTTTATTAATCAGTTTTTCTGCTTGTAAAAAGCATGGTATTAAAAGAAATGCTGACCTAACACTTGGATTTCAAACAAAATTAAATGATTCTAATTACCAACTTTCTGAACCAATCCGCAATGCTGCTGATGATTTAGATGTTAAGTTTGAGTTATTCCAATTTTACCTTTCTGATATTACATTAATTAATACAGATGGAGAAGAACAATTGATTAGCGAAATTGGGCTTTTCAAATTTGATCCTTCTGGTAAATCTTCCGTAGATTTTGAAATCCTTAACGGAGATTATACAGCAATCAAATTTGGGTTAGGCGTGAAAAAAGAATTAAACGAAGCGGATCCATCAACGTATTCAGAAGAAAATCATCCACTTAGTATCACTGAAAACACTTATTGGGGGTGGGCTAGTATGTATCGATTTATTTCTGCAGAAGGACGGTTTGATAGCGATTTAGATGCTACTTACGAAAGTACTTTTGCATATCATACAGGTTATGAAGATACTTATAGAACAATACAAATTGCACATAATTTCTCGGTTGAAAAAGGAAGTTCATCTACTATCGATTTTGATATCGATATTTTTCAATTACTCAATAAGCCAGGAACTGTAGTAAACGTTCCAGATGAGTCTACATATCACGGGCAAATTGAAACTTTTAGTATTGCTGAGCGAATTAGTGCAAACTTAGAAAGCGCTATTTCCGTTACGGAGTAATGAAGTTATTTGGAAGCATAATCTTCCTTGTTGTATTCAGCCAATCATGCATTGACAATGAATGGGATTCTATACAGCAGTACAGCAACAATCAACCTACGTTTAAATTAGTTGTTCCCAATCATTTTCCATCACTAAAAATCCCTGAAGACAATCCATTAACTCAAGCTAAAATTGAGCTTGGAGAGAAACTTTTTTTTGACCCTATTTTATCAAAAGATCAAACAATTTCATGCAGTTCTTGCCATCTTCCTGAATTTGCTTTTTCGGATACTTCCCAATTCAGTTTTGGAATTAGTAATAGAACAGGAAAAAGGAATACCCCTTCACTGATTAATACAGCCTATGAAAATTCATTTTTTAGAGACGGTGGTGCACCAACACTAGAGATACAAGTTTTAACTCCTCTTCAAGATGAAAATGAAATGGGGTTAAACATCAATGATGCCATTACTCGACTAAAATCAGATTCAACATATAATAAACTATTTATAGATGTATTCGGAAATTCGCCAAACGCATTTGGTTTAACTCGAGCAATATCCGCTTATGAACGTACTTTAATCAATGGTAATTCTAAGTTTGATCATTACATTAGAACAAATGACGAAACGATTTTCACACAACAGGAGCTTGAAGGATGGAAACTTTTTTCAGGAAACCGCCTAAAATGTAATCAGTGTCACAATGGGTTCAACCTAACAAATGGTAAATTTGAAAATAATGGTTTATATATGAAGTACAAAGATGCTGGAAGGGCTAATATCACATTAGATACTAACGATTACGGAAAATTTAAAGTGCCTTCTCTAAAGAATGTTTCAATTACCGCTCCTTATATGCATGATGGAAGTATTAAAACATTAACAGATGTTATATCACATTATGAGAAAGGTGGAATGGATAATGTGCAAAAGAATAATCAGATTACAGGATTCAGCATAACAACTGGTGAAAAAGAAGCTATTCTATCATTTTTAGAGACATTAACTGATTCTACATATACGCCTTTAAATCAATAAACACTACATTTCAAATTTTCTAATAGAAAATGTGTAAGTTCGCAGGAAAAAAATCGACTATTAGGTTTTAAAAACACTATGAAAGTAACCATTCTGATAATCTTTGCTTTTTCTATCTGTTTAATCTTTTTATACAGTTTAGTTCAACTTAATTTGATTTTCAATTACTTGAACTTTAAAAAGAAGAAAAAATCTGAGCCTTCTGCACTTTCTGATGAGGAATTACCAATTGTTACAGTACAATTACCACTTTATAATGAATTATACGTTGTAGAAAGACTTATTGACTGTATATGCTCACTCGATTACCCAAAAGAGAAACTAGAAATTCAAGTTTTAGACGATTCAGATGATGAAAGTATTGAAGTTGTTGCACGAAAAGTGCATTATTATCAACTACAAGGATTAGATATTCAACATGTAAGAAGACCAGAACGTGTTGGTTTTAAAGCTGGAGCTTTAAAATATGGAACAGCAATTTGCAAAGGGAAGTTTATTGCAATTTTTGATGCTGATTTTTTACCTGAAGCTGATTTTCTAAGAAGAACTATCCCCTATTTTAAGGATGAAAATACAGGAGTTGTCCAATCTAAATGGGAATATACAAATGCCGATTATTCATTTTTAACGAAGGTTCAAGCTTTTGGTTTAAATGCTCACTTTAGCGTTGAACAAGTTGGACGAAATGCCCATAACCATTTTATTAACTTTAATGGTACAGCAGGTGTTTGGAGAAAATCTTGCATTAAAGACGCTGGAGGGTGGCAATCAGATACATTGACAGAAGATTTAGATTTAAGTTACCGAGCACAATTAAAAGGTTGGCGATTTGAATTTGTAGAAGAAATTGGTTCACCGTCAGAATTGCCTGTAGAGATGAATGCATTGAAAGCACAGCAATACCGTTGGACAAAAGGTGCTGCGGAATGTGTTGGTAAAAATTTAAGAAAAGTCATTCGTGCTAAAAACATAAAACTTTGGTCTAAAGTTCATGCTTCTTTTCATTTAATGAACAGTTCAGTTTTTGTATTTATTCTTATTTTATCACTTTTGGCAATGCCAGTGATTTCGATAAAACCGGAATTAAGCGAATACATTTTCTTATACAAACTTTCAGCATTTTTCATGCTAAGCTGGTTCATTCTAGGTGCATTTTATTGGATATCACACGCTTACGGAAAACAAAGCAAAGGAAAATTATTCTTAGGTTTTCTTTGGCAATTCCCTTTATTCTTAGCAATCTCAATGGGACTGGCTTTACATAACAGTATTGCTGTAATTGAAGGATGGATTGGTAGAAAAACACCTTTTGTAAGGACACCCAAGTTTAACATTAATGATAAAAATGAAACTTGGGAAGAAAACAAATACAATGTTAAGAAAATTGGTCTTTTAACTTATTTCGAAGCTGGACTACTCATTTATTTCTTATTCACGCTGAAAGAAGCCGTAAATTATAATGACTTCGGTATGATGCCTATGATTATCTTCTTAATTGTTGGTTATACAACCGTATTTTTTAACTCAATTTTTCACTGGAAAAAATCAACTAAAACTGTTACCTATGGACAAGCTTATTAGTGCTTTAGTCATAAGTTTTTTATGCCTATCTTTTACTCCAAGTAAGAATGATATGCCATTGAGTTCAACTCTGAAACTTGAATTCGATCAAATTAGAAGTAATACAGGAAAAATATATGTTTTCATTTATAATTATGAAAACCAATATCCTGAAAATCCTTACTTGAATTTTGAAATTGACAAAAAAATGGTCTCTTCTTCAGGAAAACTAACTTTTACCATTCCTGATTTAATGCGAGGTAAATATGCCATTTCTGTTTTAGATGATGAAAATTCAAATGAAGATTTGGATGTTTTTCTTGGAGTCCCGACCGAAGGTTATGGATTTTCAAATAATATTCGCCCTTTTTTAGCATTACCCGAGTACCACGAACTCTTATTTGATTTAGATTCAGATAAGGAAACTTTAAACCTATCAATTCAATACGTTTTATAATGAAAACTAAACTTAACCTTTTACTTCTTGCAATTGTTCTTACTGGAACTAATTTTGCTCAAAATAACACTGCCTTTTTCAAAAGAGCAGATCTTTTCCTAAAGGCTTACACCCAAGATGGCCGTGTCAATTATCAGGCGCTACGGTCTAATTCCGAGCATTTAGATTGGCTGATTGACTACATGGCAAAACAACCAATTGCTGAAAAAACACGAAAAGCATATTTAATTAATGCTTACAATATTGGTGTAATTAATAAAGTTACTAAGTATTCAAAACTGGTAAAGGATCCGAATAATATTTCAGGTTTCTTTGATAAAGCTACGATTACACTTTCTGGACAACAGGTTTCATTAAATCAAATTGAAAACCAAATGATTCGACCTGTCTATAAAGATCCACGTGTACATTTCGTTTTAGTATGTGCTGGTCTTGGTTGTCCTCCTATCGCAAGTTTTGCATATACACCAGACAAATTAGAAGAACAATTAGAAAGCCAAACAAAATTAGCTTTTAATGGACCTTCTTTTGTTTATGAAAAAGCCGATAAAAAGACAATTTACCTTTCTCAAATATTTGAATGGTACACTTCAGATTTTGGAAATTCAATTGGTGATGCTATAACTTATATTAATAAGTTTCGGCAGACTCCTTTTAATACTTCTTTTAAAACAAAGTTTTACCCTTATGAGTGGACTTTAAACAATGCAAGCTTTTCTGTTACAGAAATAACTGAAGCACAACTTAAAGAAGTTATGGAAGTTGAAAAAGCTGAGGCAATGGCTAACAAATTAGCAATGAAAGATGAAATGGTTAAAGAAACCATAACTACAACGACCACAACAACAAGTACATTTAGTGGATCAGATAATTCTGGAGAAATTGACCTACAAACATTTACAGCAGGAAGTTTATTAGGCAAAGGTAAATTCGATTTTACATTATTTAACACGGTGTATACTGAATCACAAAGTAATTGGATGGGACAAGATTTTTCTGGTTTCAGAAATACATTTGTAACACATCTAGCACAAATTACTTATGGAATTACAGAATCGAAGCGTATCAATGTTGGTTTAGATATTAATTTTAAAAACTCTGGAACTTCAGGAGATTCAACATTTGCAGGAATTGCACAAGCTTTTAATTACAATAATGATGCTGACTCTAGAGTAGGTATTACATCTGTTGGAGCTCGTTTAAAACTACAACCGTTTAAAGATGTTGATAATTTCTCTTTCCAATCAACATTTTATGTTCCCACTACAATTAATGACCCTGAAGGAAGAGATTCATTATACTGGTCTGATTGGGATAGATATACATGGTGGAATCAATTTTTTGTTGACAAAACATTCGGGAAGTTTCAATTATTCGTTGAATCTGACCTTTTATTCCGTTTTAGAAGAAGACCAAATCAATTTGGACACGTAGACATTCCTTCTAGCGTATTTCTAAGTTATTTCCCAACGAAAAAAATCACTGTTTATTTAATGACGCAACATACTGCTCGATTTACAAATAATATTCGCCCTCAAGATCAAGCAAACCCAGAAGTAATTCCTAATCCGGATTGGGTTATACCAGCAAACTGGACTGCATCTGGAGCAGGGTTTAAATATCAATTTGCGCCCAACTTTAATATTGAATTATTGTACACAAATTTTTGGAGAGGTACAAATTCTGGCTTAGGAAATACATTTAATATTGGAATTAAGTATTTAACTAGGTAACTTTGTATTTGTGATACGAATTTTTGCGCTCTTCTTAATTTGTTTTTTTTCAACTACTGTTGGGTTGACGCAAACTATAGATAAAATTGAATTTAAAGGTTTAACAAAGACCGATCCCATATTCTTGACAAAGTTTATAGAATCTGAGGTCGGTCAACCTTTGGATACTATGGCTTTTAATAGAGACATTCAGAATCTAAAAAATTTAAACCTTTTTTTCAGTGTTATTGGTGAGTATCATAAAAATGAATCTGGAGGAATTCATCTTCTTTTTGATATTGAAGAAGCAAAATACCTCTATCCTATTGTTACTGTATCTGGATTTGAAGACCAGTTAAAAGTTCAATTGGGAGCAAATCAAATTAATTTTTTGGGGCGAGCGCAATCAATTGGCGCATTGTATCAATTCTATGATCGACACTCTCTTGCTCTTTTTTATACTGCTCCAAGGCATTCTAATAATAAAACTGGACACGAATTAACATTGGCAAAATATTCAACAATAGAACCGCTGTACTTTAACGATACAGTATCAGACTTTAATTTTGACAATTACTCAGTATCTGCCGGAGGTTTTTATTGGTTGGGCAAGAAATTACGTCTTGGTCTTGGCGGAATGTATTTGTTTGAAACTTACGAACAATTAGACAATACTGACCTTGGTTTAAGCGCAAAGTCATTTCAATTTCATAAATATCAGATTCGTTTCCAGGCAGACTATAATTCAATTAACCAACATTATGAATTTCAAGATGGAACTGCTTTTTCAGTATATTCTGAAACGATCCAAACTGAAGGTGTTCCTGACGCAAGTTTTTTTAAATTGACTACAGACGTTAAATATTTTAAACGGATTGGGAAAAAAGGAAATTTTGGTTTTCACAACCGAATAGGAATTTCAACAAACCGTTTCAGTCCTTTCGCTCCTTTTGTACTTGATGGTTTTATTAATGTAAGAGGAATCGGTAATCGTGTTGCAAGGGGTACAGGTGAATTTATCTTAAACACTGAATACCGGCATACATTATTTGCAAAGAAAAGATTTACACTTCAAGCTGTTGGCTTATTTGATTTAGGAGCATTAAGATGGCCTGGTTCTGAGATTAATCAATTTTTTAAAGATGAGATTATTTTCAATTTCGTTGGTTTAGGACTCCGACTTCATTCTCAATTTATTTACAAATCCATTTTCAGATTGGATTATGCTGTAAATCCAGTTAACCCTTCTCAAGGAGGTCTGACATTCGGTTTAGGTCAGTTTTTTTAAAAATAATTTTATTTTTCTCAAAAAAGAAAACTCTACCCTCACTCGGTCAAAATTATTATTTATACTTTTACATCATGGATGATGATTTGATTACAATAGATGAAGGCGCTACATATGAATATTTAGTGCATGGATTAACTGTTCTTATTATAGGATTCATCTTATCTGTATTTCATTGGATTGCATTGATTATTCCAATTGTAGGCATTGCATTAATGGCTTCTAAAACTGGAATTATCGTTGATCGAAAACAGTTGAAAATCAAAAAATACAAAACCTTTTTTTCATACAAATTTGGAGATTAGATAGATCTAAAGAAATTTATTCGTGTTGAATTAAGTTATAATACAAACATTGCGAAAACCATTCTATCTAAAAACCCAATCAGTGTTACACCTGACCCCAAAACGGCAAAAACATATGATTTAGTTTTCACGAATGATATCGAGGAAATTGTTGTTTTTAATCAATTTTTAAAAATTGGACTTGGACTAAAAACTATAAAAGCATTGGACGAAATAAAAGGCTTAGAATGTGTCAATAATATTGACAATTGGGTTACTAAAAGCTTAAAAAAAAGAAGACATTAATTTATCGTCTGAAACGAATTTCAATTCTTTCTCTTTTACTATAACTCTTGTCTATTCTGTATTAAATTCGCAAAAACAGTTCCGATAGATGATTTTTTAAGGTCTTCAATAGTGTCAATATCATTTAACATTTGAATGGTATTGATTGTATCTTTCCTTTCCAAAATCTCTTTTTTTGTCAGTTCAAATAACTCAGATGTACTCCAAGGTTTGCCATCAAAAACATACATTCCTTTTTCTCCTGAAATGCCTACAAGGTAATAACCTCCATCCTCTGCCGGGCCAAAAACAAAATCACTATTTTCTAATCTTACAAAAGCATCTTCAATGATATCTGTTTTGATTTCTGCTAAATCTGCTCCTATTCCAATAATATTTTCGAAGCCATCATCAAATCCTTTTTTAAAAGCATTTCCCATGCGCTCCCCTAAGGTTTCTCCTTCTTGTACAAAATGCTCTTTTCCCAACCAACTGGTTTCATCATTTTCATGTGAATAATAAACACGAAGTATAGCATTTTCTACACCACAACTTTCCTTTTCAGTAATTCTGTATAAATGGGCATAAACTTCAAAAGCTCCTTCATCTCCTATTGTTTTAGCGAGACGCGTTTTCACTTTTCCATAAAGCTTATTCTTAGCAAATACAATCAATAGGTTTTTATTCATTAGTAGCGGGGATTTCCTTTTGTTAGCCATTGCCCCCATTTTTTTGAATAAACGTGGACATCTTCCGTTTCTTTCTTTTGATTGTCATAGAGAGGATAACCTTCATTTTTCCACTGAATGATTCCTCCATACAAATTATAGACGTTTGTAAATCCTTTTTTCTGAAGTCGTTCTCCGACCGATTCACTTCTAGCACCTATAGTACAATAAACAATTACAGGAGCATTTTTATCAACACTCTCAACTCTATTTTTAGAGAAAAATAAAAAACCTACATGCAAAGCGCCTTTGATATAGGATACATTGTATTCTCTTTCTTCTCGTGCATCAAGAATATATATTTTCTCTCCGCTTTTAATTTTTTGAAATAAAACTTCCGGTTGCATTAGAGGAACAGTACCTTCATAATGCTCTTGAAGCATTTTATCATATGAGTTATCCTTTACCTGACACCATCCTGAAATCCAGAATAGTGTCAAGCAAAAAATTAAATTGTATTTTATCATCTGATTAGATCAAAGATCCTTGGCAACTAGAACCTTCTCCAGCTGTACATCCAAAACAATGTTGATTTAGAACAATATTTCTTTTCCCTAGTTCTTCTGCGTCAAAATCCATAATGTTTCTTGACTTTTTCACTGCAACGGGCATTTTTAAAATTTGATTAAAATCGCAATCAAATAAATTCCCATTCCAATCAACAGATAGTGTATTTGTACACATTACATCTCCAGCAGCAAAAGGATTGAAACTATTTGCTAAAAGTTCAATATATTCATTCAATCGACCATTCGCCTCTAAATACTCTAAAAATCTACTCACTGGTAAATTTGTGATCGTATATAAATTGTGGAAGTCGATATTAAAACGTTCTGATAATTCTCGCTTATAATCGTCTTCTAATTTCGCTTGGCTAGGTGCTATAAATGCTCCATTTGGATTATAAACCAAATGTAAAGGCAAATCTTCTTGTCTTCCGTATCCTAACTCATTCAAGATTTTTAATGCCTTAATAGAACGGTTAAATGTTCCATCCCCTCTTTGAGCATCTGTATTCTCTTCTGTATAACAAGGTAAAGAAGAAATGATAGTTACTTTATGCTTTGCTAAAAACTCAGGGTAAGTTTTGAATTTTCCTTCTACTAAAATCGTTAAATTACTTCGAATGATTGTTTCAACATCTCGCTTGCTTAACTCTTCAATTAACCACTGAAAATCAGGATTCATTTCAGGTGCCCCTCCTGTTAAATCAACTGTTTTAATCGAAGGAGTACTATCGATTACATCCAAACATTTTTGTAAAATTGATTTTGGTGTAATCTCCTTTCTTCTTGGAGAAGAATCAACATGGCAATGCGTACATTCCATATTACACATGTACCCTACGTTAATTTGTAAAATTTCTAAACCTTTTGGTTTAAGTGGGAACAAATCAACTCCCTTCATTTTTTCTGCAAATGGTGTTCCTGTTGTAGCAGATTCATTCAACAATTCTATTTGTTCTTTTGTACTGAACCTTTTTTGAATTATTTTCTCGCTCATCTCTAGTATCCGTTTAGTGTCCACTTATATGGTAAATATTCTACTTTAGCGTCTTCATTTATTTTAACGTCAGAATATTTATTTAAGTATTCGATTAATGTTTGACCTGGTTGTATAAAATCTGATGCATACCATTTAAATATTTCAGAAATCTGAATTTTTTTAGCTGCTATAATATTGTGTTTCGAATCATTGATGTATCCTTTTGTAAGACTTGTCATCCTAGAACTTACGTTTTCAGCAGTGAATGCTCTGTTCCACATCTTAGGACAAGAAAAAGATGCGCAATTGATGGCAAAATGAATCCGAGGATCCCCCATCTTTCTTAAAATTTGATTTTCAACATATGATAAGGTATACATTTTACCTCCTAAGTTAACTAGTCTAACATTCCAAATATCTTTCCCACTAAACCTTGCTTCTTTAACAGACTTAATTGGATATTTTGTTAGAACCAGCTTAACAGTATAAGCATTATATGCATTGATATAATATGCTTTTTTCTCATTTTTACTCCAATCAGAAGCTGGAGAAGTATTATTCAATTTACTGATGTATAAATCCAATACGTCTAATTCTTTTTTCATTCCACCATAATTCACTTTTCCAGATGAACTAACGTACTTTTGCAAAAAACGATCCAATATACTGTGGTCCGGCTTTTCAGATGCAAACGTAAATCCTGCAATAAAAACAAGCGATAAAATAATAATTTTCTTCATAAAACTTATTCGTTTAAGTATGTATAGTCGAATTTCACATTCGTTACTTACACATAGTTTATTTTTTTATTCTTATAAGTAATTACAACTATTAAAGCAAAAAAAATTACGTTCACAAACGTAGTAATTAAAGTAATTTCTATCGCTGAAATTTCAATTAATAATCAACAAATGAAAATTAATAATTTAATAAAGGTACGTTTCAAAACCCTATTCGGTTTTACATAATTTACTCAAATGTAATAACTTTTGTTGGCATAATGCAAGCATGCAAAGCTATATCATGCTCATTTACTTCTGAAATAGCATCAATTTCTTCAAAATAACTGAGTCCAATAAAAAGGCAATTGGGATTACAAGATGCCAAGAACCGATCATAAAAACCTTTTCCATACCCTACTCTAAATCCTTTTTTGTCTACAACTAATAGCGGAACTAGAACAATATCTAGTTCCGCTGGAAAAATTTCTTCTCCATAAGTTGGCTCAGGGATTCCCCAATCGGAAATCCGAATTTGATCCATAGATTCATATTTAACGTGAATCAATTGATTATTTTCCTTTATCACAGGAAGATAGAACGTCGCATTTAATTTATTTAGAAAATGCATTGTATTAATTTCCGAAAACCGTTCAATAGGCAAGAAAACACTTACTTTTTTTCCTTCAAAGTCAAAAGAATCAATTGCCATTTCAAAAATTTCTTTCGACCATTTTTCTAATAAGTCCACGTCACAATCTTTTCTCAGTAACTTGTACGCTTTTCTAAGCTCTTTTTTCTCCATCACTTATTCAAAATTCCTATTGCCAATGTTATTCCAAATACGAACATAGCAATTGCGACAATTTGATTCAACTTTTCCAACTTTACCTTTTTCAAAAACATTTTACCTGAAATAGCACCACCTAAAGCTGCAATCAATGCAATTGCAATATACCCCCAGCCCTCCTTTAAAATAACAAAATCAAAATTGGAAAAATAAACACTTGTTCTTACAATATCAATTAGTAGCGCTACAACAATTCCAGTAGCTATAAATGTTTCTTTCTTTAGATTATATTGAATTAAAAAGGCAGTTCTTAGCGCACCTTGATGCCCAGAAAGTCCCCCAAAAAAACCACTTATTGCTCCTCCAAACCAAAGTCTTTTTTTTGCAAACGAAAGTTGCCACGAAGGAATTAATTCAATCAAGGCAAATACAATCAATAAAAGGCCAAAAAAGAGATTCATGGCATAAATTGTAAACGATTTACTCCCAATTTGAAAGGTATATATTGTGAAATCAGTAAAATAATTTAATGTTAATGCTCCCAGAAAAGCGGTCGGAATTGCAGCTAATCCAAACTCAACTACAATTTTCCAATGGACACTTTTTTGCATCAAAATAAATTTAAAAACATTGTTCAAAAAATGAACTATTGCTGTTGAGGCAATTGCCAATGGTAGATCTTTAAATACAAGATAAAAAACAGGAGTTAATAAAGTCCCAAGCCCAAAGCCACAAAAAAAAGTAAGCCAACTTGCTCCAAAAGAGATGAGTATTAATAAAAAGAATTCCATTGAGCGCAAAGTTAAAAATCCTAATCAAAGTGCGAAACTCAATTTGATTCATTGAAAGGAAGTTTATTGATTCATAATTTATGGTTTACTTATTTTTTTCTATTTTCACAAAAAAATAAACAAAATTTATGTCTGAAGAATTTGAAGATCTGGATGGTATAGGATCCTTATCAAATAAAAATCTCCCAAATGCAACGGCAGTTTTAGTCCTTGGTATTTTATCAATCGTAACGTGTTGGATTTATGGAGTGATCGGAATAATCCTTGGGATTATTGCATTATCATTACACAAAAAAGACAAAGAACTTTACGCTTCTGATACTGCAGGGTATGGTAATTCTTTCAAAAATTCACAAGCAGGAAAAATTTGTGCAATTATAGGATTGAGTTTATCTGCATTATTTTTAATATATATCATTTTCGTTATCGCATTTGTTGCTGGAAACGAATCTTTGTTTAGAGAAATTCTTAGAAACAGGTAGTTTTTTATGGTTGAATGCCATTGGAAATCTACTTTCGGGATTGAATGTACGGGATGCGGATTCCAGCGATCAATTGATTTAATTTTACAAGGAAAATTAATTGAAAGTATTGGTTTATACCCAGCCACACTACCTTTTTTTGCAACGCTTATTTACACGTTGGTTCATTTAAAATTTAATTTTTCAAATGGAGCTAGAAATATTGTTATCCTTTTTTCTTTTACGGCACTATTGATGCTTTTGAACTTTTTTCTTAAAAGTCCTTTCATTTAATTTTTTATTAAAGCCCAGGAACAATTCCTTTTGCTGATTGAGCCATTTCCATTTCCTTCGTTCTATTCGCTTGCTCTAAAGCTCTGTTGGCAGCCGTAATTATAAGACTCTTTAATTCGTCTGTAGAGGTGAATTCTTGCTTTAATGTAATATCTGTAATTACCCCGTTTCCATTAACCTCAACCCTAACAGCTCCTTCTTTTGCTTCTCCTATTAACTTAATGTGATTTAAACGCTCTTTTGCTTCTTCTGCCTTTGCCTGCATTTCTTGCAACTTTTTCATCATTCCGTTTCCAAACATTTCTTTTCTTTTTTGTTAATTCTTTCTGCACAAAAATAAACAAGATAAAGTGATCATATACTATCTTTGCTGTGAATTTTAAGGACTTAAATTACATTATAAATGAGATCAATCATTGAAAACGCCTGGGAGAATCGCGAACTCCTTGAGCAAGAAGAGACGCGGAACGCTATTGATTCTGTCATTGCTTCTATTGACACTGGAGAACTTCGGGTTGCTGAACCTTTACCTAATGGTGATTGGCAAGTAAATGAATGGGTAAAAAAGGCAGTTGTAATGTACTTTCCTATTCGAAAGATGGAAACGATTGAGGTAGGTCCTTTTGAGTTTCATGATAAAATGGCTTTGAAAACAGGTTATAAAGAAAAAGGTATACGAGTGGTTCCTCATGCTATTGCGCGATACGGTGCTTATATTTCAAAAGGAGTTATAATGATGCCCTCTTATGTTAATATTGGGGCTTATGTTGATGCAGGAACAATGGTTGATACATGGGCTACAGTAGGATCTTGTGCTCAAATCGGGAAAAATGTGCACTTAAGTGGTGGTGTTGGTATTGGAGGTGTATTAGAACCTTTGCAAGCTGCTCCTGTAATTATAGAAGATAACGCGTTTTTAGGATCTCGTTCTATTGTCGTTGAAGGTGTACGTGTTGGTAAAGAAGCCGTATTAGGCGCTAATGTAGTACTTACAATGTCTACAAAAATAATTGATGTTACAGGAGAAGAGCCAATTGAAATGAAAGGTTATGTTCCTGAACGTAGTGTTGTAATCCCTGGTTCTTATACCAAATCTTTTCCTGCAGGAGATTATCAAGTTCCTTGTGCTTTGATCATTGGAAAACGTAAAGAAAGTACAGACAAGAAAACATCTTTGAATAACGCATTAAGAGAAAATAACGTTGCTGTATAGCAGCGTTATTTTAAGCAATCACTTCGTCTTTAAGGCATTGTTCATCTGGACGAGCTCCACAAAAGCTACAATTCTCACCTTCTTTATTAAACATAGGATTATTACTGGCACAGGTTCCTTCAAATTTCCCTCCTTTTTTTCCCCATATTTTTATGGCAATCCCTGCAAATCCTAATCCTAAAAGTGCTATTGTAAATAATACAAGTTTCATTTTATTTGTTTTGTACAAAGTTAAGGATAGTTTTTATTGGAAACAAAAAACGCCTCAAAATCAATTGAAGCGTTTTCCTTTTTATATTCTTTACTTTTTATTTCAAATGTTTTGCATTTACCCAGTACATAATTAAAAATGCGATTGGGAATATTGCTCCAATTACCATTAATCCACCAAAAATATTTGCGACAGAAGTTGGTAAAATTCCATAAATTAAAATAAACGGTAATATAAATGCTGTGATCTCACAAACCGTATAGATCATTAATCCTTGTTTTTTCAAATTCCACATAAGCCATGCTCCGTAAGCAGTACCTAAATTAAGTATAACAATAGCTAATGAATACCATGTTGGATTGTATTTAGCACCATCTGCTAACAACCCTAAAAGTCCAATACCTGAACCGATCCAAGTTAAAATACATAATACAGTTAAAAACGTTGGTCTTTGACCAGTTCCCGCAGTTTCATTTCCATCAATAATATCTTCTAACATAATTTATTTTTTTGGTTTCTAGTTAGTTAATTATTCGGATAAAAGTAACAGTATTCTGCTAAAAAAAAAATTTAACAGATTAAAATAATTTAAATATTGAAATATCACTTTAAATGCTTTAAATTAACACTATACATAATTATAAATGCTAATGTAAAAATGTTTCCAATGATGATTGCGAACCCTATAATACCAAATCCTACAAAAATTAACGGAACTATAATTCCTAAAATAGAAGCGATTAAATAAAGGTAATATCCATTCTTTTTTAGCTTTCGCATTAAAATAGCACCAACAATACAACAAATTGTAACTATAATTGATATTGTATTTAAAAGTGGTGCATGTTCTAAAATAGCTAAGGAAGATTCTAACATTGATCTTCCAAATCCATTTTGAGGCATGTCATTCAACAACCTCATAGCGTCTCTTGTGTTTTCTAATTGTTGATCTAAAGTTAAAAAACTATAGATTACACTTAAAAGTGCTAAACCACTCCCAATAAAAGTCAAAATTGTTAATACGTTTAAAAAAGCAGGAAGACTTCCTTGTGTGTCATCATGCATTGCATCTCCAATTTCTAAAATTTCATTTTCAAGTTCTGTATTCATAACATATGTATCTAAAAAAAGAATTGTCTTTTTTTGACAATGCTTTAATATTATTCATTTCCTTGAGGTTAATTATTTTTCATTTCATTAAACTCATCTTTGATACTTTCTTTTGTTGGCATTTCTATTTCTCCGCTATCCTTAATCACAAAAGGAACTGCTAAAATTCCTAAACTTGCTAAAAGGCAAACATAAACTCCTAATCCAGAATACTGGAACCCAATAAAAGAAATTAATTCTAGTATCATAAGCAATGCCGCAACAGCTCCTATAATTGCTACTCCTTTACTTTCCCAGCATCAATTGGATTTTCTCTATCTCCAATAAATGCTAGAGCACCTGCTCCTGCACATAATAAAAAGACGAGCCATCCATCTCCACCTTGAGTTCCATTTACTGATGTTGATCCGAAAAAAGGGATTGTAATTGTAGCCCATGATAAGAAAACACCGATAACACCTAGTCCAGCTGCTACGACTACTCCTAATCTTTGCTTATGCATAAATTTAATTTTGGTTAGTTACTTTTAGTTTTAACCAAAATTAAGATTAATGTTTAAATAACAAAATTAAATCAATTGAATTTACAATCTGATAATTTGACCTGAGCCTACTCCCTCAGCTTCAATATTTCCAGGTTCATTTTCGTAAAACACATTCCCTGTTCCATCCACAATAATTAAAGCAGATGTTCCATCCAAATTGATGAAAAAATCTGCCGTGGAATTTTGAAAAACAAAAACGTATCCTGGTCTAAAACGAATTGCATTTGCCGAGCCATTATTTTGAACTTTTAATTCAGCTTCATCTGCTTTTCCATTCAATGTAAAATCCGCAGCTCCTTGCGAAACAATAATTGAAATTCTGTGTAAATCAACATCCAAAAGCATACTCCCTCCTCCATCTTTCATCTCAATCCCAAGAAAATCACCAATAATTTTATTTTCAAAAACAACAGAGTCAGTTACATCCATAAAGAATGTATTTAGATAAGGATAGTGAATTTCTACCTCTACAATATCTGCGTTGTTTCGTAAAAAATTACATTTATTATTGTTGCGAACTGATAGAGTGTCATTAACCATATTTACTTCAATATGTTCAACAAGGTTAGCACCTCCTTTGATTACGACTTTTCGCTGCTCGTCCTGATAAATTCTATATTTAATATTTTCATTGAAAACAAAATGACGAATCGAATCTAATGGGGCCATTAATTCAGTATAATCTCCCGCTCCTTTTAAGCAAGATCTTTCTTCAGCTTTTCCACAACTTTGAAACAAGACAAGTAGAACTACCCCAGCAAACCAAAAAAGCTTTTCCCAATTTAATTTTATGTAATGTTCTCTTTTCATTTAATCTTTGAATGCACTATTTTGGCGAACGAGTTTTTGTCAAAAAAATTATGTTCTCTAATTTCAAAAACGATACCCTAACCCCCATTCTAAATAATCCGCAATCCCAACATGTGCTCTAATACCAATTGCAACATTCCAATTTTCATTTGTTAGAACACGTATTCCAGCTCTATTATAAATCCATCCAGCTGGATTTACAGGATTTAAACCATAAGCTCCCAAACCAAAATAAATTTGCGTATTGTAAAGTGATAAGGATAACCCTGAATAAGCACCAATTTGAAACGCTTGAGGTACAGGAAGCGGATTTATTTCAGATAACCATCTATTTGCTTCATTATAGGTCAAGTCAATTCCAAATTCTGCATCCCAAATTGAACTTACTCTCAAACGATAGAGTCCTTGTAAATTCAATACACCAAAGTTTCTACTTTCTAAATGTCCAGGCAAATTCTGTTTTATTCCAACAAAAACGTGAAAAAGCCACGAATCTGTTTTACGAACAAAATTATCTGTGTCGTTAAACGATTTGGAATGAAATACTTTTCTAGGCTGCAAATTAAATCCTGCTGTTAGTAATGCTGTCAATGTATTTAACCCTTGATTCGGCGTTTTAATACTAGCATTGGATATATGTGTAAACTCAAGGCCTGTTCCCAAATAAAACCGATTAAAATGTTTTACCCAATTAAGTTGAAAACTCACTAAGCCGTTAATATGAGAGCCTATTGCTACATTTTTAATGTTTTCATTCTTATCATATTTTTTGCTGATATAGCTAATCCCATTTCCTAATTTAAAATCGAGGAAACCAAATTTTTCACTTTGAATAATTGGAAATTTTTTGAATCTAAAAAAAGAAAAACTTGTTCCTAAAACCTCTCTATTTCCATAGTCTTGGAACACAAAAGAAAATCCTTTTGAAGGGTGTCGAAATTGCTTACTCCAAAAACTATCAGTTGTATCCTGTTTCGAAAACTCCAATTCAAAAGCATTTGTTCTTTTCTGAACCAGATGCTTCATGGTCTGTCTATGCGCAATTAAAGCTCCTGTTTTATAGATCGCACCAATAGAATGAGGCGGATTCTCTTGAGAGACACCTGAAATGGTAAATAAGAACAATAAAGTAATTGAAACTAATCTCAAAATGTCAAGTTTAACTTAATTTTATACAAAATTAAAAAAAATGGACCATAAATTAAAGGCATTTGAGCGCTTATTAACGATAATGGACGATTTGAGAGTAAAGTGTCCATGGGATAAAAAACAAACACTTGAATCTCTTCGGCACCTTACGATAGAAGAAACTTACGAACTTGCTGATGCCATTACGGATAATAATATGGAAGAACTAAAAGGAGAGATTGGTGATTTAATGCTACACATGGTCTTCTATTCGAAAATTGCTTCTGAAACGAATCTCTTCGATATTGCAGATGTATTAAATGGAATCTGCGACAAATTAATTCACAGACATCCGCATATATATGGTGACGTTGAAGTTGCAGATGAAGAAGAAGTAAAAGCAAATTGGGAAAAATTGAAGTTAAAAGAAGGGAAACAATCTGTTTTAGAAGGTGTTCCTAAATCACTTCCTGCTTTGGTTAAAGCAACAAGAATTCAGGATAAAGTGAAAGGAATTGGTTTTGAATGGGACAATAAAGATCAAGTTTGGGATAAAGTTGAAGAAGAAATTGACGAGTTTAAAACGGAAGTTGAAGCTGGAGATAAAGTTAAAATGGAAGAAGAATTTGGAGACGTTTTGTTTTCGTTAATTAACTATGCTAGATGGGTTGGTATTAATCCAGATGACGCTTTAACTAAGACAAATAAAAAATTTATTAATCGTTTTCAATGGATGGAAAAAACGACGAAAGAAGATGGTAAAACAATTGCTGATATGTCGTTAGAAGAAATGAATATCTATTGGGAAAAGGCGAAAAAAAATAAACTATGAGCGGAACAGAAGCTGTTATATATGTTTTATGCATTTCACTTGTAATTGCAGTTATTACAGGATTTATGGTGCGTAGAAAAGGATATTCTTTTTTACATTATTTTGTAACTGGTTTTATTGCTTCTTGCGGTGTTTTAGGAATTGCTTTCAAAATCATTAGCGACTACTTGTAATCAAAACCTCTAATTAGTAGTAAACGTTTAAAGAAAATTCAACCAAATAATGTACATTTGGTAACTATAAAATAAGTCTCAAAAACTATATTTTGTCTTATTTTTTGGAATTCAACTACTATGGAAAATATTTTTCAAGAATTTAACGCAACGGACTATTCCAATTGGTTAAAAAAAATAGAAACTGATCTTAAAGGAAAGCCGTTAGATACACTAGAATCTAAACCTGAAGCTGATTTGTCAATTGTTGCTTATCATCATCCTGAAAACGATATTAGACCACTTAATTTTTCTCGAATTAGCGCGGACAACACGTGGAAAATTCGCCACTTTTTTAAAGGAAAAGAAAAAGAAACAAATGCTAATATCTTAGCAGAATTAAATGAGGGGGTTAATGCCATTGGCTTAGAAGTCGATCATACTACCAACTTTAATGAGCTAACCAAAGGTGTTTTATTCGAGCATATTCAAACGGATATTACTCTAAAGGATAAAGCTGCAATTACTACTCTTCAAAACACTCCAAATACAATCTTGAACTTTGACGTAATTGGGCAAAGTTTGTCGAAAGGAAAATGGATAAATTCGCTTACCGATTTTGACGCTTTTTTTAAAGGAAGTTCAGCAATAAAAAAAACATGGGTTTCCGGTTATCAATATGGAGAAGCTGGCGCCTCTACAGTTCAAGAATTAGCTTTTACACTAGCCCACTTAAATGAATATGTTCAATCCTTGTTTGATGATAAAGTTTCATTGAATGAAATCAATGAAAGCTTGGTTGTAGAATTGTCTGTAAATGACAATTACTTTGTCAATATTGCAAAATTTCGAGTATTTCGATCTCTTGCAAAATTACTTTTTGAAGGTTATGATACAAAACATGACTTTATCTCTCCAACGATCTATGCAAAAACAAATATTCGGCATTTAGCAAAGAATGATGCGAATAATAACCCATTAAGAGAAACTACTCAAGCCATGTCTGCTATCATTGGCGGATGTGATGTATTGACAATTCAATATGGTGAAGACGAAAATTATAGCATTGGTTCTGAACAAGAACAGAAACGATTTAGACGAATCTCTAGAAATATTCAATTAATTTTAAAAGAAGAGGCTTATTTAGATAAAGTAATTGATCCAGGCGCAGGTTCTTATTATTTAGAGCAGCTTTCGTCTCAAATTTTAGAAAAGAGTTGGAATTTATTTTTGGAAATTGAAAACAATGGTGGCTTGATTAAAGCAATCAAAGAAAATACAATTCAAACAAAAATTCAGGCCAATAGAAAAGCTTTGATTGATCAAATGATATCGAATAAAAATACTTTTTTAGGTGTAAACAAACACCCTAACGCAACGGAAGAATGGATTGAACCAATTGAACCAAACAAAACTTCTAACGGCGATTTTGAAGCGTTGACTCCATTTAATTTGGAAGCATATTTTTCTAAACCAACAGCAAAATAGTTATGAGCAGAGTAAAATTTGACCACATACAGCTCGAACAAGGCAATTCTAAACTTGATGCTGAGCAAAAAGTAGTTTTCAATACTGCTGAAAAAATTTCGATCAAAAATCAATACAAAAAAACTGACCTCAATGAATTGGACCATTTAGGATTCGTTTCTGGAATTGCACCTAATTTACGTGGGCCGTATTCTACAATGTATACGATTCGACCTTGGACAGTGCGACAATACGCAGGTTTTTCAACAGCTGAAGAATCGAATGCTTTTTATAGAAGAAACCTTGCTGCGGGACAAAAAGGGCTATCGGTTGCTTTTGATTTAGCGACACACCGCGGATATGATTCGGACCATAAACGTGTTGTAGGAGATGTTGGTAAAGCTGGTGTAGCAATTGATTCAGTTGAGGATATGAAAATTCTTTTCGATCAAATTCCACTAGATAAGATGTCAGTATCAATGACAATGAATGGGGCTGTTATTCCTATTTTGGCTTTTTACATAGTTGCAGCAGAAGAGCAAGGTGTAGATGCTAATCTTTTAGCAGGAACGATTCAAAATGACATTCTGAAGGAATTTATGGTACGAAATACTTATATCTATCCTCCCAAACACTCTATGCGTATTATTGCGGACATTTTTAAATACACTTCGCAAAACATGCCTAAATTCAATTCAATTTCAATTTCGGGTTATCATATGCAAGAAGCAGGTGCTACTGCTGATTTAGAATTGGCATACACACTCGCTGATGGTATTGAGTATATCAAAGCTGGAATCGCCTCAGGAATGGATATTGATCGGTTTGCCCCTCGTCTTTCTTTTTTCTGGGCAATTGGAATGAATCATTTTATGGAGATTGCTAAAATGAGAGCAGGAAGAATGCTTTGGGCTAAAATGGTAAATCAATTTTCTCCTAAGAATCAAAAATCGCTTTCATTAAGAACGCATTGTCAAACTTCTGGTTGGAGCTTAACAGAACAAGATCCGTATAATAATATTGCTAGAACCTGTATCGAAGCTCTCGCTGCAGCTTTCGGAGGAACACAATCATTACATACAAACGCATTGGATGAGGCAATTGCTTTACCTACTGATTTTTCTGCAAGAATTGCTCGAAATACGCAAATTTATTTGCAGGAAGAAACTGGAATAACAAAAGTGATTGATCCTTGGGCTGGATCTTATTATGTTGAAAAACTGACAGCTGACCTTGTCGAAAAAGCTTGGGAGCACATTCAAGAGATTGAAGATTTAGGAGGAATGGCAAAAGCAATTGAAGCTGGAATTCCAAAAATGAGGATCGAAGAGGCTGCTGCGCGAAAACAAGCGCGAATTGATTCAGGAAAAGATATCATTGTTGGTGTTAATCGTTATCAGTTAGAAGAAGAGGAACCAATAGATATTCTTGAAATTGACAATACACAAGTTCGTTTATCCCAAATTGAGCGTTTAAATAAAATGAAATCTGAGCGTAATGAAATTGCCGTTCAAGAAGCATTAAGTGCATTAACCAAAGGAACTAAAGAAAATGGCAATCTATTAGAACTAGCTGTCACCTGTGCCCGTTTAAGAGCATCTCTTGGTGAAATTTCAGATGCAATGGAAAAAGTGTTTGGAAGATATCAGGCAACGATTCGTTCTATTTCAGGAGTTTATTCAGCAGAAGCTATGCAAGACAATGATTTTATAAAAGCAAAAGAACTTGCTGATGAATTTAGTAAGTTAGAAGGAAGGCGTCCACGTATCATGGTTGCAAAGATGGGGCAAGATGGACATGATAGGGGAGCAAAAGTAATTTCAACATCATTTGCTGATATTGGTTTTGATGTCGATATTGGTCCGTTGTTTCAAACACCAGAAGAGGCGGTGAAACAAGCCATAGAGAATGATGTACACATTTTAGGAGTCAGTTCTCTTGCTGCCGGACACAAAACACTTATTCCGCAAGTAATTCAGGAATTGGAACGAAAAGGAAGAAATGATATCATGGTCGTTGCAGGTGGTGTTATCCCAGCTCAGGATTACGATTTTCTTTTTGAACATGGTGTTATGGGTATTTTTGGTCCAGGCACGAAAATTGCCACTGCAGCTATTGATATTCTT
>CAYPZN010000030.1:0-44782 GCA_964415335.1 uncultured Crocinitomix sp.
TGAAAAAAAATTACCAAATAATCGCAAAAGACTGGGAATTAATAAGGTTAAGGATTTGAAACTTTATTGATTAAACAAACTTATAGAACTAACATTGCCCTGTTGAAAGCCTCTCTTCTTATCCATAGGTATCCTTTGAATTAAATTATACCTTCGTAGGTAATCTTATTTTTCGGAAACTAATCTGATTAATATTTGTGAATGCATTAGAATTAAATGAGTAAAACATCTAATAAATATCAATCTTCTGAAGCTGATGAAAAATCAGTAAAGCCTAAACGTTCGACAAAAAAACGTAAGAAAAAAAGCAAGTCAGTTAAAAATGATTCGAAAAAAGTAAATTTACTTAAACCAATCACTCAATTTTTTTCTGAAGATAATAGGCGTCTGAATTTGTCGATAGGTTCTTTTCTTCTACTCTTATCAACCTATCTTATACTAGCATTCATTTCATATTTATTTACATGGGAAATTGATCAAAGTTTAGTTGTTAAAGATGGTTTTTTTGAATTTATCTTTAATACAGATGAAATTGAGCTTGGAAATCATTTAGGCAAATTAGGCGCATGGGTTTCTCATCTTTTCATTTTTGAATGGTTTGGGTTTGCTTCGTTTTTATTTCCTTTTATTTTTTTAGTCTTAGGATTTTTCTTGTTGTTTAGAGCGAAATTATTTCCGATTAAAAAAACTATTAGTCGATCTGTTGTAGGCATAATTGTTTTATCGCTGATTTTAGGATTTATCACTAAAGCAAATTCATTTCCTTATGGAGGAATGTTTGGATATCAATTTAACGTTTGGTTAAAAATGGTTGTAGGCACTTTTGGAGCTTTTCTCTTTTTAGCTGTTATTACATTTATTACTATAGTTCAATTGTTCAATCCTGATTTTAAAGCGTTATATAATCGTTTTTTCTCTTTTGATGACAAGGAGGAAAATCAAAAAGAAAATGTTCAGAGCGAAAAAATTGGTGATATCGTTGCGATCAATACAATAACAGACGAAGATGTTAAAAAGGATGATATTAGTGAAACAATTGATTTTTCAGAAAACGACACTGAAGAACAATCAGTTTCAAAGGAAAATCTTTCTTTAGAAGTAGAAAATACAGAACCTAAGAAAAATGATCCAACGGATGATTTTGAAATTTCAATTCCAGAAGAAGAGGAAATAAAAACAGATTTACTTAATTCAGAAGATAATACCCCAGAACTGAATATAGAGGTAGAAAAAACTTCAGCGGATGACATTTTATCCAAAAGAGATGTCAATGATAAACTTAAAGAATTTGGAGAATACGACCCTACATTAGATTTATCTTCTTACAAATTACCTACGCTTGATTTATTAGAAGATTATGGAGGCAGGCAATTAAACATTAATAAGGAAGAGCTCGAGAATAATAAAAATAGAATTGTAGAGGCTCTTGGTCATTATAAAATTGAAATTTCAAAAATAAAAGCAACTGTTGGTCCAACTGTAACGCTTTATGAGATTGTTCCTGCTCCTGGGGTTCGAATTTCAAAAATTAAGAACCTCTCTGATGACATTGCTTTAAGTCTTGCTGCGAACGGGATTCGAATTATAGCTCCAATTCCGGGAAGAGGAACCATTGGTATTGAAGTCCCTAACTCTAAACCAGAAATGGTTGCTATGCGAACTATGATTGCTGCGGAAAAATTCCAAAATTCGGATATGGAATTACCCATTGTGATTGGTAAAACCATTGCAAACGAAACATTCGTATTTGATCTAGCTAAAGCTCCACATTTACTTTGTGCCGGAGCAACCGGACAGGGAAAATCAGTTGGTCTAAACGCAATATTGGTTTCTATACTTTATAAAAAGCATCCATCACAAGTTAAGTTTGTAATGGTTGACCCTAAAAAAGTAGAACTTACCCTTTATAATAAAATTGAACGTCACTTTTTAGCCAAATTACCTGACTCTGAAGAGCCTATCATTACAGACACAAGCAAAGTTGTAAATACAATGAATTCATTGTGTATTGAAATGGATGAGCGTTATGAACTATTGAAGAATGCTCAGGTAAGAAATATAAAAGAATATAATAAAAAATTCATTGAGCGGAAATTGAACCCTGAAAATGGGCACCGTTATCTCCCTTATATTGTTGTTGTAATTGATGAGTTTGCTGATTTGATCATGACAGCTGGTAAAGAAATTGAGCACCCGATAGCACGATTAGCCCAGCTTGCGCGTGCTATCGGAATTCATTTAATTGTTGCAACACAACGCCCTTCCGTTAATGTAATTACTGGTATGATAAAAGCAAACTTTCCAGCAAGAATTGCTTTTAGGGTGTCTTCTGGGGTTGATTCTAAAACTATTTTGGATTCAATGGGAGCTGAACAACTTATTGGTAGAGGAGATATGTTGATCTCATTTGGGAATGACTTAACGCGTTTACAATGTGCATTTGTTGACACTCCTGAAATAGAAAAAATCTGTGATTATATTGGAAATCAACGCGCATATCCTGATGCTCTATTACTTCCTGAATTTGTCGGAGAAAGTGATGAAGGAGGGCCAGATGTGGATTTAGATGATCGTGATACCTTGTTCGAAGAAGCAGCAAAAATTCTTGTTACACATCAACAAGGTTCGGCCTCTTTATTGCAGCGGAAATTAAAAATTGGTTACAATCGTGCTGGACGAATTATAGACCAAATGGAGGCTGTTGGTATCATAGGACCATTTAAAGGAAGTAAGGCAAGAGAAGTATTAATTCCAGACTTAATCAGTTTAGAACTTTTTTTAGCTGATATTAAGTAATCTTTGGCACAGAATTTGGATATTTGCATTGAAAATAATTATTATGAAAAAAGGTATTAGTATTTTGATGGCTGTTTTGTTTCTAGGAACAGTTTTTGGGCAAGACGAAAAAGCTAAGGCTATATTGGATAAAGTAAGTAGTAAAACCAATGCCTATGAGTCTATTGCAATTTCATTTAAATTAACAATTAGTGGAAATGATATCGATCCTATTTCTGAAAGTGGGAAAGCTTATTTAAATGGGGATAAATATAAAGTTGAATTGAATGATCAAGATATATACTGTGATGGTAAGTTAATTACAACGCATTTAAAGGAAGATCAAGAATGTTATACATCTTCTGTTGCTGACAGCGAAAGTGAAGGCATGGTCTCTCCAACAGAATTACTTACTATTTGGGAAGATGGTTATAAATACAAATATGTTAAAGAGACAACTTATAAAGGTAAAGCTGTTCACCAAATTAATTTATTTCCAAAAGATGCTGGAAAAAGTAAATTTCATACCATTACTTTGAAAATTGACAAAGTAAAAAGTGAAATTGTTTCTGTTTTCATTAAAGGGAAAGATGGTTCAAACATGAAATACGTTTTAACTAAATTCGAAAAGAACATTACAATTCCTGCTTCAAAATTCTCTTTTGATCGTTCTAAGCATCCTGAAGTTGAATGTTATGATGAGTAAATTTTAATGTTGATATTTTTAACTATCAAATTAATTTAAAATTTTACCTGGATTAAGTATTCCATTAGGATCAAAGAGGTTTTTAATCCCTTTCATTAAGTCTAACGTTACGTTTGAAAAAGCAATGTCCATAAATTCTTTCTGAACGTAACCAATCCCATGCTCTCCTGAAATTGTTCCTCCAAGTTGTACTGTTAGGTTAAATATTTCTCGAATGGCAATAGGAAGTTCTTTTGCCCATTTATCATTAGAAAGTTCTCCTTTTATGATGTTAATGTGTAAGTTTCCATCACCCGCATGTCCATAGCATACAGACTTAAATCCATATTTCTTTCCTATCTTTTTTACTCCTTCTAACAAAATCGGTAATTGGAATCTTGGAACAACAGTATCTTCTTCTTTGTAAATTGATTGCGCTTTAACAGCTTCGCCAACTTTTCTTCTCAAATTCCATAATTTATTTTTTTGTGCATTATCGTCGGCAAATAATATTTCACCTGTGTCAAAATCACCAACAATATTCATGATTTTCTCACAATCATCCATTAAAGTTCTTTCATCATTTCCATCAACTTCGACTAAAAGATGTGCTTGGATGTCTTCAGGGATTGATATGGTTTGATCGTCGATAAAGGCTGCTGTCCACATTAATGCATCTCTTTCCATAAACTCTAAACCGCTCGGTGTAATACCTTTCATAAAAATAGCAGATACTGCTTCACAAGCTTTTGATGCACTTCTAAAAGGAATAAGCATTAACATGTTTTTTTGTGGTAATGGTAATAGTTTCAAAACAGCTTTTGTAATAACACCTAATGTTCCTTCTGAACCGACAATGAGTTGTGTTAAATTATAGCCCGTTGCGTTTTTAAGCACATTTGCACCTGTCCAAATAATTTCTCCTGAAGCTAAAATAACTTCGAGGTTTAGTACATATTCGTTTGTAACACCATACTTTACAGCTTTCGGTCCTCCTGAGTTTTCGGCTAAATTTCCTCCAATAAAACAAGATCCTTTACTTGCTGGATCTGGTGGATAAAACAATCCTTTTTCAGCAACAATTTCTTGTAAATTTTGAGTGATTACACCGGGTTCGACAGTTACTTGTCCGTTATTTGTGTCTATTTCTATTACTTTATCAAATTTTTCCATTGACAAAGCTATCCCTCCATAAAGTGGCAAAGCTCCACCACTTAATCCTGTTCTGGCTCCTTGCGGTGTAACAGGAATTCTCTTTGAATTACAATACGCTAAAATTTCACTTATTTCTTCTGTTCTTTTCGGTTTAATGACAATTTCTGGTGAGAATATGAAATCTTCTGTTTCATCATGTGAATGTTTGGCTAATGTTTCTTTATCTAAAAACACATTTTTTCTTCCTAGAATTTCTTCAAATTTTTGAATATCGGATGTTGTACAGGCATTAAATTTCATTCTATACTATTATATTTCAAATGAATAAAAGAGTGTCCCGGGAAAATTAAGAAATCGTCGTCTAATATTACTTCAGAAACGTTGTAGTGTCTTCTACTTTACCCACAATATTAAGTACATTATGAAGTTGAGAAATCTCAATTAATTTTCTAACATTACTTTGCAGACCTGCTAAAACAAATGTCCCTCCAGAGTCTTTACAAAGTCGATTCCCGATTAAAATTGCACTTAATCCAGAAGAATCACAGTAGCGCGATTTCGAGAGGTCTAGTGCTAAATTGTTTTGACCGTTTTTATTTAACATTAAAAAGAGTGCTTTCAATTCAGGCGCATTAGAAGCGTCTAACTTGTCTACATTAGCATTTACAATTGTATACTTTTCTCTTTCTTGTTGGTCAAAATTCATAATTCTATTTTGTTACTTTTTGAGGTCTAAATAAAACATTACAAGTGCACGTATTTTCACTTTGATCGTTTTAGCACTTAATCGGCTTTAACAATAGTATCAAATTTATTATTTTTTTTAGAATAAAATGCCTTATACTGCGCTAAATTTTGACAAAATGACAATGGAATAACGATCTGTTTGTTTTTTATCATTTCTTTATTATTACCGATCGATCTGAGAAGCGAGTAGATAAATAATCGCCATTCTAATCGCAACACCATTTTCAACTTGCTGTAAGATAATGGATTGTTCAGAATCAGCTACATCTGAAGAAATTTCGACACCTCTATTTATTGGGCCTGGATGCATTACGACAATTTCTTTATTTAGACTATCTAATAATTCTTTATCTAAACCGAATAACATGCTGTATTCTCTCAATGATGGGAAAAATTGAATCTCTTGACGTTCAAGCTGAATTCGCAGCATATTTGCGACATCACACCATTCTAGTGCATTTCTTAAATTATGTTCTACTTTAACACCTAATTCTTTAATGTATTTAGGAATTAGCGTAGTTGGGCCACACACCATAATTTCTGCTCCCAACTTTTGAAGGCAGAATATATTTGATAATGCTACCCTTGAGTGTTTTATATCTCCAACGATAACAACTTTTTTTCCTTTAAAATTTTCTCCTAATTCTTCTCTAATCGAGTAAGCATCAAGTAACGCCTGAGTCGGATGTTCGTGTGTCCCATCTCCAGCATTAACTACTTTCGCATCAATTCTTTCGGATAAAAATTTGGCTGCTCCAGGATTTGGATGACGCATAACTACTAAATCCACTTTCATGGCTAAGATGTTATTCACTGTATCAATCAGTGTTTCTCCTTTTTTCACGGATGAACTAGCTGCAGAAAAATTAACCGTATCGGCAGACAACCGTTTTTCTGCTAATTCAAACGATAATCTTGTTCGTGTAGAATTCTCAAAAAATAAATTTGCGATTGTAATATCTCTAAGTGAAGGGACTTTTTTGATTGGCCTATTGATGACCTGCTTAAAACTATCTGCTGTTTTAAAAATGAGTTCAATATCACCTTTGGTGAGATCTTTTATACCGATTAAATGTTCAACACTTAAATTATTCATGCTATTTTTCTTCCGTATATAAAACCACTTTATCTTCTCCTTCTATTTCTTCCCACTCAACTGAAACGCGTTGACTAGGTAGTGTATCAACAGCTTTTCCTGTATAGTTTGGTTGAATAGGGAGATGTCTTTCTAATCTTCTATCAATGAAAGTAAGAAGTTCAACTCTATTTGGCCGACCATAAGCTAACATTGCATCTAATCCAGCTCGAATCGTCCTTCCTGAAAATAAAACATCATCTATCAAAACGACATCTTTATTTTCTATAATAAAATCAATATTTGTTACATTAGGAATGATGGGTTGTTCTCTTCTCCTAAAATCATCTCTATAAAATGTGATATCAAGAATTCCGCATTTTACCGCGGTATTTAATTCATTTTTAAGAATTAATCGAAGACGATCTAAGACATGAACTCCTCTAGGCTGAAGACCAATTAGAACAGTATTTTCAAAAGATTGATGATTCTCTTTTAACTGGCTAGCCAGTCGTTTTAACGTAATTTCAAAGTGTTTACTATTGAGAATCGTTCTTTTATCCATTTTCTAATGATTAAACAAATGTAGTATTAATTTAAATTAATCCCGAATTCAACTCGGATAAATCTGATAAACATTTATTTCATTTTAATTTGAATTAAATACCGTTCACTCAA
Organism: uncultured Crocinitomix sp.; assembly: GCA_964415335.1. Classification (GTDB taxonomy): domain Bacteria; phylum Bacteroidota; class Bacteroidia; order Flavobacteriales_D; family Crocinitomicaceae; genus Crocinitomix. Next base: position 7,116 of record CAYPZN010000030.1, read on the forward strand.
AACTATTTGGTATTCATCCTTTTTTCTATTTAAAGCCAACTAATTTGATGTAAATTAGTACAAGGGTTAGTACAAAAATTCTTTGCTTTTTGTGCTATATGAGTGCCGATCTTAATGATTTATTTTCATAGGGTTTAAATTGGTTAGGTGGTTTTTCCACCATTTTAGAAATCATTAAGATCGGAACTACTCATCCTCTTTTTCAAGATTACTTTATCGCAGTTTTATTTTCAATTCGTTTTTGGATACAGTTAAATGTATAGATATTCATTTCAATCAATTAAAAGGACGGTTTAAACTTTTTTCAATGACTTAAGAGAGAAAAGAATTTAAATTTATAAGTAATTAAAATGGACATAAACGTATGATCATTTTAAGACATGAGCACCGATTTTGGACGTTTCTTTTCATAGGTTTAAATTGGTTAATTATCTGGTGTCCGCACCGTCGTCCAAAATTGGGATGCTCGTGACCTTCTCTCTTCAAACCAATTCAAAAATATTCATCCATTAGTTTTTTTTTATCTGATTCAGGTAAAACCTTTTTTTCTACATTTTAATCAACTTAAATAACTCTTAAAGTTATTTTTTAGATTTACTCATTTGAATAGTGGTAACTTAGACTTAAGGTTAAACTGATCATTGATCAGATAGGTATGAGTCCCGATTTTGAATGTATTCTTTTCATAAGGTTTAAATTGGTTAATTAAAGGTGTTTACACCACTATTCGAAATCGGGCTCCTCATGCTTTCTTGAAAAATTCACCTCATCTATTCCTTATTAAATCGCGCCGCTCTGCTTTGCTTTATAGTTCTGTTTTTTAAGAATTTCTAACACTTTTTTAGCAACGTTGCCTTGGATTATGATTTCACCTTCTTTTACTGATCCACCAACACCACATTTCTGCTTTAGTTCTTTACCCAAATCTTTCAAATCATCTTGGCTACCAACAAAACCAGTAACTAACGTTACTTCTTTTCCTTTTCGCTGCTTTCGATCGACAGAAACGCGCAAATCTTGTTGATTAGGAGGTAAGGTATCAACCTCATCATAGTCGTCCTCATCATAATTAAAGTTGGGGTTTGTAGAATAAACAATGTCTTTTCTTTTTTTGTTTTTCTTTGCCATATGCTATTTATAATTTTTTCTTGTTGCTGAAATATTATCTGTTATTAATTGAACAGCATTAAATTGTGATGCATTTCGGATTTCACTTTTTGTTTTTATCCCAAAAAGACAAAAAGGAATATCGTTTTCTTTTAAGATCAATTCTCTTTCTTTAGTTAATGAGTTTAACGGCATAACAAAAATATCTATTCCAGCAGCTTCATATATTCCTAGTCCTTGTTCAATATTTATTGTTTCTAATCCTTTAATAATGGAAGTATCATTAATCACACCCAATAATTCTATATTTTTTGAACTTAACGTAATCGATTTTCTTTCTTCAACCGATAAGCTTTTAATATTGTTGTTAAAGGTTGAGTTAAATGCTTCTACGTTAATCAATGCCTCTTCGCAAAAATCAAAATGTTTTACATCTAGAAATAATTTTTTGTCTCGATCTCTTGTCCATTTTAGCACTTCAGATAAAACAACTATTTGGTGTCGTTTATAAAATTCGAAAGAGCGCAATTCGTCAAAAGTATAATCTCCAATGCACCCTATTTGATCGGTAATATTATCAATGAAATTATCGTGAAAAAGTACGATCGAATCGTCTTTCGTTAATTGAACATCTACCTCAACTCCATCTGCATTTAGCGCATCTAATGCATACAAGATTGATTTTTCAGTATTTGGGGGAAAAACGGCTCTTTCCGAAGATATAGTTGTTCCTGCATGACCAAAAATTATTGGTGAAACAACAATATTTTCTTTTTCACAAGCTAAATTTAAGCTAATTAGAATTACTAAGTTTATAAGAAAAGCCAATCGCCAATTCATAGTTTAAATATGTGAAATTATTTTCTAATACTTCGTTTTCTCCAATCACTTGATTAATTGTTGGGCCAATTCCAGCCAGAAGATTAAATTTTACTCTTTCTGTTAGATTCCAATTTGGATGGATTATAGCTTTGGGGTCGATCAAAATTAGCGTATTTTCTAATTTATTCTCATAAAAAAAGCTAACTGCAACTCCAATATTTAATTTGTTTTTTTTTTCTGCATTAAATGCAATCATATAGTTCATTAAAATACCTGGAAATTCTTTTTCGAAAACAATATCTGGTCCGTAAAATCGTAATCCTCCATATAACTGATGTCGTTCTTTACTAATTCCTGCTCCAATATCATATAGCACTCCTATTCTATTCAGTCCAACATTTGCTTGAATGAAGCTACTTGTTTGACCAAAAACAGCGGTTGTATAGATTAAAAATAGAAGGCTAATTACTTTTATCATTCTAAAAGTTAATCACATGAACGGTATCAAGGTTCAAGTTTAGTTTTTCATTTAATTCAAAGCAAAACCTTCGGCAAAGACGTTGTTTAACCTCTTGCTGCTGATCTAGAGAAACATCTTGATCAAAATTTACAGCAATCACGTAATTTGTATCCAATTGATTTTCTGCATTAAAAATAAAACTCCTATTGATCGCAATGTTATCAATTTCTTGATATTCTTCTTTAAATCCTTTTAAAATATAATCGATTTCTAAAGGGTCTTTCATTTTCTCTTGATCGACTTTATATTGGTTTATTTCTCGCTGAAACTTATTAATGATCATTTCTTTTTCAGTGAGTAACTTTGCCAGTTCGTTATTGTTTGAAGCTGATCCTAGCGCAGCATCAATTTTCTTATCCATAAAGGATTTGAAATCTTCTCCTTGAATGATTTTAATTTTGGTTTTTTCTAAATCATAATTTTCTTTTTGCCGATTCCACATCTCGATAACTGATGAATCAACAAATGTGTTTGAAATTGCTAATTCTATTTGCGAATTGTCAAAATCAAATTGCGTACTTTCAGTCACAAAGAGACCTTCTTCCGTTTTTCTTACAACTTCATTAACAAAAAGACCTACGTTTTCTTCGAAGGTACTTCGTTTCGTCATCTTATAGAAAAGATAACCTGATGGTGTCAAGACTAATATTAAGAAGATGATGATGTAATTTTGCACTTTTCTTTCAACCTTTTTGCTAACATATTCTCTTTGAGGAAATTTCAAATAGCGCAATAAAACAATTGTGGATAATGCAATAAAAAGTGAATTCAATAAAAAGAGATAAGAGGCTCCTGCAAAATATCGCCATTCGCCATTTGCAATCCCCCAACCTGCAGTACAGAGGGGTGGCATTAAAGCTGTGGCAATCGCTACACCACTAATAACGGTATCATTTTTTCCATTTGTTGCTGCAATTACTCCTGCCAACCCTCCAGAAAATGCAATCAAGGCATCTAAAAAATTAGGTTCTGTCCTTCCTAAAAGTTGCGAATTTGCAATGTCAATTGGCGAAATCAAAAAATAGATGACTGAAGTCACTAAACTTACTCCAATCATTACACCAAAATTTTTGAATGAACTAATTAGTAAAGGGAAATCATTTATTCCAACACCAAATCCAATTCCTCTAATTGGCCCCATTAAAGGAGAGATAAGCATGGCACCAATCACAACTGCAACTGAATCCATATTTAAACCAATAGAAGCGACAACAATTGAACAAATTAATATCCAGACATTATATCCTTGAAAAACAACATTTTCTTTGGTTTCACTAATTACTTTTTGATAATTATAGCCTGTGTGTCTTAATGATAAAATAGATTTAATAAAGTCGAATGATCCTGAAGCAATTTCTCCAATATTTGTGTCTATATGAATTTTAGTAGGGTCTTCTTCTATAGCTTTTGGGTTAGCTTTCTCAAATGGTTGATCATTTGCATTTAAATTTTCGTTCAAATTTTCTTGCGACTGGTCACTATTTTGATCTTGCGTATTCTTTTCCTCCATTGGTTCTTATCAAGGTTCAAGCAAATCTATCAATTTCTTTAATTCTTTTTGATTTTTTTCACTTTGAAAGGTTTGCTTAATGTCGTTTTTTTCTCGTTGAGTAAGATGCCAACTCAATGCAATTTTCTCACTAGGATCTTTTCTTAACACAAATGTAATAACATCTATTGGTAAATTTTCACATAAATTATTCTCTAATAGCTCCGTTGAATTAAATTCTTGTGATTGGTAAAAGTTACCATAAAAATTGGATGCAGGTTTTATAACTCTATCAAACAACGAAAATTCTCCATTATCAGAAATATCATAGTCTTTATTAATATCTCGGATTTCCATTACAACCACTCCGCTCGTATTTTGACTTAACCAATCTTGAAGAGCAACAATATAACGTACCGTTGATTTAGTCCCATAATTGTCTCTAATTCCAGCATCCATAATATGCGTCTTCGGAGTTGTTGGTAATGCTACCATTGGAAGGACATATGGAAAAGTTGAGTTCATTCTTAATACAGAGGTATACTTTACGCTAAATGGATCATTCTCTTTAAAAAGCTTTATGAATTCGACATTCTCTGGCCCTATTCCTTTGTTTTGAAGTTCTACACCATTAATAAAACCATAGGGTTGCGCTCCAATAATTAACCTTCTTCCATCATTTATTATTGTTGGAGAATAGAGCATTAAAGGAATTTCACTATTATATTCTGGATCAATATAATCCCGAAGTTCGTTATCCAAAATGTAGTTCGTATTTTTATTTAATTGCTCTTCGAATGAAAAACCACGATCTCTAAGATAAGTTTCTCCTTTGTATTTATATTTTCTGTAACGTAAAAAGATATCATGCGAGGCTAAATTGAATGCTACACTATTTAAAAGGTCTTTAGAAATATTATTGAGATAAGTTTCTTTGTTCGAAAGGCGTTCTTCAGGTAAGGTGGTTCTGACAATATCTCTAAAATAAGCTGCTCCAACCATTCCTCCTGAAGCGCCTGTTATGAAATGTGTGCTTTTATAAAAAATTCCAGCCGTTTTTTCGTCTGTTTCTTGCATAACGTATTGCGTCCACATTGCAGAACGTAATCCACCTCCTGAGCAATTTACTATGATTAGTTTTGGTTTATCTGTTTGTTGTGCTAAAGCTGCTTTTTTCTTCCAATTTTCAAGAATTCTAATGTGATGCTCAATATCATTTGAAAGCTCTTTTTCGTTGTATTGTTGTTTTTTTAAAACGTCTAAATTATAAGGTACATCTTGATCATAAGACAATCCATAAACACTATTATCTGATTGAAGAAATCCTGTACCTTTTGAAACAAAGTTTAATGACAATAAGGCTAAAACAATTATTGAGATTGCCCATCCTTTAAACCATGAATAAAATATTGTTACTACCATTAAAATCATAGTTGTAAGTAGAAAGAAACTTGCACCAGAAGGAATCACTACAACTTCAAAATCTTGCAATAGACCCATTGCTATAAATGAGAAAACAAGTGCTAATTCAAATACTGAGGCGTTTAAATGATTTTGTCTAAAGATGTCACGAATGATTTTTCGATCGTAATGTTCGGCTGGCCTTGCTCTTACCACCTTGTTTAACGCAGAAAAATAATAAGATGGTTGATAGGTATGTGTTGGTTGCGATTGAAACCAATATTTTTCACGGGTAAACAATGTTCTAACTAAGCTATAGAGGTTTCTCTTTTTCTGTTTTTTACTTCCATTAATTTTAAAAATATCTAGGTTGGTTTTGAAAAAGTAAAGAACGGATAACAAAATGAATGTTATCAAACCTATTGTCAGGCTAATTAATTCTCCTATAATTTCTCCTATTTCAATAAGCTCTTCATTTCTTTGTACATCATAAATATTAATAATCAATAGGATATAAAATACTAAAGGGAAAAATGAATTATTAATGCAAAATTTAAAGAAAGGTTTAGCAAATGTGACCAAAAAAGGGAAAGAAGGCCCTAAAATAATGTAACTGTAAAGGTGATAAGCCATAAAAAAACCGCCGATAGAGAATCCTAAAATGAAATAGGAAAACCAATCTACGTTCCCCATATACTCAGGCGAAAGGAAAAGATAGGGTGCTCCAAATTTATTTCCTAAGTTTTGTGTTATCAGGCCAAAAAAGATAAACCAAACGGCAACAATAAAATGATTTTTCTTTAATTGCAAAAAGAACAACTGAAATGGAAAAAAACTCACTATTTGCTTTAATATTTCTTTAATTTTTTCCATTTAATGATTTCTCTATAATTGAGTCGCAAAAATCTGTTCTTGCTTTCTTTTGGATTGATTTATTTACAATTTAATTTCTGTTTTATATAATAACACGTTAAAAAAGTTATTTGGGATAGCTTTTAATGCATTTACTTTTATTTCCAACGTAACGGGCCGTCACAAGATGCATCCATCTGATATAAGTGTTTTCTTCCGAGATGCGACATTAGCGTATCTTTGAAGGGCTTCCAGTTATGGCTTTTATCTTCACAATTAAAATTAACCACAACAATTAGGGTATCATAAACCAGTGAAAATATTGGATCTATTTGCAATTCTTCAATGTCCTCATTCAGTTTTATTGCTGTTTCATCTGTCTGTAAATTATCTAACCAATTATAAAAAGCGTTTTTTGTTTTTGTAGAGTCTGAGAAAGAGTAATAAAAAAACGTTGCTTTTGGTGACTTCTTTTCAGGCAAGTTTTGCTCTTTTCTTTGTATGAATTCAATTTTTTTTCTTTCATTGAATCCAAAACGATCCATTGGGTTAAATACTGTATGATTTACTGTATCATAGGAATTCAATTGGGCAAAAACGAGTTTATCTATAATTCCAGTAGGAATTACTTGTACCTCATCAAATTCACCAATCTCTACCAGTTCTTCTCCTACGTCTCCAGCAAACTCTTCTAAAGAAATTACTTCTTGTTTTTGTGTTTCACTTCCACAAGCTATTAAAAAACAACTTAAAACGATATGTATAAAATAACGCATTAATTACAATCAATTGATAAGTCAACTGCAGATTCAAAGTCCAGATTATCCATAGCAATTGCATCAGGATATTTTTCCATGGCGTTTTCCAAATAGCATTTACAATACGATTTTGTTCCGCCTTCAGCTAAGCAACGCTTTAATAATTTATCTTGATCATCTTTTTTCCAATTCTCTGAGCTGCATCCTGCAATGAAAAGCACAATTAAAAAGGAGATTGTATTTCGTTTTAAACGTATCATTAAACTATTCTTTAAACTGAATCTGGCAAGTTTTCACCTAAGTAATCAATTGAATCTTGCGTAATTTCCAGATGTGTTGTAAATCGAATTCTACCTTTTCCAAACGGAACACACAAGATTCCTTGTTCTGCTAATTTAGTAACAAGTTTCATTTGATCTACATCTTCTGATAAAATAGCAACAACAATATTCGTTTGGACGGGTAATACACTTTTAACCCAACTTTTTTCCAATAATATTTGTTCTACTTGTTTTGCATTCGCATGATCCTCTTTTAATCGAACTACATTATTTTTAAGTGCGAAAATTCCTCCGGCCGCAATTATCCCTGCCTGACGCATTCCGCCGCCATAAACTTTTCGGATTTTTCTCGCTTTTTTGATAAATGTTGCCGTTCCAAGTAATAGTGAACCAACCGGAGCACCTAGCCCTTTAGAAAGGCAAATCGAAATCGAATTGAATTGTTTTCCGTATTCTTTCGAATCAATTTTAGTAACTTCTAAAGCATTGAAAACGCGTGCTCCATCTAAGTGAAATTTGAGTTGATTCTTTTTACAAATTGTACTAATCTTCTTTATATCTTCAAAATCATAGCATAAACCTCCTCCTCTATTTGCAGTATCCTCTATACTAACCAAAGTTGTTACGGGATAATGTTGATCATCAGGGTTAATGTTTTCTTCAATTTCATCAGGGTTAATTCTTCCATTATTTCCACGAATGAACCGAACTGACGCTCCTGAATTTCTTGCAATCCCTCCTCCTTCATACCTATAAATATGTGCTTCTTCATGACAGATAACTTCATCTCCAGGATTTGTATGAACATTAATCGCAATTTGATTTGTCATAGTTCCTGAAGAACAATATAGTCCTGCTTCCATACCAAATAATTCTGCTCCTAATGCTTCCAATTCATTTACAGTTGGATCATCTCCGAACACATCATCTCCCACGTTTGCGTCAAGCATAAACTTACGCATTTCAGGAGTTGGTTTTGTTACTGTATCACTTCTAAAATCTACTTTAATCATTTAATTAAATTTTTCGTAATGCCATTATTCCATCCCGTATTGGAATCAAAACATTTTCAACTCTAGGATCGTCATTTACTTTTTTGTTAAATGCATGAATCGCTAAGGTACTTTTATCATTTTTTTTAATCGTTTCAGTTACTTTCCCACTCCATAAGACATTATCAGCTAATATAAATCCTCCTGGACGCAATTTATCAATTACCAGGTCAAAGTAATTGGAATAGTTTGGTTTATCGGCATCTATAAAAACTAAATCAATCTCATTTGGTAAATCCGGAATTATCTCTGCTGCATATCCGAATATAACTTCAATTTGATTTTTGAACTCAGATTCTTTAATGTACTTATCAATAATTGGTTCAAGTTCATCATTTCTGTCAATCGTAATAATTTTCCCATTTTCTGCCAATCCTTCGGCAAAACAAAGCGCTGAATAACCTGTATAAGTACCAATTTCTAAAATATATTTTGGTTGAAGCATATGCGATAACATACTTAAAAATCTCCCTTGAACATGTCCAGAAAGCATTCTTGGGCTTAATATTTTTAAATGAGTTTCTCTGGATAAATTTTGCAATAATGTGGATTCTTTATTTGTAAAGTCCTCTGTATAATTTTCTATTTTTTCTGGCAAAAAATCCATCTTTTTTTCCTAAAGATAATTGAATCTTTAGGAGATTATTTCTAAATAATGATCTTCTTTTGCGAAAAGTGCAATTTTTAATCTTACACTTTGCAATTCAATTATTTCTATCTATCGGTTTTCTCTAAATTTGAACTAAACAAAAAATATAAAATCATGCGAATCAAATTAGTACTTATTGTTTTCCTAAGTGTTTTTCAATCATTTCATTTGCAGAGAATCATAAATCTCCTCGCTTCTTAGAGATTAAAAATGAAAACAAAGGTCACATAATGACTGTTGAGGAGGGAAATTATCATGCCGTTTGGTTAATTGGAGAAAAAAATAGACATGTTGGAAAATTCACATTTTTAAACGATACTACAATTGTAATAAAAGAGGATATTATTCCAATTTCAGCCATAAATAATGTAAAGATTATTCCTAGCCCCTTTGCAACCCTTGGTCAAATGATTTTTTATGGTGGTGCCACGTTATTTGTTTCAGGTGTTGGATTCGTGCTTTATGAAATAATAGCAAATGGAGGTGTTTTTTTAAGTCATTTAATACCAATTGCAGGTACACCGTTTTTAGTTATTGGCGCATACTCCGCACTAAAAAAACGAAAGTTTAGTACTGAAAAAGGTTGGTCTTATTCTATTTATAAACCAAGTGTCAATTGATTTTATTTTTTTCTTTCCACAAAGTACATGTCTATTTCGCCCTTATTTTTTGCTTCTATCTTTCCTCTGTGATTACAGTTAAAAGCATCTTTTACCAAATTATATGTTGCTCCTGAAATATTAACCATTCCAGGTTCGCCACTGGATTCCATTCTCGCAGCAGTATTTACTGTATCCCCCCAAATGTCATACGCAAACTTCTTCTTTCCTACAATTCCCGCAACTAATGGTCCACTATGAATTCCCACTCTCATTTGGAAAAATGGTTTTCCTTCCGCCCGTCGTTTCGCCTCTGTATCCAACATAAACGCTTGCATTTCAAGCGCTGCCAAAATCAGTTGCTCCGCATGGTTTTCTGTTTCTATTGGCAAACCAGCTGCACATAAATACGCATCTCCAATTGTTTTAATTTTTTCAATCTCGAATTTATGGATGATCTCATCAAATGCACTAAAGCAAAAATCAATTTCATCTACTAATTCGGTTGGAGATAATTTTTCAGCAATTGTTGTAAATCCTTTAAAATCTGTAAATAGAACTGAAGTTATATCAAAATGTTTTGGTGTAGCAACTCCTTTTTCTTTTAACTCGCTAGCAACTTCTTCGGGTAAGATATTTAACAGTAATTTTTCTGATTTTTGGCGTTCTTTTTCGACTTCTTTTTTAAGCAAATAAATTCTTAATTGAGTTTCAACACGGATACAAACTTCTTCCTTTTGAAATGGTTTTGTAACATAGTCAATTCCTCCAACTTTAAAGCCTTTCAGCTTCGATTCTAAATCATAAAGTGCCGACAAAAATATAATTGGAATATTTTTCGTTTCTGTAGTAGATTTCAAGTGTTCACATACTTGAAATCCATTCATGTCTGGCATATTAATGTCTAACAGAATTAAACTTGGGATTACTTTTTCGGCTATTGAAATGGCTCTTTTGGCATTATTAGCGACCAAAATTTTGCACCCTCTATCCGTTAATGTTTCGAGACTTGAAGTAATCACTTTTAAATTTGTTGGATTATCATCAACAATTAAAATTTGCGCATCAAATTGGTTCATCTAGCCTTTTTTTAACTGATTGATTATTAATTCTAATCCTTCAAAATCAAAATCAATTACATGGGAACTTACATATTTTTTCAGTTTATCAATTCCTTCAATTTCTCCTGAAATGGAAAGCATGATTTTTTCTAATTCTTGAAGATCCCCAGCTAAAAGTGCTTCATCTGCTGCTTCAATAGAATCATCAGAAATGAGTGCTCCAATTGATTTCAGATCGATCTCTTTTGCCGTTACAATTTTATCTTTTTCTTTTACCTCCGCTTCTTCATATGTATATTCTATCTCAAGATGTGTTGCAACCATTTCTAATAATTCAATCATTCGAAATGGTTTCGCTATAAAATCATCAAATCCTTGTGCAAGGATTTCAGATCGAAATACATTTTCAGCACTTGCTGTCATTGCAACAATCGGAATTTTATTGATTTTAGGATCTTTTCTGACCTCTTCCATCATCTCAAACCCGTCCATTATTGGCATTCGAATATCGGACAAAATAAGGTCTGGCTTTTCTGTTTGAATAACTTCTAATCCTTCTTGTCCATTTTCTGCTTCGACACAATTGAATCCAACTTTTAACAAAATTTCACGCGCTACTCCTCTATTCACTAAAATGTCATCAACAATTAAGATTTTAATATCTTTATCGCTATTAAACCCTACAATTCTTTTTGATGTATCTGCATGGTATCCTTTAATAAATTGCACTTCTTGTAAAGGAATTTTGAACTTGAATGTACTTCCTTTATTCACTTGACTTTCAATCGCAAGTTGTCCGCCTAGTAAACGCACAAAATCACGTGTAATCGTGAGTCCTAAGCCAGTTCCACCTTCATTTACACCATTATCATGAATCTGCCCAAATGGTTCTAAAATTACATCTATTTTATCTTCTGGAATTCCTTTTCCAGAATCAATAATGTAGAATCCTATTTTTTCATCTTCTTCTCTTCTAATGTCAAATACGACACCTCCTTCTTCAGTGAATTTTAGTGAGTTAATAATTAGGTTAATTACACATTGCCTCAATTTTTCCGAATCAGAAGTTATGAACTGTGGTAATCGAGAATCAAGGTTTAATTGTAATGATAAGTTTTTTTGTTGGGCCCTAAGACTCATCATTTTTATAATATCATTTGCCCAAGCATCAAGATCAAATTCGCTACTATTTAGCTCTTGCCTCCCTGCTTCAATTTTACTTAAGTCAAGTACATTATTAATTAATCCAAGTAGGTGATTTCCGCTGGTATTGATTATTTGAATTTGAGCACGGTGTTTATCACTCACATCTTCATCTTCTAATAAAATTTGTGCATACCCAATCACACCATTCAATGGTGTTCTTAATTCATGGCTCATGTTGGCCAAAAATTCGGATTTAACGCTTGATGCTTTTTCGGCAAGGTTTTTCAAAAGAATGGCTTCTTCTTTTGATTTTATTGCTTCATCTCTCATCACATTTAGTTGCGCATTTGCTTGTTCGGTTTCTTCATTTAATTTTCGCGAAGTTTCAAGCAAATCTAAAGTTCTGATATTCGTTTTTCGCTGAAATAGCGTAGAAGTTAATGGTCCAGCAATTTTTTCAAGAAGTTCAAAGCAAATTGGCTCGAACGTCTTAAAACTTACTAATTCAAGTGCTCCTTCAATATTATTATTAATCTTTAACGGGTAAATAAGAATAGTACTTGCTTCATGTTTTCCTGACCCAGAATTTACTTGGTGGTAAGATCTTGGAATATTTGTAAGCAAAATAGGTTCTTTTTCCTGAAAAATTCTTCCAACTAAGCCTTCATTTTTTTGAAATGACTGTTCTTTAAAATGATTTCCTAAACCTATATCTGCAATTGATGTTAATTGATGTTCATCTCCTTTATAGTCTAAAATATAAAGTACACCAATTGGAACATTTAAATACCGTGCAAGTGCGGAAAGAATTTTACTTCCATGTTTATTCAAGTTTACTTCATCATCTCCAATAAACTTACTGATTACTTCTACTCCTTCTGCAACCCATCTTTTTGTTTCTTCTTCGTTTCTAACATTAAGAAGGCTTGTTCTCATATTGTTTAAGGACGAAACTAAAATATTGTCATCTTGATCTTCTAACTCAAGTTCGGTTTCAAGATTTCCTCTTTCTATTTCTCGAGCAAAATTTGTGACCGAAGTATATACTGTATTGAGTTTTGAAAAACTCAAATCCATTATATTTTGCATTTCTATCAATCCTGAACTAATTCGGCTAATAAAGATCCAAACAAACCCAACAACAAGAATAAAAACAAAAATAGAAACAATCAATTCTTTCTTAAATGCTTCATTTGCTTCCGCAATAAATGTATCAAATTGGATATCTGCCTGAACTACAGCTACAACCTCATTTCTATTATTTTTAATTGGAGCGATTGCTGAAAGCCATGTTCCATGATCATCTCCATAAGGACCTATTTTTCCGCCAACATCAAAAATTTCAAGCATTTCATTTGGTGGTTGATAGGGATGTCTAAAGTATGGGGAACTACTAGTTACTCCGAAACATGTTGCATGGTCAGGGCTTGGAGTATCTCCATCATATTTAATTAATGTATAAATGTCGGTAGGAATTTGATTTGCGACTGCAATTGACTTTAACTGACTATTTATTACTGCATAAATCGAATCGTCTTCATTTTTATTGATTTGGTCAGGAAGTCGGTAACGCTTCATTAATTTTTGATGTGCATCTCCATCAACTGAAATAGCAAGCGCATTTACTGTTGCTTCTAACTTTTGGAATTCAACTTTTTTAGACAATTCCAATCTTTGATAATAGGAATTAAATAAAAAATACGTGATCAAAATTGAAATACCTCCTAAAGAGATGATCTTGAGCCACAGTATCATCCGTTTAGTTCTTTGACTATTTGTACGTAATTCAGTCATTATTTTAGCGATTTAGCGATTTAATTAAGCAAATCGAAAATAATTAAAAATTAAGACTTAACTCCTTAAAAATAGTTGAAAGTTAAAGTTTAGTCAATGTTGAAATGTAGTGTCAAAAAATCAATCTTTGCAATGCCCCTTGGATTTACAACATACTGGTAAATTTTCAAAAGCTACTTTGTTTCGCGGAGTTTCGCCTGCATCATATCCAAGATTAGCAATTATGCGTTCTATTTTTTGACGTGATAATAATTTCGTTTTATACTTAACGGTTACTTTCTTTGTTTCTAAATTTAATTCAGAATAGATAATTCCCTTTGTATAATTTAATTCTTTTTCAATTATTTCTTTGCACTCTTCACAAACGGCATTTGTTAATACACTAATTGTTTTAATTTTCGTTTGACTCTCTTGTCCAAATCCTGTTAATTGTATTCCTCCTAATAAAACTAGTAATAAGAATAATATGTTAATTTTCTTCATTATTTTTTCTTTTGTTTAATTGCTAGGTGTATCCCAGCGTATAAATTCACACCATTAATTGGTGCCCAGATTTGTGTCGCATCAAAATATGCTCCAAATGGGTCATTTGCCGCTATGATAGCGTTATTTTGAATGACATTCAATATGTTTTCTCCTCCAAAATAAAGGTCAAAACGTTTAAATTTATAAGTTATTTGACTATTTAACAACCAAAAACTATCTGAAATTTCACTGCGTTGATATTCTTCAGGGTTTGTATTTGTAGAGGGCAATCGTTTTCTACCAATCCAATTTCCAGTTACATCAATTGTCCATTTTTTGTTTCTTGTCGTATAATTTCCATTGAGTAAAATCCTATACTTTGGTACAAAAACTCTTTGTTGTAATTGCCCTCCAAAAGCTGCCCTTACATCATAGTATTTAAATGCTGCTCTTAATGCCAACTGTTTTATCGGTTTCAATGCTAGCTCAGCTTGAAAGCTATTCGAAAAAGAACGCATATTTGTGTTTGAAATGTGAAACTCATTTGTATTAACATCCATATCAATGATTAATTGATTAAGAAAATACGTGTAAAAATAATCAATCGTAAAATTTGCAGCGTTGTCTTTAATCAAAAACTTCTGTGTAAACGTAACTCCAGCACTTACACCATCTTCAGGAATAATATTAGGGTCTACTATCCATGTTCGATTACTTGCTAATAATCCATTATTATCAGCATAAGGGTTAGGTATTCGATATCCTCTTCCAGCACTTATTCTTAGTGCATTTTTCTTTGAAATATTCCATTTAGCATGAATTCTAGGTGTTATTAACGGGCCAAATAAATTGTGATAATCTCCCCGTAAGCCAATTACCGTTATGAACTCATCTCTTTTGTTAAATGTATATTCTCCATAAATACCAGGAGCGATTTCAGTCTTCAAAAAACTTGAATCGTTAAACGATTGTTCATAGTCATCTATAAAAAAACTAATCCCTGTTTTAATGTTATGTTTTGTATTTCCAATAATATCACCATAAATAGAGTTGATGTAGATTTTTTTCTGTGTTCCTTCATAACTATTATTGCCAAAATGATTTAGCATATGATGGTACTTTGCCTGGCCAATTATACCAATGCTACCAAAAGGTCTATTCTTTAAGAAGAAACCATTTTTACTAAATAATTCAAGATGTTCTGTTTGAAATGACGCATTCCATTTTAACGAACCATCATCATTTCTTGTGCTACCCAATTGTCCTCCTAATTTATCGACATAAGTTCCCTTAAAACCAAATTTCGCTTCGTAATTTTCACCATCATACCCCCAGCGGTGCAAAAATGCAGTAGTAAGGCCAATTGGAGCATCACGAAACCCATCAGAATTAACATCCGTTTCTACAAATTGATTTGACATATGGAGAAAACTTACGGTATGTAATTTGTCATTAATACGTTGTGCTCCATGTATGTTTAATTCAGTTTTGCTAAACCTATTTCCAAATAGGTTGATATACAACCGTTCGCTTTCTTTTGATTTTTTTAATTCGAGATTAATGCTTCCGGCAATGGATTCGTATCCATTTAGGACAGAACCTGTACCTTTTGTAATTTGAATTGACTCAATCCACGTTCCAGGAATAAAGCTTAGTCCATATGAAGTTGATAAACCTCTTATCAGAGGAATATTCTCAAATTGAAATTGCGTATACACTCCATCCAATCCTAACAATTGAATTTTCTTTGCTCCCGAAACAGCATCCGTAATATTAACATCAACTGAAGCATTCGTTTCAAATGATTCAGACAAATTACAGCAAGCTGCTTTTCTCAATTCGCCTGAGCCTATTTTTTCAACGTGAAAAGGTGATATTAAGTTAATCTCTTTTCCTATATTTTTCCCAACAATTTCAACACCGTTAAGCATTAATCCTTGGGACAAATTAAACGTAAAATCAATGCCAAAGTCATTAATTTGAAAACGAGCTGGTTCGAAACCTGAGGCTCTTATTATAAGTGTATCTGGTAATTGTTTTGCTCTTATTTCAAACGAACCATCTAAATTGGATAATGTACGATCACGATTTTTTGACCAGAAAATTTTCGCATTTGGAATTGCTGATTTTGCGCCTTCTTCATCCAATGTTATTATTTTTCCTTTTACCTTTTCATGCACTTCTTGACCATAAGAAATAAGCACATTAAATAAGAAAATTAAACTTATTATTTTATTCATTTATATTTTTTAATTTGAGTTAACTAAATTTTTAAACCGAAGTTTAATCTAGTATCAAATCAAAAAATTTTGGTAGAGAATTTGCCGTTTAGGAAAATTACGATCAACATTGAAATCAATTGTTGTGGAAATAGGAATATTTTCATTCAACAACAAGTTTATATTATTGCTAATTAATAAAACAACCAATAATTGCTGTTGATTTAATCTTTCTAGTTTTGTTTCTTCGACTAAAATTGTTGTCGACATTGTTTCACAACAGGAGCTACAGTTTAGTTTTTCGAGATGACTTGCGCATGATTCTTTAATGAATTCTTCATTTTCTGATGAACTACAACAATCATGCGAATTATCAACATTAAGCATTTCGCATCCTACATTTCCAAACCAAGAAATATCTGTTAAATTCCCATTACAATAATGCTTTTCCAAAGCACTCCCTGTAATTGAAGTAATTAATACAACTAATAGTAATATGGCCTTTAGACGAATCACAGAACTAAGGTAGTAAAGTTATTCTTAAAAGATTTTTTTTAACGTTTTTTTAAGAGTTACTCATCTCGAAATAAATGAACGTTACCTTGACCTTCAAACTCTTCTCCATTTGCGGCTACAGCTTTATAAGCATAAAAATACACTCCTGCCGTACAGTCATCACCATTTAAATCAGTACCATCCCAAACTTGGGTAATCTCATCAAATTCAAAAACTCTTCTTCCCCATCTATTAACAATTACACATTCGAATTCAACAATTCCGAGATTAGGGAAAAAGAATGTATTGTTTGAATTATCATTGCCTGGCGTAAAAATGTTTGGTAATATAAGTTCTGGTTTGTCAAACACTTTAATTATTTTACATGTTGTGTCTACACAGTTATTTTTGTTAAACGCCACTAAACAGATGTTGTAAGTTCCTGAATCTGGATAACTTCTATCGAATGTTTCAAATAGGTCTTCGCTAATAATCCAATTCCCTGGAGGATCAGCCAAGTGCCATGAAAACAATGTATCTGAAGTTGGGTCGCCTTCTTTTGCAAAATTAGTGGATTGATTTTCAAAATGAACGTCAACAACTGCTGTTCCTTCGCAAATTCCCGGTGTTAAAAATTGTGGTGATGTTGTTTCAAAAATTGCTGTAGGATTGATGGAATCTAACTCGATAAAATCTATCAATTCGCATCCATTTGCATCAGTTACTGTTATTTTATATACTGCTGGATTTAATCCTCCCCATGTTGAATTATCTGTTGTACTTAAGGTAGAGAGGTTAAGCCATTCATAATTATAATCAGGTACACCTCCTATTGCTGAAGCAAACACGACACCGTTTCCTGATTGGAAATCGAAAACACGACAAAGTGAGGATTCAAATCCAAATTCAGCGAATTCCAATGCAGGAGGTTCATTAACCACAAATTCTACAGATTGAGAGCAACCAGAAGCATCATTTATAAGTAAAACATATTCTCCGGCAGGAACGTTATTCAACGTATCTTCTCCTTTTCCATTATTATTTCCATCTGGTAAAGGTGCCCAGAAATATGAAATATCTTCATAAAGTCCGGTATTGTTGATCACTGTATCTACAAAAACGATTCCAGCGGCATCTCCATTACAAAGTGGATCAATTACTTCAAAATCGATCACCATTTCTTCTGGTTCTCCAATAAAAATAGAATCATTAAAAGTACAAACCAAATCCGTTATATTTATAAAGTACCACCCTGAATTTAAACTATTTGCTGTATTTGAATTATCAACATTTACAGCTTCACCTGTATCATCAGTAAATACAAATTCAATCGGTGCAACCCCTCCTGATACGTTTACAGTAAATGAACCATCACTAAACCCGAAACAAGTAGGCTCATTTGAAATGACAACCATAGCACAATTTGTATCAACCAAAATTTCAATACACTGTATTGTATCACAAGGTCCAACAGTAGCTGTATAACAGACTTCCCACAATCCAGGTCCAGCATCAAGTGGATCAAATGCACCAGTTGTTGCGTTAATACAAGTTCCGCATTCAGCAGACCAAGTACCTCCAGGAGGGCTTGCTGACAAAATTTGAACTCCATCTCCTGGAGCATAAGGTCCAGCAGGATCTACGGAAATATCAATTGGACCGGGTTCATCAATTGTTACTGAAATTGAATCTCTACAACCATTTTGATCTGTGACAATAAGTGTATAAACGCCACCGGACAAATCAGTTATATCTGGGCCTGTTTCTCCATTACTCCAATCATACATATAGTCCGGTGTCCCTTCTGTTACTAGCGTTGTTATGCTTCCATCTTCATGATTAAAGCAACTAACGTTAATTGCTGTTTCGTCAATAACAGGAGAGTTGAATACATTAATTGTTGTTGTTATTGTATCTACAGAACATTTATAGTTAATAATGAGTTCAACAACGTAATCTCCAGATGTGTCATATACATGTAATGGGTTTTCTAAATCAGATCCTTCTCCGTCACCAAAATCCCAAGAATAACTTTCAACATCTCCTCCAGAGGTAACTGGGGTAAATAAAATCGAATCATTATCACATAAGTCACTGGCATTTAAGTTGTCTATGGTAACAGTATCTGTCAGGACATCTAACCGAACACCTGCTGCATAAAAGTAACTTTCCGCGAATTTTACGCCATATGTATAGGCAAGAAAACCACAACCATCTGTTTCCAAAGTATGTGAACCAGTATCTATTTCCATAATCTTATAGGAAAAATCTGGATCTGGCCCTAAAGTTGTCCAATCTACAACTGGAACACCATCTAAGTTAATTGTTCCAATGTCTGGAGTTCGTGTAATGATATTGACATAATTCGCTTCAATATCATTAATATCTACAGCATAAAATGCAATTGTATCAAGGTGCATTTGCTCATTTGAATTTAGTAAAATCATGGAAGGATCTCCATTTCCAGTACATGTTCCTGTCAACATTACCTGAACAACGCCAATTGGGTTATTTGCATTAATTAGAAGACTTTCTGTTGTTAACGAAGCTTCATAAAACTCTCCTGCATCCAGCATAACACCAGATGGAACACCATCTAAATCAAAAGTTGTCCCATCAAATCGAGCAACAATACGATATAAGTTTTCATCTTGTTCTTCTGTCAATGTCATGATATAATCTCTTCCCCATGAACTTGTTGGGTATGCTACTTCAAATAATGGATCTGCGGTAGTCGAACCGCAATCTCCTCCAAAATACCATGTATGTCCATTATATACTCCAAATTTATCGACTCCATTATCAGCTATAACAGTAGTCCCAGTTAGGTCAGTCGCCGAACCAATTGCGGCTTGTACCATATAGATATCACCTGGCTCTAAATGAACCGAAATTGGCACACCGGCTAATGCCCCGGATTCCGTATTTGCGGAAGGCACAATGGTAATATCAGAAGCCTCATCTCCTGAAACAACCATAAACTCCGATTGACGCCAAAGCCCTCCATTAAAAACTGAAGGTAATGTTGAGATTAAGTAGTCTGAACCAATTGTGTTTACTGGCAAAACTACAGATGCTTCGGAACGAAAAGAATGGAATGTTGAGGCATATGTTGCAATTGGCATGTCAGAAGTAACATGTATTGCACGTTCAATGACCGTTTCTGAAATTTCAATATTAGCAAAAGCTGCTGGTATGTCTACCGAAGTGACTATTCCAGGTGTAACACTAAAAGGGGTCGAAAACGGTGTCCCGAAAACTTCAATCATTCCAGATGTTGAAAAACGAGACGAAATATTAATTTGATAAATTGCAGCATCTGTATCAAATGTTTCAGTAAAAGCTACAAAAAATTCAGTTCCTTCATTTGTTAGCTCCTGTCCTTTTCCAGAAGTGGAAATTGCAATAAGCAAAAGAAATAAGCAATTTTTAAAGTATCGCATAACATAAAGTTTAGTTACTGGGCAATGTTAAACATACAAATAAAAAACCCATTTTAGCTTCTAGAGAAAAGGTAAACTGCCTGATTACATTGGTCTTCAAGATAAAATTGAATCAATTATTTTAATTCAACAATTCATATTTTATTTAATTAAACATAGATCAAACGTTTTAGAAACATTTATATAATTTTATTCTAAAAGCAAGTTTCATTTTATCAGTTCATAAAAATAAATTCTGTTTTATTGGTCAAATTATTTTATTATCGTAATATTGCAATATCAATATGGGAGTAACTAAAACAGATTTATTTTCGGCAGATCAAAACAGGATTGCAACAATGGCAAAGGCACTAGCCCATCCTGCTCGTGTTGCTATTTTACAGTATCTGACAGAAAAAAATGCATGCATAAATGGCGATCTTGTTTCTGAGTTAGGACTAGCTCAGGCAACAATTAGTCAACATTTAAGAGAATTAAAGCAAATTGGTATTATAAAAGGTACTATTGAAGGAAACTCTATTAACTATTGCATTGACAAAGAAAACTGGGGTATTGTTCAAAATACGTTTAATATGTTATTTGATCATAACTCAGATTGTACTGAAGAAAGTTGCTGCTAAAAAAATTTAATTTAAACTATCGTAATATTACAATAAGCATATGAAATTATCAGAAGTTAAAGCACAATTAAATGGATTAGAATCTATTTCTTTTATTTTACCAAATGGATCTTTTGTTCCCAAGCATTTCCACATTACTGAAGTTGGAATGATCACGAAAGATTTTATTGATTGCGGAGGAACTAGAAGACAAGAAAGTGTCATTAATTTTCAATTATGGGAAGATGAGAATGATTATAATCACCGTTTAGAACCTCAAAAATTGATCGATATTATTCATTTATCTGAAGATGTTTTGGGCTTGGAAGATTTAGCCATTGAAGTGGAGTACCAAGGAGACACAATTGGTAAATATGGTTTAGAATTTGATGGAAATAGTTTTCTATTAACCTCTAAAAAGACCAATTGTCTTGCTCTTGATAAATGCGGAATTCCAGCAGCAAAGCCTAAAATAAAGTTAAGTGATTTAAGTAATGAGGCTCCTGTTTGTACACCAGAATCTGGTTGTTGTTAATTTTTATTTGAGAAATGATAACAAAAACACTTGATTCATATATTGCAATTGTCCGTAATAATGAAACTTTAATATCTCCAGAAAGAAAAAAAGTACTTGGGGCTCTTGTCGATTTTATTTCTAATGAAACTATTAACCAGCAAAATGTTGACTTAATTTTCATTTGTACTCATAACTCTAGGCGAAGTCATTTTTCACAAATTTGGGCACAAATAGCTGCAAATTATTATAATTTAGATCAAATAACGTGTTATTCTGGAGGAACGGAAACTACCGCAATTTATTCGTCTGTTTTAAGTACACTGAGTAATGGAGGAATTGAAATTACTGCTTTAAGTGAAGGGAATAATCCAATCCAGAGTATTAAGTACTCTTTGAATGCACATCCAATAATTGGTTTTTCGAAAAAATTCGATTCTTCTTTTAATCCAAACAGCCGATTTGCGGCAGTTATGACATGTTCTCATGCAGAAGAGAATTGTCCTTTTATTCCTGAAGCAATCGCACGGATTTCTATTCCATACGAAGATCCTAAAATAAGTGATGGTACAGATTTAGAGCAAGAAAAATACAATGAAAAATCACTCGAAATCGCAACTGAACTTTTTTATGTCTTTAAAATGGTGACTTCAAAGATTTAGTATGCTACGCAAAGAACTTTTTGGAGAGTTTTTAGGAACATTTATTCTTGTTTTTATTGGTTGTGGCTCAATTGCTCTGAATTTATTTTTTGACATGCTAATCAACCTATACCAAGTTGCTATTGTTTGGGGAATAGGTGTTTCTTTGGCTATTTTTACAACGCGAAAAATCTGTCCTGCACACCTCAATCCAGCGGTGAGTATTGCACTCTTTTTTGCAAAAAAAATAGAATTTAAAAAAGTTCCGTTTTATGTTGTTGCACAGTTTTTGGGAGCATTTTTTGCTGCTTCATTGCTTTATTTTTTTCTTTCTGATACCATTCTCGCATTTGAACTAAAGAATTCAATTGTACGTGGTGAAATTCAATCGGTAAAAACAGCACAAATGTTTGGTGAATTTTTCCCCAATCATGGTTATGTTGACACTATTTCTGTTAATGGATTTGAAGCGACTCTATTTGAAGGCTTCGGAACGTTCTTATTGGTTTTTGTGATTCTTCTTTTAATTCGGAAACCGGTCAAAAAAAATTGGATTCCTCCAATTTTGATTGGATTAACTGTAACACTAATTATAATCTTAATTGCACCATATACTCAAGCTGGATTGAATCCGGCAAGAGATTTTGGCCCACGGTTATTTGCTTTTTTTGCTGGATGGGGAAACATTGCTTTTCCTCAACCTTCACTAAGTTTTTTCTATGTTTATATTGTTGGTCCTATCTTAGGTGGTTTATTAGCTGTTTATTTAAGTCGATTTATAAAATTAAATCCGTCTTAATTATTACTTCATCTTTCTCTGGAATTACTCCATATTATGAAGTAGCTAATCATTTTTTGTTTTCGAAGAAGGTTCTTCCATGATTTTAACCATCCTTTTTTTACGGTAAACAAGAACTGAATTTCCAATAAAATCATGAATTGCTTTACCTTTAGAATTATTGGAGACAATTAAAACAGAAATCAATCCCAAAAAATATTTTGCTGTTGTTCGAAGAATTGCAGCCAGGGGTAAAATATTTTTTCGAGATTCATTGTCTTGTATTACTTTGAGTCCTGAAAGAATATGCCCTAACGTTCCACCAAAAAGAATTGTCATTACAGGATCATATAAATAGACAATCCCAATAAAAGCAAACATTCTAAAGTTCTTCGAAACTTCTTCCATTTCTTCAAAAATAGTTGTTACCATTGCCATTAAAACAGCTATGATAATAACATCTCCAAATAAGGCTTTTAATCGTTCAACTAATCCTGGGTAAATTTCTTTCATAGACTAAAAATAGACAACCTTAGTTAATTAACCTTTTATTTTATATAAAACATGTGGTCTTAATTTGTCACTATCATTTAATTGGGGGTGATTGAAGTTTTTAATATAAGTCATTCCAATTTCTGAACCCTAAGCGCCTAGATTTAAATATGTAAGCAGTCATCATTTGTTAATTGAAAGGTTCTGATTTTATTGAAGGTTATTGGTTGTATTTCTATTGGGCATTTTGAAAAAACGAAATCTACTTTTCTATACAAAACAGTATATTTACACATGTAAACTCAAAACTTATAATCAGGAAAAGATTTTTTTACCCTTTAAAAAAATATTCAATGACTTTAACAGAAATTTTAACTGCATTATCGACTTGGTCTGCTGCTCGAAATCAAAATGGTTTACCACAAATGTTAACTTGGCTAAATCAAGGGAATTTTTTTCAATACGAATACGACCCCTCAAACAATCCTTCTCCAAAACAAACAAATAGCTACGTACATGCTTATCCAGGTGTGTATGATAATGAACTCTATTTTTTTGTAATTTCTGCAAAGTATGATAACACTAAATCTGATTTAATTAACCATATACAAATTTGCCCAATTTTTCAAAGCAACAATCATAGTAGAGAAATGATTCCTTTAGAGGAAGGGTTTTTAAGAATTCAGAACTGGAATGAAAATCATAACCAATGGATTACGGAGGAAATTAGTACTCCAATGAGTATTTTCCAAGCCTTTAATATTCCTCAAATGGATAACATTCCTAATTCTCCTGATAGAGCTTATCTTGCGCTTAATCAAGATCAACAAAAAGAGTCAAATTATGCAGCTGATTTAATCGTTTTGAATCCTGAAGAAAATCAATTACTTTCTCTTGATACAGTTACGCCAATTCCTCCATTTAAACCGGAAACTAGTCCAATGTCAAGTTTTTATCTCTTAGAATTGGCATTGTCTCTGTAGTGGAATTTCAAACGATTGTTTATCTAGTTTCCTGGGGAATTCCATTCATTTTAGGTTTTGGTATACTTCTAGGTTTATTCTATTTGAAACACCTTTTACCACTTCAGAAAAGTCTTATTTTCTTTTTTTTAATTGCTTTTATTTTTGATTTATTGATGCGTACTTGGGGGTCGTCCAATGGAAATAATTTAATTTTAATTCCTTTATTTGGCTTATTCGAACTTATTTTCTTTTCAATTCTATATGCCTGGTTACTTCTTCCTAAATATGCTCTGTTAATTGGTGTTTTATCTTTACTTGGTGTGCTATTTATCTCATTTGAATGTTCCACATTAAAGCCTGCTGACATCCTTAATTTTCAGTCCTATTCAAGAGCAGTTGAATCTTTTTTAATCATTGTCTTTTCGATTCTGTTTTATTTTCATTTTTTTCTAAAACAAAACAATGAAAAGCAAAAATATTTAACATTAAACGGAGTTATACTTAGTTTTTTTTCAATTAATTTAATCTTACTATTGCCCATCAATTTTTTGATTAATCACAACTCTAACCTTGTCTTCTACTTATTAAGTTTTAATATATTCGTAACGGCTTTATTTTATTGTTTCTTAGTTTTATTTCTATGGAAAAATGGCAAAATCCAGAAACGATTGTCCTTTGGATCATAATTATCTTAACTCTGATTATTGTTCTGTTAGGTACAATTGTAATACTTGTTCGACTCAGTTATAAGCGATTGATTAAACAGAAACAAGAAGAAAATCAATTGTTAATTACACATCAGCAAATGCTTTTGGAAACAACAATAGAGGTTCAAGAAAAAGAAAGAAATCGGATTGCTTCAGACCTTCATGATGAGCTTATTGGTAAATTAAGTACGATACAGCTTCAACATCAAATTGCGCCTGAAAGATTGCAATTGGATGCATTAATTGATGAAAGTATCAAGGTTGCACGAAGAATAACCCATGATCTTGTTCCTCCTTTGATTGAAGAAACCTCCTTGTCTGATTTAATTTATGAAATTCTAACCCCATGGAATGATGTTTTTAGTGTTGATTTTGAAATAGATATTCGAAACAATCAGCCTATCGAAACAACCTTAAAGGTCCAAATAACTCGAATTGTTCAAGAAATCATTACTAATATTTCTAAACATTCTAAGGCAACTACGATTCGGATTCATTATAGAAAGACAAACCGTTGTTTAGCATTATCTATTGTTGATGATGGCGTTGGTATTGAATTATCTAACGAAACAAGTGGATTGGGGTTAAAAAGCATTGAAAGTAGAGCCCAATATATTGGAGCCAATTACAAGTTAAAGTCCGGAAAAAACGCATTCACTTCTTTTTTATTTTTAATCCAACTTAAATGAGTTTAGAAACCAAACAGATTTCAATCGGTATTATAGACGACGATCAATTAATTATCAGTTTACTCGCTAATTTTTTAGAAAATCAAACGCATATCCACATTTCATTAACAGCACTAGATGGTGAAGAAGGAATAAAAAAATTAGAAGCATTAGATAATCTACCCGACATCCTTTTAATAGATTTAAAAATGAAAGGAATGAACGGGTTAGAAACCATGGAATATTTAAAGGTAAGTTTCCCTAAAATCAAACTAATCTTAATCTCTTCTCATTATAAGCAATCCTTTATGGGCTTTATGTTTAAATCTGGAGTCAATGCTTTCCTTCCAAAAGGGATTTCTACAGATAAACTACTCGAAGTAATTACTGAAGTAGATGAAAAAGGATATTATTTTAGTATTGAGCAAATGAATACCATACAAAATCAACTTTCAACCAAATTTATTAAACCTGATCTTACGATAATTAATACCCTTTCTAAGCGTGAAAAAGAGGTTTTAAAACTAATTTGCTTTCAAAAAACAGCTCAAGAAATTGGAGAGAAATTATTCATTTCTAAACGAACTGTTGAAGGGCATAAAAATAACTTATTTGCAAAGATAGGTGCTAAAAACATTGCAGGACTGATCATCTTTGCGATCCAAAATCAATTCATTGATATCAATGAATTACCAATTATTTAATAAAAAAGGTTAAAATATTATATACCTAAATTTCTGTAATTTCTATCTGAATCCCTTATGAAGTGTCCTTTTGAGGCAAAAATTTGTTAATATTTGTTTAATTTTTATTTTTTTTAACTAAAAAATCGCCATTTCTTCATAATTACATTAAATTTAGTTCAAAATTAATACATGAATCGTCAGAAAGGAAGACCGGCAACTAAACCGGCTGAATTAAAAGAGGGGTTTTACATTGAGTTAAGGACGAAAGGATCTAATTCACCCGTAAAAATTAGAAGAGAAAATATGGCCGAAGTGGAATTGGCGCTGGAGCAATACGGAAGAAGTAAAATCGTAACTTATCTTGGTCAGGTAAAAGATGGAAGATGGTTAGATGGGAAGAATAAAGGAAAGAAAACAGCATAAGACTGTAGTAATTCTGGCTTAATCATTTTTATATCTAGCACATTTTTTGTGCAAAATGTATCCAATAAATTTAATGTGAGTTAACTTTGATTAATTGATTAATGTTACACTATTATCCAAATTAAGGTGTTGATTTGTTCTATATATTGGATCTAACTAATTTGTTTCTCGATTAAAAAGTAGGTTGCTAAAATTCCTACAAGAGAGAATATCGTTAAAATTCCAAATACAATTTGGTAACCCGTTTGACCAGAATAAGTATCTAAAAAGTATCCTGTTAAAGGTCCCATAAATATATCTGGAATATACCCTATTACGGAAATAACTCCGACAGCAGTTCCAGTTAAGATTAACGGTATTTTGCCCTCTTTAAGTAAAGCGAAATATAACGCCCTGGTACTATATATTCCAAGGCCTAAAACAAATGTGGAACATAGAAAAACTCCAAAAAGTCCAGGTCTTAAGATCCCTAGCGCAAATATTAAAGCGCCAAAAAACATGGTAATAAAACCAATACTCACCCACCTTTTTGCATGGGAACGATCTGCAGCAAACCCGATTAAAAATGCAACGATTAATCGCATATATAAAAACCCTGTTCCAATCTTTGCCCCACTTACCTCATCATAACCAACAACTTCGACAGCATATTGTGCAATAAAGTCTGTGGTTTTATATCCCACGTATGCGCAAAGAACAATAACCATTAAAAACCAAACGGCTGGTAATTTCAGCACCTTAATATAAGTTTGAATGGACTCTTTCTCTTTTCGATCTTCTATTTCATTATTAATTTTCAAAAACAAGAAAATAAGAACTCCAGCTATAGCAACAAAAATGGATGAAAAGATAATCACATTTTTAAATGCCATTCGTCTTTCTTCTGGGTCAATTAGATCTAAATCTACTGTAACTAATGATGAGAATATTAATACTCCAATCAACCCTATTGTTGCTCCAATTAATCCTCT
Organism: uncultured Crocinitomix sp.; assembly: GCA_964415335.1. Lineage (GTDB taxonomy): Bacteria > Bacteroidota > Bacteroidia > Flavobacteriales_D > Crocinitomicaceae > Crocinitomix. The sequence continues at coordinate 34,713 of CAYPZN010000030.1, forward strand.
CCCCGCTTCGAGAAAACCAAATGCTTTTCCCTGAGCATCCTGCCCTCCCCAAATTCGTGTCGCTTTTATCATTGCAGACCAAAACAAGAAAATTGTTGTAAACCCCCAATAACCGAACAATATTTTCATGTAGAAAAAAGAGGGAAAAGTAGCCATATATACACCGCCTAATGCTGTCAAAACGAGTGCAATACTTAACAGAAATCTTGGTGAAAATCGATCTGCTAAACTTCCTCCAAAAAAATAGGATATTAACGCTACAATTCCGTAAATAGAAAAACAAGTCCCCAGTTGCGTATTGTTTAGTTCAAACGTTTCGAGAAATGTAGTTCGGAAAATTCTGGCTAAAACAAATGGTAAAATAAAAACAGCTTCTCCAGCGAGAATTAATAGTAAGATAAAATAAAATGGCTGCTTTTGAACATCTTTATTTTCCATTATTCAAATATAAATAATTCTATCGCAGTATCGTCTAAACTTAATTTCTTAAGAATCTATTCTACTTTCATAAAGTTCTTTTATTTTCGTATTACAATGAAATTTAATCCCTTCAAGAATTTAGGTCCTGGAACTTTAGTGGCTGCTGCATTTATTGGTCCAGGAACAGTAGCTACTTGTACAAAAGCAGGTGTAGGATTTGGGTTTGCACTTATTTGGGCTTTAATTTTATCTACTATCGCTACCATTGTTTTACAAGAAATTGCGGCACGACTTGGAATGGTTTCTCAACAAGGCTTAGCATCTGCTGTAAAAAAAGAGTTAAAATCAAAGTGGGTCAGAGTTATTGCAATAACACTTATTATTTCCGCAATTTTAATTGGTAATACAGCTTACCAAGCTGGTAATATCAGTGGAGGTGTATTGGGGTTAGCAACACTATTTCCTGATACGCAAATTATAATTGGAGAATTCTCTGTAAACTATTTAATATTAATCTTTGGAGGAATTGCTTTTCTTGCTTTATTTCAAGGAAACTATAAATTGATCGAACGTTTTTTAGTTGCGCTTGTTTTAATCATGAGTGTTTCTTTTATAATTACGGCAATACTAACAAAACCTGATCTAACATTGATTTTTAAAGGAGCATTTATCCCTACTCTTCCTGATGGTAGTTTACTTACAATTGTCGGGTTGATAGGAACAACCGTTGTGCCTTACAATTTGTTTTTACATGCCGCAATTGTTCGAGAAAAATGGACAATAACAGATAATAATTTCAATCATCAATTAAGAAAATCTAAAAAAGATACCATTATTTCAATTGCGCTTGGTGGGGTCGTTTCAATTGCTATCATTATTTCTGCAGCTGCCGTTCAACAAATTGAAATAACAAGTGCCACAGATTTAGCAAAAGGTTTGGAACCTCTTTATGGTAATTTCGCAAAATATTTTCTAGCAATCGGAATGTTTGCCGCAGGCATAACCTCTTCCATTACTGCTCCTATCGCAGCTGCTTATGTTGCTAAGGAATGTTTCAATTGGTCTTCGGACTTAAAATCTGCAAAATTTCGTGCAGTTTGGATGATCGTTCTATTTACCGGAATGCTTTTCGCAATTGTTGGAACAAAACCAATCGAAATGATTCAATTTGCTCAAGTTGCAAATGGATTATTAATGCCAATCATAGCATTATTTTTACTTTGGGTAGTTAATCGTACTTCTATAATGGGGGACTACGTAAACAGTAAATTTCAAAACGTTTTAAGTAGTGTAATAATCCTGATTACAATTGGACTTCTTATTAAAACAATTTACAGCTTGTTTTTCTCTTGAATAAGTTCACTTACAATATCAATTGTGACTTAGGAGAAGGGTTTGGAAATGATGCACTTCTAATGCCTTTGATTTCGTCTTGTAATATTGCTTGTGGGGGGCATTATGGGAATTCGGAAACGATCAAAAAGACAATTCAATTGGCAAAAAATCATCAAGTCAAAGTTGGCGCCCATCCTTCCTTTCCTGATCCTTCGAATTTTGGACGTAAAATCATGAATATTTCAGATACAGCACTTGCCAAAAGTGTTTTTGATCAAGTTCAACTTTTTCTTTCTGTATGTCAATCAGAAAATATTGAAATGCATCATGTTAAATTGCACGGAGCATTCTACAATTTAGCCGCTAAAGATGAACGAATTGCTAGAATCGTTATTGATACTTTAAAAAACTTAAATCAATCATTTTCAATTTACGCTCCACCGAATTCAGTTTTAGAAAAAATTGGTGCAACGCATTTCAATATGATTGGAGAGGCATTCATTGATCGACGGTATAACGAAGATTTAAGTTTAGTCTCTCGTACTGAAAAAAAAGCATTAATTGAATCCTCTGAAGAATCTTGGAAACAATTTTACGAAATAGCCTTTAAACAGCAAGTAACTTCTATTACTGGAGTAATTTCTCCTATTGAGGCTCAAACATATTGCATTCATGGAGACATGGAAAACGCTATCTCAATCTTGCATTATATTCACAAACAATTGAATAATGCTTGATGCAAAAATCACCCCATACGGTTCGCACGCTGTTAGTATTAGTTGGGAAAATGAAATCTCACAAAAAGTGCATCATAAAGTAATTTTATTTGAAGCATATCTTAAAGAAAATTTCTCTGCTTCTATTTTTGAAATAAAATCTACGTATCAAGCTATTGTTGTCTTTTTAAATCGAGAGATTCGGCCTCAAGATTTTATGCGTGATCTTTCAAGGATCGAAATCGATTTTTCAAAGAAAAAACACATTAAAAAAACCATTTGGAAAATTCCAGTTCATTACGCTTCCAATCAATCCAAGGACATTGCTTTTGTAGCTAAACATAATTCTTTAACTATTGAAGAAGTGATTAAAATACACGCACAAAAAATTTATCCCATTTACTTTATCGGTTTTTTACCTGGTTTCCTCTACTTAGGAGGATTGGATAAACGTCTTCATACTCCTAGAAAGTTAACACCCGATTTAACGATACCAAAAGGAACAGTAGCTATTGGAGGTGCTCAAACAGGAATATACCCTACGAATAGCCCAGGTGGTTGGCAATCGATAGGAATAACTCCAATTGAACTTTTTGATGTAAATCAAAATCCTCCGTCCATTTTTAACCCTGGAGATTATATTCAATTTTTTCCGATTAACTCACAAGAATTTCAAGTGATACAAAGACAAATTACCATAGGCCATTATTCAATCTCAAAAGAAATAACCAATGATTGAATTACTTACTAGTGGATTTCAAACCAGTATTCAGGATATGGGAAGGTGTGGTTTTAGAAAATATGGGGTTCCTGTATCTGGTGTTATGGATCAAAAAGCAGCACTTGTAGCTAATCAAATTATAGGAAATAAGATAAATGACGCTTTAATTGAAATTAATCAAAATGGACCAATTCTTAAGTTTTTATCATCAACTTGGATAGCAATAAGTGGCGCTTCATTTACTCCATCATTAGATGGAATAAAAATTCAAATGAATCGCGCTTATCACATAAACCCAGGGCAAATTTTAAAATTTGGACATTGCGCTGACGGGAATTATGGTTATTTAGCTGTAAAAGGAGGGATCTTAACTGATAAAAAATTAGGAAGTAGAAGTTTTTACAAATCAATTACTGAAACAGAACGAATAAAAAAAGGAGCATTACTTCCAATTTCGCCATTTAGCGTTGCAGATTTTTCTGCTAATGTTAACGCTAAGGTTGTAGCTCCTTCATCATCTCGTTTGATAGATACTTATAGAGGTCCTGAGTTTTTTATGCTTTCCGAAACGCAGCAAAAGTATTTAATCCAAACTCAATTGGAATTGTCAAGTGAGGTAAGTCGAATGGGATTTCGATTAAAAAACCAATTTGATACAAAAATTAAAGAGATTATAACTGCTCCTGTTCAGCCAGGAACTGTTCAGTTTACACCTTCCGGACAATTAATCATATTAATGCGGGATGCTCAAATCACAGGTGGATATGCGAGAATATTGCAAATTACACCCGAAGGAATTAATCAGCTTTCCCAAAAAAGACAGACCAATACTTTCAAATTTAGATTAATTGAACCCTAAAAATAGCCGCTTTGAAAATTAGATTTTTTTATATAGATTGAGATTCCAAGCAATAGGATAACCGTTTACATAAGAAGTAATTAGGCTTGCCAAATGGATCTTCTGATAAGTAGAATCATTTATTTTTTTGTTAATATATGCCATTGTCAAATAATCCCAATCACTGCAACCACTTGAAAAACAACCTAAACTATATTTTAATAAGATTTTACGATACGTTAAAGTGCTATCTGGAAATAATGCTTTTTGGGTATATTGTTCATTCCACAACATGTCTACATGGCCATGAGAACGAATAATCGTAGTATCCCTGTCTAAAGCAAAAAGATGAGTAATTAAAATCATAAATATTAGGGGCAAAATATTGTTTTTATACTCCGTTTTAATGTTTTTATAAGTAATCGCATTAAAATTAACAAAAAAAGGTTATTTCTCACTTTTTTTGAACGGATGGATAAATTTCAACTTTGAGTTAAAATTTAATCAATACGAAACCCTATTGTAAGCATCACTCTAATATCGTTTTGATTTATTCCTACTTCACTTCCATTAATGGAGCGATTATATGCAAAATAATTTTCTTCAGAATGCTGAAGAACTACTGCCCCATCAAAATAAATTGATCCTAAATTATATCCAAATCCTCCTGAGTAAAATAGGGTTGGAGATAAATTGGCGTTTGTTATTACTGACTTAAAAGGAGTCCCATAATAAGCAAATCCTCCTCGAATCGAAGTTTGAGAATTAATTCGTCCTTCAAATCCAATTTTATAATTTAATACAGATCTGTAAACTTCATTAATCGCTTGATTTTCATTTGTGAATTCAAATGGAGTCAGACTACGGTTTCTTGTCGCTAAAAAAGATTTTCTATAATCTACATACTCAACTTCGACTCCTAACACTCCTAACTTTGTTGTAATTCCAAGTGATGCATTACCTCTAAATGGTGTTCTCAATTTATACTCAAAAGACCCTCTTGGCACAAATTCAGGATTTACAAATTTTTCTCCTTCTGTTGTTTGAGAAGTAATATTGTTTGTCCATGAATCATCCAATCTATATAATGTTGGTAACTGAGCTGAAATACCAATGTTTAAGAAGTCCGTTGGTAAGTAAATTGCTCCTACACGTAAACCATATCCCCAACCTCTTGTTTCAAGGCTTCCTGTATAATTTATTGCGTTTAAAAACAGACTAGTATCAGGGTAAGTTTCATTATGATCTAGCACCTCTGTATACTTAGCACGAGTGAAATTTGCAGAGCCTCCAATTAACAATTTATTTCCATAATTTCCGCTTAAGCTAAAGCTGTATTCATGCATCCCCCCTGTTCGAGTTAATGTTCTGTCTTGAATAACATTTCCAGCGGAAATCCCTGTTATATATTCATTTGATAATGTCGGATGCGGATCAATGGCAAAAACATCAAAAGCTAGACCTGCAGTAAACGGATGTTGATCAAATATATCATCTACAAATGTTCCACTTGCTTCATCTACAAAGGCATCAAGTAATGAACCTTCAGAAGTTCCTTGATAACGAATTTCTTCATTAAAACTCTTTATTCGGGTTGCTCCCATTCCGAGTTGCACATTGTACCAATTGCCGTATTCATTTGGATCTAATTCATATGCTTTGACATAAGAAAAATCACTTAAATTTCCTTTAACGTCTGCATTCGAAGTTGATGTTCCTAGAAAATCTGAGCGTATGGCAGCAGTCTCAATATTTAATGTTCCTGATACTTTTGTTTTTCTGATTCTTCCTAATCCTGCTGGGTTTTGTGTTACAACAGAAAAATCACCTCCTAATGCAGACAAAGCCCCTGCCATTGCAGCGTTACGTGCTGATCCTCCGAAAAAAGTTTGAGAATATCGCAGTGCATCATCTTCATTTTGGGCAAAAAGAGTGAAGCCAGATAGGATAGTAAAACTTCCTAAAAGCAATTTTAATCTATTCATGGGTAAAAATGGTAAAATGAAATAGGCGATAACAGAATTCTGTTATCGCCTATCTTTAAAATTATATCTTATCTTCTTCGAGATGTTGTTCCTGAAGAACTTGAGCTACTTCTTGAAGATGAACTTGAACTTCTTGAAGGTGCAGAACTACTTCGTGGTGTAGAAGTTGTGCTTCTTGATGGTGTACTTCTATATGAAGAACCATTCTTTCCGCTTCTGTTTACAGATGGAGAAGTTGATCTACGGGTACTATTTGTTGTTGTTCTTGATGTACCAGAGTTAGTAGTACTTGGTCGTGTATAAGTCGTTCCTCTATTTGATGTACCTCTGTTTCCAGTAGATACTGTTCCTGAATTTGAAGATCCGCTGTTGTTTGTCACTCGACCACTACCAGTATTCGTTCTTCCAGCCGCAAATTGATTAGATGCTGGCTTTGTAACAATTTTATTTCCTCGATTAGATGTTGTAGTCGTCGTTACTCTTCCTGAACCACCTCTAGAAGATGTTCCTAGATTAGTATTTGTAGAAGGTCTAGTAACTACTGTATTATTTGAATTTGAAGATGGAGAAACATTTCCGCTAGAAACACCTCCACCTCTTGAAGAAATGTTATTTCCATTAGAAGTATTTAAGTTTCCATTTGTCGTTGTAACTCTTCCTGAATTACCTCCAGTTAAAGTACCTGACGTTTTTGTAAATCCTTTATTATCTCTAGAAACTATAACTCCATTTGCTTCTGGTGCTATTGATTTCTTTTCATCATAAGCACTAAATGGTTTATCATTATTTGTAACAGTTATATTACCAGAAGGTTCTAAGTAACCTGTTGTCACTCTTCCACCATCTCTTCTTTCGTTAGAAGAAATAGAAGATCCATCACCTCTAGGTCCATTATAACTTGTACCATTGAATGTGTTTGCTCCTCCTGAAGGTGGGCAACTATTATAGTTTGATTGGCTAGCGCTGCTATTCCAATAGTTATTATTGTACCAAGGATTGTTTCCGTACCAAGATGAATTGCTAGCATACCATTGGTTATTTCCGTACCAACCATTATTTCCATACCATGAGTTACTTGGGTAACAATCGTTAAAACGATTTCCAAAATATACGTAGTTTCCATAACGGTCATATCCCCAACCACTAATTGGATCAACATTATAACCAAAGTTATTATTATTGTAATAACCGTAGTAGCTTACATTATTATAATACCCAGAGTTATTACCATAAGGGTTATAATAGTTATTGTATGGTCGACATCCAACTACTGGCCTTGACGTTCCATAGTTATTCCAGTAATTTCTACCGTTTCTATAACCAAATCGGTTTTGTCCGTTGTAAAAATCTGGAGTGGATGACGAATAAAATTGGTTGTTGGCATAATTGTTTCCACCAAAATTATTTGAATTTCGATTATTACTTGAAGTAGGATTGAGCGTTGTTTCGTCTGTTTCTACTTGATATCGCGAATCATTATCTTTAATATAGTCCGCATATCCTTCATCTTCGTTTACCTTCTGTTCTTTACTTACTTCTCTTTTAGAATATAAATCATCATATACTTCAGAACCTGTAGCACACGAAAACAGAAATAGTACTGGGGCAATAAATTTTATTTTTTTCATAGTCTTTTAGATTGGAATGGATAAAAGTTATAATTACATTTGTTTTCGAGTTAGAAAGATACAAAAATTATACCAAAAAATGGCACAACAAATAACTTCTCGCAAAAAAGATTACTCAAAATGGTACCTTGACATAGTCAAAGTAGCTGATTTAGCTGAGAATTCGGACGTCCGTGGATGCATGGTAATTAAACCATATGGTTATGCAATTTGGGAGAAAATGAAGGATGAATTGGATCGAATGTTTAAAGAAACTGGTCATCAAAATGCTTATTTTCCATTATTCGTGCCAAAAAAATTATTTGAAGCTGAAGAGAAGAATGCAGAAGGTTTTGCAAAAGAATGTGCAGTTGTTACACATTATCGTTTAAAAGGAGATCCTGATAATAAAGGTAAATTAATCGTGGATCCTGAAGCGAAACTTGAAGAAGAACTTGTTGTTAGACCAACAAGTGAAGCAATTATATGGAGTACATATAAAAAATGGATTCAATCATATCGCGACTTGCCTATTTTAATTAATCAATGGGCCAATGTTGTTCGGTGGGAAATGCGGACTCGACTTTTTTTAAGAACTGCTGAGTTTTTATGGCAAGAGGGACATACTGCGCATGCAACACGTCAAGAGGCAATTGAAGAGTCAGAACAAATGCTTGAGGTCTACGCTACTTTTGCGGAACAATTTATGGCTATGCCTGTTGTTCGTGGAAAAAAATCTGAAAGTGAACGGTTTGCTGGTGCTGAAGAAACATATACGATTGAAGCTATGATGCAAGATGGTAAAGCACTTCAATCCGGAACTTCTCATTTTCTTGGACAAAATTTTGCAAAAGCTTTTGATGTAAAATTTTCAGACGCTGAGGGAAAATTAGATCACGTCTGGGCTACTTCATGGGGAGTTTCTACCCGATTAATGGGAGCACTAATCATGTCGCATTCGGATGATTTAGGACTTGTATTGCCTCCTAAACTAGCTCCAATACATGTTGCCATTATTCCAATATTTAGAGAAGAGGAGCAATTAAATGAAATTTCTGAGAGACTAAATCCAATAATTGATACGCTAAGAAAAGCAGGATTAAGTGTAAAGTTTGATACAGATGATCAAAAAAGGCCAGGTTGGAAATTTGCTGAATACGAAGCTAAAGGTGTACCTGTTCGATTGGCTATTGGGGCCAGAGATCTTGCAAGTAACCAAATTGAAGTCGCTCGAAGAGATACGCAAGAAAAACAGACAGTATCATTGGATACAGTATCAGAATATGTAGAGAAATTATTAGAAGAGATTCAAGAGAACCTCTATTCCAGAGCCTTTGAACGTCAAAAAGACAATACTCAAAAAGTAGAAACTTATGATGAACTAAAGCTCAAATTAAACACTAAGCCAGGTTTTTTTCTTGCTCATTGGGATGGTACAATAGAAACAGAAGAAAAAATTCAAAAAGAAACTAAAGCAACTATTCGGTGTATTCCTTTAGATGCTGCAGAAGAAGAAGGTAAATGTATTGTTACTGGTAAACCTTCAAAAAAACGTGTAATATTTGCTAAAGCATATTAATTATGAATGATGAAAAGTTTGAAGCTCACTTAAATGAGGGCAAAAATTATGTTGTAGGGTTACTTAAAAATAAAACCACACTAAAATTGGATGTTTATCAAAACACTATAGAATGGTTTAAAAAGTTTAAGGAAGAGCTTAACGCAGCGCTTGATTTAGTAAGAGAAGAAATTGATGATGATAGAATTCGACTCAAAGTTGTTGACAGAGGGGATACAGAAGCCCAGTTATTTATAGGAAGTGATGCAATTATATTTACTATGCACACAAACGTTTTCCAATTGAGTAAAAATGATTATTCAAGTCAAACATCTTATGTTAGAAATAACCCTTCCAATGCATATTGTGGTATAATAAACATCTATAACTTTCTTGCTGATTCTTATGAGTTTAATCGATCGCATGATCTTGGTTATCTAATCGGTCGTATGTTTATCAACAAAGAGAATCATTTTTTGGTTGAAGGCAAAGGTCAATTAGGTATGATTTATCGTGATTTTATGCATCAAGAACTTTCTCGTAAAATCATTCGAGATATTATTTTACGTGTGAGTATTCACGCCATTGATTTTGACCTTTACACACCTCCTTACAACGCGGTTCACAAGGTTACAGTGCAAGATTTAAATACAATGAATTATAGCTCTAAACTTAAGACTGGCAAACGATTGGGGTTTAAATTTGAATCCCAACAAGACATTACTTGAAAAAAGTAAAAAAAATTGTTGTCAATTATAGAATTTAGAATTATATTTGCACTCCTTTTTAGGAAAAACGTTATTTAAACATCATTTTGGCCCATTCGTCTAGTGGTTAGGACGCCAGGTTTTCATCCTGGAAACAGGAGTTCGATTCTCCTATGGGCTACA
>CAYPZN010000031.1:0-44235 GCA_964415335.1 uncultured Crocinitomix sp.
TCAACCCTATTCTTTCCATCAATGCTGACGGAATTAATAAGCGCCCTGTTTTGTCAAGCATCAATTGTTTTGCCCCTTGATGAAACAACCTGTAAAACATCCGATTTTTTGGTTTAAACAAATTCAGTTTTGACAATTTCCCACTCACCTTCTCCCATTCATCCATAGGATACAAGGAAAGACAATTCTCAAACCCTTTATTCATCATAAAGACCTCATTTGCCGACGGATTCAATTGCTTTCTTAACCCCGCAGGAAAGAGAAACCTTCCTTTAGCATCAAGTTTGCATTCATATTCTCCGACTAATCCAGACATTTTTCAGTTTAAAATGTAAAAATAATTATTAAACTCCCACAAATTACCACCAAAATCTACTTTGTTAATAACTTTTGTGATTATTAAGTAATGATATACGAAATTTTACGCTAAAAGTTACCAATATTATTGGATTTATTCAATTATTTATGTAGTGGTAAAAAGTGGTAATTTATATTTAAATTGTGGAAAAGTTCTTATTTGGTTAATTATAAAGGCCGACAGAAAACATTGACAGAAAGGACTCAACTTAAGTTGAGTCCAAAAAAAAAGGGTTACTTAAATTGGCAACCCTTTTGATTCATTTTTTTAACTCTTCTTTTTAGCTCAGTAAAAACAGCTTTCCCCAACCAATTCTTTCTTTAAGAACAGTATCAATTAAAAAAACACCAACTCCACAAACTCCATCAAGCAGTCCGTGGTATAGTTTAAAGCCGATTTCATCTCCCATATTTTTCTTAAAACCGCTGATTATATCCTTGTGATACAATCTATTCAACGTTTCCCTTAGAAAAACATGATATGAGTTCCTAAATTTTTCATTTTTTGAAATTTCGAACCATTTTTTATTTAAAAAGGCAATACTTGATGTTCCATGACAAAAACCAGCATCAACATTATTTGAAGCACAAACCTTTGAAATCGTATCTCTTGCAGCTGAATGAAGGGCAATTTCCAATGCTTTTGTTTTCAATTTTTGATCATTCAACACTTCGGCGGCCATTTTAAATGCACTGGCCATTGTCTGATCACCATAGCACCATCCAAGTGGAGAATTGTAGCTCAAAGGTTCTCCTTTCCTTGCAATAAATGGAAATCTAGAAACGGTTTCTTCACTTTCTGATTCTAGATTTAGAAGTGTTGTAACGCATGATTTAAGTACTGTATTAACTACGATATTTTCCGGTTCTTTTTCTAGAAATTTTGAGAAAAGAATAATCTTTGAAACGATTCCATGTGCAAGACCGCAATTTAGGACTGCGTACTTATCTTCATAATTATTTACCTGCATAAATTCTTCTAATTCTTCAGCAATATAATCTGCTAATTTCTCAATTAATAAGATGTAATTTGGTCTAATCGTTTTATTATATTCTATCCGTTGATTCATAAACCATCATACCCATGATTCTGTTAAGAAAATCCATCAGATCTTCATCTGAACGGCGTAAACGCATTCTTTCTTCATCCAATATTACTTTTGCTAGATAGTTAATAATTATTTCATCAAATTGAAGCAAAGCGTCTGCCACGTCATCCTCCTCTAAGATTTGACTTTCTTGATAAAAAAGTAATAGATTTAAGACACCTGTCAAACCATCACAATACGTCAATTGATAATTATCTTCGTTCAAGCTTTCATATATTCTATCTAAAGCAAGGTCAAACTTGTTGAGATAGTTCTCGTCACCAGTTAATTTATAATACATTATGTAAAAAAGAGAAAAACTGGTATATCCTGAGAAAAGTGAATTATGCTCAAGGTTTGGAATTTCCTGACTTAATTCTATTTCAATTTTATGAATCGTATCGTGAATTTGATTTTCTAATGATTTATTCATTCCTTTCACTTAATTAAGAAAGACAGGAAGTAGATAACAACCTGTCTTTCATAAGAAATCACCTTCTTGTTCCGCCTGGATCACATGCCCATGTTGAACAAATACTTACGCTCGTACACAAGTTACACGTATAATCATTTCTTGTGCTCCTTTGTGTAGGATCTCCTCCACCAATGTTTGTCATTTCGCTCTGAGACAAAGAAGTAATTTTTTCTTTTTTCAATACTAGTTTTCTACTCTTTTTCATCCGTGCTGTTTTTGATTAATGAATTGTAAACAACAAACATGTTTTGCTATCTACAATTTCAAAAATACTACACTGGTGTCAGTTAGATTAGACTTCGGAAAGAAATTATTTTTGTAAACAACCAGAATCCGTACATATTGTTGCTCTCGAATCATTACAAGCCCAACCTTTTGTTAAATTTGTAAAAATAGCTGAACAATCTCCATCTTTTTGCGTACATCTTAAGCCTATAGAACCAGTCCAACCACCCTGCAAATTTGACATTTCTTTATTACTTAGTTTAGATACAGTCTCCTTGTTCAATTTTAGTTTTCCTTCTAAATTTATTTTTTTCATAATTGTATTGTTTTATTTCTGATAAAGTTAATTGAAGAGAGTCCGATAGGCTCGGATTTTATTAATTCTTAGTATAAAACAGAATTCCATTAAATAAAAAAAAGACAGGGAAACAAATTCAACCTGTCTTTTTTAAATTGTATAAGGATAATTATGTAAACTATCTTCTAATCTCATCTCCACCAGTACACAAACAGCAAGTAAAACCATTATTAGTGGATCTGAAACTTCGATCAGTAGCAACACACCCTCTTTTTTCAGAGTCCCTACCCCCACCATTTATATTGTTGATTTGTCAAAGAAGATATTTTTTCTTTCTTTAACGTTAATTTTTTATTTGTTTTCATTTTATTAAGTTTTAAGTCACCTACTCTTTTAAAACGGATTTTCGGTTTACTCCTTTAATTTTAGCCAAATATTTTAGTGCTTTAATTTGAATTTGTTCTATTTAGGATTTCTTGGGAAGTGCTTAGAACTGCATCAAAAAAAATTTATCCCATTCATCACTAACATTATACAATGAATCAATCAAAACAATGCCTATACCTGACGTACCTCCTAACAAAGTAAAGTCCGCTACAGAACCGTATTCCTCTAACTTAACATATCCAGAGATTCCATTCTTATGGGTATCAAGTTTTAATGTTTCCTCAATAAAAAAGTTGTAATTATTTTTAAAGAGTTCATCTTGAGTTATCTCAAACCATTTTTTGTTAAAATAACCAGCACTAGTTGTTCCGTGGCAGAAACAAGCATCATAAACCCTTCCATTAAATGCAGTTTTTATTTCATTTCTACCTGCCCAAGCATACGCTATATCTATTGCATTTTTTTCTAGTTCTTTATCATTTAGCGCTTTAGCAACTTCATATAAAATCAATGAAGCTGGTTGATCCCCGTAACACCATCCCAAATTTATTGTATTGACAGAGGGTTTTTCATTTGAATCAGCAATACTTGGAAATAGAGAGCAACTTTCTTTATTATCACTTTTGAATGAACAATATATATCTACTAAATTTTGAAGGAGTCGTTTATACTTTTTTTGATTAAATCTGCCTGTTTTTAGCATTTTAACCAGAATCTTCATATGAGCAAGGTTGCCATGAGCTAATCCAAAATTTATTCTAACATTCTCTCCATTTTCAATTAAAACAACTTCATCAATCACGTAAGAATAAAAAGCATCTACGTTCTTTATAAAAATCGGATTATCTAAAACCAATTTACTCCCGCGATCAATTAAATAGTAGATAATTCCGAGCTGTCCGTGTAAAAAATCCGAATCGTCTGAATCTTTTACCGTCCCTATCTTTTCAATTAAAATGTTATCAAATTCGCGTAATGCATCTTCAATATCCTCTTCAAAAATTTTATTTTCCTTAAGGTGATTCAAGCAATAAGCAACACCAGCTAAACCATCACAATAGGATAAAGGGTATTCAGTCGTATTCAAATTTTCAAAGACTTTTTGAAGAATTGGCTCTAAGTTGCTCATAAGGATTTCACCTTCTTCATTTAAATAAAACTTATGATAAATATATTTAAACAATAACACTCCTGTTAAACCAGAAAACAAAGAAACTTCGTGGTTATCATGTCCTATTACTTCATCAAGATCATTATTTATTTCTTCAATTTTACTCCTTACCATAATATCAATGATTTACGCTTCTAAAATTATACCAACCAAAGGGTAGGCAGGATAAAAACTTACTACCCTTCGGTGAAATTTTTATTTATTTTAGTGGTTCTGTATCTGGAACTTCATCACTTCCAAAAGTACACCAACAGCACAAGAAGCCACGCTTGGTACTATGAGCTGTTCTAGCACCTCCTTTTAGTTTCATCATGTCTGTTTCTGCAAGCTTCACCACAGTTTCTTTATTCAATACTAATTTCTTTTTCATCTTTTTTATTTTTTGGTTTGCATTATAATAATTGTTGTAACCTTAATCACATCTTTTGTATCAATTTTAGTACATAGACCACATGTAAGCCTATGATTTGTACTTCTACCTTGATCACCTCCATTAATACGTGAAAGTTCTTGATTAGAAAGGTGTGATATTGTTTCCTTTTTAATTGATAATTTTCTATTACTCTTCATTTTATCTATTTTAATATTGTTGTAACAAGGGGAATAAGATCTTTTGTATCCACTTTTGTACATAAACCACATGTAAATCTATGATTTGTACTAGTTTTATGCTCCTCCCCACCTCTAACATTGGACAATTCCACATTAGAAAGGTGTGATATTGTTTCTTTTTTTATTGACAATTTTTCTTTATTCTTCATAATTTTTGGATTAAGTGCTTACTCGTTTAAAATCAGGGTTTTCAGCAGGACTCCCATTTTTGGCCAAAATTTATCTTTGATTTTGAAAATCAAAATCTATTTTTTTTCATTTATCGCAATTACCTCCTTGGACAGTAACACATGTATTCCTTCTGGATTGAATCGCACAAAAATCATCTTTTGTATTTGTAAAACAAATTACCATAGTTGCAATCCCGCCTTTTACACTCGACATTTTTGCTGTGTTCAATTTTGTAATTGATTCTTTATTTAAATGCAATTTATTTTTCAATTTTATCTATTTTAAGATCAATTCTAACATTTTTTTTAAGCTAAGATAGGTCCACACCCAACTCTTTTACATGAGTTTCTTATACTACACCTTGCTCCAATCGAAAAAATACCTCCTCCATTAATTTGAGTCATCTCTTTTCCATTTAGTGTTGAAATGGGTTTCTTATTTAAGTTTAATTTTCCTTGAATTCTTACTTTCTTCATTTTTGAAATTTATTTTAGATTAATAATTAACTTCTAAAACAAATGTAGGTACGTATCATCCGACAAGATCGGACTAGATGAATTTTAATATCTTTTTGTTGTTTCGACTAACCCTTTTTACCTATTACAAAAGTTCAATCTTATCACTAAGTTTATTGGTTATTATTTGCTTAGAAATGAAAATTGAGAGCCTGAACGAATGCTCTTTGAACTGT
Source organism: uncultured Crocinitomix sp. (assembly GCA_964415335.1). Lineage (GTDB taxonomy): Bacteria > Bacteroidota > Bacteroidia > Flavobacteriales_D > Crocinitomicaceae > Crocinitomix. The sequence goes on from CAYPZN010000031.1 coordinate 5,476, forward strand.
TATTATTTATAAAAAAATGGGTTGAGTAAAATTTACCCAACCCATTTAATCTCTAGCACTTCTAAAATTATCTATCTTGAAGAATTAGAGACACTCTTCTTATTTTTAGCATTCGTTATTTTATTGAAGATGTGTCATACCGTTTTTACACGTACGTGTCGTATCATTAATACAAGTAGTAGGACGAGTCGTTTCATTAACTGCAAACCCTCCCATTATTTGATTTAACTGTTCATCATTTAATTTAGTAACCGTTTTTTTGTTCAATTTTAATTTTTTCATTTTTAATTTTTTAATTTATGCTAAATTTAGTGAAAATATCAATCTCTATACACATTAATTTTACTGTATAATTTGAATTTCAAATACAACTTTAAACATTCTTCATTTTTGCTTTCGAAGGAATTTTTTGCTCGTGTTTTTGCCTTGCAAATTGAGAACGATAAACGCGCCATAGATAATCGTAAACTACCAGTTCATGCAAGCGTTGTTTATCTTTAAAAAATCGATTTAAAAACATGTGTGTATAACTACTCAACAAATTAGGAATTGGTACATTCAATTTGCCATTTTCATTGGCTTGATGAATTTGAGCAACAAGCGGCTTTATTTTATCTGAAGTGGAAATTGAAAGTTTAATCAATGGTAAAAGCTCGTTCTTCTGATCCATTTCATGATTCAGAATTTTCTCAATTTCCTGTTTGTCCTTTCTGAATTTTTTATCAAGTTGTTTATTCAGGTATTTATTCATTCCATATTCCTGACCAAAACCCGTCCTTAGTCGTTCAACAAGGTCTAATTTATCTTTTAATGGAAATCCGAAATTATTAAAATATTCATCAATTGCACGAAGGGCATATAACCATCTCACTTTTTCACCTTCATTATCACTTTCAATCATTGCTAAAACATCTACACAATTTTGACTATCATGACAAAATATGGTTTCTGCAATTTCCATAGTATGTGCTCCATACCTTTCTAATTCTCTCTGATAAGTATCCGTCTGAATCTTCCAGATCACTCCATTTTCAAGATAAGAGGCAACAGCATTACCAAATTGATTGACAACAATACCTATGGTTTCTGGAGAGGTCACACGAAACCGCACTCTCAAGTGTGGATCAGGATCTCCGTAACGGATAAAAAACCATTTATCAATCACCTCGTTTTCCAGCCAATTATTTACACATGGCTTTACAATATTCGTTAAAATTTCATCTCCAGTCTTATTTCCACAATACAGCTTATAATATATCCATTCTGAGCCCAAAGCAAAATTTCTCTGTACTTCTTTGGATTCAATTTGTAATTTTTCTTTTCCTTCTACTTTGTCTTCTGTTTCCGTCCTTTTGGTAAATAAGGTAATTAGTTGATTCGTAAAAATAGTGCCTTCTGAATCTGTTATTTCTTTTTGATTTTCATCAAAAGGAAATTCTTTCAGTACAATATTAGGTCGTTTTTTTATTGTAGAGATTAGTGCTTTGACGCTTAATGAATCTGTCAAATTGATCAACAATTCGTTATCACTGTCCGCCAAAACAATTAAATCGGGTAACTTCCAATCATTGCGCCAATTTGCTATTTTATCAATTTCTCCATTCGATTCCAATAAGGTTGTGAAGTGTTCTTTATTTAAATTCCATGTTGCAGGAGAAACAATGACTTCTGCGATTTCAACTCGTGGTAAAAAACTAAAATTACTTTCAAGCGGTCCCCAAGAAAAATAGACTCCTGCCCTTTCTTCCCTACTTTGTAAATCGCACAAAAAATGATAAACAGGCAAGGAGTTAAAACTATAATTATGTGCATTAGCCATTCGTGGAATAACTTCTTTGTTTAATCTTTTTGATCGAAGAAAAAGTCGGTCATTTTTAACAGAAATGAATAAGTCTTCGAGTTGAATTTGCTGCTTTTCGGGCAAATCTGATTTTGACAAATATGGAATTTCATATTCACGAAATGATGGTCGCATTAATATATTCCCTGTCCTAGCTTCGGGTAAATGAACAATTTCGGCTAAAATTTGCTCTTTTTTCAGATTGGACTCTACTTTTCCAACTTCCTTAATAATGGCTTCTATCCCTTTGTGTCCGCTTGCAAAACGTCCGAGTAAATTAACACTGCTTGTTCCACCGACCCCTCCCAGAATAATATTATCACCAGCTAAGCTAACCATTGTAGACATGCTATCTGGAAGATCGTTCCATACGGATTTGAAATCCTTTAAATCTGCATCTGTTATCTCTATTTTAAATGCTCCTTTTTCTCTTGCATTATACAATTTACGCAACAATAAACTTTGAATCGGTCCCCATTTTATTTCTTGGATAGAATCTCTTTGCCGCTCTCCAACTGCTAAATCATTTACTAATGGAGAGTGACCTCCTGTATGATTTGTATTGGAAGCATATCCGATACCCGCCTCATTATCTAAAACAGTCAGAAGCGGTACTTCATTTTCTTCATATCGTTTATAGAAACTTTCTTTAAAAACAGAAAGGTTCGTTTTCATATCGATTTTAGGGCTAAGTTTATTGATTAATTCCAATGCTTTTCTAATCTTTGGGCGAATTGTTTTTTTAATTGTATGTGAGGAACTATTTTTAGAAAATAAATCTGTTTGGAAAAGTTTACTCAATTCATACGGAATATCTAGTGTTTTTAACTTTTCTTCTAATTTAGAATAGCTACTTGTATCATTAAAAACCTCATTATCTATTGCTTTAATATCAGCCTGGATTTCATTTATAAACGTGATCATTTTACCCAATTCACTAGATGGCACAGTTGCTGACACACGATTTAAAACAGCTAAAATTTGTTCCATAAGCTCTTCACCGCTCACAGAAGGTTCTATTTCACTAACCAGAATTTGCTCTTTGATCAACTCTAAAACAAATTCTTTTGATTCTTCGAATTCTAATTCTTCATCAAATGATACTAAGGCATCCGCTAACTCGTCAACTTTAGCGCCTTTTTTTGCTGTTTCAATGAGATGATTAATATAGACAGAAAAATCTACTGCACTAATTTGATAATCTCTGGCTTTATTAACGTAGTTGTACTCGACATATCGCATTTTTTCATTTACAATATAAAGTGAGGTATTTGGGTAGAATTTCAGTAAAGGCTTGATATAATCAAGTTCTGCTAATTTTTGAGCTAATTGACATGAGAAATGCATATCCAAACGCGTACTTCGAAAAAAATCAGCATCTCCCAATTGAATATTTGTATTTTCTCCCCAATCAACAATTGTGCATTTAGCAAACAATCCAAACGGCGTGCACCTGGAATGCATTCTACTTGCATATTTATAGAGTGAACTTATTAGTTTCTCTTCTTTTGTTTTATCTTTTATTTCTCCATTATTCCATTTCAAAAATTCACGGTACAAGTCGGGAGAAGCTAAAAAGAGTGCTTCTCCTCCTTCGATTGAAGTAAATATTTCTTTTAAATCATTAACAGAAAATTTCGTTTTTAATGCTTTTAATGGTGTCCTTAAAATTAGTTTATCGTAAAAATTGTAATTCATCTATTCTTTTAGTTTAATGCAATAAAAAGCATTCATCCCAGTTCGTCAATTCTGAAGACATTTGACCAATCATTGCCAGACCAACGCCAGCTGTACCTGTTAGTAATCCGTAATCATTAACCCATTCTTTAGTTAAACCATCTCTTAATTTAAACCCGGCTATTCCATCATCAAATTGAGACGCATTTAATGTTTTTTCCATCCATAAATCTGCAGCTTTTTTAAATTCATTTTGCTTAGACATGTTATAAAGCGTATTATACATATAGGACAAACCTGCAGTGCCATGGCAAAAACCAACATCACTCACTTTAGCTTTTTCAGCTGAATCATGTTTTAAAGTATGCTTTCCGATTTCTATGGCTTTTTGATATATTTTAGGATCATCTAATACTTTAGCAGCGATTAACAAGGAAATACTCATAGAAATATTACCTCTACACCAGCCCAAATGCATATATTCATCTTTTTCATCATTAACAATACAGGTAGGCAACAAGGCATCTTTGGCACCTGAAATTTCATTAGCCAACATAAAGTCAACTGCTTTCCTGCACCACTCTTCTGCCCCTTCAACTCCGGCTAAGATCATTTTCGAAAGAATTACTATTTTACTTGCCTGACCGTGCGAAAGATGAAGGTTAACAACTTTATTGTTTTTACTCATATGGTCAAGCATCAAATCGGATTCTACCCAATAAATGTATTTTTCTGATACTTCTCCATTTTGAATTAATTTTTCTAAAATAAATGGCAATCCTTGCTGAACTTTTTTGCTTTGTTTTGATCGTTCAATGAGGTAAAGCATTATTCCTAATCCGCCGTGTAAAAAATCATGATTTTGGTCATTAAAATAATCCTCAGAAGCATTAAGAATAACTTCATCAAAATCATGAAACAAATCATCTTCAAGGTCTAAAAAATCTTGATTTCTAATGTGATTTAAAAACCATGCAAAGCCTCCTATTCCGTCGCAAAAACTTGAGGTAGCTATTGGTTTTTGGATCTCATTTAAAACAAATTCAACCAGTTCTTGAGTTAATTTCTCATCATTTTCATCTATCAGTTTAAGGTAATACAATTTAAATAAAAGTATTCCTGGCGCACCCGAAAACAATGCTCCACCATAATTTTTTTCTAAATCAATTTTATTGTATGCCGCGTACAATTCTTTTAACTTGAGGCCAAGTTTTTCTTTCATATGCATGTATTGGATTAATGCAGTAATAGGAAATCACTATTATAAAGCTAAAGGTAATAAAAACGATCACCCAAAAGTGTTTTCAACTTTCTAAGTGACCGTTTAATTAATTAAATAGAGTATATCACTAATTAATTAGTGTTTTCCTCCACAGCAAAAAAGTGTTGGTCTTGCTGTACATACGTTAGGTCCAGTAGCCGTTCTTTCAGGAGCACAACATTGAAACGTTGGCAATGCTGTACAAACATTTGGCCCTGTAGCTGTTCTTTTGGCATTTGTCCCTCCTTTAATTGAATTTTGTTCATTTTCATTCAATTGAGAAACAGTTGTCTTATTCAAGTTCAACTTGCCGTTAAATTTGATCTTTTTCATTGGGTTAATTTTTAATTAGTGCCTACTCTATTCAATTGGCTTTTCGGCAATCGCCAAAGTTCAATTCGTAACCTTGAACGCATTGAATTACATTAAATTTAAAATACTTCAATCCTACAATATCGGACTATAGCTAAATTTTCTTTTTCCAATTAACAGAAGGAAAATGGAAGTAGTCTCCCTTTACAATGCTTCCGTAGCGGATTTTTTTTATCTGACTTCCTCCTGCAACTTTTGCCATGTAGGAATCATTCAGGTTTTGATAACCAATTATCATTCGTGTTGGTTTTGAGTATTTATAAGAAGATCTTACTCTGCAATATTCTATTTCACCTCCCATATCTCTTAGCAAACGAAGATATTCTCCACATGTGCTTCTAGAAATCCCTAATTTATCTGCGAAAGATTTCATATTTCCAGTCCCTTCAATACGGATTAAATAATCCATATATTTTAGGCGTTCAATTTGTTTGATCATTTAATTTGTTTTTAAGCAAACCATGTAAGATTTACTGTATTGGGTAAACTAAACAGAAAGCATCTAAAACCGTCAATCAATCGATTTTGCTTTGTTTCAAACTTAAGGATTAATCAAAGAAAATTTAAAAAAAAGGAGGGGACAAAAAGGAGACAAATTTCTGTTTTCTGTATAATCAATTGATTTTAAGCACTTTATTTATACATTTTTTTAATTATAATTTGTACTTAAAAAAAACAGATATACTCTTTCATCTTTAAATAGTGAAAAGTAAATCAAAGGGATTGAAAGATAAAGATTTCTTTTAAGGAATTTCAATTGAACTGACAGCAGTAGTATATGCTCCAAAATATCCAAGCACTTCTGTCCCGCTTGCACTTTGTAAATTACTTGGTGGGTTAGCAGGCGCAGCTGAAAAAGGACTGGTATCTAGATTATCTTGTAATCCAATAAAATAATCATAGTTTGGTTCATCCATTGAAATGAATTCTACCACAATTGAAGCACCGGGATCAGCTTCTGCTCCGAAGAACTGCGCTTCGAAACTTTGCCCATTAATAAAATCATCATTTCCTAAATAATAACCTCCGTTTTCTATCCCGTTTCTAAAAATTTTTGCCAAATAGAAATTCTGTTGATCAATATCATCAGTAGAATGAAAAGAAACCAAATATATTGTATCTCCTTCAGGAAGACCAAATGCGCCAGTAATTGGAAAGTACGACAGCGAATCAATGATTGGTTTTGATTTCGCTTCTGAGTTAGCTGTAATTATTTCATCTCCTGTATTAACCTCTAGACTATATGTTCTACCTGGAATAACCAAAAAATCTTTCATCAAATACTTTCCGTTTGAATCGTGTTCAAATGTATAACTCTCTCCAGTATTGTCTTTAACAACAACTGAGGCGTCTTCTATTCTTTGAAAATTAGGATCACCATAAACTGTTGTCGATTTAGACAAAGTAACAAAACTAGAATCAACAGCATCTTTTAAAACAGCTTCTACAACAATCCTTTCATCTGCATCATCAAGCGGAACATTCACTATTTTCTCACAAGAAGAAAACAACAAAAGAACTGATAGGAAGATTGTGATTTTTTGTTTCATTTCTATTCTAATTTTTACGGGATCACAATGGTCATTGTATCAATCATAAATCCACCAAAATACCCTATTGCATTTTCAACATTCGATACTGGATTAGAAGGAACTGCGGCAAAAGGGCCACTATTCGCATTACTCTGCAACGAAAATAAATAAGTATAATTTGCTTCATCCATTGATAATAACTCTACATAACATGTATCACCACTTTCTACTGTTGTTGCAAAGAAAGGCATGGTATTGTTTGCTCCATTAAATAGTTCGTCAGTGGTAATATAAAAATTATCATCTCTTTCGCCATTAACCCAAACTCTGGCTCTGTAGAAATTCTCTTCATCTCCATTATCTGTAAAACTATAAAAGACTAAAAAAGTTGTATCTGTTGCTCCCGGACCAAATCCTCCAAATTGAGGGATATACGTTAACGTGTCGATCGCTGGAGTTGATTTTGTAGTGCTTGAAGAAGTCATTACGCGATCTTCGTAAGTTACATTTAAATCATACGTGCTGTTTGGTTGTATTATGAAAGCAGCTGGTGACATATACCTTCCCGCTTCAATTGGATCTTCTGTAAAAACAATCACATTCGCATCTTGATCTGTTACAGTTACATTGGCCCCAGATAAACGCTCAAAACCACTATTTTGATATACACTTCCTGTTTTTGATAAAAGAACATAGCTTTCACCTTCAAAATTTCTTCCAACTCCTTCTACAACGACTTGTTGTTCACTTTCATCTAAAGGAACTTCAATTACTTTTTCACATGATTGAAATGAGAAAATTGCCCCGGATAAGATTACTATACTATAAATCAATTTATTCATTTCTTAAAATTTAAAATTATAGCTAATTGACGGCACAAATTTAAACAATGCAATTTGTACAGCTTCAGTCTCCCCTGTTTCAGCATTTTCTCTGAAATCAATTGAGAAAGCATTTTCTCTACCATACGCATTGTAAACTGAGAAATTCCAACTTGATTCAAATCGTTTTGGAACTTGTTTTTCTTCTCCAGTAGTTACATCTTTAATTGTTTTAAATTTTTTATTACTTAGTGTTACTCCTAGGTCTAGTCTATGGTAATCTGGAAAACGTTGCGCATTTCTTTCTGAAAACAAGTTTACTACTTGTCCATCAATTTCATATTTTCCACTTGGAAATGTTACAGCATTTCCAGTATAATAAACCCAAGTAGCAGAAGCGGTTAAACGTTCAGAAAAATTATAGATCCCAACAATTGAAATATCATGTGTTCGATCTTGTCGTGCAGGATACCAATTTCCGCTATTAATCTCATCAAATTGTCGCTCACTTCTCGCTAGTGTATAACTTACCCAGCCTGTAAATTTACCTCTTCGTTTTTTAAGTAGCACTTCTGCACCATAAGCTCTTCCAACACCAAAAAGTAACTCACCTTCTACAGTAGGATTTAATGTAACTTCGGCACCATCTCTATAATCAATTACGTTTCGCAAATCTTTGTAATAAATTTCTGTAGAGAATTCTAAAGCATTGTTAAAGAAGTTTCTAAAATAACCGATTGCCCCTTGATCTGCAATTTGCGGCTTAACATTATTGCTTGAAGGAATCCATATATCTGTAGGAGATGTACTCAATGAATTGGATAGTAAATGAACATATTGGTATGTTCTTGAATAAGATGCTTTTATTGAACTTTTATCATCAATATTAAAGTTAACACTTGCTCTAGGCGCTAATCCATTATAAGAAGCTACACTTTCCCAATTGTCAAACGTTCTTACATCAGTAACATTACCATTTATATCATATGAAAAAATGTCTCCTGGACCTACTTGAGTGAAGTTTGAATAACGAAGACCATAAATGACAGACCAACGTTTTTTGATTTTTTGTTCATTTGAAATGTAGGCTGCCGATTCTATCGAAAATCTATTTTCAATATCATCTAGAGTAAAATCAAATCCCGATCCAGTTTCAATTTCTCCTGGTTTAAATGTATGGTGAATAATATTACCTCCAAAACTTAATGTGTTATTTGAATTTAAGTAATAATTAAAATCTTTTTTGATATTAAAATCTTGAATTTCGGATCCTATTTGAAATGTTTCATCTCCTGCACCGAATTTAATTTTATAATTATAATTACTAAAGACAACGGATGTATTTCCAAATAATTTATCACTGTATAGGTGATTCCATCTTATTGTTCCACTCGTATTCCCCCAATCAAATCCAAATTGATCTGCAAAACCAAAATTATCTCGTCCAAAATAACCTGAAACAAAGATTCTATCTTTTTTTCCTAATTTATAATTTGCTTTTGCGTTCAAATCATAAAAGAATAAGGTGGAATTTTGCGCATTTTCATTGTTTGATAGACGAAGAAAGACATCCGCATAAGTTCTTCTTCCTGACACAATAAACGATCCTTTATCTTTTACTATTGGTGCTTCTACAGTCAATTTAGAAGAAATTAATCCTAATCCTCCACTAACCGAAACCCTTTTGGAATTCCCTTCCTTCATTTTAATATCCATTACAGAAGATAATCTTCCTCCAAATTCTGCTGGAGCAGTACCTTTATATAATTTAACGTCTTTTAAAGCATCTGAATTAAATACTGAGAAAAAACCTAACAAGTGAGACGCATTATAAACCGGCGCTCCATCTAATAGGATTAGATTTTGATCCGCAGAACCTCCTCTTACAAAGAAACCGGCATTTCCTTCGCCAGCAGACTTAACTCCTGGTAATAATTGTAGGGTTTTTAAAATATCTTTCTCTCCAAATAACACAGGAATATTTTCTATGTCTTTTAAATTGATTTTATCTACACCAAGTTCGGCCGATTTAATGTTTTCATCTAATTTTTCTGCTCTAACTTCAACTGTTCCAAAAACTTTTCCTTCTACCTTCATTTCAACATCCAATCGTTGATTGTCTGTCAAATCCAATTCCATTGTTTTCGTTTCAAATCCCAATGATTTAATGGTAACAGTATATTTTCCTTTTGGAACAGTTAATGAATAAAATCCAAAGACATTTGTAATCGCTCCGACTCCAGGTAACTCCTTAACTGTAATCCTTGCTCCAATAAGATCTTCTCCATTTTCTCCATCCTTTAAATTTCCACTTAAGGTAACGTCTTGACCAAAAGAGAAAAAAGCAGTTAAAAGAAAGATTGTGCTAAAAATTATTTTCTGCATTTTTTTAGTTTTTTCCGAACATGTTAAAAACAGACTCGGCTCATATTTGTTCACAAAGATCAATCTAAAATATTGGTTAACAAAGATAATTTCTACCAATCAATGTTTTTTATCAATGAAATTACTTTCATTAATTTCTAATGCATTTGGTTCAACTCATTCTTTAATGAATTTAACTTTTTGTACTATTCCATTTGGGTTTTGAACAGCTAAAAAATAAACTCCTTTGCTAAGTTTGAAGTATTAATTGTACTTAAATCATCCAATTTAACGATTACTTTTCCTGATAAGTCTTAAATAAAACCTGTATTTGCGTCAGAAGATAGTCCAGTCAATTGAATTTGATTTTTTGTTGGATTAGGATAGATTATCAAGGCTGAATGTTCATCTGCAAATTCATCTACCCCTGAAATCTCTTCTAATGGCGAAAAACGATAAACCGCACCATCAGCTGGAACACCACTAAACGGTTTTCCATCATCTACAAAATCTATCTCTATAGTCCCGTAATCTAAGGTCAATGCGTCTACTTCTCCAACAAAGATATGAAAACTTTCAAGGATTTCGTCTTCACCACTTAAGTAGCCGATTCCTATTTGTGGTCCTCCTAAGTCATAAGCAGTCGTTGTAAAAGATGACACGCCATTATGGATCTCAACGACATTTGAGTTTTCGTATAACCAAAGTTGAATATTTCCTTGTTGACGGTCTTCGACTGACTCTTCTTCGCTAAAAGTTGTCAACGTGAAATTTTCCCACTCTAATTTAAAAATACGATTCTCTATTGCTCCTTCTGTTAGAAACGAAATTGGAGGTAAATGTACCTCATCATAATCTCCTAAATCAATTAAATCATTTCCATAAACAGAAATATAAGGACGATCTAATCCTGAGTCTTCTGGATTTGATGTTAGGTAAACCTCACTTCCCTCGCGTTCTTCAGAAATAATGACATGATTAACTACAGAGTCCATCAATGTAAATTCAAATCCAATTGGAACAACAAATTGAGGATCATCCCAAATTGCATCCGCTCCAACAGTCAGTTCTTCGGACATTTCTAGGTTAGTATATTCTTCAGAAAGTTCAGTAAATTCATAACGTTGTGCATTTGCAAATACACTTGTTAATAACAATCAAAAATGTTAATCTCTTTTTCATAGTTTTTGTTTACCTATTTATCGGTTGAACTAAATACTTCCCCTATAGTTAATTTATTAAAATTGAAAAAAAAGCAAGGCTCCTTGATATGGAGGTTGTATTGATTGATTTAAATTGAGTGAAAAGATAAACTATCCGTAACTTAGTCTTGATGAAAAATGCAATAAGGTATTCTTTGGCTTTTTGGATTGCCTTTTATTTGGTAATCCTCTTTTTACTTTTGCCAGTTGGTACATTTGAAACTGTGTCTCTTCGTGTTTTTAGCTTTGTTATTCCTCAGATGATCTTGTTTTATTCAAACCTTCTTATTTTATTACCGAAACAATTTCATAAGGGCAAAAAGAAGCAGTATTTCTTTCGCCTCATAGTTTTAATTGGCTTATTTACTGTTGTTTTTGGGTATCTTGACCTTTACTTTGACAAAGTTATTCCGCTAGAAATGAAACATTTATCAGACCGACCTATTTCATTTGTCTATTTTGGAAGAGCAATGTCTTGTGTACCACCATTACTTATTAGTGCTTTAATCTATAATTCAATCCTTTTACAACGAAAAACGAAAGAAAGTTTGGAATTACAAAACAAAATGCTTGCTGCCGAAACGAGTGCTTTAAAAGCGCAGATCAATCCTCATTTTTTATTTAACACCTTAAATAATATATATTCACTTTCACAATTAGACAGTAGTAAAACCGGTGGAGCTATTCTGCAATTGTCAGACATTTTGCGTTATGTAACCTATGAAAGCAATCAAAAGTATGTTGCTCTTACTGCAGAGATTGAGCATATTAAAAGTTTTATAAAATTACAATTACTAAAGGATGATAATTGCGAAAATTTAGATATTGAAATTGAATCAATCAATTCTCAACTTCAGATTGCACCTTTGATTTTAATTCCGTTTATTGAAAACGCATTTAAACACGGCAATCATCATGACAAGGATAATGGATGGATTAAAATTGTGATTAAATTGAATTCAAAGACATTATTATTGTCCGTTTCGAATAGCACGTCTGAAAAGAAAACGCAAAAAGATAAAGTTGGAGGAGTTGGCATGGAGAATGTTCGAAAAAGACTTTCTCTTTTATATCCCGAAACACACAAGTTGACAATCAAAATTAATCCGAATTCATACGTTGCGGACTTGGAAATAAAATTAACGGAATGAAGTGTATTATAATTGATGATGAACAGTTGGCAAGAAACCTTGTTGAAAAATATGCAATGCAAATTTCATTTCTGGAAATTGTAGGAATTTTCAAAAATGGATTAGAAGCATTAGATAAGATTGAAGTCGGCGACGTTGACTTAATCATCACTGATATTCAAATGCCAAGTTTAACGGGTACTGAATTGATCAAATCCTTAAGTAATCCCCCAATGGTAATTTTTACTACTGCATATTCCGATTATGCTATTGAAGGTTTTGAATTGGAAGCAATTGATTATTTATTAAAACCATTTTCATTTGAGCGTTTTTTAAAATCGGTTAACAAAGCACACGAGCTATATGATTTAAGACAGGTTGAAAATAATTCAACACGATTTAAAACAAATTACCTTACTATAAAAGCAGATCATAAACTTTACAAAGTTCTCTACAAAGACATTCGCTATATAGAAGGGATGCGTGAATATGTCTCTTTTCACCTCCCTAAAGGTCGAATAACTGCTTTAATGTCTCTAAAATCATTAGAAGAAAAACTTCCTTCGGGTCAATTTATGCGCTGCCACAAATCTTTTATAATTAATAAAAATATTGTTACAGCACTTGACGGAAATAATTTAACAATAGAAGAAAAGAGTATCCCTATTGGTCAATCTTATAAAGAGAAAGTCATTGCGGAAATTTTTTAATTTTCTTCAATTATTTCAGCGACTTGTCCAACCACCTATAAAACTCTCGGTGCCAAAAAACACCATTTTGAGGAGATAAGATCCAATGATTCTCGTCTGGAAACAAAATCATTCGGCTGTCTATTCCTTTTATCTGAAGTGCTTGAAAGGCTTCCATCCCTTGATTTAGAGGAACTCTAAAGTCTTGTTCCCCATGAAAAATTAGCATTGGCGTATTCCACTTAGAGACTAATTTATGCGGAGAATACTTCGCATAACTTTGCGGAACAATAGGATTAAAATAAGGTCCTCCAATGTCTTTATTTGCAAAGAATAATTCTTCTGTAGTTCCATACCAACTTTCTAGATTAAACAGCCCACAATGCGAAACAAATGTTTTAAATCTATTTTCGTGAATTCCAGCAAGGTAATAAACAGAATAACCTCCATAACTTGCGCCTACTGCACCGATTCTATTTTCATCAATAAATGGTTCTTTTTTCAATTCATCTACTGCTGATAAATAATCGTCCATAGGCTGTCCTCCCCAATCTCCTGATATAGCATCATTCCATTCTTGACCAAAGCCAGGCAATCCTCTTCTGTTCGGTGCAATTATAACGTAATCGTTCGCAGCCATCAATTGAAAATTCCAACGGTAAGAAAAGAATTGACTTACGGCGCTTTGAGGCCCACCTTGGCAATAAAGTAATGCAGGGTATTTCTTATTTTCTTCAAAATTTGGAGGGTAAATTACCCAAACTAATTCTTGTTTTCCATCTGTTGTTTCAACCCAACGTTTTTCAATTTTTCCAGTTTCTAAATTGTCATAAATTTCTTTATTTGCATCTGTCAATTGTTTTTGTTCTCCATTTTTTATCTTAACTGAGTAAATATCGGTTGGATGATTCATAGATTGTTTTCCTCCAATTAAATAATCACCAGCAAAACTCAAAGAAGTGTAATTGTGATTTCCTGTGGTTATTTGACGAATCTCTTTTTTCTTTATGTTGTATTCAAAAAATTGATAAGTCGCTTCTTTAACAGATCTGAAATAAATGTATTTTCCTTCTTCATCCCACACAAAATTGGCAACAGTCAAATCAAACTCTTTTGTAATATTTGTTTTTAATTGCGTTGTAATGTCATAGATTACAATGTCATTTTTATCGGATTCAAAACCATCTTGCTCCATACTTAACCAAGCAATCTTTGTTCCGTCATTTGAATAAACAGGCTCTGTGTCATAACCATTATTCCCAATACTCAAGTTACTTGTAGAAGCAGTCCCAATATTGTAATTATATATTTCTGAATTTGTGCTGATCGCGTAACTCAATCCATTCAATTTTTTGCTTGTATAAGTAATAAATTTTCCATCATTTGAAATTGTAATTTGCTCCATTCCACCAAAAGGTTTGAGTGGTGCATCAAACGATTGTCCTTTCAAAATATCTTTTCCTCTTCCTTGCATTTTTCCTTCTTCTAATGGCGCATAAAAGATATGCGAATAACTCCCATCTTTCCAACTGCTCCAATGTCTGTACATTAAATCATCAATAACACGAGCATTTGACAAAATTAAGTCACGATCTGTTTCTTTGGAGTTTACTTTCTCAATTTTTACATCTTTTATAAATAAAACGTGTTTTCCATCTGGGAAGTATTTGAATCCATTAATATTACCAGGAGTTCGCGAAACTTGTGTTAATTCCGATCCATCAGGATTAACTTCGAAAATAGCGACGGTCCCATCTTGCCCTCCAGCTAAAAATCCAATTTTCTTACCATCAGGTCTCCATTGTGCATCAAATTCACTACCCTTTTTATCTGTGATTTGTTTTGGTTTTCCACCTTCAATTGGTATAATGTAAAGATCACTGCTCCCATTATTCTTTTTTAAATCGTAACTCTTTAAACTGAATAAAATTTGTGTTTTATCGGGAGACACTTGAATATTACCTACTCGTTTCAATTTCCAAAGTAATTCTGGAGTCATTCGATTTTGACTTATTGCTGGTACAGAAACAATCAGTATTAATAAAAAAAGTACTTTTTTCATCTAATCTTTATTTAATTATTCTTTGTATTAAAAATCTACTCGGCAAATATGCAGCCAAAGTTCCAAATGTCAGTGTTATTCCCAAAATTAAGAAGAAATCATTCGATTTAAACACAATTGGAAAATATTCTACTGTACTGTTCTTCATTTCGAGTAAACCAAGTTGTTGCTGCGCATAACAAACGCCATAGCCAACTATTAAACCTAAAACTAAGCCTATTATATTAATTAATAATCCTTCATAAAAGAAGATTCTTTGCATTTGGTTTTTTTGAGCGCCAAGGGCATAAAGGGTTTTTAGATTATCTCTTTTTTCAATTACAAGCATTGTTATTGATGCAATCATATTGAATGTTGCCAAGAAAAATATAAATCCTAGAAGTAAAGTTGTAATCCATTTTTCGCTTCGACTGGTTTCATAAATCAGTTTATTTTGCTCAAAACTTGTAACAACATTAAAACTATCCCCAAGTAATACTTTAAGTTCTTCTTTTTTAGATTTCAAATCTATTTCTGGTGCATAGTCAATTTCAATTTTTGAGATTTCATCTTTATAATTAAAAATTTCGGCTGCATAATCAATCGGCACAATTAAGTAATTTTGATCTACGTCATTATTGTAAGAAAAAACTCCAGTGATTGGAATCTGAGATGTTGTAAATGCATCAATGTTTTTCAATTTGTTTCCACTAATTTTCCTCTCCTTATTTGGCGAATAAATCGTAAAATACTCATATTGATTTTCAAGTTGAAAAATATAACCGTCTAAGTTTTCAATTGCTCCACCTCCAATTAAAGCTAATGCCCCATATTCGTTACTTATTTTCGGGGAACCGTCAAGTAAATGTTGTTTTATATCTACCATTTCTAAAAAAGTACTTTCGACTCCTTTAATTGTGCCAATGATAAAGTTTTCTCTATTCTTGACAATTGCAATTTCTTCGATTACCTCACTAAAATTAACGATACCATCATTCTTAAAGACTTCAGAAGGGATAAAGTTACGGTCAAATGTTTTACTTTCTGCTGCGCTTATTTCAATATCAGACTCAAAAGAATTAAACATATTCAATACTAATCCTTCTATTCCATTGAAACCGGAAAGTATAATTACCATAGCAGCTGTGGAAACCATAATTCCAAAAACAGAAACTCCTGAAATTATGTTAATGACGTTTAATGTCTTTTTAGAAAAAAGATATCTTCTAGCTATGAAAAACGGTGAGTTCAACTATTTTTTTAGTAATTGATCAATTTCTTCAACATAATTAAGTGTATCATCAATGTGAAAACTTAAGTCTGGGATACGGCGCATACTTTTGCCTAATTTTTTACCCAATTCATAACGGATTTCATCTTTATGCGCTCTGATATTTTTAAATACTTCTGCCACATCTTGATGACCAAAAATACTCAAGTAAGCCTTTAAGTATGACATATCTGGAACAATCCTTACTTCTGTCACTGTTACCATGGCGCCAAGGCAAACTGCTCTTGCCTCTGCTCTAAAATAATTCCCCAACTCTGCTTGTAAAACAGCTTCTATTTTTTTTTGCCTGATTGAACTCATAATACAAAAATAGTAGAATGATCGAATTTCAATTAAGGCTTGTCCCTAAAAACAAATGCCTTTTTTTTTCGTTAATCTAAAATTCAATCCTACTTTTGTCACCTGTGAAAGGAATTATAGAATTATTTCGGTTAACTTTTGTCTATAAAAGAGCAACGCTACTTGTTATTATAAGTAATCTTTTCTTTGTCATTTTTAATTTGTTATCTCTTGCACTTTTTGTTCCTTTTCTGAACATCATTTTCGAAACAGAAGAAAAAATTGTCGAAATCATTAAGCCTTCTTGGGAAAACCGAGAAAACTTATTTGCTTACTTAAGTGATTATTTTAATTATTGGAAAGCGGATTTTGTCGCTGAATCTGGTAGTGTTCAAGCTTTAAAATTTGTTTGTATTTCAGTTTTAATTGCTTTCTTTTTCAAAAATTTATTTCGATACAGTGCCGTTTACTATCAATCTTTTTTGAGAATGGCTGTTGTGAGAGACCTTAGAGAAAAGTTATTTAGTCGTGCAATGCACCTTCCGTTTTCTTTTTATTCAGAAGAGAAAAAAGGGAATTTACTTGCCCGAATGACTTCTGACCTTAATGAAGTTGAAATTGCAGTTGTCTCAACCATTGAACTGGTTTTCAGAGAACCTGTTGCTATTATTATAAACCTTGCCGTGCTTTTTTATTTAAGTGTCGATTTAACTCTCTTTTCTCTGATCTTAATGCCTGTTAGCGCACTGGCGATTTCAAGAATTAGGAAAAGTTTGAAGAGGACTTCTGAAAAAGGACAAGAACAAATGGGGGAACTCTTGTCCATAATTGAAGAGAGTTTGAGTGGAATTCGAGTAATTAAAGCCTTTACTGCAGAGAAAATGGCATTGGGGCGTTTTAGAACAAAAAACACACATCATCAACGATTAATCACACGAACCTTTCGAAAAAAAGATCTGGCATCTCCTTTAAACGAATTTTTTGGAGCCATTGTTTTGATATCTATTGTTTGGTTTGGAGGAAGTTTAATTTTGGATGATAATGGTAGTATGAGTGGCACCGAATTCATTACTTTTATTATTATTTTTTCACAGTTTTTGCGACCAATCAGTAGTATTGCAAGTGCATTAACTTACTTAAAAAAGGCAGAGGTTTCGTTGGATAGAATTACCGAAATTATTAGAATAGAAGACACCATTAAAGATCCTAAATCTCCAATAAAAAAAGACAATTTAGAAGATCGAATTTCATTTAAGAATGTGAGTTTCGCCTATGAAGAAGAGACAGTATTGAATCAAATTTCTTTTGACTTAGTGAAAGGAAAAACGGTTGCTTTGGTGGGCGAATCTGGAAGTGGAAAGTCAACAATATCTGATCTTATTCCTCGCTTTCATGATGTAAAGACAGGTGAAATTACATTGGATGGAATTAATATAGCGGACTTTCTAAAAAAGGATTTACGCCAGTTAATTAGTGTAGTAACGCAAGAATCTATTTTATTTAATGATTCTGTAAAGAACAATATCTCTTTCGGAAATCCGCATGCTACAGATGAAGAAATAGAGGCCGCTGCCAAAATAGCTAACGCGCATGATTTCATTGCTGCGCTTGAAGATGGTTATGAAACTTGTATTGGAGATCGGGGGAATAAATTATCAGGAGGACAAAAACAACGAATCAGTATTGCTCGAGCTGTGTTATCAAACGCTCCAATCATGATTTTAGATGAGGCCACTTCAGCATTGGATACAGAGTCTGAAAAACTTGTACAAGTTGCACTTGAAAACTTAATGCAAAATAGAACTTCGCTTATAATTGCGCACCGTTTAAGTACAATCCGCCACGCAGATCTTATTTTAGTCCTCAAAAAAGGAGAGATTGTAGAAAGAGGGAATCATAAAGAGCTTATAGCAGCAAATGGCTACTATAAATCACTCTGCGAAATCCAACAAGTTATTTAAGTATTTTTACTTCAGCATAAAAGTAAATTCCAATTCCGTTTCCTGATCAGCCGCATTAGCAGAAACAACGTGAAGCGTAACTGTTTTCCCTGCTGCCGACTTAATTAAATCTAGAGCTGTCTCATTTAATGCCCCACTACGCAAGATTTCCCCTTCTCCATCAACTCCATCAACAACGACAGTACCTCTTTTTACAAAGAAATCACTAAATGTATCACTTCCTGCAAGTTTAACTTGGACTTTATATAACGACGTAGCTTTTTCTAATTCTACATCTGTACTTCCATTTACAATTGAACCGAAAACAACCTCAGGCTCTAATCCGTCGTGCATTTCAATATTAATGGAATTATGATTTTCAAATTCAGTATTAATTGCATTAGCTGTATAAGCTAGTCCTAAAATTGTTAATGATGTAATTATGTTCTTAAAATTCATACCGTTTTTCAAAAAATGATTGACTTAAAATTGTAATTGAGCTATTAATCTACAATAAAAATAGATAATTCTACAATTTCTTTTATAAAAAATAAGTTTAAGCGGCTTTTTTGACAACAAATCTTCTAAACGTTAAACATATTTAGATCTTTAAAGGTTTTCCTTAAAATATTTTTTGGATCAACGTTTAAGCGATTGCTTAAAAGGTCTTGATATACGCTTCTAAAATCAACTTTAAAAATAGGATCACCATTGCGTAATTCTTGGAGATTTATTTCGTTGTATTTATGCGCTTGCGCTGAAAAATCAGTATCAATAATAAAAAGAACATTTGCAGCTCCATGATCTGTTCCTCTACTGGCATTTTCTTTCAATCTTCTTCCAAATTCTGAAAAAACCATAATCGTAGTTTCTTTCATTAAATCATCTTTTTCAAGATCCGCTACGAAACTTCCTATTCCTTCATTCAATTGATCAAAAAGTCTGTCTTGCGACTGTGTTTGATTTACATGTGTATCAAATCCACTTAACTCAGTATAAAAAACTGGTGTTTGAATATCTGATTTTATTAATGTTGCAATCTGCTTTAATTTTTGACCAAATCTTCCTTTATATTGACTTGAATTTGTCTTTAATTTATATTGATCATAAATGTATTCTGCCGAATTTTTCGTGTCATTGAAAACCTTATACAAGAAGTTTAACTCATCATTTTCAGAAATTGGATCATTTAATTGTTTAAAAAATTCAGATGACATTGTTTCATGGAATGATTTCGGATCTGTAAGTGCAATTCCTGCTTGCAAATCACCTTTCATAGCAAGCGAAAGACTTCCACCAACATCAATACCTTCATAAGAATTAGTACAATTATTGTCTAAATATCTTCCGAGCCATCCCGTTTGTAAGTTCTCATCAGAGTCGGATGCTGTATGCCAAATATCCATTGATCTAAAGTGTGAGCGGTTTGGATTAGGATACCCTACAGAGTTGACAATTGAAAGTAAACCACGCTGATGTAGGTCATGAAAATTTGATAGTTTGGAATTGAACCCAAAACGCTCATCAATTTTTGAAATTTTATTCTCTAAAATACCAATCTGTTTACGATTTTGATAATACTCATCTAAACCGTAAGGAATTACTGTATTCAAACCATCATTACCGCCACTTAATTGAACGATAACAAGCCGCTTATTTTTAAGTTTTAAATCTTTAGAAAATAGGTTTGCCTTTAAGAAAGATGGAATAAGCAGGCTTCCTGCTGTTATAATACCTGTTTTTTTTATAAATACTCTTCTATCCATGTTCACATTATTTTTTTTCACTAAATCAATTGAAAGTCTGGAGTACTAATCAGTTGAATCATTGATTTTATATTCTGATTATTGTATTCCGATTCAAATTGATTATTTTGATTCATTAAACACAATTCCAATGCTGTGGTGTTTTTATTTCGATTCCAAAAGCGTTCCCAATCAATTGTTTCGAAAAATTTTAATTCATGTTTTTTTGTTCTAGATGAAATTTGTTTATCCAATGCTGGACTTAATTCATCTACTACTACTCCTTTATTTATAATTAGCGATCCCAATCTCAATCTAAATGCTAATCGAGAAGCATCAATCCAATGTTTTCCACCTGGCCAGCCTGCAACATTTGGAGGGTCAAATAATACTTGTCCTAAATAATATTGAGTTGAAATCAATGTTTTCTGATCCGGAAAAGTTAACTCAAACATTTTCCCCAGACCAACAATCAAATCGATTGGGCTTTTAATTAATTTTCCCTTCTCCTTATAAAACCATGCTGACTTAAACAAATGTTTCATCATCACTTCAATGTCATAATTGGACTCAAAAAAAACATTTGCCAATTCTTCTACATGCGTATCATTGAGCGTTTCTTTCACAAAAAATCGATATACTTTTTTTGCAATGTGTCGTGCGCAATTTGAATTTTCGAGAATCATTTCTAATACATCATCCCCAGAAAAATCATCTGTTTTTCCGAAAATTGTTTTCGATTGATTATCATGTTGCCTTTCATTGAATTTAAATTCTCCATACGAATCACTACTCCAACCAGTAAATGCCCTGGCAATTTCTGTAACGTCTTTTTCAGTGTAATCAACATCTCTTCCTAATGTGAAAAGTTCACAAAGTTCTCTAGCGAAATCTTCATTAGGTTTATTTTTTCTGTTTTGTTTAAGGTGCAAATAAGAAATCATTGAAGAAGATTTAGACACCGCGAAAAGTAGATCTCGAAAATTACCCAAAGCATTTTTGCGTAAAATGTTATTAAATGAAATTGCCGCGTAAGGATTATCTACCGTTCTACATACAAAATGACCACTCCAAAAGAAAGTCATTTTTTCAATTAATCCTTTGTCTTCCTCCATCATTTGATGAATCCACTTGACATTTAATTGTTTTACTTTTCCTCTCCATTCTTGTTTTAAACTTTTACGTTGTTTTTGAGTCATTTTTTTTTGCGCTTCTGGATTCCATTTTGGCAATTTCATTTTGACCTCGGTTACAACCTGTTTTTCAAATAATCTATCGACTATTTTTCCAACATCATCCTCCTTATCCATTTGATCGTCATGCGCAAAAAATGTTGCGCGATAATACAAATGTCTTTTATCATTTATTTCTAACCTCATATTTAGTATTACTTACTGATGATTTATGACTGATTATTTTTAAATAGGTTTAATCTTACTTAGTTAATTTACGAAAATGAAATATAATTCACCACTAAGTTTGTTATTAACAAGATTAGGATTAACTTTGTACCAGTTCTTAAATTATTAATGTACTTATAAAGAAAGGTGGAGGGACCGGCCCTTTGAAACCTTGGCAACCTGGCTTGATTTTTAGACCAATCGGTTTAAATTGAGATAAGGTGCCAATTCCTGTTTAGCGTTTTGTTAAACACTATAAGTTTTCAAATCAATTTTATTCCGGTCTACTTTACACTTCATTCAATGTTATGAATGATATTAGAGAAATATTAAAAAATAGAATCTTAGTGCTAGATGGAGCAATGGGAACAATGATTCAGCGCTATAATCTTGAAGAGGAAGATTTCAGAAAAGGATGGTTTGAAGATCATGACTCATCACTGAAAGGGAATAATGATTTATTGGTTTTAACGCGGCCAGATGTTATTAAAGAAATTCACGCCGAATATCTTGAAGCAGGTGCAGATATTATCGAAACAAATACATTTAGTGGAACCACTATTGCTCAGGCAGATTATAATTTGGAAAAAGCTGCGTATGATATTAATTATCAAGGGGCTAAGATAGCTCGTGAGGTTTGTGATGAATTTACTGCTAAAAATCCTAAAAAACCAAGATTTGTTGCTGGATCGATCGGTCCAACCAATGTCACACTATCCATTTCACCAGATGTCAATGACCCAGGATTTAGAAGCACAACTTTTGATGCCATGGTCAAAGCTTATAAAGAGCAGACAATCGGATTAATTAAAGGAGGAGCAGACATTTTACTTGTTGAAACTATCTTTGATACATTGAATGCTAAGGCTGCTTTATTTGCAATAGAAAGTGCACAAGAGGAATTAAAAACTTCTATTCCTATTATGGTTTCTGGAACAATAACTGATGCCAGTGGAAGAACATTGTCTGGTCAAACGACAGAAGCTTTCTTAGTATCTGTTCAGCACGTTAATCTGCTTACAATTGGACTGAATTGTGCGTTAGGAGCGGACGCTTTGCGCCCTTACCTCCAAATTTTAAAATCCAAAGCACCATTTTTTACTAGTGCACATCCTAATGCTGGGTTACCAAACGAAATGGGAGAATACGACGAGACACCAGAAATAATGGCCGAACAAATTAAAAATTTCTTGGATGAAGATTTAGTCAATATCATTGGTGGATGTTGTGGAACTACGCCAGATCATATCCGCGCTATGGCCGAATTAGCAGAAAAATACTCAAAACAATCAATAACAAAATAAACACATAATAAAATGGCAAAACTCTATAAAGAAATAGACAAGAGCATTTTGATTGCATTACCAAATCCAACAAAGGAGGCATATGAAATTAAAGTGAAAATTCCTGAATTCACATTTTTAGGAGTTCATGAACAACCAGATTTCGCAACAATATATTTAACATTTTATCCAAAAGATAAAATCATTGAGCTTAAATCGTTGAAACAATATGCTTATCACTTACGAAACATCATTGTATCATATGAACGATTAATCAACATTTTTTATGATCATTTAATGGAAGTTTATGAGCCAGAAAGAATGCGAATAAACATGGTATGTAACCCTCGTGGTGGAATTAGTTCTAAATTGACAATTGACTCTGATTGGGCTGCTCGTGGAGGAGAAGAGAGGTTTAAAGATTGGAACGGGCAAGTTGCAGATGAAAGCTGGTCTGTAGTTATGTAATCCATTCACTTTTCTTTTAAGTGAAATTGAACAACAAATCGTATAATGAGCATGTTTAATCTTGTTTTGATTAGATTAAATATGTCCAATGAAAATTGAAACAAATGAGTTTACACCCTGACTATAAAGGCAAGTATCAATATAAATGGCAGGAACTTCCCAACATGAAACTGAGTGGACTGGAACCACTAGAAGTAAGCCCTGAAACAAATTTCATTAATATTGGCGAACGAACAAATGTAGCAGGTTCTAGAAAGTTTTTGCGCTTGATCAAAGAAGAAGAATTTGATGAAGCTCTTTCTATTGCTCGTGACCAGGTTGAAGGAGGAGCGCAGATCATTGACATTAATATGGATGATGGTTTGATTGATGGAAAAGAAGCTATGGTCAAATTTTTGAATCTAATCGCTTCAGAACCTGATATATCAAGAGTTCCTATCATGATTGATTCCTCTAAATGGGAAATTGTAGAAGCCGGATTACAGTGTGTTCAAGGAAAATGTATTGTTAACTCTATTAGTTTAAAAGAGGGAAAAGAAAAATTTGTTTCTGAAGCAAAAAAAATCAAGCAATACGGTGCTGCCGTTGTTGTTATGGCTTTTGACGAAAAAGGACAAGCTGACACTTACGCACGACGTGTAGAAATTTGTAAGGAATCTTATTACATTTTAGTGAATGAAGTTAATTTTCCTCCTCAGGATATTATTTTTGATCCAAATGTTTTTCCAGTGGCAACAGGAATGGAAGAGCATAGAAAAAATGCATTAGACTTTTTTCAAGCAACACGTTGGATTAGAGAAAATCTTCCCGGTGCGCATGTAAGTGGTGGAATTAGTAATGTTTCTTTTTCTTTTCGTGGTAATAATATTGTTAGAGAAGCAATGCATTCTGCATTTCTATTTCATGCAATTAATGAAGGCTTAGACATGGGAATTGTTAATCCTGCCATGTTAGAAGTTTATAGTGACATTCCTACCGATTTGTTAACCCACGTTGAAGATGTTTTATTGGACAGAAGAGATGATGCCACTGAACGTCTTTTATCATTCGCAGAAACAGTTTCTGGAAATGGTAAAGTTAAAGTCGCAAATTTAGAGTGGAGAAATGGTGATTTACAAGAACGTTTGACACATGCTTTGGTAAAAGGAGTCGCGGATTTTATTGTTGAAGATGTTGAAGAAGCACGTTTGTTAGTTGATGAACCCATTGAAGTAATCGAAGGGTATTTAATGAACGGAATGAACGTTGTAGGTGATTTATTTGGTGCGGGAAAAATGTTTTTGCCCCAAGTTGTGAAATCTGCAAGGGTAATGAAAAAAGCTGTTGCTTATCTTCTTCCTTTTATTGAAGAAAATAAAACCGAAACAAGATCAAAGGGAAAAATATTAATGGCTACTGTAAAAGGAGATGTCCATGATATTGGTAAAAATATTGTATCTGTTGTTTTGGGTTGTAATAACTATGAAATTGTTGATTTAGGTGTAATGGTTCCTGCAGATAAAATTTTAACTGCAGCAGAAGAGCATCAAGTTGATATTATCGGATTGAGTGGATTAATTACTCCTTCTTTAGATGAGATGGTACACGTAGCCAAAGAAATGGAACGTAAAGAAATGGACATTCCTTTACTCATTGGAGGAGCTACAACCTCTAAAGTCCATACCGCAGTTAAAATTGATCGAAATTATTCTAAAGGACAAACGGTATATGTATTAGATGCTTCTCGTTCTGTTACTGTAGTCAGTAATTTATTGGGAAATAAAAAAGACACTTTCATAGAAGATATCCAGCAAGAATACGATACTGTTCGATCTAACTACGCAAAGAAAAAAGGATTTAAGAAATATCTTTCCCTTGATGAAGCAAGGAATAATAAATTTCAAATAGATTGGAAAAAAGAAGATGTACAAACACCTAAACTAGTTGGAAACAAGCACCTAGTTGATTATGATTTGACAGAACTGCGTGAGTACATTGATTGGACACCTTTCTTTCATACATGGGAATTACGTGGGAAATATCCCGCAATCTTAACGCATGAAACAATGGGTGATGAAGCCCAAAAATTGTTTTCAGATGCGAATAAAATGCTGGATAAAATTATCGCAGAAAAATGGTTGACAGCAAAAGCAGTTGTTGGAATTTGGCCAGCGAATACTGTCAATGATGATGATATTGAAATTTATGAAGACGATACACGAGAAAACGTTATTCATACCCAATATGGAATGCGTCAACAGTTAAAGAAAGCAAAAAAAGCTTCTAATGTTTGTGTTGCAGATTTTATAGCGCCAAAGGAGTCTGGTTTAAAGGATTATATTGGTGGTTTTGTTGTCACAACAGGGCTAGGAATTCAGGATAAAATCAGCATTTTTGAAAATGATCATGATGATTATCAAAGTATCTTATTAAAGGCACTTGCTGATCGTCTTGCAGAAGCTTTTGCCGAGCGATTACATGAATTAGTAAGGCAAGACTATTGGGGATACGAAACGACTGCTTTGAAAAAAGAAGATTTAATTAAAGAAACCTATAGAGGAATTCGCCCGGCGCCCGGCTACCCTGCAAACCCGGATCATACTGAAAAACCAGGATTGTTTCGTTTATTAAATGCTACCGAATTGACAGGTGTCTCATTAACGGAATCCATGGCAATGTTTCCTGCCGCTTCTGTAAGTGGTTGGTATTTTGCTCATCCTGAATCACATTACTTTGGTGTTGGGAAAGTTAAAATGGATCAAGTTGAACGTTTATCTAGTGCTAAAGGCATTCCGATTGATCGAATGGAAACTTGGTTAAGCAGCAATCTAGAATCTTAATTTACAAAATCTTAAGATTAGCTCCTAAAAATAAAATAATTTTTTTGTAAGGTTAGTTTTTCAGATGCGTCAAACGCGCATAATAACTTTTAAAAAAATAGTCATGAAAAAAAGATTTTTAGCGCTTACTGCTGTTGCTGCCTTAACAGTATTCTCAGTAAGCTGTAAGAAAAACAAAGAAGCAGACTTAACGCTTAACATTAACGGCTTAGAAAATTTAGGTGCTGATTTTGTCTATGAAGGATGGATTATCGTTGACGGTACTCCTGTATCAACAGGAATATTTACAGTAAATGATGCTGGTGCATTATCAGAAACTTCTTTCACAGTAAATCAACAAGAATTGGAAAGTGCTACTAAGTTTGTTCTATCAATTGAACCAACAGTAGATCCTGACCCAGCTCCATCTGATCAAAAATTAGTTGCTGGTGATTTCTCAGATAATTCTGCGACTCTTTCTACGGCTACAATGCCAGCATTAGGTGATTTTTCTGGCGCTGCTGGAACATTCTTCTTAAGAACTCCTACTGATGAAATGATGCCAGGAGCTGGAAATAATGGAAATGACCAATATGGTGTTTGGTTTGGACAACCAGGAATGCCACCTACAGCTAATTTAACTCTACCTACATTACCTGCTGGATGGGTATATGAAGGATGGGTTATTGGAGAATCAGGACCTATTTCTACTGGAACTTTTACAGATTTCGGAGATAGAGATTCAGAAAACCCATTATCTGGAACTGAGTACAATATGGGACCTCCAGTACCAGGAGAAGATTTCTTTAACAATGCTCCTGCAGGAGAAACTTTCCCTTTAGATGTTAGAGGTAGAAGAGTTGTTATTTCTGTAGAGCCAATGCCGGATAATTCTCCAGCACCATTTTTGTTAAAGCCTTTGGCTTTCGATTTAGCTCCTGATGCTGAAACAGCACCAACTGCACATACTTTTGATCAAAATTTAGGAACTTTACCAACAGGTACGGTGACAAGATAATCGATCATAAATATTATATAAAAAAGAGTGATATCTGAGATATCACTCTTTTTTTGTGCTAAACATTTACTTTTAATGAACCAAACATTGGGTTTTAGTGTTTTAATAAGAAATTAAAAAATTCATGTCATCCATTTCATACTTTTGGTTAAGAAGAGATTTGCGTTTAAACGACAATATTGGATTAAAGACACTATTAAATCAACAAAACAACGTTCAGCTCCTCTTCATATTTGATCAATCCATACTTTCTAATTTGCCTAAAGATGACGCAAGAGTTACATTTATTTGGCAAACACTAAAAAAAATAAATGACGAACTAAAAGTTTATCAATCATCAATCGAAATAAAATTTGGAAGGCCTCTTGAAATTTGGAAAAAACTTATTGAAAAAGAAAAAATCAATGCCGTATATACAAACAGAGACTACGAGCCAAAAGCTATTCAGCGTGATAAAAACGTACAATTTCTAGCTGAGTCAAATGGAATTATTTGGCAAGATTTTAAAGACCATGTTTTTTTTGAAAAAGATGAAATTTTAAAATCAGATGACACACCATATACGGTGTATACTCCTTATAAAAAAAAGTGGCTTGAAAAGTATTCAAAAACGAACTTCGAAATTCCCATTAAGGAGGAAAAAATTTTCAATAACCTGATTAAAATAGAACACCCATTTCCAGACTTAAAATCCATAGGATTCAATACAAGTTCAATAAAGGCTTCACCTTATTCTTTAAAAGGAGTTCCTCAGTATGATCAGCACCGTAATTTCCCAGGTGTTGACAAAACTAGTCGAATTGGACATCATTTACGTTTTGGAACAGTTAGTATTCGAAGTTTAGTTTACTATGCTAAAGGAAAAAATGAAACTTATTTATCCGAACTAATTTGGCGCGATTTCTTTACACAAATTCTTTCTCATTTTCCACAAGTTGTTCATACATCTTTTAAAAAGAAGTATGAGCGAATTGCGTGGCGAAACAATGAAAAAGAATTTGACTTATGGTGCAAAGGAAAAACAGGGTATCCGATTGTTGACGCAGGCATGCGCCAATTAAATGAAACGGGTTTTATGCACAATAGAGTAAGAATGATAACAGCCAGTTTTTTGATCAAGCATTTACTAATTGATTGGCGTTGGGGTGAAGCTTATTTCGCTGAAAAATTGTTGGACTTTGATTTGGCTTCCAACAATGGTAATTGGCAATGGGCTGCTGGTACAGGGTGTGATGCAGCTCCATATTTTAGAGTATTCAATCCATCAAGGCAACAAGAAAACTTTGATCGCGATTATACTTATGTAAAACAATGGATTCCTGATTTTGATCATGAAAATTATATCACACCTATAGTTGAACACAAATTTGCTAGAAATAGAGCAATTGAAACATATAAAGATGGGCTCGAACAATATTCAAAAGAGTTGAACGCATCAAATTAATATTATGGAAAAAGTACTCATTACTGGTGGAAGTGGACTTATAGGAATGCGCTTAAGCGAAATACTTACTGCTAAAGGATATGAAGTAAGGCATTTGTCTCGCCATTCAAATTTGAGAGAAGAATATCCAACTTTTGAATGGGATTTATCAAATGATTTCATAGACGCAAATGCACTTAAGAACATTGACCATATCATCCATTTAGCAGGAGAAAATGTTGCAAATAAAAGATGGAGTCGAAAGCAGAAAAAAAACATTTTAAGTAGTCGGGTTGATACTGCTGCATTCGTTTTAAAATCATTAAATGGTAGGCAATTAAAAAGCTTTATTAGTGCATCTGGAATTAGTTATTATGGAAGTGTTACTCGAGAAAAATCTTTTACGGAAGGTGACCCAGCCGGAAAAGATTTTTTGGCTCAAGTTTCTGTAAACTGGGAAGAAGCTGCATTTCAATTTAAACATGTCGCTAATCGTGTTGTTGCCTTACGAACAGGAATTGTTTTAAGTAAAGAAGGTGGGGCTTTACCTAAAATCGCTAAACCTATCAAAATGGGAATTGGCTCAGCATTGGGGAGCGGTAATCAATTTATGCCATGGATTCATTTAGATGATTTATGCGAAATGTATGTTCATGCAATTGAAACCAACAGTGTAAATGGTGTTTACAACGCAGTTAATGGATCGGCTTGTACAAATTCGGAAATGACCGAAGCGATTGCCAAAGCAATTGGTAAAAAATTATGGGCACCAAAAGTTCCAGCATTTCTTCTAAAATTAATTTTTGGAGAAATGGCAATAATATTGCTTCACGGAAGTCCTATTAGTAATAAGAAGATAGAAGAAAGTGGTTTTAAATTTAGATTTAATTCACTGAAAAACGCGCTTGACGAAATTTTAAAATAACCTTACCTATTGTTTGATTAGTTTTTTAGCTACATTCAAACCAGGAATTTCGATAATATAAATTCCCAAAGACCATTGAGAAACATCTATCTGAGTTTCACTAGGAATTGTTGATGTATACTTTAAGTTACCAACTAAGTCGTAGATGAAAATCTCTTCATTATTTACTGAATTAAATAAAACCGTTACTGATTTGTCACTTGGATTAGGGTAAAATGTAAACGTTTTGTTGTTTATGGTGTTTTCATCAAATGAAAGAGAGGTAAAGTTATTCTCCGCTTCGAAGGTTGGAAACATTCGAATAAACGGCCCCACTCCATTTGGATAACGGCCATAAGTGGTTGTCGCATTCATTTCTGGAAACTTTACACGACTTATCTCAAAACCGTCCTCATCTGAGAGTGAAATACTTTCCCCTTTCGAACTTAACTTAAAGTTAGCATGCAGTCCATCATCTAATGTATCTTCATCTAACCAAACAATTAAGTAACTGTTTGGAGCAATCGACGTTTCTGATGGAAATTTCCATTTTAGTGGATTATCTAGGGGAGCATCCGACAAATGATAACCGCTTATATCTATAGATGCACTTGACGGGTTATATAATTCTACCCAATCGTCAAAATCTTCTTGATCATCCGCTACAATCATAAAATTTTGGGGCATAATTTCGTTGATTACGATTGGCGCATCAATAATCAAATCATAAAACTCATGTTGAGCTCGTTCAGGCGAAAATTTACCTGCATTTTCATTTTCCGCATAAATATAATATTGAATATCTTCTGCTTCGACTTCAACAGAAATTCCAAACACTCCATCATCAGCTGCGCCATCACCATGTGCGCCGTCATCAAACATCTCTAATTTTTGAAACGAATTTCTACGATCATTTCTATACCCCAATTGAACAAAATCAGCATCTGTAACGGTCGCAGTAATGCTAACAGTACCATAAGGCATTAATACTTCGGGATTCTCATTAATCGCAGAAATTGTTGGTTCAAGTGCAATGAATTCAGGAATACTTTCTAGATATGAAACTCTCGCTTCTACAAGCTCTTCGATTCCCAAAATACTTCCACCTAATACACTCTCATTTAAATTTTCTTCAAATTGAGTGATAGTATAAAATCCATTTGGTTCATTTTCTACCTCTATTGAAATGTATTCTTGAATTTCGGTACCTCTTGTCAGATATGAACCATCTGAAAGGTTTTCTTCTAAAATTGTTTTTAGATGAGCGACATACATTCTGCGGTATCTAGGAATAGCAAATAAACTTGAAATAAGTGGGTAATCCACCGATTCGCTATGAATGAAAACGTCTAATTCGGCAAGTTCACTCAATGAAGCTTCAGCATCACCAAAATTTGCACTTCGAAACCCTCCAATGGATTGGTTTAAGTCATTTGCAATTGGAAAAAATCGTTTTTCTTCATCTCGAATCAAATCATAATTTCGCTTAAAAGCACCAGAATATGAATCTAAATTGACTAAAGCACTATTAAACGCAAGCATCCAAAGGGTTCGATCAATGTCAAGGTGATAAGTAAGGGAATCTAAATCTGTTTGTAGTTCTAACGTAAAGTCTATTAATTGCTCCCATCCTTTATCGGATTTAGAAGATAACTCATAGAAATCGAAATAGGCATTCGAATCGAAGCCTAAGAAATTAAGTGATGCGCCATTTTCTGTTAGTTCTTTTGGGGTTCCTTTAAAATGGGTATTGTCATCATCAATAAACAATCTTCTTTCAAAATAGTCCCCATCAATGTTTTCGACATTAGAAAATAGCCCATAATACGCGTCATTAATAAATACCTTTGCATAGTTTGCCAAAGGCATATCCATATATTTCCTTCCTATTTCGTATGAAAGTACTTCTCTTACAAGTGATGGATCTTTGTCTCCATTCGATAGATTTAAAACGGTATGCCCTTGAAATTTTTGCTCTAAAACATGATCTAATTTTATATCTAAAGGGTTTTTTAATCTTTCCGATTGATACGTATCTGAACGTTCAAATGAAATTCCAACTTGACTGTAAGTAACCCCGTTAATTGTACAAGTTCCAACTAAACGTTCTCCACTATTATTGGCATAATGCAAGTCCATTATTTCATCCCAATTTGATTCTTCAAATTCAATCTTAATTAGTGTGATAGTACTAATATCATATAAATCTTGTGCAACAAGTTCAGCACTATTTACTGAAAGTACTAAGAGAAAAAACCATTTTTTCATTCGTTCAAATTACATTATTTATAATTGATTTCATTGTCTAAATCAGGTAATCTAAACCTTCTGTATATTGAAGAGATGCAATTACAAAGCGCTAATCGAAAGTACGGTTTTCTTTTGAGTTTATAAAATCTCCCATTTTGACATCATTTATTTTTTCTCTGCAATTCGTAACAAATCGCCAAACACGCCTCTTGCAGTTACAGCTGCACCAGCGCCAGCGCCTTGAATAACAATTGGATTATCTCCATACGAATCTGTATAAATTTCAAAGATGGAATCTGACCCTTTTACTTGCCCAAGCGCACTTGTTTCTGGAACGGATACTAAGTCTACTTCTAAAACACCTTTATTTTGTTGTAAGTCTCCAGATAAATCACCTACATATCTCAAAACATGACCTGCTTCTTGTTCTTCTTTTGTTGATTTATAATATGGATTTAGAGCTTGTAAATCACTTAAGAATTCTGTTACATTTTTTTCTCTGAATTCAGCAGGAATAAGGTTTTTAATTTTTATCTCATCAAATTCGTTTTCCAAATCCAATTCACGCGCTAAGATTAACAGTTTTCGAGCGACGTCATTTCCACAGAGGTCTTCTCTTGGATCTGGCTCTGTAAATCCTTTATCAATAGCTTCTTGCAGCACCACGTTAAAAGGAACATCTTTTACTGAAAAATTATTGAACAAATAACTTAATGATCCTGAAAAAACACCCCGAATTCGTGTAATATTTTCACCTGAATCATGTAATAATTTTATCGTATCAATTAATGGTAAGCCAGCCCCTACATTTGTTTCGTACAAGTATGTTTTATTATTCGCTTTAAGGGTTTTTCGCAATGTTTTATAAAAGTTGAAATCAATTGTATTTCCTATTTTATTGGAAGAAATTAAATCAAATCCATTTTCAATAAGAGGGATATAGTTTTCAATGAATGTTGTACTTGCCGTATTATCTATCGCTACTAAATTTTCTAAATGATGCTCTTTTGCAAAATCAATCACCGTTTGAATACCATTATTGGTAATTGGTGAAGCCTCATAGTCTGCTAACCAAGATTGACGAATACCAGCTTTATTAAGGCTTATTTTTTGCGTTCCAACTACAGCGAAAATATTTAATTTCGTTTCTTTTCGCTCTAAGATTTGACCTTGACTTTCTAAAATTTGATCGATTAGTGACCCACCAACAGTTCCTTTTCCGAAAATCGCAATGTTTATTTTTTTTGCAATACCAAAAATTCTTCCATGAATTACATTAACGGCCTTGTTGACATCATCATTTTGAATTACTAAACTGATATTGTTTCCTGAAAGTGTATTGTTAAAAAGTAATATTTCAATGTTATTTTTAACTAACTGTTCATATGCTTTTGCAAAACCATTTAAATTTTGTCCGACAATGGTAACAACAGAAATATTATCCAATGCTGATATTGTACTGATATCATTTTCTCGTAATTCAACCTGGAATTCATTGTTTAACGCTTCAATTGCTTTTTTGCTGTCAGTTTCTTGAACAACTAAACCTACTCCTCTTTCAGAAGATCCTTGTGAGATCACTCCAATGCTTATTTCTTTACGATCTAATGCATTAAAGATTCGAGCATCAATTCCCGTTTTTCCAAGTAATCCCTTTCCTTCAATGTTAATTACTGCAACATCTTGTTGTACCGAAATGGATTTTACACTTGCACTTTTTGTTTTATTGTGAATTAGAGTTCCTTTTCCGTTAGGATTAAAAGTGTTTAGGATTCGCAACGGAATTGCGGATTCGATTAGTGGAATTATTGTTTTCGCATGTAAAATAGAAGCTCCAAAACTAATTAATTCGTTTGCCTCTTGATACGAAATCTCATCCAAAATTCGAGCATCTTCAACTAAATCTGGGTTTGCGGAATAAACACCATTAACATGGGTATAGTTTTGAAATTCTTCTGCTCTTAAAAATTTTGCAAGTAATGCCGCTGAATAGTTACTTCCGTTTCTACCAATTGTTGTTGTCTCTCCTTCGGGAGTACTTGCAATAAATCCGGTTGTGATTAAGATTTTTGAAGAGTCAGTAGTTGTTTTAAAATTCTCAATTGCTTTTTTCTTTGAAACCTCTTCTTGAACTCTTGCATTGCCAAAAGCATCATCTGTTATTAAAAAGGTTCTACTGTCTACAAAGTTGGCTGATACTTGTTCTCTTTTTAAATATTCTACAATCACTTTTGCAGCTAGTATTTCACCCTGTGCTAAAACAAGGTCTTTTACTTTTTCGCTATAATCTTCAACAAGGTTTACTCCTTCAAAAATTTTATACAGAAGGTTAAACTCTTCATCAAATTCTGCTCCTTTAACGGGCAATAATTGATTCGTTTTAAATGACTCAAAAAGCGACAAATAATTTTCTCCATTTTTTGATTTCTCAAGCATTTCTGCCAATTCGTTTGTTGTATTTCCTCTTGCTGATAAAACAACAATAAATTTTTCTGACTGTTCAATTTTGCTTTTGATAATTGAAATAACATTATCAATTCCTGTTCCGTTGGCCAATGATTTTCCGCCAAATTTTATAACTTTCATTTTGTGTTTTCTATTTTAAAAAAAGGAGTAAGTATTTTAGTTATTTGTTTGCTTTCTATTAAAAACCCATCATGTCCGTGTAATGAATTCACAACAAAATAATGGTTTGGTATATCTAATTTGTCTAGTTTTTCTTTTGTCTTGAAATTCTCTTCTGGTACAAAAAATAAATCAGAATCTATTGCAATTTGGATGATTTCAGATTGAATTGGTTTTACTGCTGCCTCAAAACTATCTTTGTGTGATGTAATATCAATACAAGTTAAAAGGTGATTCATTAATTGATAAGCCTCTAGTTTGAATCTATTCTCTAATTTATTACCATGGTGTTGAAGCCAAGAATTCACATTAAACATGCTCTGATCGTCTGTTTTTGTTCGATCAAATTTTTTACCAAAAGATGCTGGTGTCCGGTAAAATAACATGGCCATCATTCGTGCATCTTGTAGTGGTTTAGATGAATTTTCCAGTAATTTGTTTTGAATATAATTGTGACCAATAATCCAATCCGAAGATTTCCAATCTGAAGCTACAGGAATGAGATATTTCATCAAATTGGGTGATAAAACGGCCATTTCCCATGCGATTCCTCCACCAAGCGAGCCTCCAATAACAGCGTATAACTTTTCAATTTTAAGTTGTTGGAGTGCTTCAATAAAAATTTTAGCAATGTCACGCGAAGTAAAATCTGTATATTTCTCAATTTCCAAACCGTCATATCCATTTCCTGGAATATTAAATGAAATCACGGTAAATCTTTTGGTATCAATTAATTTTTCTTCACCAATAATTGTTCGCCACCAACCATATTTTTTACTGGCAACATCCGAATTTCCAGTGAGTGCATGATTAACCATGACAATTGGGCTTTCTCCAATTGGTTCTCCCAGAATCTCATATGACACTTCAAGGTTTTTATAAACCTTTCCTTGATCAGTATGGTAAGCAGTTATTTTTGTAAATTTTAATTGATCTTTCATTTGCTAAAATCCAAAAAAAAAACCCTTGCTAGTGCAAAGGCTTTTTTGTATATCGTTTTTTATAATTATTATACAATGTTGTCCTTTGCGTAAATTTCTTTACACATCATCATACAACACCACATATTTTTACTTTCAAATTTCATTTCTGGGGCAAATATACGGTTATTTTTTTTTCGATTGATATTTCACTCTAAATTTGCTTTTTTTTATTGAAATCTCATTTTTATTTCGCACGGATTCTACTCATTGTCTCTGGGGTCATTCCAAGCATTGAGGCAAGGTATTGAAGCGGAATTTCGTTAAATAAACTTGGATTTTGGGCAAATAATTTTTTATATCTTTCTTCAGCAGATGCTGATAAAAATTCGAAAATACGTTCTTCAAGCGTCAAAAAACAATTTGCGATAAACTGTTTTTCTAATTTGCTCCAATCAGTTATAACATTTACCAATTGATCATAATTTTCTTTTGAAATCGTATAAAATTCACAATCATTTAGCGCTTGCATATTCCAACGGGTAGGTTGTCCAAAAACAAGACTTCTCAAATCTGTCAAAAAATAACCTGTTCCTGCAATCCATTGTGTAATTTCTTTTTGGTTGCTATTGGAATATATTCGTATTGTTCCTTGTTTGATAAAGCTTAATTTATTACAATAATGTCCTTCTTTGACAAAGAAATCTCCTTTCTTCAATTCAGTTTCTTCAAATAGCGACGTAATTTCTTGCAGTGCATCTTGGGGCACTAAAAAATATGATTTGATATAGTCAGTTAAAATCATTTTCATTTTACGGATGGTAATGCTCTAAATTTTGCATAAATGGGTTTAAAAAGGGCAATGCTTATCAAACCTAAAATAATGGAAATCCAATAAACGACATTGAATACATCTTCAATTGAATAACCCCAATATAAATCTTCATACCAATAGCCATACCTAATACTCTTGTATATTGAAATGTAGGCCAAAATAAAAACTGGAATTAATGGAATAAAGAAATGGAAGTACATGCTTAAAACATATGCTGTATTATTTAATTTTCTACTTAAATATCCTCTTAAAACCAAAATTCCAATTCCGATATAAGTAAACAAGATAAGGTTCATTGAAATAAAATCTTCTGAATAATCATGACGTCCAAAAATGAAACTATATAATATTAAGGCTATTAAACCAACAGCTAGAGGAGTTAAACAAAGACTTATAAAACCAACTATAAATTGCCTTAAATGCATTTGCTTAAACATCCAAACTAATAAAGCTAACCACGCAATAATTCCTAATGAAATTTTCCAAAACCAATTGTACTCATCATAATCAAAACTCAAGAAACTTTTGCTATGCAACCTTTCGATTCGGGATAGTTTATACTCGAGTTCCCAATCATAGTAATAATAGTCATCATAGTAAGGGTCCTCATAGTAATCATCATCATAATATTCTTCTGAATCTTTGACTCTTTCGATTTTGTTTTGCAATATTTCTGCCGGACTCTTGTAAATCTTGTTCCTGGTATACTTGTCATTAATCAGAATAAAGTTTTGAATTCTTTCTAGTGCCTCTCTTTCCGAAATTTCTATTCTTTTTGGCCCTTCGTAATCAATAAATTCAGGTTCATATTTTTCTTTAGGAATTACAAAATTCCCATTCTCCAACACTCTAAAGTCTACAAGTTCGTTGCCATTCACTAAAAAATCTCCTTCATAGAATTTTTCAAGATCACCTAATACTTCCTCATGCGAAATTGTATTTCGAATCAACTGTTCATTTGAAATTGGAACTGCAAGCATAAAAAGGTAAGCCAGAAAAAAGACAATAACATAACACAAGAAACTTATATATTCTACGAAATATGAGACTTTCCCCCCACTTTTCACAATATTATAGCGCGATTGAAAAATGAACCAATAAACGAGATAAACCAGTACCGGAATGACCATTAAAAAGGTAAACGATTCATCATCCGGAAATTCCTCTTTGGGGTTCCAACCTCCAGATAAATTAAGCAGAAAAATCAGCAAAATCAATGCTAATCCAATCGGAAGAAAAACATGCAATCGGGTTACCCAAATTGAAGGAAACTGATGCAAAAGATAGCGATCTAATTTTTTGAAATAATTCATATTCTTAGCTGTTTAATCGTTAAACAATCTTCTTGTTGAAGAACTAATATCTCTGAAGTAGAGAACTTTCTTTTGCTCATTCAAAATTTTCTTTAGAAAAGCTTCTGCACTTAATTCTAATGGAGCTTTTATATGGATCGTTTTACCCTTTTGATTTGTTTGAATGTTGTCAATTAGGTTATTTAATTCATCCAAACTTAAATCTGTTTGAATTTCAAATTCGTTAAATGTTCTGGTCTCCAATTTTATCGACTTCACCTTCGTAAATCATTTTACCCTTTTTCAAAAAGATAACGGAATCAGAAACATTTTCTATTTCATGCAACTGCTGTGAACTCAGAATAACACTTACATCACGATTAGGTTCAGAAACAATATTTCTTAAATCAGATAAAAACTTTTCTTGTGCATTAATATCTAAATTAGCAATAGGTTCATCCAAAACAAGTAAATCAGGCTCTCCTATTAACATTTTTGCCAATTGAAAGCGCAAACGATAACCCGTAGAAATTTCACTCCACTTTAGGTCAGCATATTTTTCTAATCCTAATTTTTCGATTAAATCGCCAACTACAAAGTCAGCTTCAGGACCTTTGATTCCGCGAATGCTTGCTTGAAAAATTAGGTTTGACCGAAGCAACCCATGCCATTTTGGGATGCGCTGTGGAATATAAGCTATTCTTGACCGAATGGTTTCCCAAGATAATTGTTCTAAGGCTTCTCCAAAATATATTACATCCCCTTCATCCGCTGATAACTCACCTGCAATAATTCGAAGTAAAGTTGTTTTTCCATTTCCATTTTCACCGACAACACCCGTAATTTTTTTTGGACTAAGATGCAACGAAATATCATGCAAGGTAAAATTACCACTCGGATATTGCTTATTCAACTGAGTACATGAAAATAAATGCATATTGTTTTATTATTTTACCAAAAGGTTAATTATCAATAACCTTCACAAAATAATCTTTTATTTTGAATTGTTTTATTTTGAGTATAATCAAATTTGATTGCCAAAATTATTATTTGCCATTAATTTTTTAGTGTTGAATTCGAAGCGGTTTTAATTTTTTTATACCTTTGCCGTCCGTTTAAAACTAAATTGCCTGAGTGGCGGAATTGGTAGACGCGCACGACTCAAACTCGTGTTCCATTGGAGTGTGGGTTCGATTCCCACCTCAGGTACTAGACGGGACAAATTCTAGTAATAAGAATTTGTCCCGTTTTTCTTTTCCCTCAAACCTTCCTGTAATAAAGGGATTGCCGAAAATAGAGTGTTAACACGATTGGTTCGATAATGGTGTTTTTGGTGGTCTGGGCCTAGTACGATAATTCG
>CAYPZN010000032.1:0-44165 GCA_964415335.1 uncultured Crocinitomix sp.
AACCGACTGAAGCAAATGGCCAAGTCAACATATTTACGTAAAAGATAAACTCTGCAATTTCTCCCGGATCGATTTCCCCGTTATTCGTTTGAAGCCCACCAATATATATAGTAAGTATTGTACTTACCCCAATTAGCAAGATAATTGTGGGCATAAAAAAAGCATTTGTTTTTGCTAAACTCATTGAACGTTGCTTGAAACCTTCTGCTTCTGCCTCAAATTTATCTTCAATTGTTTTTTCCTTTACATGCGATTTTACAACTCGAATTCCAGCGAATGATTCTTGAACAATAGTCGATAAGAAAGATTGTTGGTATTGAACCTTTTCACTTTTTTTATTTAAAACTCTACTTACAAAATAAATGAGCACAGACATGATCGGTAATGGAAGTAGAACATACAACGTTAATTCTGCATTTCTAGAAATCATTTTAATCAGGATTAATGTAAAAAGAAAGAAAATGTTGATTGTATACATTATTCCCGGTCCTAGATACATCCTTACTTTAGACACATCCTCACTAATTCGATTCATTAAATCACCAGTTGCATTTTTTTTGTAAAAATTAAAACTTAAGCGTTGATACTGAGCATAAATTTCATTTTTAAGGTCGTACTCAATAAAACGTGACATAACGATAATCGTTTGTCGGGTAAAGAACAAAAATAACCCCTTAAGAATAGACAGAAGCATATAAAACCCTGCCGCCAATAGGCCTAATTTTAGTGCACTATCCATTTTATTATTGTTTTCTGAACCAAACTCAGCAATAATATCGTTAATGGTATTTCCAACCAGTTCAGGTTGTTCTACAGAAAAAAAATTTGATACAAAAAGAAAAATTGTCCCAAGGATCAAACGTCGTTTGTACTTGATTAAATATTTATTTAAGTAGAATAATGAAGACATGTAAAATTTAGTACTTTTGTAGCGCAAAAAATTAGGGATAAAGTTACTATTAAAGATTCAGTATTTAGAATATGTAATCGTAATTTTTTGAAATTCCCTAATTAGCGGATAAGTGTAACAAAAGTTGAGAAAGAACAAGTAAAATAATTTAATCTCCCAAATATTATGTTTGAAGTAAAAGATATTAAAGATACAGAGCTTGCTACTAATCCAGTAATTGCCCAAATGTCAAAATATGATCATGAGCAGTTGCTTTTTTGCAATGACAATGCAACAGGATTAAAAGCAATTCTTGCTGTTCATAATACCGTCTTAGGTCCTGCTTTAGGTGGAACGAGAATGTGGAATTATAGTAACGAATTAGAAGCTTTGAATGATGTTTTACGTTTGTCAAGAGGAATGACGTATAAAAATTCAATTTCAGGATTGAATTTAGGTGGAGGAAAAGCAGTTATTATTGGAGATGCAAGAAAGCAGAAAAGTGAAGCGCTTTTTAGACGATTTGGAAAATTTGTTGAATCTTTAGGAGGTAAGTACATAACAGCAGAAGATGTAGGGATTTCGCCACAAGATATGACTTGGGTGAATATGGAGACAAATAATGTCGTTGGTTTGCCAGGGAAAAGTGGAGATCCTTCGCCTGTAACTGCCTATGGTGTCTATATGGGGATGAAAGCTGCAGCTAAAGTGCAATTTGGAACCGATTCATTAGAAGGTAAAAAAGTAGCGGTCCAAGGTGTTGGACATGTTGGTGAATACCTTGTGGCTAATCTGGCAAAAGAAGGGGCTAAAATATACATTACAGATATTCATGAAGATACACTTAAAAATGTAGCATCTAAATATGGAGCTGAAGTGGTAGGATTGGATGATATTTATTCAATTGATATGGATATTTATGCGCCATGTGCACTAGGGGCTACTGTAAATGACAATACCTTGGACAAATTAAATTGTTCGATTATTGCAGGGGCAGCGAATAACCAGCTTCAAGACGAAGATATTCACGGGCAACAAGTCAAAGACAAAGGAATAATTTATGTTCCAGATTTTATGATTAATGCAGGAGGCGTGATTAACTGTTTTTCTGAGGTGAAAGGATTGAGTGCTGAATGGGCTATGGGGAAAGCAGAGGAAATTTACAATACGACACTAAATATCATTTCTCGTGCTAGAGAAAATGACGTTCCTACCTATAAGATTGCAAATAAAATGGCCGAAGAAAGAATTGAGGCTATCGGGAGAGTAAAATTACCAATGTAGAAAAACAAGAATGTTAAATAGACGTCATTTACGAATAAAAGTACTACAAGTTTTGTACGCATTCTTTCAAACAGAAGATGAAGATGCGTTAAATGCTGAGAAGCAATTATTACTCTCTGTAGATAAAATGTATGAATTATACTTGTGGTTTTTATTGACTTTTGAAGAGGTTCAACATTTTTCAGAGCAACGCATTGCTGATAGAATGAAGAAAGTAAGACCAAGTAAAGAAGATTTAGCACCCAATAGAAAATTTGTTGAAAACAGAATTTTTTCATATTTCAAAACCAATGAATCATTAAAAAGACAATCAGAATTGCTTAAAGTCAATTGGACTGGAGTAGTAGAGAATGATTTAATGAAAAAGTTATTTTTGAAAATTGTTGATTCTGATCTTTATAGAGATTATATGAATTCAGAAGAGAATTCTTTTGAAGATGATAAGAAGTTTGTAGTAGATTTATTCAAGAAAGAAATTGCAAACTTCGAATTACTACACGATTATTTTGAGAATAAGAGTATCTTTTGGTTAGATGATATTGACCTTATGTGCTCAATGGTTGTAAAATCAATTAAACTTGTCAAAGAAGATGATAACCAAAATACAGCTATTTTGGAGCTTTATAAGGACAAAGAGGATGAGTTAGGTTTTATCACAACTTTGCTGCGAAAGACAGTAGAATTAGAGAAAGAAAATA
This sequence comes from uncultured Crocinitomix sp., assembly GCA_964415335.1. Classification (GTDB taxonomy): domain Bacteria; phylum Bacteroidota; class Bacteroidia; order Flavobacteriales_D; family Crocinitomicaceae; genus Crocinitomix. The sequence goes on from CAYPZN010000032.1 coordinate 2,872, forward strand.
CGGAAATTATAGATGAGTTAACGAAAAATTGGGAGCTAGATAGAATTGCGAAAATGGATGTAATTTTGCTTAAAATGGCAATTACGGAATTGAAAGTACTTTCTTCCATTCCCAAAAAAGTAACCCTTAACGAATATATAGAAATTTCTAAATTTTATAGTACGCCTAAAAGTCAGGTATTCATTAATGGAATTTTAGATAAAGCAATTCCGTTATTAGAAGAACAAGGAAAATTAAAGAAAACTGGAAGAGGTTTAATTAATTAATATAAAGATGAAAAAGATAGCAATAATCATGTTGCTTGCAATTGGAGTTGCAAGTTGTACATCAAGTGAAGGAGTTAATGCCGAAGAGAGAAAAACAGAATATGCAGCCTATGTGGATGAACCCACTTCAATAGAGTTTTCTGAAACAAAATTTAATTTTGGAGAAGTAGTGGATGGAGACATGGTGAAACATACGTTTGAATTTACAAATACAGGAGATAAAAATTTGGTTCTTCTTAACGTTAAAACAAGTTGTGGTTGTACTGTTCCTGAAGATTGGCCAAAACACCCAATTGAACCAGGAGAAAGTGGAGAAATTAAAGTAATTTTCAATTCGAACAATAGAGTAGGGTTGGTAAACAAAAGTATTCGCGTAGAAGCCAACACAAATCCTACGGTAACTACGGTTTCATTAGTAGGTGAAGTGAAAGAAGAAAATAAATAGAAATAAAAACAAAATCACATGGATTATAAATTCGTCATGCTGCAAGAGGCAGCTGGACAAGGTGGAGGGTTAGTTCCCAACTTATTAATGTTCGGGTTGATTGGAATTGTATTTTACTTTTTCATGATTAGACCACAGTTAAAAAGAACCAAGGAAGCAAAAAAATATAGAGAAGGTATTGCTCAAGGAGATAAAGTAGTAACCATTGGAGGAATTCAAGGGAAAGTACTAGAAGTTGCTGATACTACGATTTTAATCTCTTCTGATGGGACTAAATTACGAATCGAAAAATCGGCTATTAGCCCGAATGGTGTTGCGGAATTAGGTCAGCAGCAGCGTTAAAATAGCACATTAATTGACTATTGAAGAACCCGTTATTTTTTAGATAACGGGTTTTTGTGTACAAAAAACCACCTTAATTTCTTAAAGTGGTTGTAAAAAGTAAAAGTTGGTTAGAAGGTATATTATTTTGAGACCGCTATTTTCTTAGTAATTTGATTTACTCCATTACGAACGGTAAAAATGTAGTAACCGTTGTTAAGTAATGACAAGTCTAAATTCATTTGATTTGAATTTACTGTTGAAGTTAAAACTTCTCTTCCTGCTAAATCTGAAATAGTGAATGTACTATTGATAAAGTTTTCTGGAACATTTACTGTAATTACGTCTTTCGTTGGATTCGGATAGATTGAAATCTCTTCTTGAACCAATCCATTGTCATCAGAAAGGAAGACTTCACAGAAAAATTTAGTTCTAATTTGAAGATCACTTAATTCAATTGTAATATCTTCTTCATTTGTAAAGTCATATGAGTACGAAGCATCAGTAACTTCATTGTAATCTGCCTCAGGGTAATCTTCTGTTGCTAAAGTCTCTTCTGTATCAAATAAGCAAGAATTTTCGAACACGTCAGATGTACGATTAATTACAGCTTCATGAACAAACGGAAATTCAGAATCATCTACAAGAAGCGAACCATATGTGTAATACTCGCTTTCTCCAACAGTTTCAATTCGATTATAGTCAGAAGAAACCCCTTTTGAAACCATAGCATTAACAATATTAGCTTCTTGATCAAGTTTAATGATATAATGATTCTTTGTAGTAGTCATTAAATCATAGATAATTTCATTTTCATTCACAGTTAAGTTACCAGCATTAGGTATTCCCATATTCAATCCTGGGATTGTTTTGATCCATTGAATTTCTCCATCTTCAGCTGAAATTTCCATAATGTGAGGAACAAACCCAGCAAATCCAGCAACCCAAACATTTCCATTTGGCATTCTCTTGATAGATTTAGCATGCGTATATCCTCCAATATTATAGGTTTTATTCCACATCAAATCACCTTCTTCACTATATCTAAGTAAAGAAAAGAAACTTCCTGATTTAGAAGCACACATCCCTCCATCATCTGGGATAGATAAGTATTCAAATGCTGGAAATTTCCCTCCAGTTTCTGTATCAGGAACGGCAGCATTTATTTTACCCCAAATAATATTTCCTCCAGCATCTGTTCGGATAATAATTACCTTATTAAAAACAGAGGCAAGTAATTGAATTTCTCCAGAAGGCAATACTTCAATTTTACTTACAGAGTAACTTGTTGCAACGTCATCTCCAAAATCATATAATTTGGTCCAAATTACTTCTCCTTCTGTGTTTATCATAGATAAAACACCTTGAAGACCTGCCGTTTCATCTTCATAATTTAACCCCCATAGGTAAAAATTTCCAAAAGCATTTTCAGCAATTTCGAACGTACAGTTTTTTGAAGAATTTTCCATTTCAACAACTTTAGACCAAACAGGGTTACCTGTGTCATCCAATTTCATTATTCCTGCTTTAGGAATAAAATGACCTGCTTCATTTTTGGCCATAAAATCATATCCAACAATTAAATCATTGACTTTTGATTTTTTTAAATCACGAATAATAATTTGATCTTCAGCGTTTTCGGTAACGGGCTCATAAGAATAAGTAAAATCCTGAGCTAAAACGGAACTCCCAGCACATAGAATTGAGAAAATAGATAAAAATCTCTTCATAAAAAGGGGATTATTTATTGGTTAATTAATAAGGTTGATAAATTGTTTTGCTTATTAATATAACGACTTTTTTTGAAAGAGAGTTGCTTATAAGTAAAACGAAATTGAAATAAATCACAAAAAACCAGTGTTTTAGGTCGGTGTAAGATTAAAATTCAATATCCAAATTAAACAACTTTCGAAATTTATTTAAAGAAGAATTTTCTTCAGCCATTTTATCAAAAAGGCCTTTATTATCTAAAACCTGCTTTTTCGTTTGCTCAACTAATTTGTAGTTTAAACCGATTGAATAGTTATTTAGCTTTTTTCGAATAAAATTCAAGATAGCTCCTTTTTCACGGTCTAGATCATTTGCCTGAACGGTGTTCACGATTTCCAAACTAATTTGGTAATCAGAATTCATAGATAATTTTGACGAAACCAATGTTGAATATAGTTTATCTTTCCTTTCTCTTTTTACTCCTAAACTGTATTCTTTCCATACATGCTCCAATTGCTCAAAAGTAAAATCATCCGCTTCACTAGATAGTACTGACTCTTGCCCAGAATTAGTTTTTTTCTGAGTTGGATTTAATGTTTCTTTAATTCCAATGTTTGTAGTCATTAACTTGCCTGTTGGACGACTTATTGTTTTGCGTTCAGCTAGCCTCCCATTACTCGAGTTAGTGTTTTTTATACCTGTATTGATCTCTTTTTTTTGAGGAGAAGACTTCGTTAAGGTGTCATTTTGACCTTCGAAAGGAAGGATTAATATGTCGTGACAACTTAAGATGATTGTTTTGCTTTTAATGTAGAAACAATAGAACTCAGCTTCATTAAACAAATTTCAACACTCAAACGTTTGTTTTTACTTGCTTTAAAGTGTAAATCTGTATCGCGTAACAAATCTAAAGCCAATAAAATAAAATCTTGAGAAGTATTTTGCGCTTGTGACTTATATTTCTCCTTTATTTCATCAGGAATTTCCATTAAAGTAATTGTAGATTCGTCCTTACAAACGAGCAAGTTTCTTAGATGTTCAGAAAGCCCTAGGATAAATTGACTCCCATCAAACCCTTTCGAAAGAACGTCATTATAGATTAGCAAATTCTCAGGAATATTTCCAGCCATTGCAAATTCAATTATCCGAAAATAATAATCGTAGTCAAGAACATTTAAATTATCTAAAACAGCTTCATAAGTAACATTGTTATTACTAAAGGAGACAATTTGATCAAAAATAGATAAAGCATCTCTGAGCGCTCCGTCAGCCTTTTGAGCAATCACATGAAGTGCTTTATCGTCAGCATTAATTTCTTCTTTCGTTGAAATATCTTTAAGATGAGAGACAATGGCATCAATTTGAATTCTATGGAAATCAAAAATTTGACAACGCGATAAAATAGTTGGTAAAATTTTGTGTTTTTCAGTCGTAGCCAAAATAAAAATCGCATGTTTAGGTGGTTCTTCAAGTGTTTTTAGAAAAGCATTAAATGCAGATTGAGACAACATGTGAACCTCATCAATAATAAAGATTTTATGTTTTCCAATCTGAGGAGCTATTCTTACTTGATCAATTAAATTTCGAATATCGTCGACAGAGTTATTAGATGCAGCATCCAATTCAAGAATATTAAAAGAATGCCCCTCATTAAACGAAGTACAAGACTCACAAGCATTGCAGGGCTCAATGTTTTCTCCTAAATCTAAACAATTAATTGTTTTTGCTAAAATTCGTGCTGTTGTAGTTTTACCAACCCCCCTTGATCCGAAAAAAAGAAATGCTTGAGCTAAATGATCATTTTTAATTGCATTCTTTAACGTTGTGGTAATAGAAGATTGCCCAACAACTGTATCAAAAGTTTGAGGCCTGTATTTACGTGCAGATACAACAAAGTTACTCATAGAAAAAATTGAATAACAAATATAGAATAAAGCAAAGGTTAAAGTACCGTCCTTGATCTGTTTTTATTAACAATTCATCAAGTTACATTCAATAGTATTTTTATAAAATTCAAATTAGTTATCATTCGATAAATCAATTAATTTTGCGCGCTTAGTATTATTTTAATGAGCAAATGTTATTCTCAAGTCATTAAAAACACAAAAGAATAGACCTAATCGTTTTGTACTTCAAATAATAACCGTATCTTTGCGCCCTAATTAAAATTTTATATATGAATAGGTACGAAACTGTTTTCATTTTAACTCCCGTTTTGTCTGAAGAACAGACAAAGGAAGCAGTAAAAGTGTATGAAGATTTTATAACATCCAATGGTGGTGCTATTAAACACAAAGAATTTTGGGGCCTTAAAAAAATGGCTTACCAAATTCAGAAAAAATCGAATGGCTTTTACAATTTAGTTGAATTCGAAGCAAATGGTGATTTAATCCAAAAGCTAGAAGTTGCATTTAAACGTGATGAGCGTATTATGCGATTTTTAACTGTTAGAATGGATAAAGATCATGTTGCTTTTGCTGAAAAAACTAGAGCTGCAGCAAAAGCTTAATTAAAAATTTAGTGTTTAATAAAAAGATTAAAAATGGCACAATCAGAAATTAGATATTTAACTCCAATTAATATTGAAATTAAAAAGGAGAAATATTGTAGATTTAAGAAAAGTGGAATCAAATATATTGATTATAAAAATCCAGATTTCTTAATCAAATTCATTAATGAGCAGGGTAAAATCTTACCAAGAAGAGTAACAGGTACCTCTCAAAAATTTCAGAAAAAAATCAACAAAGCTGTAAAAAGAGCAAGACATCTTGCTATTTTGCCTTACGTTGCAGATTTGATGAAATAATTATTTTATTGTTGAATTATAAAATACCCTGATCATGGATATTATATTAAAGAAAAACGTAGATAAGCTAGGATATAAAGACGAAGTTGTAACAGTGAAAAACGGATACGGAAGAAATTTTCTTATTCCTCAAGGTTACGCAATCTTAGCAACAGAATCTGCTAAAAAAGCGCACTCAGAAGTAATGCGTCAAAAATCACATAAAGAATCAAAAATTAAAGAAGAAGCTGAAGCAATTGCTGCAAAATTAGACGGTTTAACTGTTAAGATTGCTGCAAAAGTTGGAGAAAGTGGAAAGATTTTTGGATCAATCAATACAATTGCTATTTCTGAAGCATTAAAAACTGAAGGAATTGAGGTTGATAGAAAATCAATCAAAATAACGAACGACTCAATTAAAGAAGTTGGTACTTATGCGGCTATTGCAAATCTACATAAAGAAGTAAAACAAGAATTTCAGTTTGAAGTGATTGCTGAATAATCGAAATTATAGATTGAATTAAAAGTCATTTGTCTCAGACAAATGGCTTTTTTTGTTTTTAGTTTATTATTCGTTAGTAATGAGCTAAAAAAAGAGCTTTCACAAGGTTTTAAAAAATATTTTAAGTATATTTAAAAACTGTGACGATTTACCGCAAGATCACTCTTTTTCAAAGAAATATTAGAAGGCTTCTTAATGAAGTTTTACGAATGACTTTATTGCTTTTTGTAATGCAATCAAGTGGGCTTGTTTTTGGTCAAATCACAGCTTCCTCTCAAGAAAAAATTGATTCTTTAATTGTGCAGCTTTCGGTAACAGAAGAAGGCCCAAAAAAATCAGATTTTTTATTAGAAATTGCAAAAATCTATATTACTAATGATTGTAAAAAATCTATCGAATATGGAGAGTTATCACTTAACTTGGCAAAGAAAGTTGACTACCAAGAAGGGATAATGAATGGATATGATATTGCAGGTGATAATACATTGATGTGCGAAAATAACTACATCAAGTCAATGTATTTCTACAATAAATCATTAGAGCTTGCAAATGAATTGAACAATGAAGATGTTAAATTGCATCTTCTGATAAAAATTGCGTTTTCTCAGTTCAAGTTAGAAAGGTATGAAGTTGCAATTGATTTCCTCAGTCAGGCAAAGGAAATAGCGGGAAAATTAGATGATCAGGTTAGTATGATAGGTATTTATGCTTTCATGGGAGAGATTTATCTGAATCAAGGAGAAAATGAATTGGGCTTTGAGGCGATCGAAAAAATAATAGAAAGAGAAACAGATAATGGAATTGAAAACTTAAGTGCTGAAATTCTATTCGTTATTAGTCGTTACTATCAATTAAAAGGAGAATTTTTGCCCGCTCTTTCTTACGCTGAAATAGGCTTGGATAAAAATAAAGCAATCAACAATAATCGGAGAATAGCCTACGGTTATTCAAGACTCGGAAATGTGTATTTAGAATTTGGAAACTTTCAAGCGGCGATTGATAATGGGTTAGAAGGATTGAAATATACAAATAAATCCGAGCAGGTAATTGAAGTCATGGAAAACACAAGATTGTTAGCAATGGCTTATGATTCTATCCAAGATTATAAAAATGCGAACTTATATTTGAAATCATTTTATGAGTTGAAAGAATCCATTTCTAAAAAATTGTTTTCTGAACAATCTACAGAATTTGAAACTGAATTTAAGTTAATCGAACAAGAAAGAAAAAATGAAAATGCTCAAAATGTACTAAAAACGAAAGAATTAGAAAATAAAAATAACAGCCTTGTTATTCGTTTTTCAATCATTGCACTGATTGCCGTACTTTTAATCTTATTCTTTATTTTCTTAAGACTTCGAAACTCAAATAAATTGAATAAAAAATTAGAGAGTCAACAATTTGAATTGAAGAAACTTTCCATTGTTGCTGCTAATATTGATCAAATGGTTTTAATTGTTGATCAAAATAATCGCATTGAGTGGGTAAATAATGCTTTTGAAAAGAAATTTGGTTATTTAAAATTCGAAGCAATCGACAGAATGCCCTTTGATTTGTTATCTGGAGATAAAACAAGTCAAGACAAAATTGATGCATCAAAGCATAAAGTGTTTGAAGAAAAAATTTCCTTTGAATCGATTCACGTTCAATATACGAAAGATAAAACACCATACACTGTAAGATTACATTTTACACCAATACTAAATATAGATGGTGGCTTGGAACGTTATATTATAATATCTCATGATATAACGGAAGAACAAAAAGTTGCTGAAGAACTCAAGGAACTCTCGCTAGTTGCTAACAATACAACGAACTCAATTGTAATTTTCAATCATGATAGAAAAGTATTATGGGTAAATGATAGTTTTACAAAAATATCCGGTTCCTCACTTGAGGCAGTGAAGGGAAAAGGCCCATTAGATATATATAACGGACCATTGTTCAGTGAAGAAGAAAAACAGAAATTTACTCATTTGTTTGATTCGAAAGAAGTATTCACAATAGAAACACAAAGTTCTAATCGAATTACAAATTTGAATTATTGGATTTCAATGAGTGTTACTCCAGTTTTTGATAACGAAGGGAATCTTGAAAAATATGTTAGTGTATCTACAGATATTACTGATATTAAAAGGTTAGAAGAACAATATGAAGGTTTAGTAGAAGGTTCTTCCGATATGATTTATGAAATTGACATTCATGGAATATTCATTTTTATAAATGATGTGATGTCTAAGACAACGGGCTTTTCTAAAGAGCAATTAACCTCAATTCACTTTCTAGAATTAGTTCGCAACGATTATAAAGAGAAAGTTGCTCAATTTTATTCTAATCAAATTAAGACCATGGATGCTACGTCTTATTTAGAATTTCCGGCTATAACTAGAGATCAAAAGGAAATTTGGGTTGGACAAGTTGCCAAAATGAAGGTTGATGAAAGTGGTAAAAGAGCAATCGGTTTCAGTGTTATTACAAGAGATATAACAGACAAGAAAAAAGCAGAGAATGCACTTACACGGGCATATGATAATTCGAGTTTACTCAGTGATATAGGAATGCAAATTACGTCAACGCTTTCCGTAATGGATATTATCCAACAAGTGTATGGAAATATTAATAAGTTGATGGATGCAAATATATTTGGAATTGGAATTCCGAATAAAGAAAATACACAACTTATCTTTCCAGAAATAATCGAAAATGGAACACCGTTATTCAATGTTGGATTTGACCTTAAAGATGATAAAAGGCTAGGGGTAATTTGTTTCAATGATTCAAAAGAGATTATTATAGATAATATTATTGCAGATATCGGAAATTATGTTCCTGATGCCGAAACTCCAGTAGCACCAGTTGCAGGTGACTTATCGATTTCTTTAATTTATCTACCATTAATCCTTAAAGGAAAAACGATTGGAGTTATTACCGTGCAAAGTTTTAATGCTTTTGCTTATGATAAGTATCAAGTAAGTTTAGTTCGAAGTTTAGCAAGTTTTGTTGCTATTGCAATGGAAAATGCAGGGCTTTATGAAACTATGGAAGAAAAAATTGCTTTAAGAACAAAAGAAGTTAGAGAACAAAAAGAAGAGATAGAGCTTAATTATTTAAACACAAGCTTATTGAGCGAAATGGGGCAGCTCATTTCTTCAACTTTAAATCTAGATGAGATTCTAGACAAGCTTTACGAAATGGTTGGGCAATTAATGGAAGCTGATATTTTTGCAATAGTCGTTTCAAATGAAAAAGAGAACGTTTTAGATTACAAATATATTTACGAAAGTAACGAAAGAATTCCTGCCTATTCTGTGTCAATGGATGAAACCAATAATTATCCTGTTTGGTGCATAAAAAATCGCAAAGAAATTCTAATTAATGATAACGAGGTTGAATACTCAAATTATATTGATGAGATTAAAACAATAAAAGGAAAGACAGCTGCTTCTCTAATTTTTTACCCAATGATTGTAGAAAATAAGATGATTGGCGCATTATCTATTCAAAGTTTTAAGAAAAACGCTTATCAATCGTATCACATTGATTTATTAAAAACAATGGCCTCTTATATTGGAACAGTAATCGATAATGCTTCACTTTATGATACATTAGAATATAAAGTTAAAGTTCGTACAGAAGAATTAGAACAAAAAAATAATGACATTACCGCAAGTATAAATTATGCTCGTAGACTTCAAAAAGGAATTTTACCTTCTGATAAATTCATGCATCAACTCTTGCCGGACTCGTTTGTGTACTATCGACCAAAAGATATTGTAAGTGGGGATTTTTATTGGGTAGATAGAACACATTCAAAAATACTAATAGCTGTAGTCGACTGTACAGGACATGGCGTTCCTGGCGCAATGATGAGTATTATTGGGCGAAACTTATTGGATCAAGCTGTTAATGAAAAACGACTAACAATACCGTCACAAATACTTAACTTCTTACAAGTGGGATTATCCGTTGCCTTTGGACAAACTGAAGAAGGGAAGGCAGATCTTTTTGATGGAATGGATTTGGCATTGTGTAGTATAAATATGAGTACGAATACGCTTGAATTTGCAGGTGCAAATAATTCACTCTATTTAATACAAGATGAAGAAGTCATAGCTTTAAAGGGGGATAAGGTAGGAATAACAGCAGAATATGAAATTTCAAACTCTTATACAAATGTTGAAATAGAAGTTAAAAAAGGAGATGTTATTTACTTAACTTCTGATGGTCTACCGGATCAATTTGGAGGTCCTAACTATAAGAAGTTTACTTATAGAAGAATGCAAAACTTGTTTCTAGATATTCACAAAGAAGATATCCCTACGCAATATGAGCGTGTTAAAGACACTATGAAAGAATGGATGGATGATAAAGAGCAAACTGATGACATCTGTTTAATGGGAATCAAAATCTAATCTGATTTTTGTTGAGCAAAAAAATAACCGGTGATCATATCACCGGTTAACTACAACATTTTTTTATTCAAAAATTATTTCTTAAAATTATCTGCTACAATTAAATCTTTTGTGCCATGACCCCAAGAATAGAACCCTTCTCCAGACTTAACCCCTTTTTTTCCAGCCGTAACCATATTAACAAGTAATGGACAAGGAGCATATTTGTCATTTCCTAAACCTTCATAAAGAACATTCATGATTGCTAAACAAACATCCAAACCAATAAAATCAGCTAATTGAAGTGGTCCCATAGGATGAGCCATTCCTAATTTCATAACAGTATCAATTTCTTCAACACCCGCAACACCTTCATTAAGTGTAATAATTGCTTCATTAATCATTGGCATTAATATTCTATTTGCCACAAATCCAGGATAATCGTTTACCTCTACTGGAACTTTATTTAATGACTTAGAAACTTCCATTATAGTCGAAGTAACAGTATCAGAAGTTGAGTAACCTCGAATAATTTCAACCAATTTCATAATGGGAACCGGATTCATGAAATGCATCCCAATTACCTTATCTGGTTTAGAGGTAACAGCAGCTATCTTTGTAATTGAAATAGATGATGTATTTGTTGCTAAAATGCAGTTATCAGAAGTATTCTCATCAATATCTTTAAAAATTTTCAATTTTAAATCAACATTTTCAGTAGCAGCCTCTACAACCAATTCAGCATTTGAAACACCTTCTTTTAAATTTGTTTTACAAGTTATGTTTGCTAAAGTTGCTGACTTTTGATCCTCTGAAATCTTTTCTTTAGCTACCATTCGGTCTAGATTTTTGCCAATCTTAGCAACTGCCTTGTCCAGCGCTTCTTGAGAAATATCCACAAGCGTTACATTGTATCCAAATTGAGCAAAAACATGAGCAATTCCATTCCCCATTGTTCCAGCACCAATAACCGTTATATTTTTCATACGTTATATTATTTTCTGATGATGAAAGCCAAAGATAGTTAATTTCAGACAATCAAATTATGATTTAAAAGAGACAAATAAGCCAGTTATTTCAACAGATAATACATTATATACTTTTTTTCAATTTTCCTTGAGTAGATTCGTTATTTTTGGAAGGTGGAAGAAGAGAAAAAATCAAAGAATAGGGTAAATTCAGTACTGTTGCTAGGAGTGGTTTCAGCAATCCTCTCCATGCCAATGTTTATTCTACTTTATAAATATTTTCCTGTTCTTCAAATAGGATCGATTCGACTTGATCACATTATTCTTTTCTTAAGTATTTTTTTTATTACATATTACTTACTTAAAAAACTACGATTACTTGTTTACATTACACTAATTGCTGGATTAGTATTGTTAACGATTACAAATTTTTCTGGAATTTACACACTAGACAATCTTTATCATGATTATTCAGAGTTATTGTATGATTTATCTGAAAATTCCCTACGTCAGAAATTTGAGATTCAAGAGACTCACTTTAAAAGAGAAAAAGAATTAAGAGAGGCAATTGACTATAAAAATCCTGAAGTTCGAAATTATGCGGCAAGTATTGCCGTAAAGTATTTTCAAGAAGAAGCACACTTATCGAAAAGTAGAAGATGGGTGCAATTTTTTAGTGTTTTCAAAGAAATATACGGGAAATGGAAATATGTTTATGACCCTGTGGATGAAGAATATTACTCAACAGCTTCACATACAATTGGGCAATTAGACTATGATGATTTTTTTAAAGGAGATTGTGATGATTATTCAATAATGATGGCTTCTGCAATTAAAGCAATAGGAGGAGAAATAAGACTTGTAAGAACAGTTGTAGAACAAAGCCAAGGAAGAGTAGGGCATTTATATCCTGAAGTAAAATTTGGAGATTCAAAAGACCTTGAGATAGTTGTTTATTTGATTAAAAACGTCTTTTTTAAAGAAGAGTCAAAAGGAAAATCAATTTTTTATTATGAAGACAGTAAAGGGTTTGTTTGGTTAAACTTTGATTATAATGACGCATATCCAGGAGGTAAATATTTAAGCGAAGTTCGAGAAAGTGAAATAGTGATTTAAATTTTAACATTATTTGCATTATTGTTAAAATTTAACTATCTTATATCAAACCAATACTATGAACTTTACCAACTTTTTATTTGTATGCCCGCATTGCCGTGCTAAATTGAACGAATTAAATGCAGAAACATTAAAATTAAGGACGGTAAGAAAAAATGGGGATGAAGGAATAATAGAACTTTCAACTAAGTTTGGAGATTACCAACACCAGCACATTCCAAAAACAACATTCCAACCAAAAGAAATCGTTGATTTCTATTGTATGAATTGCGATCGCGATTTAACTTCTGATGATCACCCAAAATACGCACTTTTGAATCTTGTTGTAGAAAATAATATTTCATTTGACATTATTTTTTCAAGAGAATTTGGTAAACGAAAGACTTATGTCATTACCGAAAACGGAATAGAAACATATCAAGGTTAGCTAAGCTTATTTCTTTAAACGGATAATTAACTGAATTAAACAAATAATAACTCTTTATTAAGAGATTAGGTTTATTATTGGATATCTAAATAAATCCACTTAAATTTCACCCTGTAACCAATAATTCTAAACCTGTATCATGAAAAAAATCAATGTGTTAACAATAATTTTAGGACTCCTTTTCTCTTGTTCTGGAAGCAAAGATATTGAGCAAGGAGAAATTGTACAAATCAATCCAGAATTTGCGCAGTATATTGCAGCTTTTACAGGAGGATCAATTAGTGATAACGGTTCCATTAAAGTCCAACTCAATCAGGACATTACAAAAGAGCAACAAGAAAATGTTAATGGTGAAACGTTTACATTTTTTCCAGCGGTTAATGGTGCTGCAAATTGGTTAGATGATAGAACAATAGAATTTGTTCCAATAACTCCATTAAATTCAGGAACAAGATATAAGGCACAACTTAACCTGTCTGATTTTTTAGATGTTGAGGAAAACTTAGAAATTTTTGAATTTAATTTTAGAACACTTCAGAGAAACTATAAACTCGAAATTGATCGATTTGAAACACAGAGTCAATCTGATTTTTCTAAACAGAAATTAATAGGGCATCTTTATTTTACAGGGAGCTTTGATACGACAAAAGTTAATGAGTTGATTCATGCGGAACAGGATGGAAAAGAATTAAATATTAAAATAATAAAAGAAACAGATGTTGCCTATACTTTTGTAGTTGAAGACATTTTAAGAAAGGATTCAAGATCTGATTTATTTCTAAAGTGGGATGGTGACCCTATTGGAATTGAAAAAGAAGGGCAAAAGAGCATTCGAATCCCAGCAAAAGGAGAATTTGTTGTTCTAGATGTAGTAGTAAATCATTCCCCACAGCAATTTGTCAAAATTCACTTTTCAGATCCCTTACTTCCAAATCAATTTTTAGAAGGACTTGTCTATTTAGAAGATAATGATGTAACTATAGTAGCAGATAAACAAGTTTTAACGATCTATCCAACAGAACGCATTGTCGGAAGCGATCAATTATATATTGAAAGTGGAATTAAAAATAGCAAAGGAAATCGGCTAGATGCTTCAGGAAAACACCGCCTTTATTTTGAAGATATAGCCCCAGATTTAGAGTTAATTGGAGAAGGAAACATTATTCCTAAAACAGGAAATACACACTTTCCATTTGCTGCAATTAACTTAACCTCTGTTGATATTACGATAACCAAAGTTTTTGAAGACAATATGATTCAATTTCTCCAAACGAATAACTATGATGGTACTTATCAACTCAGAAGAGTTGCTCGAGAAGTGTATGAAGAGCGAGTTGATCTTGATTTGGAAGGAGATCTTGATTTGCACAATTGGAATAACTTTTCTATTGATTTATCAAAGTATGTAGAGATGGACCTAGGAGCGATTTATCGAATTCAACTTTCGGCAAAAAAAGAATATTCTTTGTTTGAATGTACAACATTAACAATTGAAGATGAGGATTTAACTGCATTTAATTTTACTTCTGAAAATGAAGAGTGGAATGAATATGATTGGGAAGGCGGATATTACTATTATGATTATTACGACGAATATGATTATTATGAAGATGATTATGATAATCGAAATGATCCATGCCAAGACTACTTCTATCGAAATAAAACAATTTCTAGAAACATATTAATTTCTGATATCGGAATAATAGCGAAAGCTGGTGCTGATAAGACAATGCATGTTGTTTTAACAGATTTAAATACAACAGAACCTTTATCTGGAGCAAACGTCAAATTTTATGATTTCCAACAACAATTTTTAGGAGAAACATCCAGTGATGGTGAAGGAATGGCTAGTTTAAAATTAGACAGGAAACCATTTTTACTAATTGCTGAAAGCTCTGACGGGCAAAAAGGATATTTAAAATTAAGAGATGGTGAAAGCCTGTCGCTAAGTAAATTTGATGTTTCAGGAGAAACAGTGCAAAACGGAATTAAAGGATTTGTTTATACCGAAAGAGGAGTTTGGCGTCCTGGAGATAGCATATATGTATCATTTATGTTAGAAGATAAAGCCGAATTATTACCAAATACACATCCTGTAAAATTTGAATTGATTAATCCAAAAGGGATAACAGTAGATGAGCAAATTCAAGTAAAGTCTGTAAATGGCCTTTATGATTTCCGAACTAAAACGAATCCTGAGGATATTACAGGGAATTATAGTGCAAAAATCAGTATTGGAAATAGAACATTTTATAAAAGCCTAAAAGTTGAAACAGTAAAACCAAATCGGTTAAAAATTGAACTTTCTTTTGGAGATGAAATGTTAACGCAACGAAATGCTCGAAAAGTAAATTTAGAATCAAAATGGCTTCACGGAGCAATTGCTGGTGATTTGAAAACGAAAGTAGATGTTCATCTTGTAGCAACACAAACCACTTTTAATAAATACAACAATTTCGTTTTTGATGATCCTTTAAAAGAATTTTCAGCCGAAGACAAAACTATTTTTGAAGGGAAATTAAATGCAGAAGGGAAAGTTAGTTTTGATCATGGTGTTGCATTAGGTGAAACTGCTCCTGGAATGCTAAAAGCTTACTTTACAACAAAAGTGTTTGAAAAAGGAGGTGAATTTAGTATTGATAGAACTTCAATTAACTATTCTCCCTACGAAGAATATGCTGGCTTACGTGTTCCTGAAGGAGAACTTTATGGTGGCGCATTAATTACAGATAAAGACCACTACATTGATATTGTAACGCTGAACGAATCAGGAAAATTAATAGAGAGTAATGTCGAAGTGAAAGTGTATAAATTAGAATGGAGATGGTGGTGGGATAGCTATGATTCAGACCTGGCCAGTTATATTTCAAGAACCAGTACTATTCCAATTGATCGAAAAAACCTTCGAACAAAAGGAGGGAAAGCGCAATATAAATTTCGAATTGATCAGCCCGAATGGGGAAGGTATCTTGTATTAGTAAAAGACAATAATTCAGGGCATGTTACCGGAAAAACAATTTATGTTGATTGGCCTTATTATGCAAGGTCAAATCGAAAAAATGCTGAAAACGCAACCATGTTAAACTTCTCTACAGATAAAGAAAAGTATATAAAAGGAGAGTCTGTACAATTATCTATTCCAACTCCAGTCGAAGGTAAAGCACTTATTAGTCTTGAAAGCGGAACTAAAATAATTGATAAGTTTTGGGTGGATACAAAGAAAGGTGAAACAACATATTCATTTGAGACAACAGATGAAATGGATCCAAATGTTTTCGTCCATGTTACATTAATTCAACCTTATAATTCACTGTCCAATGATTTACCAATTCGCATGTACGGTGTCGTTCCTATTTATGTAGAAGATCCTTCTTCTCATTTGAATCCAGTTATTCAGATGAGTGAAGTGCTAAGGCCCGAAACAAAAACAACAATTAAAGTTTCAGAAGAGAATAAAAAGTCAATGACTTACACGTTAGCGATTGTAGATGAAGGACTTTTGGATTTAACGAATTTTAAAACACCAGACCCTTGGAATCATTTTAATGCAAGAGAAGCTTTAGGAGTGAAAACATGGGATATGTACGATTATGTGCTAGGAACATATGGGGAAGAATTAGATAAATTATTAGCAATTGGAGGTGATGCAGATAGAGAAGGTAAAAAAGCTGCTAAGGCAAACCGCTTTAAACCAATGGTTAAATTTATTGGACCATTTACGTACGAAGGGAACACGAATTCACATACAATTGAAATTCCAAATTATGTTGGTTCGGTTCGTGTAATGGTTATCGCAGGTCAGGATAATAAATATGGGAATGCCGAAAAGACAGTTCCAGTAAGAAATCCATTAATGGTTCTTGGAACCTTACCTCGTGTTGTGGGACCAGGAGAACTTGTGACATTGCCAGTAGATGTTTTCGCAATGGAGAAACAAATTAAAAATGTTTCAATCAATGTTAAAACAAACAACTTTTTTACAATAGAAGGAAAGTCAACAAAAGGATTAAACTTTAGTAAAATAGGGGATAAGATTATTAATTTTAATTTACGCGTTGCCAATAAAACTGGAATTGGTAAAGTATCTATTGTTGCAACAAGTGGAAATCAAAAAGCAACATATGATTTTGAAATAGATGTAAGAACGCCAAATAGTCCGCAAGTAAAAACAACTGAAAAAGTGTTAAATTCTGGAGAGTCATTTAGTTCGAACGTTAATTATTTTGGAATCTCAGGAACAAATAAAGCTTATTTAGAGGTTTCCAATTTCCCTCCATTAGATTTAGGGAAAAGATTAGATTACCTTATTGGGTATCCACATGGATGCATAGAACAAACGACATCTTCTGTATTTCCACAACTCTATCTAGAAGAATTACTTGAATTAGATCCACCAAAAAGGGCAGCAATTCAGGTAAATATAAATGCAGCTATTGATCGCATTAAATTGTTCCAAACAGGAAATGGAGGTTTTGCATATTGGCCAGGAGGGACGTATTCCAATGAATGGGGAACAAATTATGCGGGACATTTTTTGTTAGAGGCTGAAAAGAAAGGTTTTGAAATACCGGCTGCATTAAAAACAAAATGGATAAAATACCAGAAAAAGCAGGCTAAAAGTTGGAATAAGGCAAATAGTACAAATGATTATGGCAGATATGATGATTTGATTCAAGCATATCGATTGTATACTTTAGCATTAGCCGGAAAATCTGAGTTAGGTTTGATGAACAGGCTTAGAGAACGAATAGATCTTTCGTTACCTGCCAAATGGAGGTTAGCTGCTACTTATAAGCTCGCAGGACAAAAAGAAGCTGCTTTAGAATTGGTTAACGGTGTTGCGCAGGCGGTTCCAAAATACCAAGAATTATCTTACTCTTATGGCTCAAATGTAAGAGATGAGGCAATGATTCTTGAAACACTAGTACTGCTCGATCAAAAAATTGAAGGAGCTGAAATGGCAAAGAAAATAGCTGATTATTTAAACGATCAACAATGGATGAGCACTCAAACAACCGCTTATTGTCTACTTTCAGTAAGTAAATTTTTAGGAAATAATCGTGCTGCTGATGAATTGAAATTTTCTTTTAAAATTAATGGAGAAAATGGGACAAGAAACTCGAACATGAGTGTGGTTAATTTTGACCTTGGAGGACAAGGCAAAAAAGTTGAAATTAACAATACAGGAAATGGTGTGCTTTATGTGCGTCTAATTCGAAAAGGAATTCCTTTGAACGGAGAAGAAGATGCTGTTGCTAAAAACATTCAAATTAAAGTAGATTATTTTGATATGTCAAATCAACGAATTCAAGTAGATGAAATGGAACAGGGAAAAGACTTTATTGCAGAGATAAAAATTTCTAACTCTGGAATAAGGGGAGAATTAAAAGAGTTAGCACTTTCACATATTGTTCCTTCAGGTTGGGAAATTCACAATGCTAGGTTAGATCAGTATAGTAGTAATAAATCATCTTATTTTACTTACCAAGACATTCGTGATGATCGATTATACACGTATTTTGATTTGAAGCCAAATCAAACAAAAACATTCAGAGTTCAGTTGAATTCAAGTTATTTAGGACGATTTTATTTACCAGGAATCTCAGTTGAAGCCATGTATGATAATTCAATATATGCGCGTACAAAAGGGAAATGGGTAGAAGTAAGAGATGAGAAAATTTACAATTAGCAATTAACAATTGAAATGAAAGGCTGCCTATGTTAAAGGCAGCCTTTTTATTTTCAGTCTGACGAATGTAACTCTGTATAGCTCTTTTTCGTATATTTACCTCAAATTTAATTATCATGAAAGTTAAACATTTTGTTGGAGGTTTAGTAGTTGTATTTGCTGTTGTATTTAGTTCGTGTAACAAAAACAATGGTTGTTCTCGTTCAGAAAAAGCAATAGCACTTGATTTATCAACGGAATCTGATTCGTGTGGAACTGTATTTCAGTTGGAAGATGGAACTTTGTTGGAGGCTACAAATGCAAATCAATTTCAAGCTTTTGAAAATGGAGATCTAGTTTGGCTTTCGTACAAAGAAACATCAGGAGCTAGTCTTTGCAATATGGGCGAAATCGTTCGTTTAAGATGTTTAGTTCCTAGAGAATTTTAGGGAAGTTTCTAATTAGGAATCATTTTTCATCAAATAGATTATAATGGAACATTAGTTTCTATTAATTCCAAAACTTCTCCATTCAATACAGGAATTACAGGTGCTTGATTAGGAGTAAGACAATACTTAATATCTTCATTAAGATTTAAATTTTTAAGACGTCTTCTGTGTGATGAAGCCTTTAAGTACCCTAAAATATTATCCTTAGCACTTAAAAACAAATATTTGGCAGCAATAGAAGAATCTTCTTCAGATCTAAATTTTCCTGTGGAAACTAAATAATCGGTGATTGCACCAGCACAGATCGTATCCTCTAAATTGAATTTATTTTGCCATCCAGAACATAGGCATAAAATGTTTTTATCCTGTTTTTCAAGCCACTCATTCAACACATCTAGATTGGATAACGATCCAATTACAACTTGTCCAGCATCTTTAGCAATATTGATCGATTTTGTACCATTAGTAGTACTTAACACAACTGTTTTACCTTTTAAATTAGGGTTTAAATAGGAGTAAGGTGAATTTCCAAAATCAAAACCTTCAACAATCTTACCTTGTCTTTCAGCTCCAACTAAATACCCTTTTTCTTGATATTCTTTTGCTTTTTCAATGGTAGAAACAGGGATTAAACCAGCAACGCCATTATGGAATGCAGCACAAATTGCAGAAGTTGCTCTTAGTACATCAATTACCACAATAATATCAAATTCATCTTTGAATAAAGGGAATAAATAAGGGGAGAAACAAACTTCTATCTTTTTTCGTGTATCATTACTTTCCATCAGCCGAAAGTACAAAAAAAATACGTGTTTTAATTTCAAGAACAGCAAAAGCTGGGAAAGAAATAAAGAATTAAAATTTGACGAATTGTTTTAGAAATAAACCGATTCTTTTTATGCAGTTAATTAGGACTTAATCCAAGTGCATGAAATCTTTCTTCGCTAATAATTCTTCTTCAGTTTCTCTAATATCTTCATCATCTACACAACAATCTACAGGACAAACTGCTGCACATTGTGGTTCATCATGAAAACCGACACATTCTGTACATTTATTAGGTACAATAAAATAAACATCCATATCAACAGGTTCGTTGTCTGAATCAGCATTTACTGCTTCTTTTTCACCAAGAGGTAAATTAACTACCCCTGTTAAAGAGGTACCATCAGAGTAACGCCATTCAGCTCCTCCTTCATAAATTGCATTGTTTGGGCATTCTGGTTCACAAGCCCCACAGTTAATACATTCGTCTGTTATAATAATTGCCATTGCTATTTATTTGCATTCGTTAACTTTGCAAATATAATCCGTCTTAAGATGATATTGTTACAAAAAATCAAAATTTTGTCCAAATTGGGCGAAATAATGCGCGAAATAGGAAATAATAAACCTTGGGCTGGGTTCAGTCTGGGAATTAATCAGTCTGAATATGAGAGTCTTAGTGATCTCGTGAGTCGGGCACATGTTTTTAATGGTTGGTTTACTCCAGAAGCTGTCAAATCTGCATTTATAGGTATTTCTGATTGGCTTACAGAAGATAATCTGAAAAAATGGGTTGATAATTACCCAATTTCTGAGAAAAATAATCGTGAAAAGAAAATAGCCATTATTATGGCAGGAAATATTCCTCTGGTTGGGTTTCATGATTTTATTGCAGTTTTCCTAAGTGGAAATAAAACGTTAGCAAAATTGTCATCTGATGATCAACATCTTTTTCCAGCATTAATAAAAACGTTACATCTATTTGATCCTTCAATAGAAGAATGGGTAGAGATTGCACAAGGAAAAATAGAAAATTTTGATGCAGTCATTGCCACAGGAAGTAATAATTCGGCTACTTATTTCGAATCTTATTTTGGAAAATATCCACACATTATTCGTAAAAATAGAACTTCAGTTGCAGTGTTGGATAATACAGAGACAAAGGAAGATTTGGTGGCTTTAGGGAAAGATATATTTGCATATTTTGGTTTAGGTTGTAGAAATGTCTCTCAAATTTGGATTCCGAAAGATTATGATTTAAACCTTTTATTTGAGGCAATGTTTCCCTACAAAGAAATTATTAATCATAACAAGTATGCAAACAATTATGATTATAATAAGGCTGTTTATTTGATGAATCAAGAAAACTTATTGGATAATGGATTTATTCTCCTTAAAGAAGACGAAAAATTAAATTCCCCACTAGGAATGCTCCATTATGTGCACTACCAAAACGAAAGTGAAGTAAAAATGTTTTTAGAGAAAAACAAAACAGATATTCAAGCCATAATTGGTAAAAAATTCATACCTTTTGGCAAAGCCCAAACACCTAGCCTTAATGATTATGCAGACGACGTTGACACATTAAATTTTTTGCTAACGCTTAAATAAAAAATTAGTTAAACGTTTAAAGAAATGAAAAATGAATTTTAACATCATTTTTTCGTTGCTGTAATAGTTGATTAGTGTGCTATTCGTATATTTGCAAAACTTATATTTGAACAATAGAAATGACAAAAATTAAATTCGGTACAGATGGTTGGAGAGCAATAATAGCAAAGGATTATACTGTAGATAATGTAGCACGTGTAAGTCAAGCAACGGCAGAATGGCTTTTGCGTAACTTTGAAAATCCAAGTGTTGTTATTGGACATGACTGTCGTTTCGGAGGAGAACTGTTTGTTGATACAGCTATGCAAATATTTGTACATAAAGGAATTAAAGTGTATACAACTGATAAAGGTTTTGTATCAACACCAATGATTTCTTTAGCAACCCGAGCTTTAAAAGCATCCTTAGGTGTTGTAATTACAGCAAGCCATAATCCACCAACTTACAATGGATATAAATTAAAAGGACACTTTGGAGGACCGCTTTCTCCAGAAGAAGTAAGTGAAATAGAAACTATTATCCCTAATGTTAACGAAATCAATTTAGATATCATTTCTTTAGAAGATGCTCGAAAAAAAGATCTTATTAAGTATGTTGATTTTGATGAAATGTATATTCAACAAGTTAAACGAGTTTTTGACCTTGACTTGATTAAAAATGCTAATTTGGGTTTAGCATATGATGCAATGTATGGTGCTGGACAAAAAGTGATGAAAGAACTAATGCCTGAGATAACATTTTTGCACTGTGAAAATAACCCTTCTTTTTATGGGCAAGCTCCAGAACCAATTCATAAAAATTTAAAAGAGTTTTCAGCTTTAATTGCTTCAAATGATTCATTAAACTGCGGTTTGGCTACAGATGGAGATGCTGATCGAATAGGATTATATAATGGAAAAGGTGAATTTGTTGATTCGCATCACATTATTTTATTGACAATTCATTACCTAGTTAAATACAAAGGCTTAACAGGAAAAGTTGTAACTGGATTTAGTAGTACACCTCGAATTAAAAAAATGTGTGCACATTATGGGTTAGAACATGTCGAAGTACCTATTGGGTTTAAATATATTTCTGGATTAATGGCAGATGAAGAACAAGATGTTCTTTTGGGGGGAGAAGAGTCTGGAGGAATAGCATTAAAAACACACATTCCCGAGAGAGATGGAATTTGGATGGGATTGACTGTCTGGGAATTTATGGCAAAAACTGGAAAAAATTTAGACGAACTTATTCAAGAAGTTTATGAAATAGTTGGTCCATTCGCTTTTGAAAGAAGTGATTTGCATATTACAGATGAGTTGAAAGGTAAAATTATTGAAAATTGTAAAAATAAAGCGTTTAATATGTTTGGTAAATACCAAGTGAAACGCATTGAAGATTTAGATGGTTATAAGTACTTTTTTGATGAAAATAGGTGGTTAATGATTCGACCTTCTGGAACAGAACCTGTGTTAAGAACATATGCTGAAGCACCTACTTTAGAAGAAGTAAGAAAAATTTTAGAGTCGTGTAAGTTAACAATTGGAGCATAATCAAAAACTATGGCTGGAAATTCTTTTGGAACAATTTTTTGCTTAACAACATTTGGTGAATCGCATGGTGTTGGGATTGGTGGAATTATTGACGGTTGTCCTGCTAATCTTACACTTAATTTGGAAGAAATCCAATATGAACTAGATCGAAGAAAACCAGGCCAGTCTTCCATTACAACTCAACGAAAAGAAAGTGATGAAGTTGTATTTCTTTCTGGAATATTAGAAGGAAAAACATTGGGAACTCCAATTGGTTTTACGTTAAAAAATAATGATCAAAGAAGCAAAGATTATTCGAAGATAGGAGAGCTCTTTAGACCTTCTCATGCCGATTATACTTATCAGAAAAAGTATGGAATTCGTGATGTAAGAGGCGGGGGTAGAAGTAGTGCGAGAGAAACGGCTTGTAGAGTAGTTGCAGGAGCAATAGCAAAGCAAATCTTAAAACAAGCTGGAGTTCATATTTACAGTTATGTTTCACAAGTTGGAAGTTTAAAATTGAATTTATCACATGATCAAATTGATTTTTCGAAGATAGATTCCAATATTGTTCGTTGTCCGGATGATAAAATGGCAATTGAAATGGAAAATTATATTAAATCCATTCGAAAAGAAGGTGATACGATCGGTGGAATAATATCATGTGTTGTGCAAAATGTTCCAATTGGTTTAGGCGAACCTGTTTTTGATCGATTAAACGCAGATTTAGCAAAAGCTATGTTTAGCATTAATGCAGTTAAAGGGTTTGAATTAGGAAGCGGCTTTTCTGCAGTAAGTATGAAAGGAAGCGATCATAATGATTCTTTTACCGAAGAAAATGGCAAAATCACAACATTAAGCAATAATTCTGGTGGAGTACAAGGAGGAATCTCAAATGGAGAAGAAATTTATTTTAATGTTGCGTTTAAACCTGTCGCTACAATAATTAAAGATCAGCAGACCGTTGACAAAGAAGGAAATCCTGTTGATTTTAAAGGAGAAGGAAGACATGATCCTTGTGTTGTTCCGAGAGCAGTACCAATTGTTGATTCAATGACAGCTTTGGTTATTCTAGATCATTACCTTAAAGCGAAAACGACAACACTGTAATTCTCGTTTAAGAAGAAGGTTATTTCACCCGATTCATTCCCATTGCTTTTAGCATCCAATTTGGGAGACATTTCTTTGGGTCTCTCTTTTTCAAATTAATATACCAACCAATACTTTTCATGACTGGAACTTTGTGCGTTTCAACAAACTCAATCCAAGTACCATCTGGATCTTCAATATAAGAAAAACGCCCTCCAGCTTCACCCATATCAAATGTATTGCCACTATCAACAGTAAAAGGGAAACCAGCAGCTTCACATTCCTTTTTTAGTTGATCCATTCCTTGAATATCAAAACAAAGATGGATGAATCCCCAATCTCCCCAATATCGATTTTCAAAAATCTTTTTAGGAGCACGATCAATTGCTTGGATTAATTCAATTTTTGTAGGCCCAAGTAATTTAGAAAAAGGTCCTTGGCGTTCTTCTTTATGCGATAGCAGCACACGTCTAAAGGATTTTTCACCAGAAAGTAATCCTTTAAAACAATCAAAATTCCCAGTTTCATCATATTCAATGGTTTCATATCCCAAAATATCACGGTATAATTTAAGCGAAACTTCCATATCACTTACACCAATTAAAGTACCTGCAACAGCTCCAGTTTTAGCTGGATGTTTGGTGTCTTTAAACCAACCTGAACCCTCTACGATATTAAAAATATTTCCATTTGGATCTTCAATGAAATAATTCAATTCACCTGATGGTGTATGACTTAATCCACCAAAAATTTTCACTCCTTTAGATTTATGAAATTGGTAACTAGCTTCAATATCTTTTGATTTTATTCGGCAAGCATAAAGTCCTAAATCTCCCAATTGAATTGCAAAATTAGCGCGTTCAGTGGGTCTACTAGTATATTGCCAAATTTCAAATCCACCACCGCTTTCCATGCTCAAAGCTAACGTTGCTGTTCTGCTATGGACAGTATCGCCAGTGTATCTAGTCATTAATGGAGCTTCAGCAGCATCTTCGAAAAGACGAATATCCACACCGAACATTTCACGGTACCATTTCCAAATTTCTTGCACATCAGGAACACCAATTCCCATTTGTTGAATACCAGATATAATTTTCTCCATTACTTTCTAATTTGCGACAAATATAAATAACTTCATGAATCTGATTGGTTTGAAAAACGAATGAATTGTGAAAAACTATTCAAATTTAATGGTCTAATTTTTGCTACTTTTGAGATCATGAAGAAACTACTCATTCTCATAATACTTGTCATTAGTTCAGTAAGTTTTTCTCAAACGTTGTTGTACAAAGGAGATGGAAAATTTGATAGTGATATTGGCTATACAATTGACAATGGGTTTGTCTTCCATGGAAACGGACGTTTTTCAAAATTAATTTACTATACGATTTCCGATAATCAAGTTTTTTTAGGACGCTCAACTTCTTCTTTTGACTGTTTATATACTGTTCAAGGAAACAAGGTTTATAAAGGTGATTCTAATTTTTCGTCAGACATTTTATACACAATTCAAGATGGTGAAGTTTATAGAGGAAATTCAACCTTTTCATCTGAATGCCTTTTGACTTTTGAAGACGATAAAATCTACAGAGGAAGTTCAACCTTCTCGTCTGACTTATTATTTACAATTTCCGGTGAAAACTACCTGTCAATAGCATTGTTGGCATGTATCGTTGGTCCATATTAACCTTATTCTATGAAAAAACAGTTCCTATTTTTATTTCTTTTAACACTCTCATTTTTTGCGAATGCAAATGTCCGTCCTGCAACAATAAATGACCTTGATGAGGGCTACAAGGTAATTGAACTCTCAGAACTTAATGGTCTTTTTTATGCTTCGGAAACGCCAGAACTAAAAATCTTGTTTCCAGATTCACTGGCTTATACCGCAGAGTTTGATGGTGATACTATTTCAACCAATGTATCTTATGGAGTTGTTATTGAAGCATTGGATAGAGGGGATCACACTTTAACCTTAACAAGAACAGAAAACGAAAAAAAGATAGAAATAAGTCAATCTTTTAAGGTTAAACCTTCTCCACCTTTGGTTTCTAATGACGCTGTTGTATTTGGGATATTAATGATCGTTTTATTCTTTGTTTTTAAAACGGCAAATAGCGAAAGATCATACCTCAAAAAATTCTATAAAATTGTCCCTGCATTGTTACTCTGTTATTTTATTCCTGCGGCATTAAATTCGTTTGGAATCATTTCTTCAGAAGAATCAAACCTTTATTTTATTGCTTCACGTTACTTGCTTCCAGCGAGTTTAGTCTTATTGTGTTTGAGTATTGATATTCCTGCGATAAAACGATTGGGGTCAAAAGCAATTATTATGTTTTTTGCTGCGACTGTAGGAATTGTAATTGGTGGTCCAGTAGCACTGTGGTTAGTATCTTTAATGGCTCCAGAAGTTTTAGAAGGAGGTATTTGGAAAGGATTATCAACAGTTGCTGGATCCTGGATTGGAGGTGGAGCAAATCAAACTGCAATGAAAGAAATTTATGGGGCAAGTGATACATTATTTTCTGCAATGATTGTTGTTGATGTATTTGTCGCAAATATTTTCATGTCTGTTTTATTATTTGGAACAGGATTCAATAAAAAAATCAATCAATTTTTCAAAGCGGATGATTCTGCGATCGAAGCCTTAAAAACTAAAATGGAAAAATTCCAAGCAAGCGTTTCTAAGGTTGCCACCTTTAACGATCTAATTTACATGATGGGAATTACATTTTTTTGTGTAGGTTTAGCTCATTTTTTAGCTGATGGAATTGGCCCAGTTATTAGTGAAGCTTTGGATGGAATGCGTACAGTTTTTGACCCATCTTTAGGAACAACTTTCGAAGCGCAAAAAGGAGGGAATGATTTGGCTGCAGATTTAATGGTTTCTTTTGGAAGTGGATTTTTTTGGTTAGTTGTCTTTTCAACGATTTTTGGAGTAATTTTATCTTTTACAAAATTTAGAGCTTTTGAAGGAGTAGGGGCATCAAAAATGGGAAGTTTATTTCTTTATATTTTAGTTGCTACAATTGGAATGAAGATGGATATTATGGAATTAATAGCTAATTGGGGAGTGTTTAAATTTTTGCTTTCAATTGGGTTGATTTGGATGCTGATTCACGCAATTTTCTTATTTGTTGTTGCAAAATTAATCAAGGCACCCTTTTTCTACGTTGCCGTTGGAAGTCAGGCAAATGTCGGAGGAGCAGCGTCGGCTCCAATCGTGGCAAGTGCTTTTAGTCCAGCATTAGCTCCCGTTGGTGTTTTATTAGCCGTACTAGGATATGCTGTTGGAACCTTTGGTGCAATTTTGTGTACAATCATGATGCAATGGATTTCTTTAGGGTAAATCATGCGATTTTTTGCTTTCATATTGTTCTTTTTAATTCACTTTGCTTCTTTTAGTCAAATTTTGGTGAAAGAGCCATTACAAGATTTAGGAGATGTTTTTGAAAGCAGTGGAAAAATTATAAGCAAATTTAAATTGGTTAATCCATATCGAAACGATACAATTCGAATTTTGAATATTGAAACTTCATGCGGTTGCACTGCCATTTTAACACAAGACACGTTAATTTTACCTGGATCTCAAATTGATCTTGAATTTGCTTATGACCCGAAAGATCGATTGGGCTTATTTGTAAAAAGTATAGAGTTAACAACACTTACCGGAAATGATGAGAGAAATAAATTATTTCTTAAAATTATTGGGAATGTGGTTGCTGAGAATTTTATTGTTGAAAAGCAAGATGCAGATTTAATTGAATATGAGATAGCACCAATTTACTTCTATCCAGTCACACCATTCGATACTTCGTATTTAGACTTTAATTATGTTTCTTCATTTGTGGATGACATGACTTATGAAGTAGATTTTTATCAGTTTACAACTATAGGTTTTGAAATCGAAGTTTTAAATCACTCTCGGATAGAAGAATTAGAGCACCTAATCAGATTTACTCAGAAAAAAATTAACCGCGAATTTGAAAAAAGAGGGTTCCCAAAAGAAGTTGTTTTTTTTGAAGAGCCTGTTTTTAAATTAACAGACGATTTACCTATCTGGTCAAGCGCAGCGATTCGAGTTTTTTCCACAAATTTTGATTCTGAGGAAAGAGAAGAGAGTGTTATTAAAGTATCATCTAATGACCTAATCGAGGATACTAAATTATTGTTGGATTACGAACGTTTTGCATTACCGGAAATCGAAGAAATTTTGGACAAGATTAATATGGAACAACTTGAAGCAAAACTCTTTTTAAATGGGAGTTTAAACCTCAAAGGAATTGTGTTAATGCCATGGAAAAAATCAGACGGTTTAAGAAAAGAAACAGCTCAAAAACTGGAAAAACAACTTTACTCAAAATTGAAAAAAACCGCAGGAGTTGGCAAAAAAGAAATCGAAATTCGTTTTGATTCTTTGGGAATTCATGAAGATGACAAATACCGTTTTATGCTCTGGGACAAGGCAGACGAACGAAAGGATGAACAAATAACTTATGAGCAAAAAATAGATGAAATAACTCCTCCTTTATTACCTACGTACCAGCAAAAATATGGAAATGTTTTAGCTATTGATACCAATAATGCTGCCTTTAAACACTTTTGGAAAAATTGTATTTTAAATAGTAAAGAAGAGAGAGAAGTGAAATTAATTTTAGAATCCTCCCTTTCAACAAAAAAGCTTGACAATGAAACAAGTAATCTAGAATGGGCAAAAATCCGTGGGCAAAAAATTAAAAATATTTTAGAGGAAATGTTTTTTAAAGAAACAGGGAAAAAAATAGCTATTCAGCTAAAAACATTCATTCATGGGCCCAATTTTAAATTTCCTGAGAGGGAAGTCAATTTTGATTTTGATCAATTTAATTACTTTACCCTAATTCCAATTGTTCATAATAGAAGTGAAAATAAAGTGGGAGCGGCAAAGCCTTACATGGTTAATTTTGACTATTATTTTAAAGGGATAAATACAGAAGCTTTAGGGTTTGATCGATTTTCAGATTATATTGCTCAAATTGTTGAAAAGGAGGGCTTTATATCATTGAGGATAGAATCAAGTATTTCCAAGATTCCAATTGAAACGAGTACTTCAAACCTGTTTTTAGCTTATTCACGATTATTAGAAAGCGAAAAACGGTTGAAAGAAGCTTTAAAGAAAAAACTAATTGATCCAAACCGAATTTTGTTTTCGGATGAACGAACAATTGAGCAAGGGCCGACTTACGACAAAACCGTACCAATATTGAAGTATAGAAAATTTCATTACATCAGAATCGTCCCTGAAAAATTACTTTCAAATGAATAAATAAGCTTTGGTCTAATTTCTGTGTAGTATGGTTTAAAAATAGTTTGAACGGTAAACCACGAAAGAGAATTAACTTTAACTTAGCATTCTGGAAATGACCAATTATTAAACCTTATTTTTTATCAGAATGCTATTTCGGATGAAAATTAAAATTGAAATGAAAAACTACATCTTACTTTTTTTACTTGCGCTTGCTTCAACTGGTTTTGGACATAAATACTATGTTTCTATTGCTGAATTAGAATATGATCAAGACCTTAAAATTATCGAAGGGAGTATAAAAATGACTGCCCACGATTTTGAAGCAATTCTAGAGAATAAATTTAATCAGAGAATTCATATTGAAGAACTATCTGATACTTCTGAAGTTGGTATGTATATTGAAAAGTATTTGTGGAATCACTTTAAAATAATATCAAAAGGAGTGGAGTTAAAGCCCAACTTTGTAGGGAAAGAAGTTAGTTTAAGACAAGAGTTATTTCTTTATTTCACATTTTCAGAAGTGAAAGATCCTAAGGATATTAAGATCATAAATCGACTTTTATTTGATGTTTTTCCAGCTCAGCAAAATATTGTTCATTATAAGTATGGTGAACAAACTAAAAGTGTAACTTTGGTCTCTTCAAAAACGAGCGATATTATTCAATTTGATTAAAATTTAATTGGCGAAAATGAAACAAATTCTACCTGTATTTTTAGCATTATTACTTGCACCAACTGCTTTCGGTCAGAGTAATACAAATACAAATAAATTTAAACAGTTAAAAGAAGAGTTAGCAACTCCAAATGTTTATAGAAATGCTGCTGGAGCTCCAGGGCCAGATTATTATCAGCAACAAGCAGATTATAAAATGGCGATTATTTTAAATGATGATAAGCAACAAATCTCTGGAAAAGAAACCATTACGTATACAAATAATTCACCAGATCCATTATCGTACTTATGGTTACAATTGGATCAGAATGTACGTAAACCTGGTTCTGCAGGACAATTAACACGTACAAGCTCTATTCAAAGTTTGTCCTCGCCGTATGCACTAACAAGAACATTCAATACTGCAGAATTTGAAGGAGGATTTAATTTGGAAAAAGTAACCAATACTTCTGGAGACAAAATTAAATTCGTTGTTGTTGGAACTATGATGCGTATTGATTTGGAAAAACCATTGTTAAAAGGAGATAGTTACTCGTTTAAAATTGATTGGTGGTATAATATCAACAATCGAATGGAAATAGGAGGTAGATCAGGATACGAACATTTTGAAGAAGAAGATAATTACTTATATACAATAGCACAGTTTTTTCCAAGAATGTGCGTTTATAATGATGTTGAGGGTTGGCAAAATAAGCAATTTTTAGGTTCCGGAGAGTTTACTCTCCCTTTTGGAGACTATGAAGTTGATATTACAGTTCCCGAAGATCATATCGTTGCAGCGACAGGAGTATTACAAAATTCATCTAAAATTTTGACGAAAGAACAACAAAAGCGATTAGAAAAGGCTGAAAAGTCGGACCAACCTGTTTTAATTGTAACACAAGATGAAGCAGAAGCTGCTGAAAAAAATAAAGCAAAAGGAACAAAAACATGGAGCTTTGAAGCAGAAAATGTTCGAGATTTTGCTTTTGCCTCATCTCGTAAATTTATGTGGGATGCACAAGCTGTAGAGCAGGAAACGAAAACGGTGATGGCAATGTCTTATTATCCGAAAGAAGGAAATCCGCTTTGGGAAAAATATTCTACAAGAGCTGTTGCTCAAACATTAAAAACATATTCTAAACATACATTTGATTATCCTTATCCTGTAGCAATTTCTATTCATGCAAATTCTATTGGAATGGAATACCCTATGATTTGTTTTAACGGTGGACGACCAAACGAAGATGGAACGTACAGCGCAAGGACTAAATATGGAATGCATTCTGTTATTATACACGAAGTAGGACATAATTATTTTCCAATGATCATCAATTCTGATGAAAGACAATGGACTTGGATGGATGAAGGTTTGAATACTTTTTTGCAATTTTTAACTGAACAAGAATGGCAACGAGATTATCCTTCGAGAAGAGGACCTGCAAACCTAATCGTTGATTACATGAAAGGAGATAAGAACTTCATTTCTCCAATTATGACAAATTCGGAATCAATCTGGCAATTTGGAAATAATGCATATGGAAAACCTGCAACAGCATTAAATATTTTGAGAGAAACTATTTTGGGAAGAGAGTTATTTGATTATGCATTTAAAGTTTATGCGCAACGTTGGATGTTTAAGCACCCGACACCTGCTGACTTTTTTAGAACTATGGAAGATGCAAGTGGAGTTGATTTAGATTGGTTTTGGAGAGGATGGTTTTTCACAAATGATCATGTCGACATTAGTATTGATAATGTAAAATGGTATCAGCTAAATACATACGATCCTGAAAAAGAAAAAGCATTTGAAAAAACAATGGATGAAACTGAGAATAAGAATATCTCGATTCTTCGAAATAAGGCAGACATTAAAGAAACTGTAAATGAAAGACAACCTGAATTAGATGATAAATATAATTCAGGAGATAAATTTAAAGCGACTCCTGAAGAGAAAGAAGCTTATGAAAAATTCTTAAGCGAACTTTCTGAAAGTGATAAAGAATTATTAAACCTTGGGTATCAATTTTATCAATTAGACTTTGAAAATAAAGGAGGTTTAGTAATGCCTATTATTTTGCAATTTACTTTTGCTGATGGAACAAATGAATTGATTCGAATTCCTGCCGAAATTTGGAGAAAAAATGACAAGAATATTTCTAAAGTATTTTTCTTTAAAAAAGAGGTGATTAATATTGCTCTAGATCCATTTTTAGAAACTGCGGATTGTGAAACATATGATAATTACTGGCCGCGTAAAATGATTCCTTCTCGTTTTGATATATTTCAACAAAGGTAATTAATTGGAGTCCGGTTAGTTCTCTAATCTGACTCGAAAAGAGCTTCAGCTGTTATTGTATTTTGAACAAGTTCAAGCGAATGAATATTTTCGTTTAGGCTATAAGTTGTGATCATGGTTAAGAAAATATTTTTCCTTGTCTTTGTTACTCCTTTAAATCGATTTGCTTTATGTTTTAACTTTTGAGAGTAGTCTTTTGTAATAGTGTATTTTTCATTAGAAAATTTCATCTCGCAAATAGAGATAATATTGTCAGCTCGATCGATCAATAAATCGATTTGAGCACCACTTTCATTTAAACTAGCAGGTGTAAACCAGCTACTTTGTTCTGTATACACTTGTGTAATACCTAGTGCCTTTTTTAGTTGGTTAATATGTTTTAAGCATAATGTTTCAAAGCTAAAACCACTCCATGATTTATAAGATTGTTTTGGGAAAAAATTAAGCCAAGTTCCTGCGCCTAAAATTTTTTTGTTTCGAATAAACTTAAGATAAAAGAAAGAATATTCATCAGTTAATCGGTAAATAGTTTGTTTAACAGTTCCATTGTAGGGAGCATATTGGGTTATGAAACCAGATTCAGTAAGTTCATTTAAAATTTTTGTTAAAGTTCCTCCGCTACTGAATTTTTTAGAGTAGATAATATCATTTCTAGTAATTCCTTTACGGACACTTCCCATTAAAATTATCATAGCTTTATGAAAATGCGAATTTTCGAAGAGAGAGGCAAAGATAAGATCAAATTCATCCACTAAAAAACCATCAGGAGAAAAACAAAGCGCATCAATATTTTGAGCAATACTTTTTCCTTTTTCAATGTGCTCTAGATAATGAGGGACGCCGCCTAGTGCCATATATAATTGCAAAATATCATATGAACTGTATGAGATGCCTTTCGATTTTAGAAATAAGGATGTTTCATTGAGATTAAAAGGTAGTAATCTAATTTTTTCTGTTATTCGATTATGCAAACCTCCTTTATTTCGAATGATTTTTTCTACCATATAAGATGCGGCAGAGCCACAAATTACAACGATTAGATCATTTCTTTTTGATGCATAAGCATTCCAAAAATTTTCGAAAGCGCTTAAAAAACGAGATTTTCGAGTTGCTAACCATGGAAATTCATCAATAAAAACAACCTTCTTCTTCGTTGATTTTAAACGATCCAAGTAAAATTCTAATTGATTAAAAGCTTCTAACCAATTTTTAGGCGGAGTAGTTGTTCTTTTTTTTGAAGAATTGAATTTATTTAGATTTAGCGAAAAATTTTGAAGTTGATCAGGCATAGTGGCATTATGTAATCCCGAAAATTCAAAACAAATATTGTTTTTAAAAGCATTCCGAATTAAATAAGTCTTTCCGATTCTTCTTCTTCCATATATAGCAAGAAGTTCTGGTTTTTTAGATGCAATTAACTTTTGAAACTTAACAAGTTCTTTATTTCTACCAATTATTGTATTCATATTTGAAATCACTTTATATCCAGCCAAAAGAATAAATAAAAAGAAGGTTTGGCTGGTTATAAAATATGAATTTACAAAAAAAAGTAAAAATATAACCAGCCAAAACAATAAAAAAAGATGAGATTTGGCTGGTTATAAAATTCAATTGGTTTCCTGAATAGCTTCTAATATAATAGTGGAGGCATCTTTAATTTCTTGATAATTAATCGATAGAGGAGGAGATAGTCTAAAACTATTTGGGCATGATAAAAACCAAAAGCCAATCAGCCCTTTTTTAAGACAGACATCAACCACGGCTTTTACACGATCAAAAGAAATCATTTCTATGGCAAACATTAACCCTGCCCTCCTAATTTCCAGAATCTCTTCATTTTCTTGTAATAAATTTTCAAGCATTCCTCCTTTGCGTTCAACTTCTAATATCCAGGGTTCTGATTTTAACACATCAATGCAGGCATTAGCGGCAGCTGAAACAACTGGATGTCCACCAAAAGTGGTAATATGGCCTAACATTGGCTCATGGGTTAAAGATTGCATTATTGAATGACTTGAAACAAATGCTCCAATAGGCATTCCTCCTCCCATTGCTTTACCCAAGGTTAAAATATCTGGAACTACGTCGAAATGTTCGAAAGCGAACATTTTGCCCGTTCTTCCAAATCCTGTTTGCACTTCATCAAAAATTAAAAGTGTTCCACAATCATTGCATTTTTTCCTTAGTTCATTTAAAAAATGTTGGTCAGCAATTCTAACTCCTGCATCTCCTTGAATAGGTTCAATAATAACTGCAGCCGTTTTTTCTGAAATAAGCTTTAAGGTTGACACATCATTAAAGACAATGAATTTAACCAATGGTAATAAGGGTCTAAAAACAGATTTCTTAACTTCATTACCTGAAACACTTAAAGAACCATGTGTGCTTCCATGATAAGCACCTCTGCACGAAATTATTTCAGAGCGACCTGTATATCGTTTAGCAAGTTTTAGAGCTCCTTCATTCGCTTCAGTTCCAGAATTAACAATATAAGAGCAATTTAAATCGGGAGGTAAAATTTGATTTAAATTATTAGCCAGATCGAGCTGAGGATCTTGTACATATTCGCCATAAACCATGACATGCAAATACTTGTCAACCTGTTCTTTTATGGCTTCAATAACATGTGGGTGTCTATGACCTATATTATTAACTGCAACTCCTGCAATCATGTCCATATAACGCTTACCCAATTTGTCCCAAAGATAAATGCCTTCGGCACGCTCAATATCAATCAAATACGGTGATTCGTTTGTTTGTGCTTGTAAATTGAGAAAAGTCTCTAATCGATTCGGTGTTGAACTCATAATTTGATAATGAATAAGAGTTCAAAAATAAATCAATTTATGTAATTAAAGATAAATTAATTTAATGCCTAGGAGGAGGACCGTTCCCTTTTAATTTCTTTAGTAATTCTCGCTTAAATTTTTCTTCGGCAATAAAAACTTTAACGGCTTTCTTTTTATTTAAAACCTTTGAAAATTGATTTAAATAATTTAATCGAATATCACTTTCTTTTTTTTCGGTTTCAAAAATCAATTTAGAAAGTTCAAATGATTTTTCGTCGCTTAAATCATCTACTGATTTAAGTTGTTTCATGTGTGTACGTCTTTCTTTTCTAATATTATCGATTTCAGTTTCATAAAGATTATATATTGGCCAAAATGCTTGGGCTTCTTCAGGCGATAGTTCTAATTCTGTAGAAATAAAACCAATCTTTTCAGCTTTAATTTTTTCCCTTTTATCATTTTTTTTATCTCTATTTCCTTGACTCATGGCAAGGCCACTAAAGCAAAGAGCAAATAAAATTAAAGTGTATTTTTTTAACATAATTATAAAATTAAAGTTCAAGGTAATAGTCTTCAATGTCTTCTTCTGAAAATTCACTATAATCCTCATATTGAATTGTTATAGTATCTGTATCGCTGAGATCGACATTATTTTCAACAATGAAATCAATAATATCATCTTCCCCCAAATAAGCATAATATGCTTCATCAATAGAATTTTCAATTATATCAACAACAACAGGTGGAACAGGCTCCTCCGAAAAATCTACTGTTAAAAAGATGAGTGCAAAAATTGCGGCAATTGAAACGATCGGTGCCCAATATTTTAATGGAATTATTCTCCCTTTTTTGACTTTATCAATCGGCTCTTCTTTTTTCAGCTGTATTGTCAAATTTGCTTCAAAATTTTCGAAAAAACCTTCGGGAACTATAGGTTTTTCAGTTTTGGTTAACCCAATTAAAGTTTCTTGTTCATCAATTTCAATTTCAGGCAAAAAATCAACAAAGTAATCATCTGGTAATTTGGGTTTATCACTCTTTTTTAATTGATCCAATATATTAGAAGAAAGAGCTATTTCTTCCATTAAATTATCAAAAAAAGAATCAAAGAAACCTTTTGGAAGAGAAGGTTTTTTTCTACGTTTAAATTGATCAAATATGTCTTTTTCTTCCTTCATTTTATTTTATGACCACAATTAAAGCAAAAGGTTTAACGGTCTTTTAAAAAAACTTCAATTTTTTTTACAGCCAAATGATATGATGCTTTTAAACCTCCAACACTTGTACCAGTAAGCTCTGAAATTTCTGAAAACTTTAAATCATCAAAGTACTTTAGGTTAAAAACTAAAAGTTGTTTTTCAGGTAATTTTTCTAACGCCTTTTTTAATACGGTTTCAATTTCATCTGGGGAGTACGATTTTCCTTCAACAATCACCGAATTTTCAAACAAGGGAGGATCAATGTCAACCGTTTTTCGTTTATTTTCTTTACTTAAAAAAGTGTGGGTTTCATTATATGCAATTCGATACAACCAAGTATAGAGGTTAGATTCTTCGCGAAATTTTGGGAGTCCTTTCCAAGCTTTTATAAAGACGTTTTGCATAACGTCTTCAGTATCCTGATGGTTTTTTGTGAATCTCCTGATTTGCCAATAAATGCGTTCCTGAAACTTTACAACAATACGTCTAAACCCAATGGCATTATCTTCGTGATAAGCCAATAGAAGTTCTTTATCTAGAGGGTTTACTGCCATAATTTTGAATTAAGTCAAATGTATGGACAAAACAAGTTAGCGTTACTTTCGTGAAATAACTTTTTCAACAGCACTTATAATATCAGCTGTATTAATATTGTATTTTGTCAATAATTCTTCCCCTTTTCCACTTTCACCAAACGAATCGTTAACAGCTACCATTTCTAAAGGCGTAGGCATTTTTCTAACCAATAATTGGGCAATAGAATCACCTAAACCTCCATTCATCATGTGTTCTTCAGCTGTCACAACACATTTAGTCTTATTAATTGATTCTAAGACTGTTTTTTCATCCAAAGGTTTAATCGTATGAATATTTATAATTTCTGGATTGATTCCATTGGCTAATAAAACGCGAGAAGCCTCAATTGCTTTCCAAACTAAATGTCCTGTAGCAATAATTGTAACATCTTTCCCTTCGCGTAATATGTCTGCCTTACCAATTTCAAATTTTTTGTTTGGATCAGTAAAATTAGGAACTTTAGGTCGCCCAAATCTTAAATAAACAGGACCCTCATGAGCCGCAATAGCAATTGTAGCAGCCTTAGTTTCATTGTAATCACAAGGCGAAATTACAGTCATGTTTGGCAGCATCTTCATTAAACCAATGTCTTCTAAAATTTGATGTGTAGCACCGTCTTCACCTAAAGTTAATCCAGCATGGGAAGCAC
Source organism: uncultured Crocinitomix sp. (assembly GCA_964415335.1). Lineage (GTDB taxonomy): Bacteria > Bacteroidota > Bacteroidia > Flavobacteriales_D > Crocinitomicaceae > Crocinitomix. The sequence goes on from CAYPZN010000032.1 coordinate 40,353, forward strand.
AAATTTTAACGTTTTTGTTTGAGTAAGCAACAGATTGACGAATTTGATCATAAACGCGGCCAGTTGAAAAGTTTGCAAACGTTCCAGTAAAAGGTATTTTACCTCCGATTGTCATTCCTGCTGCTAAACCAATCATATTTGCTTCAGCAATTCCCACCTGAAAAAAGCGTTCAGGATGAGCATCTTGAAAAGCATTCATTTTTAATGAGCCTGTAAGATCGGCACATAGTGCAACAACATTTTCATTACTCTTTCCTAATTCAGACAATCCAGCTCCAAACCCAGAGCGAGTGTCTTTGTAATCTTGAATTTCAAAATCTTTCATTTTAACTGATTCTTTATCGTGGGTAATTAGTGTTATAAATTTATACTTGTATTTTCTCCAGCTTGGATCATAAATGATTTTACTGTAGTATAATCTGTTGAAACAGCAGATTTTAAACGGTAAACAACTTTATATCTTCCAGGTTGTAAATAAAAAATGTCACTCAATTTTTCGGAGTCAATATCACAGACCCATTCATCTTTCCTAGCTCCGTCATCAATAAATACCTGTCCAACAATCTGGTTATAAGCTTTATATTTTAATTGACCAGAACCAGGAATATCAATGTAGGTATTTGCACTTTGATTTATACTGACACTCGTTTTATAAATACGCGGTAACGTTAGTATTTCTAAATCATAATCTCCTACAATATATTGTTGAATTTGATCTATGTTTTGAACATTTAAGGTTATCGATTTTCCTTGCTGACTAACTCGAATGTTAACATCACTTTTCTTTGTTGGTCCTTTTATCCGAGTAACAAGAACCCCTTGTGGACAATAAGCAGGAATTATGTTATGTTGATTTTTTAAAATTGAAATATTCTTTGTTTCGACTTGAGGTACTGTATTAACGATCATGTCATATTTCAATTCTGGATCTATAATTGAGATCGTATCAGGATTTCCTTTAAAGTTTAAGGTATGCGTAAATGTATACTTTAAATTTTTTGTTCCTGCCTCATATAAAAATATGGAAACATCCGTTTCAGAAGGTTTCTTATATGTATCGTTTAAATTAATCTGAACAGTGGTATTTAATAACGCATCACTGATTACAGATTTCATTACATTTCTAAAAGACTCATAAGTAGAAGCCTCATAGAATCGACCAATACAATCAAAATCTTTTAAATACTTTAAATCGATTCCTAGCCCAACAACAAAAGGTGTTACACTAATGCCTTTATCTTTTAATTTTCGGGCAACTTCGCAAGGAAATTGGTCACATGCTTCTTGACCATCCGTAATTAAAATAATAATATTTCGTGCATTTCGATTTGGAAAGTCTTCTGCTGCAGCTTCTAAAGAACGTGCTATGGGCGTTGTTCCTTTGGGCTCAACATGATCAATAAAATAGGTAACTTCCTTAAAATTACTTGGTCCAAATGGAACCTCTAATTTTGTGTCATTACAATCTTGAAAAGTAGGTGTGATAGCAGATTGATGACCGTAAACACGCAAGGCAATTTCGAGGTTGGGAATTCCCTGAAGGTCATTAATTGATTCTTTTAAAATTTCTCTTGCACGAATTATTTTAGTAGCGCCTTCCCATTTTCCATTCATTGAATTTGACGCATCAAATATGAACAATATGCGAGTTAACTCTTGTGCATTCGAATTAAAAATGCCAAGACCTAAAAAAAATAATATGAAAAGTTTTTTTATCAAGTTTAATAATCTCCTAAAGTTTCTTCTAATTGGGATAATGCTATTTCTTCCTGTTCAGTACTTGGAGCAGAACCATGCCATTTATGTGTTCCCATCATAAAGTCGACTCCTTTACCCATAATCGTTGTCATAACGATTATAATAGGCTTACCATTCCCAGTCATTGCTTTTGCTTTTGCTAAAGTGTTTTGTATTTCAGAAACATTATGTCCATCCATTTCAAGTACTTCCCATCCAAAAGCTTGCCATTTTTTTGAAAGGTCTCCCATTGGCAGAACATCATCTAAATCTCCGTCGATTTGTTTGTGATTATAATCAATAGTTGCAATTAGGTTATCAACTTTGTTTCCAGCTGCATACATAGCGGCTTCCCAAATTTGACCTTCTTGTAGTTCACCATCTCCATGTAAAGAGTAAACAATGTTATTGTCTCCATTTAATTTTTTTGTCGCAGCAGCACCAATTGCAACAGAAAGACCTTGTCCTAATGATCCCGAAGCCATCCTAACACCAGGTAAATTTTTAGAAACACTTGGATGCCCTTGCAGGCGCGTCCCAATTTTTCTAAAAGTAGCTAGTTCAGATACATCAAAATATCCCCTATGAGCTAAAACGCTATATAAAACGGGGGAAATATGACCGTTAGATAAAAAGAAAAGATCTTCATTTGTTCCATCCATTTCAAAATGTGATGGTTCTATATTCATCACATCAAAATAAAGTGTTGTCAAAAAATCAGCACATCCCAATGAACCTCCTGGATGTCCAGACTGAACAGCTGTTACCATTCGGACAATATCTCTTCTAACTTGCGAACTGATTTTTTCGATCTCTTTTATTTCCATTTGTGATATTAATTTAATGCAAGGCAAAAATAGAGTTTTTTAAAACTTAGCGCTTTTCAAAAGATTTTTTTAAGCTTAAAGTTTTACACAAAAGGAAAGAATGTTAACAAAAATGAAAGGACAAAGAAGTATCACATTGACAAGAATGCCAAATTAGTCAAGATTTAAATTAAAACTAGAAAATAGAGCAAGCCAAGTTTCTTTTTTTGTTGTAAGCAAATAATTGCGGATAAAAAGAAAGAATTATCTTTGTTTGCAAAATTTATAACATGGCTTTAAAATGTGGAATTGTTGGTTTACCTAATGTTGGGAAGTCAACACTCTTTAATTGTCTTTCAAATGCAAAAGCGCAATCTGCTAACTTTCCGTTCTGTACAATAGAACCTAATGTAGGAGTAATTACGGTACCAGATAATCGCTTGTCAGAATTAGAGGCAATTGTAAATCCACAACGCGTTCAGCCAACGGTAATTGAAATTGTTGATATTGCTGGACTTGTTAAAGGTGCACATAAAGGAGAGGGGTTAGGAAATAAATTTTTAGCAAATATCAGAGAGACGGATGCTATTATTCACGTTCTAAGGTGTTTTGATGATGATAATATCGTTCACGTTGATGGATCGGTCGATCCGATTAGAGATAAAGAAGTGATTGATTTTGAATTACAGTTGAAAGATTTGGAAACTGTAGAAGGAAAAATCAATTCGTTGCGAAGAGCTGTGAAATCAGGGGATAAAGAACTTGCTAAACAATATACTTTCTATGAGCGCTTAAAAGAAGCATTAGAATCAGGAAAATCGGCAAGAACCGTAGAGGTTATGAACGAAACTGAAGAACAAGTTTTGAAAGAAGTTCAATTATTAACAGTAAAGCCTGTTTTATACCTGTGTAATGTGGATGAATCTTCTGTGAAAGATGGAAATGATTATGTTCAAAAAGTAAAAGAGGCTGTTGTAAATGAGAATGCAGAAGTACTTATCATTGGAACCAAAATTGAATCTGATATTGCTGAATTTGAATCTTATGAAGAGAGACAAATGTTTTTGGATGAATTAGGTTTAGAAGAAGCAGGAGTGAACCGATTAATTCGTTCAGCATATAAATTATTGAATCTTCAAACTTATTTTACAGCAGGAGAAAAAGAGGTGAGAGCATGGACAATAAAAGAGGGAGCAACTGCTCCTCAAGCGGCTGGAGTAATTCATACTGATTTTGAAAAAGGATTTATTCGAGCAGAGGTTATTAAATA
>CAYPZN010000033.1:0-43233 GCA_964415335.1 uncultured Crocinitomix sp.
TTTCAGTTTAAATTTAATAGTTTTAAACTGTCTGAAAAATAGGGAAGTTTACCCATTCAGACAAACGACACGAAGAATTCGGAAGCGTTTTACTACTGAAATAAATTAACTTTAAATATTTGAAAAAACGACTCATTTATAAGGCGATTTTTTATTTTCAATTGATTATCACATTTCCCTTTTTCAAAGCTTTTTTCCGTTTAGGATACTTAAGATCTAACATAACAATGATAGCTGTAAACCCCCAAACAGGAATAGTTGCTTTATCAGTATCTAGGTAGTTATTTAAAATACCATGAGCAAAATAAGTAATTAACCCTAATAACAGAGTTAACATTATTATTTTAAGTTCATTATCAGGCATTCTAATATAAAGTGTAATTCCCGTGTAAATAATATAGATCACAAGGACAATCATTAGTAACATTCCGAGTAAGCCCTGCTCTGATAAAGGTCCTAAATACTCAGAATGTGCATTTCCCATATTACCAGAATTTGTAGAAATAATCGTTTTTCCAGATGCCAATTGAAAAGGAGCATAAACCATGGCATAAGTTCCGGGTCCCCATCCTACAACAGGGCGTTCTTGCCAAAGTCGGATTGCACTCCCCCAACGATTAAGCCTTTCAAGGTTAGAAGCATCTGTACTAATATTTGCGATCGATTCTATTCTTTCATCAATATTTTCAGTTGCATGTTCCGATCTATTTCTTTCAAGGCTATGCATGATTGATGTCCATGAAAAAATGATATAAAAAATCCCAATAATCCCTATTGACGCTAAATATTTAAAATGAATTTTGAATCGAATCAACAGATAAACAAGAAATGCCCCTACTAAACTAAGCCAGGCAGCTCGCGTATAACTCATAAAAATTCCAAATCCGATTAGTAAAATCAAGAAAATCAGCGTCATTCGGACAATTAAAGTGTTTTTTCGGGCAAATAACAATCCAAATAGAACAGGGTAAACCAAGGCTAATATTGCACCGTAAGATGTATGATCCTTAAAAAAAGGGAACATCACCCAGTGTCCACTTGGTTCATCAAAATTATACAAAGCATGATTAAATAAAGTATAACAAACAACCGCAGCTAAAGCGCCAATAAAGAGCCAAATAAAACGATAAATATTTTTTTCATCTCTAAAGAAAATTACACCATAAAAATAGATTGGAACAATAAACCATAATTTCGTCAATAAGAATTTGAAAGAAACCATTGGGTTAGAACTGGTAATCGCTGTCAAAAAAATCCAACTAAATTGCAAAATGAAAATAATAGTAATTGGGTGTTTTAAGAAATTCTTATCGAATCGATTTTTTCGAAGTTGATTAATTAAAATCAAAAGTAACATCCCAAACAGAAGGGGTTCTGTAGGTAAAAACAATCCTATATCCCCTCCTACAAACTCTTCTATATTAATTGACAACGGTGTACAAAGTACAACAAAAAGAAATAATTTATCAAAGTAATAAATTGCAACATATACTAGGATTAACGCTACAGGGATTACATTTAAGAGAACCTCTCCATTAAACGTATAATACAAGTTTGCAATGATAAAAAGCGAAACCAATACGTAAAACCAACGCATATTTAGTTGCGCTTTCACTTAGTTGCCTTTTCGCAATTCTTTTAATTTCTCCATTCCCAACAAAATGAATATCGCAAAAATGAGGACTGAAAAAGTTGCAAAAGCAACAATAATTGATCGCTTTGGTTTTGCTTTTTTATCCGGAACTTCAGCTAAACTGTGCCGAATTGTTTGCTGAATATTTGTATTTGCATACTGATGCGCCTGATCATTAACATCTAAAATATTGGAATAACGCAAACTGAAAAATTCACTTAGATTTGAATAAGTATCGTAATCAGATGCAAACTGTTGCGTTGCATCAATTTTTCGCTTAATCTCAATCGCCAAATCATTTCTTCCAGCCTTTAAAGCTTCTAAATAATCGGCATACATACTCCCTCTTTCATCTTTACTTACCACGCCCGAATCACTTAAAGTCTTTAGTTTATCAGAATAATCTCCCATCTCTTGTTTGATCAAGCCAACTTCCGCTTGTACCGCCCACATAGGACCAATAGCTCTTTGACGGATCATTTTATTTAAAACGGTATCTACCAAACGTACGATATCGTTGGCCATATCTGCCGCTTGCTCTGGATCAGTATCGAAAACATCTATATTAATTGAATTATATCTGGTTCGATCAAACTTCACATTTCCTTCATAAGCTTTTTGAAATTCAAATTTCGCATGTGCATCACTAGAATCAATCTCATAATGTTTGTACAAATCATACTTCTTTGTCAAGCTATCTCTAATTTCAGGAGAAATTAATACTTGCAAGAGTCGCTCAGCGTCCGCCTCATCCCCAAAGTCTACGACACTATTCCTTCCATTAGAATTAAAATCTACTGAGTTCGATTTTGTTGGAAATACAATTGCACGAGACATATAATACGGTGTCATCATTAAACTGATAACAATCGCCGCTACAAAGGCAATACTTGTAACGATAATTAACGCTTTTCTTTTAGACCAGAGAAAAGTGAGCAATTCACCTGAATTAAAATTTTGTTCTTGACTCATTTTAGCTGTTTGATGTCACAAAAATAAATAATTATATCACTTTAAATTGGGTTTCAAGAATGAAGATTAAATTGATTAACGATACCTTGTGAATTTTAGTATTTTGTGGTAAAATTATTTCTATGAAAAAAACAATTTCTATTTGCGCTAGTTTATTCTTTTTAATTAGCTGTAATACAAATAACAATTCAGACCAATTAAGTTCGACTGCTGATCTTACTGACAATTCCTCAATTCCAATTCCAACGCAAGTGTATGAAAGCATGGAAAACGAAAAAGAGTTTGAAGAAAATCGAGAGAACTATTTTGATTTGATTCATGGTAATCATCCTGATTGGAAAGCGATTAATGCTGAAAACTTCCGTTTAAAAGAAGAAAAAAGAGCTTACATGCTCAAAAATAGAATTTCTGAAAGCTTTGCTGACGGTAATATAGAAGCTGAGTGGATTGAAAGAGGAAGTGTTGATGTACCAGGAAACATTCGAATTTGCGACTACCACCCTTCAACGGAAGATATTTATGTTATCTCGGATGGAGGAATTTTGTGGAAAGGAAATTTAGATGGAGAGACTTGGGAAACATTAAATGATGGACTTCAGTTGAGCAGAGATGTTATGAAAGTTGTTGATTTACCTGGTGGTGGACTTAGAATTATTGCCGCAGTAGGTTCGCGATTGAGATACTCTGAAGATTTAGGCGAAACATGGGAAGATGCAACTGGATTAGGAAGTTCAACAGGTAGAGGAATTGAGCTAATTGAGTTAAATGATGCAGATAAAACGATTGTATACCTATATCAAAATTCAAGTGTTATTACTGGTGCTTCAAACAATAAAATTGCTTACTCAAAGGATAATGGCGCTTCATTTACTTTTGTAACCAATTTAGAGGCTAGTTCAAGTAACTTCGTTTCAATGGATTCTCCAAACGGAAGCGAAAAAGCATATGTATTAGATGGAAAAGATAAATTATATTCATTTGAAGATACCGAATTAACACTAATCAGTGATGATCTTGGATTAACTGGAACACGATCAATGATTCAAGTGAATGAAGTTGGAGGAGTACGTACTTTTTATTCTTTAATGAATAGTAAATCACTTTTCAAATCAACTGATGATGGGCTTAGTTTTGATTATGTAGCTGATCTTCCTACAACGGCTTGGGCCGTAGGATTTCAAACTTCTCTCGACAACCCAGATATTTTATATTATGGAGATATCAATTTAAATCGTTCTTCTGATGGAGGAGAGACATGGTCTGAGGTTTCTATTTGGTGGGAATACTATAGTGATGTAGAAAATAAAATTCACGCTGATATAATGGCAATTGAACCTTTTAGAAAAACGGATGGTGAAGAATTTACTTTAATTCCAAATCATGGAGGAATTAGCGTTTCGTATGATGAAGTTGTTTCAACAAAAAATATTGCATTAAAAGATTTAAATACAGGACAGTTTTATGATGTCTTAACAAGTCCTCAAAATCCAGCATTAATTTTTGGTGGAACTCAAGATCAAGGTTTTCAAAGAACTTTAACAGGAGATTCTCCTGAACCATCTTCATTTGAACAAGTCATTTCAGGAGATTATGGTCAAATGCAGTTTACTGATAACGGGAAAACAATTTGGATTCAATTTCCTGGCGGAGCTTTTCAAATTTACCCGAATGCAGAAACAGACGATGGCCCTACTTTTTCATTTGATGTAGATGGGACGGATAAACCAAATGTTAATTGGATTATTCCGACTGGTTCTGCACCTAACCCTTCTGATCATTTCATTTATGTTGGTGGAGGGAATTTAACAGGAGGAAGTGGATCAAGACTTGTAAAATTAGAATTAGACGGAGGATCAATCGTTTCTTCTCAATCTGATTTTGATTTCCGTGCGACTTCTGGGGGAAATATTTCAGCAATCGAAACGACACCGATAGATGAAGACTTACTATACGTTGTTACAGAAAATGGTCGTTTTTTCCACTCTGAAGATGCCGGAGAAACTTTTGAAATGACACCTAGTTTTGTAGGCCCTAGTGGTGCTTGGATTTTTCCGGCAGATATTTATGCTTCTCGAATAGATCCTGACCTGGTAATCTTAGGAGGTTCTAACATTGGTGGTTCAGCCGTTCATATTTCAAGAGACGGTGGAGAAACATTTGATAAACTTGAAGGGGGTGAATCTGTTAATACAATGGTTCATGAACTCGTAATGGATCCTCAGGAACGTTTCTTATTTGCCGCGAGTGATGCAGGACCTTATGTTTATGATTTTGAAGCTGAAGAATGGTTTGATTTATTGGGGACATCTGCTCCTATTCAACAATACATTTCTGTAGAATACATTGCTTCAGAGCATATTGTACGATTTGCAACTTATGGGAGAGGAATCTGGGATTTAAATATTTCGGCGCTTGCAGGAATTGAAAACGAAAAGTCCACTACCCTATTCAATGTTTACCCAAATCCAACAATCGATAAAACAATTTATATTGAACTAGGTGAAACAAGTACAGTATCACTATTTGATTTGAAGGGAAATAGAATAATGCAAAGCGTCCTTAATCAAGGAACAAATCAAATAAATACTACTGGTTTGTCAAAAGGAGTTTATGTGTTATCTATGCAAACCAAAACGGGAAGTACAAATACAAAAAAATTAATTGTAAAATAACATTTAGTTATTGCTTTGTGAGTCAATAACCACAAAGGTTTTATAAAAAAATCAAAATTAATTTGTACTAAAATAAATTAATTTTGATTTTTTTTTGTAATAAAGTATTTCATTAATCGTCTAAATAATAAAGCTGAAAATTTAGAAGTTTATGTAAATCTTATTATTTCTAGTGATTTATCCAATTGAAATACAAAGATTTAAATTTTCATAAAATTAGATGTTTAGACACGCAATTAACACCTATTCTTCTAAACAATTTATTAGTTTCAGCTGTTATTAAAATATAGTTTAAGAAATTAATATTAAATACGATTTATCATGGCTAGAAAGAAATCGAAAGCAAAAGTTGAAAAAATTATAAACGAAATTAAGAACTCTACTCCAAAGTTTAAACTTCAATTGGATAGTAGAACAACTATTACGTTGAAAACGGAAGAACAACTGAATAAATGGATGCAAATGTATCCAAAAGCTCAGCTGATCTTATAATTTTAAATTCTCATAGTTTACTTTTAAATTAAAGGTAGCCGCAACCTCATGTGGCTACCTTTTTTTGTTATTTATAAAACACTCTGGCCCGAATTTATTTATCTCTTAAAGTTCTTCTCAATTTAATTCTGAATTCGATTATATTCTATTAACTTACATTGGAATATAAACCACAAATGAAAAACACTATTTTATCTTGACATGGATAAAAAAACACACTGGACAGCATTTTACATTGAAAAAAAAGTAAAAGACCACGATTGGTTTGAAGAAATTCCAGAGCAATCTTTAAAAATAATTCGTTCACTCAATTTAAGCAAGTATGCTGAAATCATTAACGTTGGTTCAGGAACAAGTACTTTGATTGAGCACTTATTGGAAGATGGCTATCAAAACATTACGGTTAATGACATTAGCGCTACTGCATTTGAAACACTAAAAAATCAGTTGGGTAAGGAAGAATGTAATGTCGAATGGATGTTAGATGATTTAACTGAACCTACAGTTTTAAAAGAACTTCCACTTATTGATTTATGGCATGATAGGGGTGTTTTACATTTCTTCACAGAAGAAAAAGAGCGTTTATCTTATTTCAATTTACTGAAACAAAAAGTAAAATCAAATGGTTTTGTAATCATTGCTGTATTTAATAAAAATGGGCCAAAGGATTACGCTGAATTACCTACTTTCACCTATGATGAACCCATGTTATCTATGCGCCTTGGATTTGATTTTGAACTAAAACAATCATTTAATTATACATTTATTAATTCAAATGGAGAGGAAAGACCGTATATTTACACGCTTTATCAAAGAAAGTAATTCAAATGGTTGAAATTGGAAAAACAAATACGCTAAGAATTGTAAAGGAAGTTGATTTTGGTGTGTATTTAGATGGAGGTGATCAGTACGGAGAAATTTTACTCCCACTTAAGTATATTCCTTCAGATGCTGAAGTTGATCATTACCTAGATGTTTTTATTTATCTTGATTCGGAAGATCGAATTATCGCCACCACAGAAGTTCCTTTTGCAGAAATTGGAGATTTTGCATACTTAAAGTGTGTTCAGACAACCAATTTTGGAGCTTTTTTAGATTGGGGTTTGTCCAAAGATTTATTTATTCCATTTAGAGAACAAGCGCATGATATGGTTGAAGGATTATCTTATTTTGTACGTATCTATCTTGATGATGAAACAGAACGCATTGTAGGTAGCTCAAAAACCAACCAATTTCTTGACAACTCACCTCATGATTTCGAAGAAAATCAGGAAGTTGATCTTATTATAGCCACAGGCTCTGATTTAGGGGTTAAGGTTATAATCAATGATAAATATTCTGGTCTATTGTATCACAATGAAATTTTCACAAACATAAAACCAGGTATGAAAGCTAAAGGTTTTATTAAGAAAATAAGAGAGGATGAAAAAATTGATGTTTCATTACAACCGAGTGGTTATGAGCGAGTGGATGGCATTGCAGGTGACATTTTAAACAAACTTCAACGCAGTGGTGGTTTTTTAGAGGTAAATGACAAATCAACACCAGAATCAATAAAGCACGTATTTGGAGTAAGTAAAAAAGTTTTCAAAAAAGCCATTGGTGCTCTTTATAAAGAGCGCATCATTTCTATTGAAAAAGACGGAATTCGACTAAATAAAAAAGAATAAATTAACGACTTATTTGTTCCATATAGGATTGTAGAATAATCGTAGCACTAATCTCATCTACAAGCGCTTTATTTTGACGTTGTTTCTTTTTTAGACCACTATCAATCATTGTTTGAAAAGCCATCTTAGAAGTAAAACGCTCATCAACGAGATGAACTGGTTTCTTATACTTATTTTCTAATGTTTTATACAATTTAGCCACTGCTGCTGAGCTATGCGTATCGGTACCATCTAACCTTTTCGGCTCCCCTAAAATAATATCGGTTACTTCATTGTTTTTAAAATAATCTGTTAAGAAAGTAAATAATTCGCTTGTTTTCACTGTGGTAAGTCCAGAAGCAATTATTTTACTATCATCTGTTACAGCTATCCCTGTTCGTTTCGATCCGTAATCCAATGCAATCAATTTTGGCATAAGTTTATTTACTTTCGTTGAATTTATCGATCAATTTTTTGAGTAATTTCAGCTCCATTTTGGTATTCCCATGCTGTGTAAGACTTATCGCTTGTCTAGTTTCTAGTAAGATATAAAGGTCTGGCCCGAACTTTAATTCCATTAATGTTTGTTTCTCTAAGTCTACCAAACAATTCATATTTAAGGGGTAAATTAATTTAATGAATTTCATCTTTTATTTGAATTTCAATTACTTTTTGATTATCTAATTCAAATTTTAATTTATTCTTTACCAAAAGAATTTTAGCTAAAATAAATAACCCAATCACACCAAAAAAAAGAACTTTAACATAAAAAAATCTACTTTACCAGTAAACCCTAAAACTGTAGCACAAACAATTGCCATAATTCCTACAGCAATTGAAAAACCAAAAAAGCCCGAATTTTTGGTAGTCATAAAGATCTTTTCAAAATGTATTTCTTTTTTACGTTCCACGATTATTCGACCTTTTTTCCGACCAATTCCACAGTAACAATAAGAATACTAACACCAAGTAATAAAGCGATTAATGGAGGCACTCCTATTGCAGAAAGTAATGTTCCTATCAAAACAGAAACTACTCCAACTGTTAGTGCATATGGAATTTGTGTTTTAACATGATCAATATGATTACTTCCACTTGCTAATGAGGATAAAATGGTTGTATCAGAAATTGGAGAACAATGATCTCCCAGAACAGAGCCAGCTAATACAGCACTCACAGTATTGTAGAAAATTGCCATTGCATCTGCATAATCATAAAGATAAACATCTGAGTTGCAAATTGCCCAAGTCGCTGGTAAAATTAACGGGTAAACCAATGCCATTGTAGACCATGAAGAACCTGTAGAAAAAGCAACAAAACCAGATAAAATGAAGGTTATCGCAGGAATTAACCAAGGCGGAATTGTATTCCCTATTACTCCTGTTAAAAATTCTGCCGTGTGCATTTCTTCAGTAACCGCAGCTAAGGCCCATGCCAAAATCAAAATTAAAATTGCTGGCACCATTGTTTTAAATCCAGAGACAGCCGTTTCTACTGTTTTTTCTAACGACATTATTCGTTGACCAATGGTTAACAATATTGCAACTAAAAGTGCCGATAATGAAGACCAAAGCAATGAAATATAAGAATCCGAAGCTCCAATTAATGTCCCTATTTTTTTGGTAAATCCTTGCGGATTTCCATCTAAAATTTCCATGTTCGCCCAAATATCGCCCCAAGTATTTAGCTCTAAAGCTGAATTTTTCGATAAAATACTTCCCGTTAAACTATCAAACCCTGTAAATAATAAACCTAGTAAAGTTCCAAAAACAATAACCGCAACCGGAATAATCGCATTTCTTGCACGGTGTTTTACCCCTTCTACTGGTTCTAAATCTTTAAGCTCTGTTAAATCAACATTATTTTCTTCAGGATTAACCACTCCCCCATTTCTTGCTCTTCTTTCGGCCTTTAGCATGGGACCAAAATCTTTTCCTCTATAAATAATGTAGAAAATAAAAAACAGGGTTAAAATTGGATAAAACGAATAAGAAAGGCTGCTCAAAAATATGGAATATACACCTTCATTAATTTCTACCCCATCTGCATTTATTGCACTCAAACCATCAGAAATATAACCTAATTCAGCTCCAATCCATGTTGTTACAAAAGCTATGGCAGAAACAGGAGCTGCTGTAGAATCAACAATGTAGGCTAGTTTCTCTCTTGAAATTTTAAGCCGATCTGTTATTGCTCTCATTGTATTTCCAACAACTAAGGTGTTGGCATAATCGTCAAAAAAAATTGCAATTCCCAATCCCCAAGTAGCTAACTGGCCATTTCTGGCTGTATTTGCAAACTTAGATACCCGATTAACAATTCCTTGCATTCCTCCATTTCGAGAAATAATTGCTACAATTCCACCAATTATTATTGAAAATACGATTACACTTAAATGGCCAGAATCATTTAAAGCGCCAATTATATAAGTATCTATGATACTGAAAAAACCAGTAAAAATTCCAATTATACCATTTGCATAGAATCCCATTACGGCTGCTCCAATGAAAATTCCTGACACTAAGGAAAAGATAACTTCTTTAAACAATAACGCTAGAAAAATGGCAATTAAGGGCGGTAAAATAGACATCCAAAGCGGAACAATGGAGACATCTTTTTCGTTTGCGACATTATGTCCTTCTAGGTGTAACTTTTCTCCTGAAACAAAGGTTGGACTAAATGATAATTCTCCCTCTTCCTCAACAATCTCTAAAGTGTCCTTTTTACCATCATTGAGTTGGACAAAATAAGTTGGCGTTTCACCTTCTGTAATTTCAAAAGAAACTGACGTTTCAATATCTGAAAAAACAATTGAAGGAGGGCTTAATTTAATTTCTGAAGCTTGTAATGAAGCAGATAGACAAAAAATAAAAATTAGACTTAAAAATCGAGCTTTTTGCATACGTAACAAAAATAGAAAGTTATTTGATCCTTCATTACCTTCTTTTCTTTTTTATTTACCTCAAACTAATTAATACTAATGACCTCCAGCAAACGCAGGCAAGAAAAGTGCATTAATGGAGTCTTTCATTTCTGGTTTTATGTAGTGATTATTGATCTCTTCAACATCAACAATATCATACTTTTTTCCCTTCCACTCATGTCGAATTGCGACCAAACCAATATCTGGATCACTATATCCAATTAATAAATCATTATACCCACTCGCTTTTGTTCTCATTTCAAGTAAACTGCCCAAGTATTGATTAACAATGCGGTATTTTCCAAAATGATTTTCGATAATTACAACTTGATGAACCGGAGATCCGTATAAACCAGGAATCATCTCTACAATAAAACCTTCTTTAAGTTCTTTTTCTGGCGTATATTCAAAAACCCGAAAGAATTCTGCTGAACAAGGAGGTATTTTTACAACAGTATCCGTTAACGTACAGATTTGCATTTTATCCATAATGTCAACAGCAATCGAAGGTATTTCCGGATAGGAATCATCAATGATTGTCGTTTCAGAAATAAATAGATCAACCTCCTCCTCCGATTTATTCAAATTGTTTTCACCACACTGAAGCATCAAAAAGGCGGCAATAAAAAATATAAGCGTCTGCTTCATTTTACTCTGATTTCATTTTGTTTATTTTCCCTCCTAGCTTGATACTTTCTTCATATTCTTTAGGGTCTCCCAAATAACTTACGTTTCCACCACTTGTTATTTTGATTGTAAGCTTGTCAATTGCAGCACAAATTACTTCTCCTCCTGCCGTTACAATTGCATTAACTTCTTTCACCTTATTATTAGCTGCTGCAATTGTTCCTCCTGCTCCTATCTTATAACGTGCTTTTTTACTCTCTCCTAACACACGAATCGAACCTCCTGTATTTATTGTTGCTTGAACAAAATCACAATCTACAGTACATTTAATTTTCCCTCCAGATTCACTATTTAATACAATTTCACCTCCTGTCAATTTACCTTTAACCTCAGCTCGGCAACCATATTTTGAAGTTAATTCTATCAAATTAATGTAGGTCACAACAATTTCTATATCGCGTTCTTTATAGGTATCTCCTTTAATCCTTAGAATTAATTCTTTTCCTTTCTTTTCACAAAGAATTTTTTCGTCTATAATTTTTTCGTCATTATTAATAACACGTACCTTCTCTTCTGTTCCTTTTTTTAGTGTAACCTTAAAGTTTCCTAAAATTTTTACTGCATTAATGTCTTTAAATCCCAGTTCAAACTCTCCAGCATTTGCATTAGAAAACGTTATAAGGGCTATAAATAGAATAAGTACTTTTTTCATTTTTATTGTGTTTTAACTCGAAACAATTTCCTTAGATAGGGAAAACATTCAAGGCCAAATTCATTGATTCGTTAAATTCTTTTTCTACAAGATTAGTGCCTATTTTATTTTCATCAAAATAAGCTTTCATTATTTCAGTTGGCATATTTCCTGTCAGATCATCATCTGCCATAGGGCAACCTCCAAAACCTTTTAAAGCTCCATCAAATCTTCTACACCCGGCATTATAAGCTGCATTCACTTTTTCCAAAACCGAATAAGGTGTTGAATGCAAATGTGCACCAAATTCAACCGCTGGCAATTCTTGGATTAAACCAGTAAATAACTCGGTAATGTTTTTTTCATTCGATACTCCAATTGTATCAGATAGCGCTAATATTTTGATTCCAAGGTCTGTCGAAAGTTTTCTACTCCAATTGGCCGCAACTTCAACATCCCAAGGATCACCATAAGGATTACCAAAAGCCATTGAAATATAAACGACCATTTCTTTATTGTGTTTAAGACATAATGATTGAATTTCTTCAACTCTTTTTAACGATTCATCAATGGATGCATTCGTATTTCTTTGTTGAAATGTCTCAGAGATTGAAAAGGGATAACCTAGATAATTTATTTCTTCAAACTCGCAAGCATCAACAGCACCTCTTTTATTGGCTACAATAGCTAATAATTTTGTTTTAGTATTTAAATCTAATTCTTTTAAAACGGCTGATGTATCACGCAATTGAGGAATTGCTTTTGGAGAAACAAAACTTCCGAAATCAATTGTATCAAAACCCGTTTTTAGCAATTGATTGATATAATTCTTTTTGACTTCTGTCGGTATAAAATCATGCAACCCTTGCATTGCATCTCTCGGACATTCAATAAGTTTAAGCATTTTTCTGTTTTAATAACGTTTGATTAATTGATTTAACCAATGCAGGCCCCTCATAAATAAAACCTGTATAGACTTGAACAAGGTCTGCTCCTGCTTCTATTTTTTTCACGGCGTCTTCAGCGGAATGAATTCCTCCAACACCAATTATAGGAAAAGCTTTATTTGATTTATCAGCTAAATATTTAATTACAGTAGTACTTTTATCAGTTAATGGCTTACCACTTAGTCCTCCATTTCCTATTTCGTTCAACTCAGTTTCTGATGTCTTCAAATCTTCTCTAGAAACAGATGTATTTGAAGCAATTATTCCGTCAATATCGGATTCCATTACAATCTCAATCACCTCATCCAATTGATGTTTATTTAAATCGGGAGCAATCTTAAGCAAGATAGGACGCTTAACCGAAAAAGAGTGGTTTTTGTTGATAAGCGTGGTGAGTAATTCTATCAAAAAACCTTTATCCTGTAATTTAGCTGTATCACCAACGTTTGGGCAACTTACATTAACAACAAAATAGTCAACACTTGGGTGAAGTTTTTCAAAGTTTTCTACAAAATCAGGAATTGATTCTTCATTTCTTGTTGCTGTATTCTTCCCTATATTCCCCCCAATAATGAGTTTTGTTTTTTTTCCTTTTAAGCGGTTTGCAATTACATCAACTCCTTCGTTATTAAACCCCATTCTATTGATCAAAGCTTGATCCTTTTTCAAGCGAAACAAACGCTTTTTAGCGTTCCCTTTTTGAGGGCGTGGTGTTACAGTTCCTATTTCTATAAATCCAAAACCAAAATCTTCAAGTTCATTTAATAAAAGTGCATTTTTATCAAATCCCGCCGCAATTCCAACGGGGTTTTTAAACGTTAAACCAAAAAGATTTCGCTCTAATGACGTATCATTTTCTTGGTAACTCCCTCTTCTCCAACTACTAACACCCGGTATTCTTGCTGTTAGTTTTATCATTTTAAAGGTAAAGTGATGAACAGCTTCAGGGTCAAAAAGAAATAAAATAGGTCGAATTAGTCGTTTATACATTTCCTAAAGGTTTGTACAAAGGTAATACAGCCAGTGAAAATACAATTTATAAGAACGGGAAAAAGGGAAAAGTTTTCAACTAAAATTTATAGCGACGCTTATACTTCCATTTAATTCTGGAGCGTTTGTAGGTAATGTTACGTGCAAACGAAAAGTTGAAAAAGATATAACCATCATCATGCGCAGAATCACCTCTTTTTTCACCTTCATGTGTAAATCCAGGAAAAGCTCCAGATGATGGATCTGCGAAAAAAGCTGCTGTATTTCCATAAGCATCTCTAATGGCCTCATTATTATAATATACTCCGCTTACGTCATCTAAATAATCGGTAAAAGTTTGTGTATATGTCAATTCAAGCGTTAATCTCCAAACAGCATCAAATCCTAATTTATAGCCAATTCCTAATGGAATTCCGTAATTAATTAATTTATAAGATTCTGGAGCCCCTTCTAACCCTTGCCCTTCTGTATTAAGTGGTCTTAAATTAGTCCATCCACCATCTGCATTTCCTTGAGGTACAAATCCAAATACAGAAAATCCAGAAAATAAATAGACAAGTGTATTTTTATTTTTAAGTCCTTTCAGTCCATAAATTTTATGTCGTTTACCAAAACTTTCGTCAGAGTATATATTAAATTCTATGTGTTGTGAAAATTCGAAAAGATGCGTTCTGAAACTCAAGTTTCTATTCCTTCTAAAAGGCTCATTTGTGAGGGCGTCATCTCCTTTAAGAATTGCATATTGGAGTAAAGATTTGGTTGACCATAATTGTGAGAGTCGGTAACGAAAACCGAGATGTCCTGATGGACGTGTAACACTCCACTCTAAGTCTAATGGGGAGAAATTTGTTCCTTGCCGATTCAGTCCCCCTAAATCTCCTAAGAAATTTGAAGCTCCTACCCCAAAAATTATTTCCTTTTTTTGATGCTTCCAATGGTTCGAACGCGTAAAGTGCGTCGGTTGTGTTATCCCATTAAATAAATATAACACCGCAATAAGAAAAGTAGTAAGCTTTAAATTTAACATTATCAGTAAATAAGCAGTCGCGAGCAAAAATAAACTTTTTAAAGTATTCTTAGCATTAAATTATACTGTTTTTGATGTTAAATTCTTCACTCTATTAAACGTTTTAATTTTTCAATTTTGTTATAAATATTTATAGAACCGTTAATATTATATCGTCACCGTTAACATATCAATTCATTAGTACATATTTTAACGGATTTAATCGAATTTCTGTTCCATTTTTTATTTTTCCACGAATGTTTTCAAAATAGATGGTTTCTCCTTGCCCCACCTTGTCAATTGCATTACGCATTTCTTCATTTAATTGATTTCCTTCTTCCTCAAATACATGACCACCCAAACCGTCAATTAAGTGAAGTTCAAAATGAATTACGCTTACATCTCCTTCAGTTGTAATACCTTTATTATCAAAAAGCTCATTTCGCGTTATTTCTCCACCAATTTTTCTACTTATTCTAGGGCTTAAGTCCATAAAACTATTGTTTTCGGTAGCGTCATCTGTTTCTACAACTTCTTTTACTTTTTCATTTATCAATATTGAATTTTGCTCTTCTGTTTCAGCAATATTCAAAGCAGTATTCTTTTCTTCAGGAATTGTATTTTCTTCAATTTTATCTTTTAATGTAGATGTTTCTTCTATTGGCTTTATTTTTAGAGCGTTATAAACTATTGTTTTCTTTGCTAAATCATTTGTAGCAGCATTAAGGTTTGCATTTAAAATAATTGGGTTATTATTTTCTACAATTAAATTTGGAGGGGCATCTGTATTAAGCTCAGTTAAATTCGTTTGGTGGTATTTTTCATTTTCATTGTTTTGAAAAGCAAACGTTGTTCCAATAACTAAACCTAACGAAGCAAGCCCTGTTGTACCGATAAACCAATTCTGTTTATAAAAGGGTTTCGACATTATGTGGTGATTTCGCACAATTTCATCAAAATTTTTTCTCGCTAGGATTTCTTCCGTTTTTAATTGTGGTCGATCTAAGTTTATCTTTCTATTTTTCATTTCCTATTTGATTAAATAGTTTTTTCATTTTCTTTATTACTCTATGCGATTTTACTTTCGCATTATTTTCTGATATGTCTAATATTTCGCCTATTTCTTTGAATGATCGTTTTTCAAAAAAACGCAATTCAATCATTTGAACTTCTTCTTCTCTAAGTCCTCGAATCATTTCAAGTAAAACTTTTCGGTTTTCGCTTGACGTATCTTCATCCATTTCGTCAATCACTTCAGTCAATTGAATGGTATCAACGTTAACTGTTCTACGAGCTTTTTTATCTCGAAATGATTGATAAAGTTCGCTTTTTGCTATTCGATAAAGCCATGAAGCAAATGGCACACCGCGATATTCATATTTATGAATATTGTTCAGCGCTTTTAAAAACACTTGACTTGCGATATCGTATGCCGTTTCTTTATCATCTATCCGTTGATAGATATATCTTAATATTTGTTCGTAGTACTTATTATACAGTGGCTCAAAACCTCTAGGGTTTTCTTGAGCGTACTTTATCCACTTAAGCTCCTTCAATAGCTTATCCTCCGTATGGTGATAAATGGGGTTAGTCGCCATAGTTTTTTGTTTGGTTTTAACTTCTTTGCAATTGTATAACTAAAGATCTTGATTTTGGTTACAGGGTCTACTACAAGATTTTTGCCACAATTAATAAAACGCCTTTTTTATCAATTTATTGTACTGTATCTCTCTTATAATCAAAGAGTCTCAGAATACAGGTTGAGATTGCACTTATTCTATTCCTTGATAAGGATTTCAAAAAAATCAAGTTAATCAAAATTATAACTAACAATTTGGCATTCTTCCTCCTTAACTTCCTCGAAATAAAACTTTAAAAGATACTAAACACTTCCCTCCATCTAAATGTCAAATGCTTTACTTAAACAGTTTATCGTTCATAAAAATATAGTTTCATTTATTTTTTTTAAAACTTTCTTTCTAAATTAGCCTCGTGATTGCTATAATTAAATGAAAAAAAGACATTTTTACGTATTTATATTATCTCTGTTTTCCTTATCAGGATGCAATAAAACACCCGTTTCTTGTATTAGTTTAAGTACTGAATCTGTTTCTGCTGGTTCTCCTATTGAGTTTAGTTCTTGTGCAGAAGATGCATTAAGTTTAGAATGGTTTATTGATGGTCCTACAGGTGCTCCCGAAAATATGCAGGGTTGGTCTGATATTGTGTTTAGTAATACGTTTACAGTTCCTGGAACTTATATTATTACACAAAATGCATATGCTGATTTTTCATTTCAAGGTGATGTATCCTCTTCAACAGCAACTTTTGTTGTAAATTAAAATTTTGTTTAGCAGATTATAATTCGTAAAGCCCTATTTCAACTCCACTTCGCCCTATTCCTTCGATATCACTAGCATTTGAAAATAACGCATCTCCTGCATTTTGACAAGGAGAGCCTATTTTCAAATGAAAATCGTCTAAAAACGGATCAATAAATTGGGGGTCTAAATTCCATATCACTGATTCCGAATAATTTGCATAAGGATAAATCTCTTCTCGCTTAATTAAACATGCGTTAAATTGAAAATCTACTTCAATTGCATCTAGAGTATCAACTAAAAACTCATCCGTAGTATTTCCATAAAATATACAATTATCAAATCGTGAATTGCGAATGCTAGTTACAAAGGTCGTATTTTCAAAATTAAACCAATTCTGAATTGCAAAAGCTGGTCCTCCTCTTCCACCTCCCCAATAATTGACAAAATTACAATGTTTAAAGTTATATTCACCTCCTGCGAATAAAAATGCTGAAGAAATTCCTGCCTTGCCAAAAAGGCAATTTTCTGCATTTACGGTTGGGTTAGCAACAAGGTTTAAATTATGAAAGTTTGAATTATCAATAATCGTGTTTGACAGATTTAGCGTAACAGCTGACATTGTACTATCTACTCTTAAACCAACAGAACCATTCTTAATTACAGTATAGTCAATCGAGCTTGTCTGCGCTTCTATCAAATGAATTCCCCACCATTGACCTGTTATTTCATCAAAAAAACTTTCTAATCTATCTCCCTGAAATACAACTTCGTTTCCTAAAGTTCCTTGAATATCAATAGAACTTTTATACACAATTAAACGAGAATCTTTATGCCCGAAAACTTGTGTCCCTTGGGGTATTGTCAATACTTTATTAGAATCTAAACCAGGAAAACCAACGGCCACTATCCCAAAGAGTACATGTGGTTTATCATTCATCCAAGGTTCAATATCATCAGCAACCAATTCATTAACATGAAAGTAAGCATCTTGTCCCCAAACGTCGAGATGCAAGTATTTTGTCACACCATTGGCCAAGAATCGAATTGAATCTGAAATTACTAAAGGATTCGATACATTATTGACTTCTAATGTTACTTCAACAAAACCAAAGAGCGAATCTCTTCCATCTATCTCAATATCTTCATGAAAGATTCCTGGAATTCCGTCAAAATTAATTCTAAATGGAGAATCATCTCCTCCCATAAGTTCTATTTCATCAATCAGTACTTTTCTCACATTATTATTAAAAACTTTAAAGCGCTGCGTTGTTGAACCAATTGTTGTAAATATTGTGTCGAATAATAAAGAATCTGAAGAAAGATCAATTCCTCCTTTTGTAAAAGACGTATCTTTTTTACATGATGAAAAAGCCACCAAGGTTAAACTAATTATTAATGCAAAGATAAATCTCATATATTTATGTAAACGAATACAAATGTAATTACGTTATTTTACTTTTTTTATTTTAATCTTGCAAAATAATATTGCTTTTAAAAAAAAATACTAAATTTGCACCCGCCTTACAGTAGTTTGGTGGCTTTTATTCTTAGTTATAAATAGATTTTAAGAATATTTGCAATAAAATTGGAAGAATAAAATTATTAGAAGATGAAAAAGGGAATACATCCAGAAGAATATAGATTGGTTATTTTCAAAGATATGTCGAATGGTTATAGATTTTTATCTAGCTCTTGTGCTGACGCAAAAGAAACAGAAGCTTGGGAAGATGGAAATGAATATCCTTTAATCAAACTTGATATTTCTTCTCAATCGCATCCGTTTTTTACTGGAAAAATGCAATTTGTTGATACTGCTGGTAGAATTGATAAATTTAAGAACAGATACGGTAAGAACCTTAAGAAATAAAATATTTTTTTATACATTAGTAACCCGTTTTGGTAAATCCGAAACGGGTTTTTTTGTTTCCTTTTTATGCTAATAATATTTGATGACAACAGCCTTCATAAAAGGCTTGCACCAATATCTCTTACACGCCCTGTTGCATGCATTAGATTTGGTATTTTTACGATAAAAGAAACGTGGATCAAATTCTTTGACAAGAAATTTCCCGAAATTTCGGTTGCTTACAAAACTGAAGCTTACTTAAGTGAAAAATATCCTTATGTTGATTCAGAAGATTGCATTGAAATTGCTGCAAACATTAAAGCTTCTACTGAATTAGTCTCGCTTGTTTTAAGCTTGAAGGATGGAGAAATACTCTTTGTAAATAATCGTTATATCGCAAAAAAAGGTGAAAATGCAGCTAAAAGGATCGATCATAAACTAGAACAACTTGTTTTTGTTGATGCATTATGGCACATCTTTCAAAAAAACAATGAAGCCATTGCTATTGATTTCGATTTGATAAAAACAACAAGTAAAAGTGCTCTCATCAGTGATACAAATCGTGTTTTGGGTAAAAATCAAATTTTCATTGCTGAAGGAGCTCGAGTTGAGCATGCTATCTTGAATGCAGAAAAAGGACCCATATATATTGGGCCAAATTCAGAAATAATGGAAGGCAGTATTATTAGAGGTCCATTTTCATTAGGGGAACATGCTGTTATCAAAATGGGAGCAAAAATATATGGAGCAACTACAATTGGGCCGCATTGTAAAGTAGGAGGTGAAATTTCTAATTCTGTTTTTCAAGCTTATTCAAATAAAGGGCATGATGGTTTTTTAGGTAATTCTGTTGTCGGGGAATGGTGTAATTTTGGAGCTGATACAAATTCAAGTAACTTGAAAAATAATTATTCTAACGTAAAAATATATTCGTTCGAAGATCAAAAAATTGCCCCAAGTGATATTATGTTTTGCGGTGTTTTAATGGGTGATCATTCTAAAACAGGAATTAATACAATGTTAAACACAGCTACGGTAGTCGGTGTAAGTGCTAATATTTTTGGTGGTGGATTCCCTCCTAAATTTGTTCCTTCATTTACCTGGGGAGGCGTAACCAAGTCAGATCGTTTCATTCTAGAAAAAGCCTTTGAAGTTGCTGAAAATATGATGTCTCGCAGAAATCTTACATTATCTCAAGCCGATCGCACTATTTTAAGTTACTTATATACCAACTTGGCATAAAGATTGAAACTTATACCTTAAATTAAAAAAACGCATTAAATCATTGACTTTTGGGTGTTCTGTACATAATATAACATTCATTTAGTCAGATTAGATGACAAACTGACAAAAAACTGAATTTATGTCTGACTCTATATTGGGAGATTTTTTTTCCCTTTCAAATATATTAGATCAAGAACCTGAGTTTATTCCATTAATCTCAGAAGAAGAAGAGGATACACTCAATAATGAAGATGTTCCTGATACACTTCCCATTTTACCTTTAAGAAATAATGTTTTATTTCCTGGTGTTGTAATTCCCATTACAATAGGGAGGGACAAATCAATAAAATTGATTGAAGATGCTTATAACAGTAATAAAATAATTGGTGTTATTGCTCAGAAAAAAACCAATATTGAAGATCCTTTTGCAGAAGATCTTAATCAAGTTGGTACTGTGGCAAGAATCTTAAAGCGATTAAAAATGCCAGATGGAAGTACAACTGTCATCATTCAAGGTAAACGACGTTTCGAAGTAGTTGATTTCATTCATGAAACACCCTATTTTAAAGCTACCGTTAGAGGGTTAAGAGACACTAAAATTGACTTATCTTTTGATAAAAACAAAGCCCTAGTTGATTCCATGAAAGAAATGTCAATGCGAATTATTAAAGATTCTCCGAACATTCCTTCTGAAGCTACTTTTGCCATCAAAAATATTGAGAGCCCTACTTTTTTAGTAAACTTTATAGCTTCTAATCTTAATACAAAGGTTGAGAAAAAACAGCATCTGCTAGAGATTAACGATATTTCTAAACGAATTGAAAATGTGATTGCACAGCTTTCAAACGAAATTAAGATGCTAAGTATGAAAAATGAGATCCAAACCAAAGTAAAAATGGATATGGATCGACAGCAACGTGAGTACTTTTTGAACCAACAAATTAGAACCATTCAAGATGAACTAGGTGATAATCCTGTTGAATCAGAATTAAGAGGTTTTGAGAAGAGAGCAAAAACAAAAAAATGGAGTAAAGCTGTCCAAAAATCATTCAATAAAGAATTAAAAAAGTTAAGTCGTATGAATCCGCAAGGAGCGGAATTTTCAGTTCAGTTAAATTATATCGACTTAATTTTAGATTTGCCTTGGAATGAAATGACAACAGACGTTTTCAACTTAAAACGTGCAAAAAAAATCTTGGATCGTGATCATTTTGGACTTGAGAAAGTGAAAACTAGAATTTTAGAGTACCTTGCTGTATTGAAATTGAAAAAAGACATGAAATCACCAATTTTATGCCTTTACGGTCCTCCCGGTGTCGGAAAAACTTCTCTCGGAAAATCCGTTGCGGAAGCATTGGGCAGAAAATATGTAAGAATGTCTCTTGGAGGAGTTCATGACGAAGCGGAAATTAGAGGTCATAGAAGAACATATATTGGTGCAATGCCGGGGAGAGTTCTCCAAAATATAAAAAAGGCGAAAACATCTAACCCCGTTTTTGTTCTTGACGAAATTGATAAAGTTGGCCGAGGGAACCAAGGAGATCCTTCTTCTGCTTTACTTGAGGTTTTAGATCCGGAACAAAACAGTGCTTTCAATGATAATTTTGTTGAATTAGACTATGATTTATCAAATGTATTATTTGTTGCCACAGCGAATAATTTAAGCACGATTCAAGGCCCTCTTCGAGATCGAATGGAAATTATTGAAGTCAATGGGTACACTGTTGAAGAAAAAATTGAAATTGCAAAAAATCATCTTATTCCTAAGCAACTAGAAGCGCACGGAATCACTAAAAAAGATATTTCCATTTCTGCTAAAATTATTGAATCAATTGTTGAAGAATATACGGCTGAATCTGGTGTTCGTGGATTAGAAAAGCGTATTGCAAGTGTAATTCGAAATCGGGCAAAAGAAATTGCAATGAATGAAGAGTACCTTACAAAAGTAAGTTATGAAGAGTTAACCAAAATACTTGGCCCATCCCACGGAAAAGATAAATATATCGGAAACGAATATGCTGGTGTTGTTACAGGTTTAGCTTGGACTCAGGTTGGAGGTGATATTTTATACATTGAAACAAGTTTATCTAAAGGAAAAGGAAAACTTACCTTAACTGGAAATTTGGGAGATGTCATGAAAGAATCAGCTGTTCTTGCACATCAATATTTAAAATCTCACGCCGAAAAATTAGGCTTAGTTCCTGAAATCTTTGATAAATGGGATGTCCATGTTCACGTTCCTGAAGGTGCGACACCTAAAGACGGTCCATCTGCGGGAATTACAATGCTTACAGCCATTGCATCTGCACTTACGCAACGAAAAGTTAAAAAATTTCTTGCAATGACTGGAGAAATCACTTTGCGCGGAGCAGTACTACCTGTTGGTGGTATTAAAGAAAAAATTCTTGCTGCGCGAAGAGCAAATATCAAAGAAATTGTATTGTCAAAAAAGAATGAAAAAGACATTTTAGATATTAAAGCTGCTTACCTTAAAGGCCTTAAATTTCATTATGTAAAATCAATGGATGAAGTCCTTGAAATTGCGCTTCTAAAACAGAAAGTTTCAAATCCTAAGATCATTGAATAGTATAGAGAAAAGCTTGTTCGAAGCGATATGATTAAAATGCACTACCTTTAACTAAAATACATTTTATGAAAAAAATCATTTTCTCTTTCGCATTTATTAGTTGTTTTTCCTTAAATGGGAATACACAATGTGCTGATGAAGCCAATGTTCATAGTTTCACATTTGATGGAACGAATTATGAAATTATTCGGGAAAATAAAACGTGGGTAGATGCTGCAGCATGTGCAGTTGAACGTGGTGGTTTTTTAGCAAGAATTGGTTTTGAGGATAAAAACACCATTCTGTTTGATGAATTAACGACGGCAGGAGTTATTGCGACTGAAACTGTTGCTCCAGATGGCGGTGGTGGATCTTATTTATGGATTGGTGGAACAGATCGATTTGAAGAAGGAAACTGGATTTGGGATGGAGATAATAATGATTCTGGAGACTTATTTTGGATGGGAGATTTTTCAGGAGGATCAGTAGGTGGTTTATACAACAATTGGGGATCTAGTGGTAGTGGATCGGAACCTGATGATTTTGGTGCAGGGCAAGATGCTTTAGGGCTTTCAGTTAATGGATGGCCGTTAGGTAGTGCAGGGCAATGGAATGATATTTCTGAAGACAATATGCTTTATTTTATTGTTGAAATAGGTGATGAACCAGATGCTTCGGGAATTGAAGAAGAAAGTGGAAAAGCATTTAGTGTCTATCCAAATCCCGTGTCAGATCATATTACGCTCTCTGGAGATGATTTCATTAATATCTCTACCGTCACTATTTTCGATAACACAGGAAAAATTGTTCTAAATCAAAAGGATAATATTTCTCAAAACATTA
Source organism: uncultured Crocinitomix sp. (assembly GCA_964415335.1). Taxonomy (GTDB): domain Bacteria; phylum Bacteroidota; class Bacteroidia; order Flavobacteriales_D; family Crocinitomicaceae; genus Crocinitomix. The sequence goes on from CAYPZN010000033.1 coordinate 23,406, forward strand.
ATTTTTCTTCCTTTGATCAAGGGCTTTACTCTATTGAAATCGTTTTTAATGATGGCATAAAAATCATTGAAAAAGTGATTAAATAGTCTTTAAGTGACATATTCAGAGTAAATTTGTAAAAAATCAATTATTGTGACTTTTGACGATCTGAATATAGGAACTCCACTTAAGAATGCCTTGGATGATTTAGGCTATACTACTCCTACTCCAATTCAAGAACAAGTGTATTCGACAATTCTTTCTGGAAAAGACGTAGTGGGTATTGCTCAAACAGGAACAGGTAAGACATTTGCTTACATTCTTCCAATTTTGCGTCACTTAAAATATTCTGAGCAAAAACATCCTCGAATTCTTGTTTTGGTTCCTACGCGAGAATTAGTTGTTCAAGTACAACAAGAAATTGAGAAACTAGCTACTTATATCAACGTTAGGATTAAAGGGGTATATGGCGGCACCAATATTAATACTCAAAAACAAAACGTTTATGATGGCACTGATATTTTGGTTGCGACACCTGGGCGTTTATTAGATTTAGCACTCTCTGGTGTTTTGAGATTGAAAGCAATTCAAAAATTAATCATTGATGAAGTAGATGAAATGATGAACCTTGGTTTTAGAACTCAACTCACTAATTTACTTGATATTTTACCAGAAAAAAGACAGAATTTACTCTTTTCTGCTACAATGACAGGAGATGTTGATGTTCTCATTGATGCTTTTTTTAACCAGCCAGAAAAATTTACAATTGTTCCTAAAGGAACCCCTTTAAATAACATTTCGCAAAGTGCATACCATGTTCCAAATTTTTTTACCAAAATTAATTTGTTGGAATACTTATTGGAAAACAATCCCGAAATGTCCAAAGTTTTGGTTTTTGTAGAAAGTAAAAAATTAGCAGATCGTTTGGAAGAACGAATAATGGAGAAGTTTCCTGATGACGTTGGGGTAATACATTCAAATAAATCACAGAATTACAGATTACGCTCAGTAGAACGGTTTAACCAAGGAACATTTAGAATTCTTCTAGCAACCGACCTAATTGCCCGTGGAATTGATTTTGACGGAATTACTCACGTCATTAATGTTGATACTCCTGAATTTGCTGAAAATTATTTACACCGGATTGGTCGAACAGGAAGAGCCGAGGCAAAAGGAGCTGCAATCACTTTTATAAATGAGGTTGAATTACCTTATCAAAAAAATATCGAAACTTTAATGAATTATGAAATCCCTCTGATTTCTATCCCGGAAGAAGTTGAAATTTCAACCATTTTCACCCCTGAAGAGCAACCAAATCTTGCAGATAAAAATTACCTTCCAGAACAATCCCGTTCAAATAAACGCGTTTCGCAAGAAACCAAAAAAGCGAAAAACTTAAAAACAAATAAGGGAGGATCTTATAAAGAAAAGATAAAAGCAAAGTATAAAAAACCTAAAACGAGAGGCGATAAAAATTACAACCGAAGAAATAAGAAAAAGTAAGCTTGTTTCTGACTTAAAATCGTTTTTCATGATATTGAATGAAAGTATGACATCTGACCTCAAATTAATTGGATTATTGTCGTTGATTGGACTTCTCTTTGGAGCATGTATTAATACCGACTTGGATTCAACAAATCCTGACGAACAAAACAGTTCAACAAGTGCGACTATAATACTAGAAAACAACAAATTTCCATCAAAGAGACAATTACAGGGTGTGTTTTTTGAGAAAAAAGAAGTTCTCGTTGTTTACGATTCTGAAAATCCTGAAATAATTGAGAAATACGAAACGCTTTCAAAAACCATGAAAGAGCGAAGGCTTACCTATTACGGTGGAAAAATTAAATTTGAATTCAAAAAATCGGATGAAGTAACAGAAAAAGAGCTCAAAGAAAAGATTCTTTACTTAATAGGAACTTCAACGAGTAATCCTGTTTTAAATGATTTTTCTAGAGCATCCCCTTTTGCCTTTGAAAACAATAAAATTTCGTTTAACCAAAAAGATTTTTTAAATAAAAGTGACATTTTATCTGTGAAGTTTTTTCCAAATCCAAACGATAAAACTATTCCGTTTTGCCTATTAGTAGGAAATGATGAAAATGAAGTTTTCGATTTTTTTACCGAAATACATCATGAGGATTCATACTTTTTTTGGCAAAATATGGATTTTGAAATATATCGATCAAAAAAACGAATTGCACTTGGAAACTTTGACTCAACTTGGGAATTAGAAAAAGATGTCTTTTTTGATTTTGCTTCAAACAATGATACCATTTACAGTTCTACACATTTCGATTTCTTATCACATCAAAAAGCATTAGACTCTGTAGCGGCTGAAAAACTGGCAATCAAAATTGAGGAAAGTACTGTTGAATTATTAAATTTTGTGGGGAATAAAACAATTCCTAGAATTACCTATCATATTTACAAAACTGCTGAAGATAAAGGTCTCATTTTAGGCAATACGCATCAAGCTCATTCTAATTTTGCAAATAATACGGTTCATACAATTATAAACAATAAATACAAAGACAATTATATCCAAAAAGAAAATGAATTAATCATTGCACATACAATAGGTGAAGCGAAATCTAAGGCTTTGGAAAAAGGGCTTGCGGTATTTCACACAAAACAATGGCAACGCGAAGGTTATAAATATTGGTCTGCGCGATTAGCAGAATCTAACAATGCGCTAACGTTAGCTGAGTTATTTGACAATGAATTAATAGAAAAAGAGTCTCCTTTAATTACTGCATGTATGTCCGCTTCTTTGGTTGATTTTTTAATTTCTGAGCAAAGCAAAGCGACTTTCATATCGAATTATAGCAATTGGATTCCTTCAAAGAAAGAATTAAAGAAACTAGAAGGAAGTTGGCAAAAGTATTTAGCAAATGAAGTAAAGAAGAATCCTAAAAAAATCAGAGAAAAGGGAAAATTAAACTACTTAAAAGGATTCAATTTTGCACATGAAGGGTATAATATTTATAATGGCTATCTTTCTAGTAAAGCAACCGAATCACTTCAAAAACAAGCTGACTTAGGCGGAAACGCAATGGCTATTGTACCTTATAGCTATATCAATACAGAAGCTCCTCCAACTTATCTTTCTATCGGAAATCGTGCAGGATCTGAAAATGATGAAGGAATTGTTCATTCTGCATTTGAGGCTCGAAAACGAGGAATGGAAACACTCTTAAAACCACAAATATTTTTTGGTAACAGTTGGCCAGGAGCCTTGGAATATAAAAATGAGAAGGATTGGGATGGCTTTTTCGAATATTACTATAGATGGATTCGTCATTATGCATTTTTAGCTGAGATTCACCAAATTGAATCATTTTGCATGGGAGTTGAGTTTGTTATTGCAACGTTAAGTCATGAAAAACAGTGGACTAAAATGATACGTGGAGTACGTGGCTTGTATCAAGGGAAACTAACCTATGCTGCCAACTGGGGAGATGAGTTTGAAAATGTTGGCTTTTGGAATGAACTCGATTTTATTGGTTTAAATTCTTACTATCCACTGAGTAAAGAAGACACTCCTTCGGATGATGATTTGCGTGAAAATTTTAATGAAGTAAAAGAAAAAATCCAAAAAGTGTATGATACATATAACAAACCAATTGTATTTACTGAAATTGGTTTTAGAAGTATTGAAATGCCTTGGAAAAATCCACATGCGGGTGGAAGAGATCAAGTTTTCAATGAAGAAGATCAACAGCGTTGTTACGAAATAATCTTTGAAGGAATTCAAAATGAACCATGGTGTCAGGGAATTTTATGGTGGAAATACCCGAGTTATTTAGAGTATAGAGGTATTCAAAATACTTCTTTTACACCGAATAACAAAAAAGCTGACGCGACGGTTAAGGAGTGGTTTAACAAGTAATTTTTTCATTAAATGAAAGCATTTCATTATTCTTTTGGGAATATTACGTAGTGAACTTACTTAAAAATAAAGTTTTGTTTTTGATGTGACTGTGGATCGAAAGGCACTAATTGGTCATTGACTTTAACAAACGCTTTATACCCTAAACTTCGAAGAAATTCAAAGCATTTATCTCTGTTTTCATTTGCCCATAATTCTAAATAAACAACAGGTTTATCTTCACTCAGAATACGTGTTGCTCCTTTTAACGCATAGTACTCGAAATTTTCAATATCCATTTTAATTCCGGCTACTTTTTTCCCACTACACAAATCATCCAACCGTTCACAATTCACACTAATTTTTTCTCCTTCATTCCATTCGTCAATAGAATCGTGAACAACATGTGCTAAACCTTGCATTTTTACTTTACCTTTAATTGGTAAAACCATTTCTAATGTTTCATTCACCTCCCCTACCGCATTCGGAATTAGTGTAACATTTTCTAATTTATTTTCGTTTTTTATTTCGGACAAAATGGAAAAATTATCTGGCATTGGTTCAATCGAATAAACCTTTCTGTCTGGAAATTTTTTCGCTAAATGATAAGTCATAATTCCAATGTTAGCGCCAACATCCAAAAGCATACCATCAGTACTTATTTCGTTCATGAACGCAAAAAAGTCCCCTTCTTTCTTATCCTTTTCTAACGTTCTAATTTTATATTTTGCAAATACCTTCAGGTAGTACTGATATCCCATTGTAGTTTGAAGGATGTATTTGACAAAATTTTTCATAGCGAGCACAAAAATAGGATAAAATTAAAGAAAGCCATAAATTCGCCGGTATGAGAATTGGAATCAATACGCGCTTTCTCTTAAAAGGCAAAATGGAAGGCTTTGGCTGGTTTACTTATGAAACAGTTAAACGCATTGTAATTAATCATCCAGAGCATGATTTTTTTTTCTTTTTTGATCGTCCTTTTGATCAGTCGTTCATTTTTGCAAAGAATGTTACAGCTATTGTAATTCCTCCTCCTGCAAGACATCCTATCCTTTTTAAGATTTGGTTCAATTATGGAATTTCTAAAGCTCTAAAAAAATATAATATTGATTTGTTTTTTTCTCCTGATGGATACCTATCACTTAAAACAAAAACTCCTCAGATTGGCGTTATTCATGACCTCAATTTTGAGCATTTTCCAGAAGATTTGCCAAAATCTGCAAGAAATTATTTAAAAAAATATTTCCCTCGTTTTGCGAAAAAAGCGAAGACAATTATAACTGTCTCTGAATTTTCAAAGCAAGACATTTCCAACACCTATCAAATTGATCCTACTAACATCCATGTTGTTTATAACGGTGCTAGTGATTTATTTGTTCCGGTGACTAATGAGATTAGAGAAAAAAATAGAAAAGTATACACAAACGAATTACCGTATTTTTTATATGTTGGTGCACTTCATCCAAGAAAAAATCTTAATCGTCTTTTACTTGCTTTTGATCAATTTAAAGCAGCTACAGACTCAAAAACACAATTACTGATTGTTGGTGAAAAACTTTGGAAAAACACATCTTTCTTATCCTCATTTGAACAATTAGCGCATAAACATGAAGTTCATTTCTCTGGTCATGTTCCATTAGAAGAACTTACAAAAATGACTGCCAGTGCAAAAGCCATGACTTTTGTCTCTTATTTTGAAGGGTTTGGAATTCCTTTGGTTGAAGCCATGAAAACAGAGACTGCTATTTTAGCTGGAAATAAGACGGCATTACCAGAAATTGTTCAAGATGCCGCGCTTTTAGTTGATCCTTTTTCGATTGAATCAATTAAAGATGGTTTGATAAAAATTGACCAAGATGAAGAACTTCGAAACCGACTCATTGAAAACGGTAAAATTCGAGCAAAAGCATTCAATTGGGATAAGAGTGCCTACGAAATATGGGAGGTTTTAAATAAAGAACTAAATACAAATTAGGATCGTTTGTTTCTCCAAACAGACCAATCGTCCCAATAAATTTCAAGGCTCTTTCCTTGATCTTTCATATAGTTGGCCAATTTATCCGAAGTGTACCATTTTAATGGTTGTAGATGAGTAAAGCCATCTGGACATTTTTCTTTAGGGTGTTGTGTAGCGTTTGTAACATCAAAAAGCACCTGTTTTTCTTCTTCTTCTTCGGGAGTAACAGCCATATAAAACCGATCGTTGTTTTGATCTCCTTCAAGAATATAAAGTTCAACTTCCATCCATTGATCAAATGGAATTGTAAAATCAGTGTTTTCTTCCACCCAAACATTTTCAAAAGCGCCAATGGTTTCATCAATTTGTCCTTCTGCTGAAAAATGCAAGTTATTTTCTGCTCCAGCTTCTTTTACTACCTCTACAGTAACTCTAAACGGATTTTTTTCATCTGTCCAATTGGCATTGTTCCAAAACTCAAAAACAGGTAGCCAGTAAATTTCTTCCAGATATTCTTTCAATTGACTCATTTCTTCAGGAAAATATAATCGAACAGTCTGATAGCACTCTTTTAAACAACTTGTATTATGAAATTGCATTTGTGTTCTTGAACGTGTTGCTTTATTACCATCATAAACATTCGGGCTTTTGATATCAAAATGCAATACCTGATTCGTTGGTTCTTTTGGATCAACCACTAATTTGGCTATCCTTTCTTCTTCTGTTCCTCCTTGATAGAGAATATCAATCCGACCTTTTTCATTTCCATTACTCCAATCATTCAATGTTTCAAAACCAGCATCAATTCCCGAAAAATATGCATTTTGCCCTTCTTGAATAATTTCTATATCCTCAAAGCCAAAATTAAAAAGTAGCTCTTCATTATAAGTACCGCAATCTTTTTCGCAATTAACGTTGTTTTTTTTTACAGCTAGAAAAACAGAGTACCCCTATAGCAACTAGTAGTCTCAACTTCATAAATTAAAGATACCATGAATATTTCATTTGAAGAAATTTATCGTTTCATAGCCCGATCCATCTCTCTTTTTGAATCTCTTTCTTTCATGTCATGACGTTTGTCATGCATTTTCTTTCCTCGGGCAAGATGAACCCTCATCTTTGCTAAGTTTTTTTCATTGAGATAAAGCAATGAAGCCACAATTGTTAAGCCTTTATCTTTTAATTTTTTCTCCAATTTTTTGAGTTCTTGCCTATTGAGTAATAATTTTCTATCTCGTTTTGGATTATGATTATTATAACTGCCATTTTCATACTCAGTTATATACATGTTTCGAATAAATAATTCACCTTCAACCATGACACAATAGGCTTCAATGATACTTGCCTTCCCATTCCGAATTGATTTCATCTCAGTTCCTGTTAATACAATCCCTGCATTGAAATCTTCTAAAAGTTCAAACTCAAATCGTGCTCTCTTATTTTTAACCTCAACTTTAGCCATATTGACACAAATGTCTAAAAAAAATTGCCCTTTATGAGTGCAAAATGTACTTTTTTTGTTTTTTATTCGTCTTATCTTTGTGTATCATGATTGATTTAAACGTTTACAACGAATTAGAGCCTAAAAAAGGACGTTTGCTTATTACTGAACCTTTTGAGGAAAGTAGTTACTTTAATAGAGCTATTGTTCTTTTGTGTGAGCACAACGAAGATGGTTCATTTGGATTCGTTTTAAACAATTACACTCCAGTTAAATTGTCAGACTTTGAAGGCTTACCAGACTTTGAGACTCGATTAACTATAGGTGGACCTGTAAGTGCTAAAAACTTATACTATATTCATACTTTAGGAGATAAACTAGATGAAAGTATCGAAATTTCTGATGGACTTTATGCCGGTGGTAATTTTGAGCAACTGAAAGAAATGTTAAGTGCTGGAATTATAAAAGAAACCGAAATTCGCTTTTTTTTAGGATACTCAGGTTGGGTTGAAAAACAATTAGCAGGAGAGCTAAAACACAATGCCTGGTTGGTTGCAGATATTCATAACCTAGATGAAATTATGGATACAACAAATGAAAGTCTATGGTCGGATTATATGAAACGACAAGGAGGAAAATATAAAGCTTTTGCTCACTTTCCTAAAAATCCGAAATTAAATTAAGTAGATTCAACTAGGTATTTCTCTATAAAATCTTTGCACTTTTTTTGGTTTGCTTCTACAGAAATGTAATCTTTAAATTGGGGATAAACATCTACATGAAAAAGAGAAATAAAAACATAAGGTTCTAAATAACCTTCTTGCCTCATTTTATCAGCAAAGTGCAAGTACTTTGGAAGGTCATCTTGATGTTTACTTAGCATTGTACGAATTGAATAAACTTCTAAATAGCGATCTTCTACTTCAGTATTCCCTTCTATTATACCGTTTTCATTACAATATTCAACTATTTTTTGTTTTGCTGCACGATAATCCGACCAGAAAGGATCACCTGCTAGTTTGGGCTGTTCTTTATCTTGAATATCGTTGGGATAAAAATAACGCACAAACCGTCGTTCATTCATGAATTTATTTTCAATCAATAGAATACGTTGCAACTTGTATTTAATATCATGGCCAGGGTAAATCATCAAAGCGTCAAGGCATTCTTTTTTCGCTCTATAGTACAATCCCTTTTCAACCAACGCATCAATTATAAATACACGGGGTTCCAATAAATCAGGTTGCATATCCTTTGCTATATTATAATAAACTAGTGCACTGTCATATTCCTCTCTTGCCCAAAAACTATCTCCTAAATAAAGGTATGCTTTATAATAATTCGTATCTGTTTTTAAAGCTTTTCTATAATTTACCTCAGCTAATTCAAAATCACGATCCTTGAAAAATTTCTCGGCATTTTCAAAATACTCCATTCCTTTTTCCGAAATCGTAGTATCTGGGTTAACTGAAACTAATAATTTTCTCAGGTGAAGATCTCCTGTTGGAGAAGTAGATTGCATTGTACTTAATCGACAAACATCTAAAAAACGATCTTTATAGACATCTTGCATTAAGTTTTGAAATTTTTTAGTTAGGGAATCAGATTTCTCTCCATCTTTTTCAACGTTTAATTCAATATTGAACAGTTTAGAATTCCTATTGTAATTCCTAAACTCCATAGAAACCAATGATTCATATGCAAATAAAGAAGGTGAATTTTGAGAATTCATATACTTTTTAAGTTTATTTATCCCCTTTGCGTAACTATCAAAACTGCTTTTATTAAAGACTTTCCAACATTTATTTATCTTCTTTTCGTCTTTAGAAAGTTGTTGCCCATATCCGATAGATGTCAACATTAATACACTAAGTAAAAAAATAAATTGCCTTTTTTTTCTAATCATAACCCCCATTCCTCGTTTAAATACTCTATCAATTGCTGAGCAATTACATTGGTATATGTCTTTGTTCTATATGACGTAACCCAAGTAATTCCATTTACTGCATTTGTAAAGAAAACCTCGTCTGCGGCTAACAGGTTTTGAGGCGAAATATTGCATTCATAAACTTTAATATTTCGTTTAATTGCTAAATTGATGATTTGCATTCTCATTGTTCCGCCTAAGCATCCTAAATCAATCCCTGGCGTATAAAGTACCCCATTACTCACAATAAATAAATTAGAGCTGGTGCTTTCTATAATTCCTAATTTTTCATTTTGGATGAGTAAATCATCCATTCCTAATTCCTGAGCTTTGATTCTTCCAATAATATAAATTAAACAGTTCTTTGTTTTATAAGGTGATAAGGGATTAATCTGTTTTTTTAATTCATCAAAAAGATCAACGGATAATCCTGACTCGTTAAGCTTAAAAGCATTTGACTCTAGCTCAAATGCTTCAATAAAATAATCAACACTATTGTCAAGTGGTAAATAAGTGCCCCCTGTTCTTCTATCAATAGAAAGCCTTATTTTCCCTCCATTTACAATGTGATTTTTTGTCAATAAAACTTGCATTTCTCTTTCAAAAAACGGAACATCAAAGTTGGTAGGAATTTTTAATCTTAATGCTTTCATTCCATCTAGTAATCGTGCAATGTGATTTTGCAAATTAATTGCCTTTCCATTAATGACACGAATTGTTTCAAATAAACCGTCTCCATATAAATGAGCACGATTCCCTGATTTAATTGAATACTCATCTGCAGCAATTAAAACGCCATTATTACTTACATATTTACTCATCCGCCAAAATTATTAATGAAATTTAAGAGGTAATTATAATCTAAAGCAATCATAAAAATCACTCCAAATATAGCTCCTGCTATGTGTGCATCATGTGCTATATTTGTTCCTCCTCGCTTTGATAAAACATATTCAAGAACCAAAAGTAGGGGGCCAAAAATATATGCAGGAAGTCTAATCGGTATAAAAAGTAACCCCAATTCCATACTTGGGGCAATTAAAATCATTGCAAATAAGACGGCAGAAACAGCTCCTGATGCTCCTAATGCATTGTAAGCAGGGTTGTCTTTGTGTTTTTGTATTGAAATAACACTTGAAAACAAGATACCTGTGAGGTATAAAAGTAAATAGAGCATATATCCTCTATTTCCATAATTTGCATAAAAATGAAGTTCTAATATTTCTCCAAAACTATACAATACAAACATATTGAATCCTAAGTGCATATAATCCGCGTGAATAAATGCATGTGTAAAGGTTCGATACCATTTTTTATAATGAACTACATCATGAGGATTAAGCATTAATCTACGTTTTAACGCATTATTTTCCATTGCAATCACGGATATCACAATAGTTACAGCTAATAATAAATAAGTAACGTACATTTGCTTTGTAATTTATCTTTTAATTCATTCATTTTGTTACATTTAATCTCAAATGATTAATAACCACATAAATTGTATACTGTTTTTTATATTTTTCGTTACATTGACAGGGTGTGGTGGAAAAGAACTGAATCTATCTGAAAAAGAAATTGCCCTGAGTGAGCAGTTAAAAGAAAAATTTTCAACCCAAAGTCTCTTAATCTATAATACAGATACACTATTAGCTTCTAAAGAAGTTTTAGCATACTATAAAACGAATTCATTCGCTCCTTTATGGAGCACAACTAAAAAACTCACTCCAAACGGAGATTCTCTATACGCGCTTATTCAGAATTCATATGATTATGGATTTGTTCCAGAGATGTTTCATTCAGATTTGATTGAATCCATGAAAGATTCCTCTTTGTTGGATACAGAAATGCTCTTGGCAAATGCATTTTTTCTTTATAATACGCATATTAATGTTGGCTGTATTGATACAATTACGAACACTTATGTTTGGAAAAAAGACTCCATTGACTTTTCAATAGAATCCGAATTGGACCGTGTTAGAGATGGTGCATCTCCAAATGAAATTATTCTTTCTCATCAACCTCAGTTTTGGGATTACGTACAATTACAAAAAGGACTGGTCGCTTTCCTTGATAGCTTTGATTTAGACACAAATCATTATGAAATACCTGCTTTTAAGGAAGATTCTGTATTATGCTATGAAGTTGCGAATAAAGCATTGGTTGGTCATTATTTCTTAGATTCTTTAGACCAGAAAAATGACTCTATTTTTATCGATCGACTTAAAAAATTTCAACGTGTTAATGGTTTATTAGATGACGCAATTGTTGGAAAATGGACTGGAAGAGCACTTGCCAAAAGCAATAGGGATCGTTTTTTACAAGCTGCTCTAAGCTTAGAGAAATGGCGTTGGAAAAAACCTTTTCCTGCACAATACATTCGGGTTAATATTCCCGAATATTCGTTAATTTATGTTGATAGCAACGTAATTAAACGCAAACATAAAGTTGTTGTTGGTGCATATAAAACACAAACACCAGAGTTTCATGCTACCATGCGAAGGATGGTAACAAATCCTTTTTGGCATGTTCCATTTTCTATTTCTTCAACAGAGATATTATACAATGCAAAAAGAGATACAAGCTATTTAAGAAAAAAAGGATATCGAGTTTTTAAAAGTGGAAATGAAATTGACCCGACAACAGTTGATTGGTCAAGCATTCGTCAAAATAGCTTCCCCTATCGTATCAGGCAAGATGGAGGTGGTGGAAACAGTTTAGGCAAAGTAAAATTCTTATTTCCTAATTTACATTCTGTATTTATTCACGATACCCCAGCTAAACGATTTTTCTCAAATGATATCAGGGCTTATTCTCATGGTTGCGTGCGTCTGCAAGAGCCTTTTGATCTTGCCAAAGCCATTTTATATTCTGAGGTACACGAAATAGAAAGTGATACTTTGGATAGTATTATTGCAAGGGGAATACAACGTGTTATTGAATTAAAGCGTCCTTTTGACGTTTATATAGAATATTTCACTACAACAGGTGATAGTACAGGAACAATTCGTTTTCATCCAGATGTTTATGGCCGAGACGAGAAATACCTTGTAAATTCATTTAATCAATTCAATTTTTAACCCATTTATTTTAACTGAATGAAATTTCCAATTCCTCCTAAAAGAGAGCGCAAACTTAACTTACATAACGACACTAGAATTGATCATTATTTTTGGATGCGTGACCGCGATAATCCTGAAGTTATTGCACATATAGAAGCTGAAAACAGCTATACGGATAAAGTACTTGAACCAACTCGTCAATTGCAAGAAAATTTATTTTCTGAAATGAAAGGTCGAATTAAAGAAGATGATTCTTCTGCGCCTTATTTTAAAAATGGTTTTTGGTATTATACACGATACGAAAAAGGCATGGAACATCCTTTGTATTGCAGAAAAAAGGGAACATTGTCTAACGCTGAAGAGATTTTCATGGATGAGAATGAGGAAGCCAAAAATCATTCTTACTACGAAATTGTTGCTTATGCAGTAAGTAAAGACAATAAAATATTAGCTTTTGCCGAGGATATTTCTGGAAGGAGATTGTATCAAATTCGTTTTAAAAACTTGGAGACTGGTGAATTACTGCCGCATTGTATTGAAAAAACGGGAAATGATCTTGCTTGGCACAATGATAATAATATGATTTATTATTCTTTAAAAGATGAAGAAACACTTCGCCCTTATTTAATTTGTAAATTCAACTTGGATTCAGGTCAAAGTGAAAACGTCTACGAAGAAAAAGACGACACGTATATTGTTAGTGTTTCAAGAACGGGAGATTTTAACTATATTTTTATTGGCTCTTATAGTACATTGACAACGGAATTTAGATTTAAATCTGCAAATGATTATTTAGAGTTTGAGGTTTTTATACCACGAAAAGAAAAACATGAATATTACCCTGAAACAGCTGGACAAGGCTTTTTCATAAAATCAAATTTGAACGCCAAAAATTTCAGCATAGCGCATTGCTCTGTAAAAAATAGAAATCCCGAAAATTGGACAATTATTCAGGCGAACAATCCAGCTGTTCTTATTGAAGATTTTGAAGTTTTTGATTCGCATCTTGTCATTCAAGAAAAAGAAAATGGTTTAGCCCAACTCCGCGTTTATGATCGTTCAGATTTTACTTCTCGTGTAATTCCTCCTACAGAAGAAACTTATACACTTTATCTTGGTACAAATCCTGAAACAAATAGTAAATATCTAAGAATTGGCTATAGCTCTTTAACAACTCCGCATACTGTTTATGATATCGAATTATCTAATTTTGATCGAAAGTTAATTAAGCAAACAGTTGTTCAAGGAAAATTTAATGCTGATGATTATCAATCAGAACGTACATGGGCTGAGGCAAAAGACGGCACAAAAGTTCCAGTTTCCTTGGTCTATAATAAAGCTCATTTCAAAAAGGACGGCTCTAATCCCATTTTAGTTTATGCATATGGTTCATACGGATCTACAGTAGATCCGTATTTTAGCTCAATTCGATTAAGTTTATTAGACCGTGGTTTTGTTTTTGCCATTGCACATATTCGAGGAGGAGAATATTTAGGAACTAGGTGGTACGAAGAAGGTAAATTACTTAAAAAACAGAATACGTTTACTGATTTTATTTCAGCTGCTGAGCACTTAGTTGCAAATCAATATGGGAACAAAGATAATGTCTTTGCAATGGGCGGAAGTGCTGGAGGGCTTTTAATGGGAGCTGTTGCTAATTTGCGTCCAACACTTTGGAAAGGGATTGTATCTCAAGTTCCCTTTGTTGATGTCGTTTCAACTATGATAGATGATACCATTCCTTTAACAACAGGCGAATACGACGAATGGGGTAATCCAAATGAAAAAGAATATTATGATTATATGCTTTCATATTCGCCCTATGACCAATTAGAAGCGAAAAATTATCCCTCAATGCTTGTTACAAGTGGGTTACATGACTCTCAGGTTCAATATTGGGAACCGACAAAATATGTTGCAAAATTACGTGAACTAAAAACTGATAATAATACTGTTTTACTTAAAACAAATATGGATGCAGGACATGGCGGATCATCTGGCCGTTTTGAACAATTGAAAGAGGTTGCCATTGAATATGCGTTTATCTTAATGCTTAGTGAATTAAACTCCTAAACAATACTAACACACCGTTATGCTAAAATTTGCTTATACAATTCTTTACGTCAAAGACGTATCTAAAACATTAGCTTTTTATAAAAATGCATTTGGTTTCGAAATTAAATTTTGTACTCCTGAAAATGATTATGGTGAGTTAGTTTCGGGAGAAACGACAATCTCATTTGCATCACTCGAACTGGGATCATCAAATACAAAAGATGGTTTTATTGAAAGTACACTGCAACAAAAACCATTTGGAATTGAATTGGCATTTACCTCTGAAAATATTGAAACTGATTTTGAAAAAGCAATTGCAACAGGAGCAACCAAAGTAGAATCAATAAAAACAAAACCTTGGGGGCAAAAAGTTGGTTATTTACGTGATTTGAATGGATTTTTAATCGAAATTTGTACACCAATGAAGGCATAATTGTATTATTGATACCGTTTAAAACTTAAGATATTACTACCTTTATAGTCATTCGTGTTTTTTAGACTTAGATACCAAAATAATGTTCAAATTTTTATCAAAAAGTAAAACATCCATTGATTCAATCACTTTTCCAAATTTTGGTTGGAAGTTAAACCGAGAAGAAAAAGGACTCCGTCAATGGACAAATGACGATCAATCACTTGTACTTTCTTACAATTTTTTTGATGATCGTCCTGACATTCCTACAATTAACAACCTACCTGAATTAAGAGATTATTACCGAACTATGCTTGCTGAAATAAAAGGCGGTATTATTCAAGTTGATCAAATTGATTTAGGAGAAAATCAGGTAATTAAAACGGTTTTTAAGATTCCTAGAAAATCAGGAGGAATGGTCTATTTGGCATCACTTACAATTCCATTTAAAACATGCAGTTATGTGATTAAAATACAAGCAATAGAAGGAAATACTACAGGAATACGTGAATCTGTTGTTGCTGCCAAATTATTGCATGAAGAAAATTTACAAGCGGGAGATGAAAATTGGTCTTCAGACCCCTATGAAAAGGGAATTACGGAAGGTACATTGATGAATCGTGCTGAAGAAGTTAAATATGATTCTGAATTTCCTGTACACCCGCTTTCACTTTCAAGAAAATTAATTGCAGAGATTGAATTGAAATTGACTTTTGACACCGATATCCAAAAGTTAAAACCTTTTGGAAAACATAGCTAATGGATGGCTTTAGTATCTATAAAATTTTCCCTTCACTTGCTGAAGCAAATGAACTTATCGCAATATTGGAAGAAAACAAAATCCAGTTCAGTTTAGTTGATAATTCGCACGACGTAGACATTACTTTTACAGGGAATAATTCTCAGTCTAATCTTCAATTATTTCTCGCCTAAGAAAATTTCAATTACGTTGATCAATTAATGGAAAATCTTGCTGAGAACCAGGTCGACCTTGAAGAAAATGACAATCACTACTTCAATGATTTTTCTAATGATGAATTGTATGAAGTTATAGAGAAAAAAGATGAATGGAGCAATTATGATTTTGCTTTAGCGAAACGTCTTTTACTAAAGCGAGGAGAAATATTGACTGATGAAACATTTTTAGAATTAGAACAAAGGCGTCAAACTGAATTAGCAAAGCCTGAAGAAGCACCTAGATTTCTGATTTTAGTGGGTTATATATTTGCTGTGCTTGGAGGTTTATTAGGTTTGATCATTGGATTCAGTTTATGGGACGGAAAAAAAACGCTTTCAGACGGAAGTAAAGTTTTTACGTATACGATTGAACAACGAAAACATGGTGGCACCATAATTATCATTAGTATAGCTGTATCACTATTGATAAGCATATATTATTTCATGATTAAAGGTTAATTTTTAAACTGTATTCCTTGATTTTGTTAAAAAATATCAATGCAATAAAATAGCAAATTGTTAATTAGGCTTATAATACAGTTACTTTTGACCAACTCAAACATTCAATTACAAAACAATATTTATGAAAAAATTACTTCTAGTAGGATTAGTTAGTATTTTATCTAGCGGAATTGCCCAAGAAAGTAAATTTAACATTGGAGGAAGTATCTTTCCTCATTTGTCTTCAAGAATACTGGTTAATGACAACGCTCCAAATGGTTTAGAAGAAGTTACTATTGATATATCTGCAGGAAGAGTAGCTTTATCTGGTAACATTTTTATTGCTTATGAATTCAGTCCAAAGGCACTTTTATCTATCGGTTTAGGATATATTAATTTTGGAGAAAGAACGCAACGAATTGATCTTATTCCAGCAATGCCTGATCCAGCCATTCCAAATCAAATCCGTTTTATCAATACTTATCATAACGTTGAAATCCCTGTTAATTTTCAATTTTATTTAACACCGAAATTGTATGCAAATGGAGGAGCTAGTGGAATCATTAACATTACAAATACAGCGAAATCAATCGGTTATTTTGAGGATGGGAGTGTCGACAGGACTTCCGCAACAGACAACTCCATAGGCTTTCGTAGGCTTAATGCTACAATTAATCTTGGTTTTGGAATCGATTTGATTCAAAACGAGAACCTTAATTTTTTTATAGGTCCGTACGCTCAGTATACCATACTTGGATTGGCCCAGAAAGCGAGTTTAAACAGAAAATTTCTATCGACAGGCTTTTCAACAGGGATTCACTTTTAGGTGTATTTAGGCTAAAGAATAATCGAAAACTTCAAGCTCTTTTACCTTTTTAATAAAGTCGTGATCCAAACTAACTTTCATAGTTTTAGAAGGCATTTTCACTTTCGTTTTTGACTTATGATCTTTGACAATAAACTTTAATTGACAATTTCCTGAATTATCTGAAATAAGGTTGTATAAATCATCAATCACTTGATCAGTAATATCAGACGACTCAACCTCAAGCATCAATACTTTTGCCCGCTTGTCTTTTAGTTCGGTTAATAGTTCCATTGAAGTTATCTTAAACTCAAGTCCATCACCATATTTTCGTGGTTGCACTCTTCCAGCAACATAAACAAAAGTCCCTAAAGAAATCATATGCTTTAGACGCATATAATCTTCTCCAAAAACGAACAATCGTGTACTGTCTCCATAATCTTCTATGTCGAAAGTTCCAAATGGATTTCCATGTTTGGTTGTTCGGTGTTGTGCATCAGTTATAATTCCTGCTATTCTAAGTTCTTGATTTTTATGCTCCTCCAACCTTGATAAATCAGCTACTCCGCCTTTACAAAAACTCTCTATTTCCAGTTTAAAATCATCCAATGGATGTCCTGAAATATAGATTCCAACAACTTCTTTCTCTTTACTTAATTTGGTTAAAGTAGGCCACTCATCTACGCGAGGCGGCTGTGGTTCTGGAACTTCAATATCTGATTCTCCGCCAAACATAGAAACTTGCGACGAATCTTTATTTTCTTGAACTCGCGCTCCAAACTTGATGACATTTTCTAAAAACAAACGGTTATTTGAGTCTTCAGCAAAAAATTGTGCTCTGTGAATTCTTCCAAAAGAGTCAAATCCTCCTGCCAGTACCAAACTCTCTATTACTCGTTTGTTACATGCCCGCAAACTAACCCTTGATGTAACATCAAATACGGAATTAAATAAACCTCCATTTACACGTTCTTCTAGAATTGCTTCTACAGGTTTACTTCCTACTCCTTTAACTGCTCCTAATCCAAAACGTATCGCACCTGATGCATTTACGGTAAACTTATATTGAGATTCATTAATATCTGGGCCTAACACCGAAACACCTGCTCGTTTGCATTCTTCCATAAAAAATGAAACTGACTTGATGTCATTCATATTATTACTGAGCACAGAAGCCATATATTCTGCTGGATAATGCGCCTTTAGATAAGCTGTTTGGTATGCCACCCATGCGTAACATGTTGAATGTGATTTATTAAATGCATAGGCTGCAAATGCCTCCCAATCTACCCAAATTTTTTCTAATTTTTTCTTATCATGGCCACGTTCATGTCCTTGATCCAAGAATTTAGGTTTCATTTTGGCCAAAAGGTCAAATTTCTTTTTCCCCATTGCTTTACGTAATGTATCCGCCTCACCTTTTGAAAATCCTGCAAGACTCTGGGACAATAACATTACTTGCTCTTGGTATACTGTGATTCCATAAGTTTCTTCCAAATATTCTTTTGTCGCATCAATGTCATACACAATCTCTTCAGTTCCGTGTTTTCTACGAATAAAAGATGGAATATACTCTAACGGTCCAGGGCGATAAAGTGCATTCATGGCTATTAAATCTGCGAAAACAGTTGGTTTTAGTTCTCGTAAATATTTTTGCATCCCGGCAGATTCATATTGAAAAATTCCTACCGTTTCTCCTCGCTGGAAAAGTTCATACGTTTTTTCATCATCAATTGGAAAATTATCCGGATCTAACTCTACTCCATGCCGGTCTTTAACAATTTTGACTGCATCTTTTATTAATGTTAGGGTTTTAAGTCCTAAAAAGTCCATTTTCAATAATCCCGCATCTTCAGCAACGGAGTTATCAAATTGGGTACAGTACATTTCTGAATCCTTAGCAAGTGCTACAGGAACAAATTTTGTAATATCATCTGGTGTAATAATGACACCGCAGGCATGGATACCAGTATTACGCATTGACCCTTCTAATTTAACAGCCATTCGTACCACCTCTGCCTGCAAATCATTTCCTTCAGCAATTTGCTTTAGTTCATTGGCTCTACTAATGTCATCTTGATTATTTCCTAATTTATCCGCAAGTGCAACATCATCTAAGCCAAATATTTTATTCAATTTAATATCAGGAACCAATTTTGCTAAGCGATCTGCTTCATGCAAGGGCAAGTCTAAAACACGAGATGTATCACGAATTGAGGACTTGGCCGCCATAGTACCATAAGTAATAATTTGCGCTACCTGACTTGAACCATATTTTTCAATTACCCAATCAATAACACTTTGCCTTCCTTCATCATCAAAATCAATATCAATATCAGGCATTGAAACCCTTTCAGGATTTAAGAAACGCTCAAATAGCAAATCATACTTAAGTGGGTCAATATTTGTAATTTTCAAACAATAAGCAACAACAGATCCTGCAGCCGATCCCCTACCGGGCCCTACAGAAACTCCCATATCTCTAGCAGCTACCAAGAAATCCCAGACGATCAAAAAGTAACCCGGATAACCTGTATTTGCTACCGTTTCTAATTCAAAATCTAATCGTTCTGAAATTTCAGGAGTTATTTCTCCATACCTTTCTTTAGCTCCTTCATAAGTAAGGTGTCTTAAATAATTGTTTTCACCTCTTTTTCCGCCATCTTCATTGTCTTTATCATCTCTATATTGTTCAGGAATATCAAATGCTGGCAATAAAATATCTCTTGCCAGTTCATAAGGTTCGCATTTATTCGCAATTTCATTTGTGTTTTCAATTGCCTCAGGCAAATCCATGAAAAGTTTTTTCATTTCTTCTGCCGACTTGAAATAATATTCTTCATTTTCAAGCCCATATCGAAATCCTCTTCCTCTTCCTTTTGGTGTAGACCTGAGTTCACCATCTTTAACGCAAAGCA
>CAYPZN010000034.1:0-43133 GCA_964415335.1 uncultured Crocinitomix sp.
TCTAAAAGAAGATATGCTTCAGTTGGTGATAAAATAGTTGTAACTGTGAAAAGTGCAATTCCCGCAGGAAATGTTAAAAAGGGACAAGTAACAAAAGCAGTTATAGTAAGAACAAAAAAAGAAGTTAGACGTCCGGACGGATCTTATGTCCGATTTGATGATAATGCAGTTGTATTGTTAAACGAAGCAGGAGAAATGAGAGGAACTCGTATTTTCGGACCTGTTGCACGTGAGTTAAGAGACAAGCAATACATGAAAGTTGTTTCACTAGCACCGGAGGTACTTTAAAATAGAAGAAAATGCAAAAGAAACTACACGTAAAGAAAGATGATCTTGTAAAAGTCATCAGTGGCACGTCGAAAGGAACAGAAGGAAAAGTACTTTCTGTTGATAGAAAGAAAAATCGTGTGATTGTTGAGGGTGTGAACATTGTTAAAAAACATGTGAAGCCCAGTGCGTCGAATCCACAAGGTGGCATAGAAGAAACTGAAGCTGGAATTCATATCTCTAACGTAATGTTAGTAGCTAATGGTATCGCTTCAAGAGTTGGAAGAAAGGAAGATGAGAACGGAAAATTAGTTAGATTTTTAAAAAAGAACGGGGAGGTAGTTAAATAATGAGCTATACACCAAGACTAAGAGAACAGTATTCTGGCGAAATCGCAGGCAAATTGAAAGATAAATTTGAATTTAAGTCTGTGATGAGAATACCAAAGCTTGAAAAGATTGTTTTGAGCCAAGGAGTTGGAGCAGCAATCGCAGATAAAAAATTAATTGATTCTGCAATTAACGACATGTCTTTAATTGCAGGTCAAAAAGCGATAGCTATAAACTCTAAGAAGGATATCTCAAATTTCAAATTGAGAAAAGGAATGCCTATCGGAGTTAAAGTTACACTAAGAGGTGATAAAATGTATGAGTTTTTAGATCGTTTGATCAATATCGCTTTACCAAGAACAAGAGACTTTAGAGGAGTCAATGGGAATGGTTTTGATGGTACTGGAAACTTCAATATGGGGATTAAAGAACACATCATTTTTCCTGAGATAGATATCGATAAAGTGAATAAAATATTTGGTATGGATATTACTTTCGTTACTTCAACAGATTCGGATGAAGAAGGGAAAGCATTATTAGAAGAGTTCGGATTTCCATTCGTAAAAAAATAAGAAGATGGCAAAAGAATCAATGAAAGCGAAGCAGCGCAAGAAAATTAAAATGGCTGCACAATACGCTGATAAAAGAACAGCACTTAGAAAAGCTGCAAATGAAGGTGATTGGGATGCAATGATGGCATTACAAAAATTACCTAAGAACTCTATGAAAATTAGAGTTCATAACAGATGCGGGTTAACTGGAAGACCAAGAGGTTATATGAGACAATTTGGGATTTCAAGGGTGACGTTTAGAGAAATGGCTTTGGCTGGGAAAATCCCAGGTGTAACAAAAGCAAGTTGGTAAAAAAGTAAAAGTATTATAATGAATACAGATCCAATAGCAGATTATTTGACACGTGTGAGAAACGCACAATTGGCAAGACACAAAGTTGTTGAAATTCCAGCGTCAGGTATTAAAAAAGAAATTACAAAGATCTTAGAAGACAAAGGATATATCTTAAGTCACAAATTCGAAGATGATGGTAAACAAGGTATTATCAAAATAGCATTGAAATACGTTGATAGTTCTCCAGCAATCAAAAAAATCCAAAGAGTGAGTACTCCAGGGTTAAGAAAGTATGCAGGAGCGAATGATTTACCGAGAATCTTGAATGGCTTAGGTATAGCAATTCTTTCTACTTCAAAAGGAGTTATCTCTGATAAAGAAGCAAGAACAGAAAATGTAGGTGGAGAAGTACTTTGTTACGTATATTAAAAAGTAAAGAGAATTAAGTTATGTCTAGAATTGGAAATGCACCGGTTACCATTGAAAATGGCGTAGAAGTAAAGCTAGGAGAAGGATTTATTTCAGTAAAGGGACCAAAGGGCGAGTTGACACAAGATATTGACCCGAGTGTTACAATTAAGCAAGATGGAGATACGCTTTCATTTGAGCGTACTTCTGATCATAAAGATACAAGAGCTAAGCACGGTTTATACCGAGCGCTTGTAAGCAATATGATTGCTGGAGTGTCAAAAGGATGGTCAAAAAAATTAGAATTCCACGGAGTTGGTTATAGAGCAGTCGTTAAAGGCCAAAGTTTGGAAATGGTTATTGGATATTCACATCCAGTTGTAATCGAATTACCTTCTGAAATTAAAGTTTCTGCTGAGACTGTAAAAGGTAAAGCACCGATTGTAACGTTAGAGTCTCATGATAAACAATTATTAGGTTTAGCAGCTGCAAAGATTAGATCTTTAAGAAAGCCTGAGCCTTATAAAGGAAAAGGAATCAGATACTCGGATGAATTTATTAGAAGAAAAGCTGGTAAATCAGCTGCGAAATAATTGAAATTATGGCTTTACGGAAAGTTGAAAAAAGAACAAAAATTAAACGAAGAATTCGGAAGAATATCTTCGGTACAACAGAACAACCAAGATTAAGTGTATTTAGATCTAATAAACAGATTTATGCACAAGTAATTGATGATAATAATGGAGTTACTTTAGCGTCATCATCTTCATATAATAATAAAGCAGCCGAAGGTAAATCTAAATCTGAAGCAGCTGTAATTGTAGGGAAAGATGTTGCTGAAAAAGCAATCAAAGCTGGAGTATCAAAAGTTGTTTTTGATAGAAACGGATACCAATATCACGGAAGAGTTAAATCTTTAGCAGATGGTGCTAGAGAAGGAGGACTAAAATTTTAAGAAAATGAAAGCAAAAATTGTTAGATCTACGGATTTAGAATTAAAAGATAAGTTAGTTGCCTTAAATCGTGTAACAAAAGTTACAAAAGGTGGACGTACATTTAGTTTCTCAGCTGTTGTTGTTGTTGGAAATGAAGAAGGTGTTGTTGGACATGGTTTAGGTAAAGCGAAAGAAGTTGTTGAAGCAATTTCAAAAGGAGTTGATGATGCGAAGAAAAACTTGATTCGTGTACCTGTAATTAATGGTTCAGTTCCTCATGCTCAAAAAGGAAAATATTCTGGAGCAAGAGTTTTCTTAAGACCTGCATCAAATGGTACAGGGGTTATTGCTGGAGGTGCAATGCGTGCCGTGCTTGAAAGTGCTGGAATTACAGATATCTTAGCGAAATCGCAAGGTTCTTCAAACCCGCATAATGTAGTAAAAGCAACTATGAACGCTTTAGTTCAATTAAGAGATGCTGTTACAGTAGCACACGATAGAGGAGTATCAATAGATAAAGTATTTCACGGTTAATAAATTGCACTATGGCAACTATTAAAATTAAGCAAGTAAAAAGCGCGATCAATCGTCCAAAAAGACAAAAAAGAACGATCGAAGCACTTGGGTTTAGAAAATTGAACCAAGTAATTGAGAAAGAGGCAACACCACAAATTTTAGGGATGGTAGCTAAGGTTTCTCACATGGTAGAAATAATTGAATAAGAATTCTAAGCATTATATAAAATGAATTTAAATAATATTAAACCAGCTAATGGTGCAACAAAAAGCACTAAGCGAATAGGTAGAGGACAAGGATCTGGTTACGGTGGGACATCAACTAGAGGTCACAAAGGAGCTAAGTCTCGTTCTGGTTATAGCAGAAAGATTGGTTTTGAAGGAGGTCAAATGCCGCTTCAAAGACGTGTTCCTAAATTTGGTTTTACTAACATGAACCGTGTTGAGTATAAAGGAATCAATTTAGATACACTTCAAACTTTAGCAGATAAGTTGAAAATCTCTGAAATTAATCTTGATATAATCCGTGAAAATGGATTAGCAGCTAAAAAAGATTTAGTTAAGATTTTAGGAAGAGGAGAGTTAAAAGCAAAAATAAAAGTATCAGCAAATGGTTTTTCGGCTTCTGCAAAAGCAGGAATTGAAGCTGCTGGTGGAACTGCTGAAACTGTCTAACTCAAACAATCACCTCGAATGAAGAAATTTATAGAAACAATAAAAAACATTTGGAAAGTTGAAGAACTTCGAAATAGAATAGGATTAACATTAGGGTTAATTCTAATCTATCGTATCGGTTCTTTCATTGTACTTCCAGGGGTGGATCAAGCTCGTCTAGCGGTAAGTGGAGGAGATGGTGGAGGTCTGGTTGGACTTCTTGACCTATTTGCGGGTGGAGCATTCTCGAAAGCTTCGATCATGGCATTAGGAATTATGCCGTACATTTCTGCATCAATTATTATGCAGTTATTAGGAATGGCAGTACCAACTGTCCAAAAGATGCAGAAAGAAGGAGAGAGTGGACGTCGAAAGATAAATGGTTATACACGATTTTTAACAATCGCAATTTGTGCTTTCCAAGCACCTTCTTATTTATCCATTTATGTAATGAATTCACAAGCAGCTGTAAACCCTGATGTAATGTGGTGGGTAACTTCAATTGCATTATTGGTTTCAGGTACAATGTTTGCAATGTGGCTTGGAGAAAGAATAACAGACAAAGGAATTGGAAATGGTATCTCGTTGTTAATTACAGTGGGTATTCTTGCAAATTTCCCAGGAGCAATTGTGCAAGAATTTACGACTAGAATGACTGGTTCTGGATCGATATTTATGTTTATTGTAGAAGCAATTGTATTCTTTGCGATAATTATGATAACCGTACTTATCGTGCAAGGAGTTCGTAGAGTTCCAATTAACTATGCACGAAAAATGGTTGGACAAAGTGGAGTTCAAGAAACATCACGAAGTTATATTCCTTTAAAAGTAAATGCATCTGGAGTGATGCCAATTATCTTTGCTCAAGCAATTATGACAGTACCAGCAATGATTGGTTCAAGTAATGCGATACTAGGAGCACTTTCCGATTATAAAGGGTTTTGGTACAATTTTGTATTCGCCTTAATGATTATAATCTTTACATACTTCTATACGGCCATTACAATTAATCCGAAGCAGATTGCAGATGATTTGAAAAGAAATGGTGGTTTTGTTCCAGGTGTCAAACCAGGTTCTGACACTGCAGATTTCTTAGATAATATTTTATCACGAATTACTTTTCCAGGATCATTAATGTTAGCAGCAGTTGCAATTATTCCTGCTTTCGCAATGCTATTTGGAGTAGGAGATTCATTTGCATTGTTTATGGGAGGAACTTCTATGTTAATTATGGTAGGAGTGGTATTAGATACGTTACAACAAATTGAAACATATCTATTGAATAGACATTATGATGGGTTGATGGAAGGTGGATCGATAAGAGGTAGAAGAGGTGAGCAGCAAATTGGAAACGTTATTTAATTTTTATGGCAAAGCAAGCTTCGATAGAACAAGACGGAACAATAATAGAAGCATTGTCTAACGCAATGTTTAGAGTAGAGTTGGAAAATGGACATACCATTACAGCTCATATATCAGGGAAAATGAGAATGCACTACATTAAAATTTTACCTGGTGATAAAGTTAAATTGGAAATGTCTCCTTATGATTTATCAAAGGGACGTATTACATACAGGTATAAATAAAAAACATGAAAGTAAGAGCATCTGTAAAGAAACGATCTGCAGATTGTAAGATCGTTAAAAGAAAGGGTAAAGTTTACGTGATAAACAAAAAGAACCCAAAATTTAAACAAAGACAAGGTTAAGATACATTTGAATTATGGCTAGAATCGCTGGAATAGATATACCTAAAAATAAAAGAGGTGTAATCAGTTTAACCTATATCTATGGTATAGGAAAAAGTACTGCTGAAAAAATACTTGATGAATGCGGTGTTGATCAAAACATTAAAGTGAATGATTGGACAGACGAGCAAACAGGTAAAGTTCGTAGTTATGTTGCTGAAATGAAAGTTGAAGGAGCGTTGCGTTCTGAAGTTCAACTGAACATTAAGCGTTTAATGGATATTGGATGTAACAGAGGAATCAGACATAGAGCTGGACTTCCGTTAAGAGGACAACGTACCAAAAATAATTCAAGAACCAGAAAAGGTAGAAGAAAAACAGTTGCGAATAAAAAGAAAGCAACTAAATAATAAGTTGATCAGGTTGTAAATCTCTCTGGATTTTTGATTGGAATGAATACTGCGATTAATCAAAGTATGAATGAAGAGACCAAAAAGAAAGTGATAAAGATGACAAAACCACTAAGCTAAAAAAATGGCAAAAGCAGGTAAAACAAAAAAGAAAAATGTAAAGGTTGAAGCAGTTGGGCAAGCGCACATCCAAGCTTCATTCAATAACATTATTATCTCGTTGACAAACAATGCTGGACAAGTAATCTCTTGGTCTTCGGCTGGAAAAATGGGATTTAGAGGATCTAAGAAAAATACACCTTATGCGGCTCAAGTAGCTGCTGAAGACTGTACAAAAGAAGCACATGATCTTGGATTAAGAAAAGTTAAAGTTTACGTGAAAGGACCTGGTTCAGGAAGAGAGTCTGCGATCAGAGCAATCCACAATAACGGAGTAGAAGTTACAGAAATTATTGATGTAACACCTATGCCGCATAATGGATGTAGACCACCGAAACGAAGAAGAGTATAATTATTATAACAATAATATAAAAAAGAGAAGATGGCAAGATATACTGGCCCAAAGTCTAAGATAGCAAGAAGATTTAGAGATCCAATTTTCGGACCTGATAAAGCCTTAGAAAGAAAAAATTACGGCCCTGGTCAACACGGACCGAACAAAAGAAGAGGAAAACAGTCTGAATATGCTGTTCAATTAATGGAGAAACAAAAAGCAAAATACACATATGGTATTTTGGAGAAACAATTCTCTAACCTTTTCAAAAAAGCATCTCGTATGAAAGGGATAACAGGTGAAAACTTGTTAGTTCTTTGCGAATCGAGATTGGATAATACAGTTTTCAGATTAGGAATCTCTCCTACACGTAGAGGTGCAAGACAATTAGTAGGGCACAGACATATTACGGTAAACGGAGAAATTGTAAATGTTCCTTCATACTCTTTAAGAGAAGGTGATGTTGTAAGTGTTAGAGAAAAATCTAAATCATTAGAAAACATCTCTGCTTCAGTTGCAGCAAACACTGTATCTTTCGATTGGTTAGATTGGAATCCTTCTTCTTTAGAAGGAAGATTTGTAAATAAACCAACAAGAGAAATGATTCCTGAAAACATTAAAGAACAATTAATTGTTGAATTGTACTCTAAGTAAGGATAAAATCGAGTTAGTCTCGAATAAATTAAATTAAGAATTAATTAAACATTGGAAACTGGCCAAAGGATTTGTTTGACGCATCTTCAACCAATCAAATCGCGCAACCAGTAGACAATTAAAAAGAAGATAAAATGGCTATTCTAGATTTTCAGAAACCGGACAAAGTAATAATGATTGAATCAGATGACTTTCGTGGTCAGTTTGAATTCAGACCGCTTGAGCCTGGTTACGGTGTAACAATAGGAAATGCATTAAGAAGAATATTACTTTCTTCGTTAGAAGGATTCGCAATTGCTTCAGTTAAAATTGAAGGAGTTGATCATGAATTCTCTACAATCAAAGGTGTTGTTGATGATGTTACTGAGATTATATTAAACTTGAAACAAGTTCGTTTCAAACAACAAATCGAAGGAACTGATTCTGAAAAAGTAATCGTTTCTGTTTCAGGTCAAGAAACATTGACTGCAGGAGATATTGGGAAATTTACAACAGCTTTTCAGGTGCTTAACCCAGATTTGGTAATTTGCCAAATGGAACCAAGTGTTAAGTTTAGCATGGAAATCGAAATCGTAAAAGGAAGAGGTTATCTTCCTGCTGAAGAAAATAAGAGTGGAAACGCTGCTTTCGGAACAATTGCGGTTGATTCAATCTTTACACCAATTAAAAATGTAAAGTATACTGTAGAAAACTATCGTGTTGAGCAAAAAACAGATTACGAAAAATTAGTTTTTGACATTCAATCTGATGGATCTATTACGCCTAAAGATGCATTGCAAGAAGCAGCTAAAATTTTGATTCACCACTTCATGTTATTCTCTGATGAGCGTATCACTTTAGATACTGAAATTAAATCAGAAACAGAAGAGTTTGATGAAACTTCATTGCATATGCGTCAATTGCTGAAATCTAAATTAGTAGATTTAGATTTATCAGTAAGAGCATTAAATTGCTTAAAAGCTGCAGATGTTGAGACATTAGGAGACTTAGTTTCTTACAATAAAAATGATTTATTGAAATTCAGAAACTTCGGAAAAAAATCATTAACTGAGCTTGAAGACTTAGTTGAAGCGAAAGGCTTAGCATTCGGAATGAACGTATCTAAATATAAATTAGATAAAGAGTAATTTCAGAAAACATTAAAGTAATTATATAGATATTAGGAATCCCGGTCGATTAGATTGGGATTCTTATTGATAATAATAAAAGTCGCATAGCGATTTTCCCAAAATCCTTGTGAGGGAAATAAAGATAAAAATTAAGGTAAAGCAATAATAAACAATTTCAAGAACTATAGTAGGCTTGAAATAAAAACAAAAGAAAATGAGACACGGAAAGAAATTTAATCATTTAGGAAGAAAAACTGCGCACAGAAAAGCAATGCTTTCTAATATGGCTTGTTCATTAATTGAGCACAAAAGAATTAACACAACTTTAGCAAAAGCAAAAGCGTTAAGAGGATTTGTTGAGCCGTTGATTACAAAATCTAAAACAGATTCAACGCATTCAAGACGTATCGCTTTTAGATATTTAAGAAGCAAGTATGCTGTAACTGAATTATTCAGAGAAGTTGCTCCAAAAGTAGCTGATCGTCCAGGAGGTTATACACGTATTATCAGAACAGGTGCTCGTCTTGGAGATAACGCTGAAATGTGTTTAATCGAATTAGTAGATTTCAACGAAATCTACGGATCAGAAACAAAAGCAAAAACTACAAGAAGATCAAGAAGAGGTGGTAAATCAGGAGGAACGAAAGCAGCTGCTGAAGCGAAAAAAGAAGAAGAATAAAAGATCTTTGATTCGAATTTATATAAAAGAGAAGCCCAATAGGCCTCTCTTTTTTTATGAATAATGAAATTTTGTTAACGTTAATAACAAATTATAAACATTGCTAGTCTTGTGCTTACAATAATATTAACTTTGCATTCCGATAACCAATTAAACGAAATCAAATCACCGTTTAATTAAAAAGCACGGATAAATGGAGCACAAACCTGCCGCAATTGTACTCGAAGATGGTACAGTCTTTAAAGGGAAAGCAATAGGTAAAATCGGAACAACTACTGGAGAGATTGCCTTTAACACTGGGATGACAGGATACCAAGAAGTTTTTACAGATCCTTCTTATTGTAAACAAATCTTGATTATGACAACATCACACATAGGAAACTATGGTGTTCATGAAGAAGAAATAGAATCTGATTCAGTAAAAATCGCAGGCTTAGTAACAAAGAAATTTTCTCCAATGTACTCGCGATTCTCAGGAAATGATTCTTTACAGAATTTTATGGATAAAGATGGTGTTGTAGGAATTGCAGATGTTGACACAAGAGCATTAGTTAGACATATCCGAAGTAAAGGAGCTATGAATGCAATCATCTCTTCTGAAGATTTAGATATTGAAAGCCTTAAGAGTAAACTAAAAGAAGTTCCTTCCATGGAAGGGTTAGAATTATCATCAGAAGTAAGTGCAAAGGAAGCATATACCGTTGGAGATGAAAATGCAGCACATAAAGTTGCACTACTTGATTTAGGAGTTAAGAAAAACATTGTTCGTTGCTTAGTTGATAGAGGCTGTTATGTTAAAGTTTTTCCGGTTAATTCAAAATTAGCAGATTTGAAAACATTTAGCCCGAACGGAATAATGTTATCTAACGGACCTGGTGACCCTTCTGCAATGACAGATGTTGTAGGAAATGTAAAAGAAATGGTAGAAAGCGAAATTCCTATTTTTGGAATTTGCCTGGGACATCAAGTTTTAGCATTAAGTCAAGGGCTATCAACAGAAAAGATGCATAATGGACACAGAGGAATCAATCATCCAATTAAAAACTTGTTGACAGGTAAAGGAGAAGTTACTTCTCAAAACCATGGTTTCGTTGTTTCTAAAGATTCAATAGCAAATAACCCAGCTGTAGAAATGACACATATTCATTTAAATGATGAAACAGTTGCAGGAATTCAATTGAAAGGAAAAAAAGTGTTTTCTGTACAATACCATCCAGAAGCATCTGCAGGGCCACATGATTCACGCTACCTATTTGATCAGTTTATTGATAATATGAAATAATCAATTCAGTTGAAATTTAAAATATAACGACAAAGATAAGTTATGAGCTATATTACTAAAGTAAGTGCAAGACAAATCCTTGATTCGAGGGGTAATCCTACAGTTGAAGTGGATGTACTAACTTCAAATGGTGCTTTGGGAAGGGCTGCGGTACCTTCAGGAGCATCAACAGGAATTCATGAAGCTGTTGAGTTAAGAGATGGAGATGAAGGGTTTTACCACGGTAAAGGAGTAATTAAGGCAGTAAATAACGTTAATACGATTCTAAACGAAGCACTCGAAGGACAATATGTTTTTGATCAAGCTGCACTTGATAATTACATGCGTTCAATTGATGGGACTTCAAATAAAAGCCGTTTAGGAGCAAATGCAATCCTAGGTGTTTCTCTTGCAGTAGCAAAAGCTGCGGCGCAAGAATCTGGAATGCCGTTATACAGATATATTGGAGGAGTTGGAGCAAATACATTACCTGTCCCAATGATGAACATTCTTAATGGAGGTTCACACGCCGATAATAAAATAGATATTCAAGAATTTATGGTAATGCCATTTGGAGCTCGGACATTTAGTCAAGGACTACAAATAGGAACAGAAATATTTCATACACTGAAAGCCGTATTAAAGTCTAAAGGACATAGCACGAATGTGGGAGATGAAGGCGGGTTTGCGCCAAACTTAGGATCCAATGAAGAAGCAATTGAAGTTGTACTTGAAGCAATAGAAAAAGCAGGTTATAGACCAGGAGAGGATGTGTCCATTGCGTTAGATGCAGCTTCTTCCGAATTCTATAAAAAAGGAAAGTATGTTTTTGATTCAACAGGAGATCAAAGAACAGCTTCAGAAATGGTTGATTTTTGGAAAGATTGGACGAATAAA
The DNA here is from genome assembly GCA_964415335.1 of uncultured Crocinitomix sp. GTDB lineage: Bacteria > Bacteroidota > Bacteroidia > Flavobacteriales_D > Crocinitomicaceae > Crocinitomix. Next base: position 11,145 of record CAYPZN010000034.1, read on the forward strand.
TATCCAATCGTTTCAATTGAAGACGGTTTAGCAGAAGATGATTGGCAAGGTTGGAAAGAACTGACAGAAGCAATTGGAAATAAAGTGCAAATTGTAGGAGATGATCTTTTTGTAACAAACACGCAACGTTTGGCTCAAGGAATTCAAAATGGAATTGCCAACTCAATTTTGATTAAGGTTAATCAAATTGGAACGCTTTCCGAAACAATTGATTCTGTTAATATGGCAACACGAAACAGCTATACTTCAGTGATGAGTCATAGAAGTGGAGAAACAGCGGACAGTACAATTTCTGACTTAGCAGTTGCATTAAATACAGGACAGATTAAAACAGGTTCTGCTTCTCGATCAGATCGTATTGCAAAATATAATCAATTACTAAGAATTGAGGAAGAACTTGGAGCTATGGCTTACTATCCAGGAAAGAATTTTAAATTTTTATAGATTTAATTAATTCAATAATAATTTTATTAAAACCTTGTTTTCAATTTTGAAAACAAGGTTTTTCGTTTTTGTTAATGTAGTAACCGCAGACAATATTTATGAAAGCTTCAATTATCCCAAAAGAAACTTTCTTTGGTAAATAGAAAATATTAGAAATAAAATGAGAATTATAAAAAATAATTCATTATTTTCATTAATAATGAGTGAGTTAACAATTTTTCAACATGCTCAGAAACAATTTCTAACCCAAAATAGAATGGCTACATACGAAAATCGATCTGAAAAAAATAAATCAACTTCAAATGAAATTAGTAAAGAATCAGGTAACCCAGATACTGCTTTTCATTTTGTAGATAATCGTAAGGAAACGGTTGTGCAAAAAAAAATGCAGGAAATAATGAAGCATAACAAGCCCAATAAACCTTATCAAATGAAGATGAATAGGGTTGGTCAGTTAAAGTCAATTCTTGAAAATAAAAGTAGCACTGCGCAGTTTATTAAGATTGAAAAATATGGAACTAAAGTTGATAAAGATTATGAAGATTCTAGTGGTTTAAACATCTTCAATTATTTTAAAAAAAAGATAGAGAGTGTACGAATTGAATCAATGGGACCTCGTTCAAAAAAGAGAAATGTAGGTGTGGCAGGAATTGTAGGAGGAACTGAAAAAAGGAAATACACTGAATTTTCTGCGATTAGTGGTGAAAAATCGTATGATGGACGACTTGATTCAGTTCCTGATGACGAACGTATGTTTAGTCATAAAAAAGTTCAAGGTCATACAAGTAAGCATGATTCTGAAAACAAATTATTAGAAAAAATAGCTAAAGAATTGGGAGGCGCTAAAGGAGAAGTTTTTGAAGATGTTACAGAGACAGTTTATTTGGCATCAGAAATTCAATATTGTGCATCATGTCGTGAATTAGTACCGCAATTCAAAACAATGTTTCCTAATTCCAAATTAATCTTTGTAGACGGTACCAGAGGTAAATAATAAAATTATGAAAAATGATAATAGAACAAATTAAGAAATTAGACCCATTAAGTAAAAAATGGATAGGTTGTAAAGAAATTGAAATTCAGGAAATTGAAAACGAAATTGAGTTTAAACTTCCTAACCTATATAGGATTTATTTATCTGAAATGGGTAAGTATGCTGGGAATTTTATGCGAGGATCTTCTGCCTTTTATTCTGACTTACCAGATTTAAGGGATGCCACTGTTGAATTATTTCAAGAAAATAAGTTCGATTATCTTTTACCTGAAAATGCATTTGTATTTTGGATGCATCAAGGATATCAAACAGCTTTTTTCTTATTAGATGATAAAATAGTAGAGGACCCAGAAGTATTTTATTTTGGAGAAGGAGAAGAACTGAAAGAATTGAAAAAAATTAATTCATTTTCTGATTTTTTACAGATTCAATCACAAATGTCAGGGTTTGAGAATAATAATTTATAGGGCAAAGATCAAATTTTTACGATCGTCTTTTTCGAAGCAAAATTCTTTTTGATTACCACATTAAAGGTATTTTCTCATTTAAATCAAATCCAACCTACTTAACACAAACTTAACATTTTTAAATTATTTATATTTGTTCTAAATAATTTAAAAGTGGCAGTATTATCTGAATTCGAAATCAATCAACAAGGCGTAATTAAAGAAATTTTAGAAAATCAAATTTCTTCTAAATTAGCTGAGTTTGGTATGCTTCCCGGAGTTACTTTTTCAATACAAAGTAAGGCGCCATTTAATGGCCCCATTGCTGTATTAATAGAAAATAGTCGAATTGCGATCCGAAGACAAGAGGCTGAATTTATTCTCGTTGAATGAATCAGTTGAAAGAAAAAACCATAGCGCTTGTTGGAAATCCCAACATAGGAAAAACGACGTTATTTAACAAATTGTGTGGGCTAAATCAACGAACAGGAAATTATCCTGGTGTTACCGTTGATAAAAAGAGAGGACAAATTCAAGGGTTAGAAAACAATACAACCTTGATTGATCTTCCTGGAATCAATAGTATTTTTCCAAATTCGAAAGATGAAGAACTCGTTGTTCAATATTTACTCAATTTAAATGCAGAAGATTACCCAGACAAAATAATATTTCTAGTTTCTGCGCTCAATTTAAAGCGGAATTTATACCTCTTTGATCAAATTAGAGATTTGAATATTCCAATTGTTTTGGCAGTAAATATGGTTGATGTTGCTGAAAAAAGAGGTGTTTTTGTTGATGCTAAAACATTGGAAAAAGAATTGAAAATTCCTGTTGTTTTGATTGCTGCTAAAAAAAGCATTGGACTAGAGAATTTACTGGAAACATTAGGCCAAAAAACTCAAATAGAAAAAAGGAGACCTCATTTTATTCAAGAAAGTCAGTTAGAGTTATTGGAAGAATATCAAAATGAAACAGGAGAAAGTAATACCTATATAAGCTTTTTGGAATTAACTAATAAAGCAGTCTTATCAAATAAGACCAAAAGTGAAGCGTTTCTTAAATTGCATCAAATTGAGCAGCGTAAGTGGAAAACAAACGCATCTATTTTACGCTATAAATATATAAAAAAAGTGCTTGATCAAGCACTGACAATTGATAAGTCAAAAGCAGTTGATTTAACATCAAAACTAGACCGTTATTTATTACATCCTGTTTTCGGATACATTCTCTTTTTAGCTGTTTTCTTTTTAATTTTTCAAGCAATCTTTTGGTTGGCGGATTATCCAATGAATTGGATTGATGATGGCTTTGCCTTTTTAGCAAATGGTACTGCTGAATTACTTCCAGAGGGTTATTTTACACGATTATTAACTGAAGGAATTATCCCTGGGATTGGGGGAATTGTTATTTTTATTCCACAAATATCGATTCTATTTTTTCTCTTTTCATTACTTGAAGAAAGTGGCTATATGTCACGAGTTGTTTTTCTCACAGATCGTTTAATGCAACGCTTCGGAATGAGCGGAAAAAGTATTGTGCCCATGATTTCTGGGTTAGCCTGTGCTATTCCAGCAATAATGGCTACACGGACAATAGAAAATAGTAGAGAAAGGCTAATTACAATATTAGTCACTCCTTTGTTAACTTGTTCTGCACGAATTCCAGTTTATGTTGTAGTAATCGGTTTAGTTATTCCAGATGATACATTTCTTGGAGTTTTTAATGCACAAGGATTAGCATTGATGGGACTTTATCTATTAGGTGTTTTAATGACATTTATTGTTGCTTTTGTTTTGAAGAATATTCTTAAACCAACGTATAAAAGTTTCTTATTACTTGAAATGTCAGAATATTTAAGACCTGATTTAAAAAACGTATTGATTCGTGTTTGGCAAAATTCAAAATCATTTGTTTTAAACGCAGGAAAGATAATTATTGCGACCGCTATTATTTTGTTTGTATTGGCAACAAACGGAGGAAATAATTTTAAAAATGCAGAAGCGAATATATCTGCTAATTATACGAATATAAGCCTGGATGAAAAGAAACGGTTAGTTAGCGCTTATAAAATGGAGAACTCTTATTTAGGGACATTAGGTAAAACAATAGAACCTGTGATAGAGCCGTTAGGATACGATTGGAAGATTGGAGTGGCCTTAATTTCCTCTCTTGCTGCAAGAGAGGTGTTTGTATCTACAATTTCAATTATCTATGCAATTGATTCTGAAGAAGAAATGGATATCAGAGATCGCTTACAAAAAGAAACCAATCCGAATACAGGATTTGCTTCATTTGGTTTTGCTACAAGTATTTCTTTATTACTCTTTTATGCCTTTTCATTGCAATGTATGAGCACCGTAGCCGTCACATATAAAGAAACCAAATCAATTAAATGGACGATAATTCAATTTGGGTATATGACACTATTAGCCTATTTTGCAGCTTTATTGGCTTATCAATTTCTTAAATGACAGATCAAATACAAGAAATAAGTGTTTATGTTCTATTCTTTTTAGCAATAGGTTATTTCGGCGTTCGATTTTATATGAAAAATTTAAGAAAGAAAACTGTTGCAAATAAGAAAAACTGTGGAAGTGATGTTTGCGGTTGTAGTTAATTTCTGACAAGTAACCAAAGTATCCCTATTCCCAGGCCTGTACTGATTAGTATATTTAAAATACCAAAGGCAAACAGACCATCTTGAAAAAGCTTTACAGTATCTAAACTAAATGTAGAAAATGTAGAGAAACCACCACAAAAACCAATAACAATCAAATATTTAATCCATTCATTTTCGAGAAGCCGATCTTTAAAAAAGAAAATGGTGATTCCTAAAACAAGGCAAGCCAATGTATTTGCAAGCAACGTACCGATAGGGAATTTTGCAAGAGGTTGTAATTGAAGCGCAAATTTACCAACTCCATAACGTGCGACACTACCTGCGCCACCACCTAAAAAAATTAGAAGAATTGAAGTAAATAAATTCATTGTTGTAAATGTAATTTCTTTTTTGATGAAACCATCATTAATTTTTTACTCAACCAATAAACAAATAAACCAATACTCAAGCCCAATAGCGCGCCACAAACGATATCAGCAGGGTAATGTACACCAAGATAAATTCTACTGTACGCGATTAGTGCTACCCATGGAAATAAAAAAATCCAATACCGATTATATTGCTTGAAATGAAGGTAGATAAATGTGCCAATAGACATAAAATTAGTAGCGTGAGAGGAGACAAAACTGAATAGACCTCCACGATATTCTTCACCATTTGGTTTTATAACTGTGTGGACTATTTCACCAATTTCAGCATTATGAGTAGGTCGCCAACGTTGAAAAACTTCTTTAAAAAGCTCCACTGAAATTCGATCAGAGAGTAAAATGCAAAGTCCCAATCCACCGAATAAGAATAATACGAATCGGATTCCTCCCTTTTTATAAGCATAAAAAAGAAAAAATAAGAACAACGGTATCCATAATACAATCGTACTAATCGACCACATGATTGGATCTATCCAATCAGCATGCAATCCATTCAAAAAAAGAAATAAATCTCGATCGAGTGCCTCAATTTTTTCAATCATATGGCGAAAATAAGGAAAAAAGAGACGTGTAACTTAAATAGCATTTTCGTATATAAGTAAACAAACGTTATGAATAAGGCATAAGAATTGTTTGGGTTCTTTCTCAGCTTATTATAAATTGCAATACCAATTAAAAACAATAATATGAAAAAACAACCGCTCTTAATTTTATGTGCTGTATTCACAGTATTAATATCTTGTAAAAAAGATGAAGAACCGGAAGTAGGACCTCAGCTTAAATTTTCATTAGAATTTGATGAAACTTTACCACGATTAGGCAATTTTGGAGAAGAAGTTGGAATTGCAGCAGGAAATGCAGCACAACACCCCGATATGAAAGAAGTAAGTATTCATTATATTATTCTTGCTCAAGATTCTCTAACACCTCTTGGTGCTGGCGCAGAAGTTTATCATGGTGTGGAAACATCTGCGGGTGGATCTGCCGCAGTTGATTTTGATCAAGCTCCTTTAGCAGGTGACGGCGAAACAATTGTATCTGTTGATTTATCAACATTGGCACCTGGAACTTACAATTGGATTCGTGCTTCTTTAACCTATCAAAAATATGATATTGAATATAGATACAATAATCCTTCTTTAGCAGAAAACCTCGATTTAACAGGAACTTTAGCTTCTTTTGTTGGATTTAATAATTACATCACTTCACTTAAAATCAAGGATTCAACAATTAGTGTTAATGATGATAAATTACAGGGTTTTTGGGCATTAGAAACTGGTGGAACAATTAGTGGTTTCCCTTTTGGAAATGTTTTTCAAGGAGATGGAGCAGGAGTGACAGTTGTAAATCCAATTAATACAACGAGTCCGATTCCCGTGGGATCTTGTGTTGTAACAGGAAAACTGGCTGAACCACTTGTTGTAACAGGAAATGAAACAGAGGATGTTGAAGTTGTACTCGCTTTTTCAATTAACAATTCATTTGAATGGGAAGAAGTTAATGTAGATGGGAAATATGAACCTGGAGCTGGAGAGATTGTTGTAGATATGGGATTAAGAGGACTTCACCCACGTGTTAAATAATATAATTTTATGGAATTAATGATAGTATAACATCTCTATTATGAACCTTTTAAAAAAGAGTTTGTATATTAAAAAAAGAAGTTATGTTATCTATTCCAGAACCGTGCAACGAAGATTTTAGTAAAATGACCCCAACGGAAAGAGGGGCCTTTTGTTCGAAATGTAAGATTGATACATTTGATTTTAGAGATTTATCTAATTACGAAATCAATAAAATTATCTTAAAAAATCAAGGAAAACATCTTTGTGGGCAATTTACGGATGGACAATTAAAATCATTAAATACAGGGTTTTCCAATTGGAAAAATCAACAAAAAAAGACGTTTAGAAGCAAATTTGTTTTTGCATTATTGCTCGTTTTTGGTTTGTCTTTGTTCAGTTGTGATGTAAAGGATGAAGCAAAGATTCTCGAGTTACAGCAGATATCTTTACAAAATCAAGTACCAACACCTCAAGTCAAATACGTTAATCAGGAGATTGATGGTTTAAATATGCGCTTATTAGATTTTGTTGAGGAAATAATTGAAGAAAAACAACAAACCTTCATTAATGACGATCTCATTGAAGAAATTGCAATAGAGGAGGTAGAACTTGAAGAAAAAATCATAGATGAACAACTGGATGAGGTTCTAATTTTAGAAGAAAGAATAACTATGACCAGTGGTATGGTCATTATGGGAGGAGCTTTCACAACCCACCAGTACATTAATTATCTAGAAGATACTGTTTCAGATACAACAGTTGAAGAATCTCTTTTGCCAGAGGAGGTAATTATTGATCCTGATTTATTTGAAGCTACGGTTTATCCGAATCCGACAACAACAGATGCTAAATTGGCTTTGGATATTGCAGATGTAGGGCAATTTGAAATTTTGCTATTTGACATGCGTGGAAAATTAATCCGAAGCATTTATTCTGGAGAATTAGTAGAGGGACGGCAAAACTTTGAAATTGAATTATTTAATGAACAATCAGGAATGTACATTCTCAAAGTAATTTCTGAAAACCAGCAAGAAACGTTAAAAATTCAGAAATTGAATTAATTCTTGTGAATTAACGAGTTAGATTAGGGTTTAGTCGATCTTTGTGACTTAAATTTTATAGAATTGATTAATTTAGTTCTATAACCTACAAATTTAAGCATATGAAATTGATGCTGTTCTTTTTAATTTTCGGAATTGGACGTTTAGCGTTTTCTCAAGATTTGACAGTATCCGAAGAAATACTAGAAAAATTAGAAACTGTTGTTGTTCAAACAGAATTGGACACCTTTATGTTTCGTGTCGCATATCCGGACAATTATTCAGAGGGAAAAAAATACTCGGCATTAATTGGATTATCGGGCGGTAATCAATCAGAAGAAATAGTAAATTATTGTTATGCTGCTTGGTTCAAAAGTGGTTATTTTAGAGATTATGTAACAATTCTTCCCGTAAATGTCAACAAAAAGAATTTTAGAGATTATACGACAGAAGACATTGAACGCATAACAGAAACTATTCGAGAAGAATTTGCTTTGAAAGATCAATGGATTTTATCTGGAACTTCTAATGGAGGAGTTGCTGCATTCAACTTTATTGCTGCCAAACCAAATTTATTTAGTGGGGTAATTGTTGCTCCAGGAATAATTTCAGAAGAAATTACTCCCTCGGCTGAATGGAGTCACTTAAAAGTTATTCTTGCTTACGGAGACAAAGATGATCCAACTTGGATAAAAGCTTCTAAAGAATCAGCAAAAAAAATAAAGAAGATAGTAAACTCTGTGAAACTCGTTCCGCTCAAAAATCAAGGACATATTTTACCAATTAGTTTTAATGTGGATAAAATGTACGACCCTTATTTCTTAGAAGATTAGAGATTCAATTAAAATGAAACAAATTAGTCGCTATAGCTTTATTCTTTGCGTTGCATTTTTATCATGTAATTCAAATAAAAACACTATTGAAAACAATGAGAATATTTTGTCTAATGATACTACTAAAACAACGAATGATTTAGCTGAACAAACTGAAATAATCGAAGAAATTTTTAAAGCAAATTTCTTAGAAGATTACCGCGTTTTGGACACTAAAACTAAGTTATACGCGACTTATGATGATGATTATATCCGGGAAGATACAAGTTGGTATGCAGAAGGTACTGTAATGTTAAAAACATCAGTACTAACGAATATTAAAAATGACCAAACAATTAATTTTGTTTGGGATGAGGATGGAGAATCATTGTATTCGATTGAAGCTTTTTACGAAATTTATAACGACGATTATGAAGTAGAAAAAGAGCAATATGTTGCTTCAAAAGATGGTTTATATTTAGGGATGCCGTTTAACGAATTAAGAGATTGGGCAGTAGAAGATTTTAGTTTCTCAGGATTTGATTGGGATTATGGCGGTGGAATTTTTATCGAAGAAGGGTCAAAATTTCAGCAAACTGATGTACGAATTAATCTTTCTTATACCCTTTCTTCAGAAAATTACGAGACAGTATCAAATGTAATTGGAGATATTGAAATTGAATCCAGTTCGACAGAAGCAAATGCAGTTCCTATATTTGTGAATAGCTTAACCTTGTTTGTTCAATAAGAGAGATTACTTCATTCTTCGAATTTGATTAAAACTGACACTTAATTTCCGCTCCAAAGCTCGGATTTGTTTCATTTCTGTGGTTGTAACCAAGCTAATGGATACGCCTGATTTTCCACCCCGACCTGTTCGACCACTTCTATGTGTGTAGTATTCATCCGAACTTGGCATTTGATAGTGAACGACATAAGCCAAATTTTGAATATCAATTCCTCTTGCAGCAATATCTGTAGCGACTAAAACGCTGAGTTGCCCTTTTTTAAAATTTCGCATGGCCTTATCACGTTCCTTTTGGAGTAAGTCTCCATGAATGGTATCTGCCTTTACGTTTTTAGCAATAAGTTGTTTGGTTAGTTTTTTTGCTGCGACTTTTGTTTTGCAAAAAACAATCCCTTGATTCTTCTGTTGTGTTTTTAAAAACTGAAGTAAAATGAGCAATTTTTCATTTTCATCACAAATTAAAAATTGATGTTCAACATGTTTATTAACACAACTTTTTCCTTTAATTTCAACCCGAAAAGCGTCTGGCGATAAATGAGTATTTACAATTTGATTAATGCCTTGAAGCATTGTCGCGGAAAAAAGCCATTTTGATTGTACAATTGACAGTCGATTTAAAATCTCATCCAGTTCTTTTTTGAACCCCATGCTCAACATTTCATCCGCTTCATCTAAAATAACAGTCTCTACATTACTTAAATCCAACGCCTTTCGCTTAATTAAGTCAATCAGTCTTCCTGGTGTTGCTACAACTATGTGAGTTGGACGCTTTAATGCTTTAATTTGAATCTCAATGTTCGGTCCTCCATAAACGGATTCAGTGAAAATTTTATCCGAATACTTTGTGAATTTAAATAATTGTTTGGCTATTTGTTGACCTAATTCACGTGTTGGACATAGAATTAATCCCTGGATAACTTTTCGACTTGGATCAATATTTTGAAGTAAAGGAAGTCCATACGCAGCTGTTTTTCCGGTACCTGTTTGCGCCTTTGCAACCAAATCAGTTTGTTGATTTAATAAAACCGGGATTACTTCTTGCTGAATTTCCGTAGGAATTTTAATTGAAAGTTCTGTCAGTCCTTTAATCAAGTCTTTTCTAACCCCTAAAGCTTTGAAATTTTTCTCCATCATTCAAAATTAGGCGAATTCTTTTAAATCAGGCCTAAGTGTAACGAAAAAGAAGTGTTTTAATCCATGTATTTATGCCATTCTATTTCTGATAAACGATTGGCTTAAGTACCTTGACAATCTTGGATTTTGAATGAAGCGCATTGGCTATATTTGCTTCAATATCCGTATCTTTATACGGTCTACCCATTGGATTAATAATAGTGTAGCCCATGCTTTCCAATTCATTGTTAATTCTGTTCAAATTTCGTTCAATAGCAGCATAAGCATTTATCGTTGATTTTTCGTTAATCTCCCAGATTTGGTTGATGATTGTCAGCATACTTTTCGTTTTAAACAAATATAGAATCCTAATTTCGTTTTTACGAAACTAATCTAAATTAAATTACGAACTTTAGACAGAGAATTAAACTGGATTGAAAAATAAAAATGGAAGAGAATAAGTTGAGTGGTAAGTTGCGAAAGAATGTGAAAATTGGACAATTTGTATCAGTTGTTCAAAAAGCAGATCAACGCAGTGGTGAATTAACCGAAGGAGTTATAAAAAGATTACTTACAAAATCACCCCAGCACCCACATGGTATAAAAGTGATGTTAGATACAGGAGAAGTTGGGCGAGTTAAAATAATACATGAGGATGATTAAAAAATGAACTAGTTCATTTTTTTTAAAGACAAATCAAATGAAATTTGTACCAAACAAAAATACCAAATTATGAAAATTGCATTTATAGGTCTTGGCCTAATGGGAAAAGGAATGGTGAATAATCTTGCTAAAAACGGGATAGATGTCGTAGCTTTTAACAGAACAAAAAAAGACCAAAAAACGTTTAATGAAAAATTAAAATTTGCAGAAAATATAGAAAGTGCATTGGCAAATGCTGACATTGTATTTAGTATGCTTTCAAATCCCGAAGCCGTCGAAAATGTTTTCTTCGGGAAAAATGGTGGATTAAAACAAATGAAACAAAACGCAATTTGGGCGGATTGCTCTACGGTGAATCCTTCCTTTAGCAGAAAATGTAATGAAATTGCAAGTGAGTGCCAGATTAAATTTATTGATGCACCCGTTGCTGGATCTAAGATGCAGGCGGCTAATGCAGAACTTGTATTTCTTTTAGGAGGTGAAAAAGAAAGCATTGACCAAATCACTCCATTTACAGACCTAATGGGGAAAAAGAATTTACATGTTGGAGAAATAGGAAAAGGCGCAGCATTGAAAATGTTGATTAATATGACATTGGCCCAATCCATGTTACTTTTTTCAGAGTCAATTTTATTGGGAGAAAAAATGGGAATTGATCGTGATTTTTTACTCGACTTTATGCCTAGTTTAGCTGTGTCTGCGCCATTTACAAAGTTTAAAGCTGAAGCAATTAGAGCGAATGACTATGATGTTAATTTTCCATTAGAGTTAATGCATAAAGATTTACACTTAGCAACCATTACCGCATATGAATATGATCAACCTTTATTCTTAGCAAACTTGACAAAAGAAGTATATGCGCAAGCAAAAGAGAATGGGATGGGACGACTAGACTTCTCCGCAATTCATGCATATTTAGAAGCGAACAAATAGTTGTATCAAATTGAAATTTTAGAATGAAGCCTTCGTTTACATAAATAAATGAAGGCTTTTTTTCAATTTTTGATCAATATACGTAAGAAGAAAAGGCTTGAAACGACCAATAATACAATGTTGAAACACTAAATTATTTTACTATGCAAGCAATCACAAAATATTTTACATTAATCTTTATATTTTCATTTAGCTTAACAAGTTTAGCACTTGAAAAAACAGACCCAAATAACCAATCAGAAGAGTTGGGGAAAGTAACATGGTACAGAAATTATGATGAAGCTTTGGCTTTAGCTAAAAAAGAGAATAAAAACGTTTTAATTTTATTTCAAGAAGTACCTGGATGCTCAACATGCAGAAATTATGGACATAATGTTTTGACACACCCTTTGATGGTAGAAGCAATTGAAAATCTATTTGTTCCTTTAGCTGTTTACAACAATAAAGGAGGAAAAGATAGAGAAGTCCTTGAAAAATACGGCGAGCCAAGTTGGAATAATCCTGTGGTTCGAATTGTAAATGCAGATGGAAAAGATATTGTAGATCGTATCGGAGGAGATTATTCTGCAACACGTTTAGCAACAGCAATGCAAACAGCATTAAGATCAAAAAGACAATCTAATCCTGAATATTTACAGTTAATGGGACTTGAAATGTCTGCTAAAAAGCACAACGCGACAAAAACAAAATATTATAGAATGTACTGCTTTTGGAGTGGAGAAAAACATTTTGGAGCGTTAAATGGAGTACTTGCTACTGAACCTGGCTTTATGGGAGGTAGCGAAGTCGTTAAAGTAAAGTTTGACACACGTTTAATTTCAGAAAAAGAGCTAGATACATACGCTAAATCAGGGTCTTGCGAAGCAGTTCAAAATAACGGATCTTATAGAATAGCTTCTTCAGATGTTAAATATTATTTGAAAAAAACAAACTATAAATATTTGCCTTTAACGCCATTGCAACAAACAAAAATTAATAGTGCAATCGGAAAAGGACAATCTGGAGAAAAATATTTAAGCCCAAAGCAATTGAAATGGCTTAAAACAATTTCGAAAAACGAGAACAAAGAAGTGCTTTACACAAAGAATTTTGTGCAAGCATGGAACAAAATGCGATAGAAAGTAATTTCTTTTCGCAGTATATAAGAAGTAAAATTGCGACAAAATAGAACATTCTTTTATTTTGCCGTGATTGCCTCTCACTTTATTCTATCTAGAGGTAATTGGTTTACCTATTTAAAAAGAAAATATCCTTTCTCTGTAATTTCGGCAGGAATGTTGGAATCAAAATCAACACAATTTTATGCTTAATCTAATAGGGCAGGATATCGTCTAAAACGACTTTCTTTAAAAATAGATTGACATGAAAAGAACGATTATAATAATGACTTTGATAGGATTTACTTTCTTGAGTTGTAAGAAAAATTCTATTGAAAAAATTGATAACCGTAATTTTAAAATGGGATTTAGTACATGGAGTTATGGACCAAATCTTGAAGACCGAGAGATCAATTATGAATTAATCAAAGAAAATGGAGACATTTATTCCGAGCAAATAGACGACTTAATTCCTTGGAATGCTTGGATTAATGGAACTACCCTTCCAACTAATTTTGTTGAAGACATTGATTATCGTGTTTCTAAAATGAGCAGTTTGAATCAGGTTGTTCTATCAATCAGTCCTTTAAATACTGATCGAAGCGATTTTATTGGTGATTGGAATGGTAGTGGAACTCCATCATACACTTCATTGAATGATTCTACTTTGTAGGATGCCTATTTTGCACATGTTTCTTATTTAATTGATCGGTTTAATCCAAATTATTTAGTCGTAGCAATGGAATCTAATGATTTGTTGAAAAATTCTCCAGAAAAATGGGAAGAATTTAAAATGTTCATGGGAAATATCCGGACGCGAATTAAAGCCTCTTATCCATCAATTCAAATGACAGAGTCAATTACACTTCACAATTGGTTTAAACCAGAAGTTGAAGATCAAAATGAATATATTGAGACGATTAAAAATTACATTAATCAATTTGATTTTGCTGCAATAAGCTTTTACCCTTTCTTTAAAGGGCAACGCTCTAAAAATCAATTTCAAAAAGCATTCGATTTTCTGCATAACAATGTCTCTAAACCTATTGCTTTTGTTGAAACCAATCACTTAGCGGAAAACTTAGTAATAGAATCATTTGAAATAACTATAGATGGAGATGAAGAAGAGCAAAACGAATATCTTGAAACATTACTTTTAACGCGGATAAACAGAATTACCGTTTTGTTATTTGGTGGTCTTACTGTGATTATGACGAATTATGGGAAACTTTTCTAGCTGAGGTGAAAGATATTGGAAAAATTTGGAGAGATACAGGCCTTGAAGATGAAAATGGTAATCCAAGGAAATTATTAGAAACTTGGATAGAATTATTTGCAAGATAATAAATTCAATTCTACTTTATTTGATTCGTACCGGCATTTATTTAGAATAAAAACATTTCTGTATTATTAGGAAATTAGCACTTCTACGACTTAATTAATGCAATAAAAATACGCTTAATGCAATAACGTTGCATTAAATTTATATCTTTGAAGCATTATTTAAAAAAAACTAATTATGAAAGCTGTAAATTTATTAGCATTATTATTGATTGTAGGTACAATCTCATGTAAAAAAGATGATCCAGAAGTTCCAAATGAAGAAGAAGTAATTACAACTTTACGTCTTACATTAACAGATGACGGTGGAGGAGAAGTTGTATTTAGTTTCCAAGATTTAGATGGAGATGGTGGAGGAGCACCTGTTGTTTCAGCTGGAACGTTGACTGCAAATACAAATTATACAGGAGTTGTAGAGCTTCTAAATGAAACAGAAGAGCCTGCTGAAGATATAGGAGCAGAGGTTGTAGAAGAAGGAGATGAGCACCAATTATTTTTTCAAATAACGACTGCTGGTGTTACTCAAGGATATTCAGATATGGATGTAAATGGATTGCCTCTTGGAATTCAAACTACATTTAGTACAATGGCTGCTGGTACAGGTACACTTACAGTTATTTTAAGACATCAGTTGGATAAAAACGCGGCAAATGTTTCTACAGGAGATATTACAAACGCTGGTGGAGATACGGATATAGAGGTGACTTTTGACTTTAATGTTGGATAAGTCACTGAAGACAATATTAATTTTTTTATTGTTTTTAACAGCATCTGCTTCTGTTATAGGACAAGACTGTAACTTATCGATTTCAGGAATTGTAATTGATGAGAGTACAGGACTTCCTATTTCAGGAGCAAATGTTTTTTTAGAAAATGCTGAATACAGGACAACGAGTAATAGCAATGGAAAATTTGTTATAAAGAACATTTGCCCTGATGAGTATCACATAGTGATTAGCCATGTTGGCTGTGATACAAAAAGAGACTTTATTGCGTTGAATCGTGATACAGTACTTACCGTTAAATTCGAACACTACGATCATATTTTAAACGGAATTGTTGTAGAAAGTGATGATTTACATCATTCTACAAAGTCAGGAGACGTCATTGATGAGCGACAAATTATAGATGACTCCGACAAAAGTCTAGGAAATTTATTAGGATCAATATCTGGAGTCAATACAATTAAAAATGGGACAGGTTTAGCAAAACCAGTCGTACATGGTCTATTTGGAAATCGACTGACAATCTTAAATAATGGAATTGCTCAGAGCGGTCAACAATGGGGAAATGACCACAGCCCAGAAATTGACCCATTAGTAGCAAATAAAATAACCGTTGTAAAAGGAGCAGGTATTGTAGAATATCAAGGAGGAACATTGGGAAGTGTTATTTTGGTAGAACCCAATGAAATAAATAAAGAACCCCATTTTCATGGAAAAGGCAGTTACTTTTTTCAAACGAACGGATTAGGACACGGAATAAATTTTCAAGCACAAAAAGGCGGAAAAAAAATTGCATGGAAAATAAACGGAACACTAAAGAAAAATGGTGACCGTAGAACTCCAACTTATTTTCTAAATAATACAGGCGGGCAAGAAGCAAATTTTGCGCTGCAATTGGAAAAACATGATAATAAAAAATGGGACTCTGATTTATATTTTAGTTCCTTCAATACAACAATTGGTGTTTTACGCGGATCACATATTGGAAACTTGACTGATTTAAATGATGCATTTGAAAGAGAAGTTCCTTTTTTTACTGAAGATGAATTTTCCTATAACATTGATGCGCCAAAACAAACAGTTAATCACAACTTATTAAAATTGCATACGCGTCGTTTTATAAGCAAAGAAAAATGGTTTGATTTTACTTATGCGGGCCAATGGAATTTAAGAAGAGAGTTTGACGTTAGAAAAAATGGAAAGTCAGTTATCCCCGCACTAAGCCTAAGTCAGTTTACTAATTTCTTTGAAGGTAAGTACAATCATTTTTTCGAAAATAAATTACATTTAAGAACAGGAATTCAATACAATTATGTAGACAATACAAACAATCCTGAAACAGGAATTTTACCCCTAATCCCAGATTATAGATCATATGAAACAGGAGGTTTTGTTTTTCTTGACAAAAAACACAAGAATTTTTTCTTTGAATTGGGCGGAAGGTATGATTTTTTGTACAGAGATATCGTAGCAATATCCAAAACAATTCCTAGAGAAATAATTCGGGATAAAAATGAATTTCATAACTATAAAACTTCTGGAGGAATAAGTTACCGACCAAAAAAAAACTTTGCGTTAAATGCAAACTTAGGTTACTCTTTAAGAAACCCGGCTATAAATGAATTGTACAGTAATGGATTACATCAGGGAGTAAGTGGGATTGAAGAAGGAGATACCGAGTTATCTGCAGAACGATCTGTTAAGGCTACTTTAGGCTTGGAAGGAAAAGTGAAAAAACGTTTCTTTTTTGAAGCTCTTGCTTATATACAACAGATTAATGATTATATTTATTTAAATCCGCAAGATGAAATTCGTTTAACAATTAGAGGAGCTTTTCCTGTTTTTAGATATGAGCAAACAAAAGCCCAACTTTATGGGGCAGATTTGACATTAAAATATGAGCTGTTGGAGCATCTAGAATTGCGAGGAACATATAGCTATATTCAAGGAAATGATTTATCAAATAACGTCGGGTTAATTTTTATTCCTGCAAATACAATTTCAGGAGCAATAAATTATGAAATAGCAAATTTGAAAAAAATAGAAAATATCGAAGTTGAGTTGAATAGTAAATATACTTTCCAACAGACAAATATTGAACCATGGCAAGATTTTGCTCCACCACCTGAAGCATACAATTTACTTGGGGCAAAAATATCGGCACAACGACAATTCAAAAAATCGCGAATTTATGTTTATTCCAAAGTAAGTAATTTGTTAAATGAGCAATACCGTGATTACTTAAATCGACAACGTTATTTTTCAAATGATTTAGGAATTAATTTCACAATGGGGTTTAGTTTATCTTTTTAATATGGAAAAACTTTCAACACTAAATATAAAAGAATTACTTCGTGGAAGAGAGCTGAGAGCAACGTCTTCTAGAATAGAAGTTTTAAGTATTATTGCCAATCATGGGTCAGCAATACCATATACCAAAATCCAGCAATCTTTAAAGGATTTTGATCGAGTAACCTTGTATCGTATTCTATTAACTTTGATTGAAAAGGGAATTATTCATAAAGCTTCGGTGAGCGGAACAGAAACCTACTATGCTGTCTGTAATCATAATTGCTCTTCTCATGCCCATAATCACGAGCATATTCATTTTAAATGCGAGCAATGCAATGAAGTTTCTTGTGTGCAGATAGATACAACATTGTCTATTGCAATCCCTAATTTTAGTATCCAAGAATTAAATATTGAAGCAAAAGGGATTTGCGAATCTTGCAATGAAGATAATTTGATCTCAGCAAATTAATGCCATAACACGGGCTGTGATTTGATCACATTTGCTAAATCCAAATTCAAAAAGTTCATGATTTTTTGTACTATTATACAGAACATTTCGTAGTATTGATTTAGCCCTATGCAAACGAGTTTTAACATTTAAGGTGGACAGATCTAAGCAATTGGAAATTTCGTTAATACTCATCTCCTCTATTTCACGTAAAATATAAACAGTTCTATATTTTATATCCAATTGATCAATTGAATTTTCTAAAAGTCGTTTTGCTTCGCTGTGAATTATTTTTCGTTCAGGATTTGATTGTTATAGATCAGGCATTTCATTTAATTTATGCTGTTCAAAATGGTTTATGTCAGCATTGATCCTTTGCAATTTCCCTTTTTCTTTAAGTCGCATTAATGCTTCATTAATTCCAATTAACCATGTAGAGTACGAAGAACCTTGTTTGAATTGGTATAGTTTTTCATAAGCTTTTAATAAGTGTTTTGCATGATGTCTTCAATTTCAACAGTATCTTTTATATACGTTCTAACCATGCGATATACCTTTTGATTATTCCTTTTCAAAAGAATTTCATAAAGTTGTTTTTCACCAGAGAGAATTTTTTCAACAATTAAATTCTCGTTCATTTCATTCCTTCTATTTAAAGGAACCACTGTTTCCATACGTGTTGTTTTACCATTAGATAACAGATCAAAAGAATAGTTACAAAAGTTTGTAACCTTTTTCAAATTTTAAGATCAAATGCTACGAATAATATAAAAAAGAAATCATGAATTCAGAAATTTTTTTAGTGACAAAACTCCTGAAATATACTTTTGGTCTAGTGCCTATTGTAGCAGGATTGGATAAGTTTACCAACTTGTTAACGGACTGGACACATTATGTCTCAGAAGGTTTTGCAAACCTACTTCCAGTTGAAACAGGGACATTTATGATGATTGTTGGTGCAATTGAAATTGTAGCAGGTGTTTTAGTGTTACTTAAACCAAAAATAGGAGCTCTTGTCGTTGCAGTTTAGTTAGTAGCAATTGCCTTAACTTTAATTTTTAGTGGAGTCTATATTGATGTTGCGGTAAGAGATGTTGTAATGGCTATTGCTGCATTTTCTCTAAGCAAACTTTCTTTTGAAACAAACATGGAATAATTTAACCCAATTTGTTAGCTTGCGCTGATTTTTACCTGTTGTGATTAGTGGGTGAAGGATCAACGCAAGTTTTTTATTTATTTTCTTTTACGCAGAAGTCCGTCAATTGAAAACTTATCCCATTCAGCTGGTAACAATAATAATGGAATTAATAAAACTGCTCTAAACATTACATCCGAAAGATCCCAAATTGGAGTTGATAAACCGTGACCGAAGGTTACAATTACCAAAACCAACCCTAAAGCGTATAAAGCCCAATCCCGTTTAAATCCAATTACCAATAGCGCCCCACCTAATAACTCAACATAAGAAGTGTAATAGGCGGCAAAATAAATTAAAAAATCAGGAAGTAATTCGCCATAACCTTGCTCAAAACTTGCCGTCATATTATCCATGCCAATACTGAAAACTTTACCGATTCCTTGCATTAAAAAAATAAAACCAAGAAGTAAACGTGTAATAAGAATGCCTATGGATTGATTAAGAGTCATAATTGTATTTTTGATTAAAATATTTGAGATCAATAAAAATAAACATTATTTGAAAGATAATTTTACCATTTAAATAATTTGTTACCGTTCATCAGCTCCTGCATCTAAATTAGCTGAGATTCGTGTTTCACCATCAAAGTCAATTTCTGGAAAATCAATTATTCCAGAGGCAAAATTAAGTGCTGAAGAACTAGTAGATAAATGCAAATCTCTATTCGAAAAATCAACAAACCCGACATCAGAATTAACCATTATATTAGCTTCATCAGTATAAGGATGTTCCGTAAAAACATAAGTAGATCCTCCATCAGTACGGACAAATATATTTCCTGTCAATTCATATGAAACGTTTGACAACACGGTATTCATTGCTACGGAAGATTGATCATTTGTTATAATTGTATTAAAACGAATGATAGAAGAACCAATATGGTTACTCGTATTTCCATTACTTGATAAATTAATTCCTCGTTTTCCATTATCATAAATAAAATTGTTTTCGATTAACAATAAGTCTCCATTTCCTGGATTGTCCGAAAAATAACTTACCCCATGATCAGTGGCATTGTATAAAATATTTCGTGAAACGATTCCAGAAGTTCGTATGCTAACACAGTTCCCCTGATCGTTCCAAATGTCGTAAATTACATTTTCAGTAATCTCGACATTTGCTCCTTGAAAATAGATGCCATGATGAGGCGCTCCAGTTAGACTGGATATATTACTAATGGCGACATTGTAAATTGTATTTCCTTTAATTAAAGCATTTGTATGTCCATCAGCAGATAAAATTCCATTTTTTTGAATCGAATGAATTTCATTATTTAGAATCTTTACTACATTAGAAGTACCACTATTTCTGAATCGAATAGCGTAGCGTCTTCATTAATGTTTCGAAATATGCAGTTTTCGATACATAAATTATCGACATCTCTAATTTGTAAACCGTCACCATCAATGTCTTCAAAAACGCAATTTCGAATTATAGTACCGTCAAAATCGTGGCCATCAATTAATACAGTTGAATTAAATGTTTCATTTTCAATTATACCCGGTTCAATTGATGTGTTCACATTGTCTTGTTTTTTGCAATTAACAAATAGCACGACAATGCAGGTAAACAATAATAAGTCTAATTTTCTTTTAAAGATGTAGTTCATAATTATTCACGGGTGATGTTATTACGATAGGCTTAGCATAGCGATTTTCTAGATTTAATTTAATCTCTTTATTGATAAATGACTCTTGCTCTTTTGTATATCCACCATCATAATCTTTGCATTTTTCAGGTTCTAACGAATAATCAATATCTCCCGTTGAGAGATTAAAATCAAATTCCGACCAATATTCGCATGGTTTTCCGTAGTTACTTGTATAACCGATTAGTTCAAACACACCATCTTCTAGATGGTATTTATCTGTTTTTTCCCACTTCCAGCTACTTCCACCAAAATGATCAATAATTAATATTCCATCTTCAATTACAACTTGTCGATAAGGATCTCCCATCATTCCTCCCTCTTCACTTTTTAATATGGCACTTGCAGAATTTACCCAAAGTTCCCATTTTCGTTCTCCTTTTTTGAAAATTCTAATCTCACGTTCTATTCCAAAGTCATTTGATCTATCTGTATTACAAACCACAACTTTTTCTTCTTTCCCATCATTATTTAAATCACCTGAAATTTCATCTAAAATCGAATAACCATTTGGAAGTTGAACTTTGTCATTAAAAGTGACTTCTTCTTCAAGTTCAAGATTAGATCGTTCTTCAGTTATATTATCATTGGATTGTTCGGTAACATCATTTTGCTCATTGTTTTCTGTACTACAAGCTAAGAAAAGTAAAATGAGAATTAATGATAAAACAGAAATGGTATTTTTCATTTATAGAGAGTAATTTTCTAGCTTAAATATAGATGCTTTCAACCTAAGTTGCAAATTAGAATGAGATACTCGGATAGAATTCCCTTTGTTCGGAGTGGTTACTTTTTAAACGAAACAAACATTAAAAGAAAATAAGTTTACCAAATGAGGGTTAGGTCGAACTTATGAGGTTATGTGTTTATTAAGTCATTTCGAATTTCCAGAAATGACTTAATTCTTTTTACCAGGCTCAATTTAACGAATAGGAATGTATACGTCTTCTTCCGAATTAGGGTCGTTTGGACCAAGGTAATCTTTTCCTAAGATTTCAAAATGAGGCCTGTCATCTAGTTCGTATTCAGAACTTGGCAACCATGTCCCAAAGATAAATTGTGATGTTCTAAAGAAATCAGAAGCAATACCTTTATGTTTAAATACAGCATATTTTCCGGCAGGAATTGTAAGTGACTCCATTTTTTTTGGAAGCTCGTTTACGCCTTTCACTTCAATAGCAGCCCATTTTTCAAAAGTGCTTATCGGCGTAAAGTTTTCCATACTTTGTCCTTTTGAATAAATCTGAACTGAAAAATAACGCTCACCAATGCGTTCATCAATTTCATTAAACCGGTGCAAAAATGATTGCCATAAATCTCCCGTTTTATTCTCCGAAAGACTGGTCTTAATTTTTAGGCCAACCAATATAATTTTTGGATTGTTAACGATCTTTGGATTCATAAGTGATGGATTTGAAAGTTTTGTTTAATCGGGTTAAACGAATTTATTAATCTTTTTAACATAAAACGAAATTAAATCGACTTTATTTCTAATAGAAGATAGAGTGTTAATAACCTAATTATGCTTCGAGTAATGCCGATTGGTAAATTAGTTAATTTTACGTAACAAAAACAGAATACAACGTTCATTCAAATGAACTAATTCAAAGACAAACCATATTAAATGAAACATATTTACGTCGTACTCTTTTTTTTATCAGTAACTGCATTTGGACAAGAAAACTGGGAAGACTTTTCGGGAAAAGAAAAAGCCTTTTTCTATCATACAGCAAGAAGAATCGAACCACTTAAAACAGAGTTATTTCATCTTTTCGAATTTCGAGATTCTATTCCCTATATTAATGATACGTTGCCTGACTACTCTTATATTGAAAGAGAAGTAGTTAAAAACCCGTTTGTACTTGATTTATTTATGGATCAACTGGATCGGAAGTCAGATGGGCTCGTTGCTAACTTGGCGCTTCGTTATGCACTATGGGAATTGGGTCAAGTACTTCAATACAGAAACTCAACGGCAGAAGAAGATAAGTCCTTAAAAGAAAAATTAAAACGTTTCGAAAAATACGTTTTGGAAGAAACCCCTCAAAGTGCAGTTAAAACACTAAACAATGGGGATTATGTTTTGGCAAAAACCCTTCAAGGTTATTATTCTCCTTCATTGACCGTTTCAGATAAAATGGCTGGAATTGTTAATGCAGGTTATCCACAGCTAGATCAGATGTTGATTTTAAATTCCATAATGGCTGCTCAAGAAAAGTATGTGCATGAACGTAGTCAAGAGATTTTTAAAGCACTTGGAGGAAACCCGGAAGGGAATCAAAACCATATATCTGCAGTTGGGGACGGATCCAATTGGGCAGAGATCATAGGTGGAATTGATACACCTTATGATGTTGGTTTACCTGATGAGAATAACCTCTTTAAATTTAAGGTTGAACAAATTTCAGATAATGAGAAAAAGAAGAGTGATTTAAAAGTAAAGGTTGTAGAATCTTTGCAGTTTAAAACAAACCGCGAAATGGAAACTGTTGTTCATGTTGATGTTTTTGGCTATCACCCAGAAAGACAAACAACAATAGCCATCCAAAAGGGAGGAAACTCTTATGTTCTTTATGGAAAAAATGAACACAGGTTAGTATCCCCAGATTCTTCTTATGGAGAAGGAACAACTTATTGGCGTTTAATGAATAATCTTGAATTTTATCACATTGCAAATTTAAAAGAAGATTTATACGGAAAAAGAGGGTATGAGTACCAGATAGACCTTTATGAAGAGAAAATTGAAAAAACAAAATTACAGATTAAAAAAACAGAGTATCGCTTAGATATTTTGCGTCATACACCAGAAGGACCGCCTAAAATCAAGAAAAAGAAGAAAGTTAAAAAGAAAAATTTGGGTTATTCTGATCAGGCGGGAAAAGGTCATCCCACAAGTGCATTGAGTAAATTGGATAAGAAAAAGAATATCGAACAAAATAGATTACTTCAACTAAACAGTCAATTGGATGGGCAAAAAGCGATACTAGAGCAATTGAAAATAGATATGGAACAAGCTTATATTAAATTGGTCAAATATGAGGCGAGATTAGATTTTATGAAAAAATCAATTGGGTATATTGTTTTAGATTATGAAGTAGATAATTATATCTACACATTTAATGATGGTGCAACATTCAATTATTTAACACAAGATTTTACTTTTCCGGCAGAGGAACGTGATGAAGCCTTTCAGGTATACCATATTTCATTTGGAAAAGAAGTTTTTACTGAAAACATAGATGAAAACTTTGTACACTTTAATATTTCCAATCAAACAACAACCGAAAAATATGCTTTGCAACGTATTGTTCGAGACAATGAAAAAAATGTGATTACCAAGCAAGATTCGATTCAAATTGATGAATTATTTCGCCATTTGCTAAAAAAAGAAACAAAACCAACATTGACAGTTAAGGCTGGAGGAATTCTGGGAGAATCACATGGAATGCAATACCGCGATTCCGTTTTGGTAGCTGATCCATATAATGCTGATGTTAGTAGAGGAATTGGATTAATAAAGTATAAAACTACATTATCTTCAACGTTAGATTTATCTTTAATTGTTTTTGAACATCAGATGATTCCGAAAGGTTTTGAAAATTATCGAGGAGCCTTTGAAAAAATAAAACGAAAAAATCCAACACTCAATGAGATTGATTTCTATACCGGAATTCGAGCAAAAAAAACCGCTAATTTATGGGTTTCTGAATTAGAACGCCTTGCTAATAGCTGGATCAAAGATACAGGAGATCGTCAAATGATAATTAAGAAACTGAATAAGTTGAAAGTTAAAAAAATAGTTTTCCTCAATGGAAAACTGGAAGCAAAAGTCCCAAATTTAGAGTAAATTGTTTTTTGAAATAGATTCGAAGAATATGGGATAAATAATATTACTTTTGTAGTCAATATTAGGTTTTAACAGTGGCGACAGAGAACGAAAATAACATGCCTTTTTTGGCTCATCTTGAAGAGTTGCGTTGGCGTTTAGTTAAAAGCGTAATCGCAATATTGGTTTTTGCAGTTGCTATTTTTTCATTTACAGATTGGATTACGACAAACGTTTTCCTGGCAATGGCAAAACCCGATTTTCCAATTTTCAAATTGTTCTGTTGGGGATTTGATATTTGCACAGATGAAATAGCGATTGATTTTCAGAGTATTCAAATGGCTGGTCAGTTTACAACAAGTTTAATGATGGCAATTATTGGTGGAGTAATTTTAGCTTTTCCATATATTTTCTATCAAATTTGGTCGTTTATTAAACCAGGATTAAAACAAAATGAAGTAGCAACTGTGCGTGGAATAGTTGCATTTGTTTCGGTTCTTTTCTTTTTAGGAATTTCTTTTGGGTATTACGTCGTTGCTCCCTTATCCGTTCAGTTTCTTGGAAATTGGCAAATGACGGAACAAATTCAGAATAATATTGCCATTAATTCCTACCTCAAAACAATCATTTCTACTGTTTTCTTTACAGGATTATTTTTCCTTTTACCCGTTGTGATCTTAATTTTCTCGCGATTAGGGATAGTTACTCCAGTCTTTTTAAAAAAATATAGAAAACACGCTTTTGTAGGGGTGTTAATCATCTCTGCAATAATAACTCCTCCAGATTTATTTACGCAAGTTGTTGTTAGTATTCCAATCATTTTGTTATACGAATTTGGAATTTTAATTTCTAAAAGAATCGAGAAAAAAAGATTGAAAAAGTCTTTGACTTAGCCCCAATTATAATGTGTTTAGGCAAAGTTATATTTCGTATCTTAGTAGATTGAAATGAAACTTAAACTGCTCCTTTTCTTTTTTACATTAATCCCCTTTTTAGGAATAGGGCAAATTAATGTGTCAGGTGTGGTTAAAGATTCAGTAACTCAACAACTAATTCCATTTGCAAAAATTCGTTTTAAGGAGGGGAATACGATAACCTTAACAGATGAAAATGGGAAATTTAAATTAGCCTCCAAATCAACGGTTGATACATTGATAATTGATTTTGTTGGTTATAAAGTAAAATACGTTCCCTTAGAAAAAGGAAAATTCAATGATTTAACCATTTTTTTGTCAGAAAATATTACAAGTTTAAATACGATAGTTGTTGAAGCTGGCGAAAACCCTGCATTTGAAATTCTACGAAAAGTTCAAAAAAACAAACGTTACAATAACCCAGATAAATTGTTGGCTTACGAATGTGAAGTCTATAATAAAATGCAATTTGATGTCAATAACATGTCGGACAAATTCAAGAATCGAAAAATATTTACCAAATTCGATTTTATAATGGATTACATGAACAGTATTGAAGGAGAAAATTATCTTCCAATCTTATTGTCCGAATCGCTATCAAATTACTATTATAAAAAATCACCAAAACAAAAAAAAGAGGTAATCAACGCAACACGCATAACAGGAATAAAAAACCTCCAATTAGAACAATTTACAGGAGATTTATACCAAAAGGTTAATCTTTATAACGATTATGTCGAATTGTTTAATAAGGCGTTTTTAAGTCCAATTGCAGGAGAAGGGAAGATTTTTTATAAATACTATCTACTAGAAAATGATACTCTTGATAATGCTCCATGTTACCATATAAAATTTGTTCCAAAATTGAAAGGAGACTTGGTTTTTGACGGAGAAATTTGGATCAATTCGAATAATTATGGTGTAAAAAAAGTGAATGCCTCAATTCCGGATGATGTCAATTTAAACTACGTTTCAGACTTTAGCGTTGTTCAAGATTTTAGTCAAGTAGATTCAGGAGTTTATCTAGTGACAGATGAAGATGTAAAAGCAAATTTTGATTTGTTTAATGAATACGACAGCTTAAAATTAATGGGAGTTACAATCCATAAACATACATACCGATCTGATTTTGTATTGAATACACCAAGAGATTTTGATTTTTATGTAGCTGATTTAATTGTAACTGATAGTGCAAAAATTAGAGAAGAAACCTATTGGAATGAAAATAGACATGATAATTTGAGCGAAGAAGAACAAGGTGTTATCGATATGGTTGATTCACTTAAGAATAATAAAACGTATCGTTTTTATGAAAAGTTAGCGTACCTTTCTTATACCGGATTTTGGATTGCAGGGCCAGTTGAAATAGGGCATATTTTTACTGCATATAATCGAAATATAGTTGAAGGAAGAAGCGGAATACTTTCACTCAGAACATCAAATAATTTTAGTAAAAAAGTAGAGTTTTCAGCCTTTGTAGGTTATGGTTTGTTAGATAGAAGGTGGAAGTACGGAGGATCTGTTCGTTGGAAAATTAAAGATCGTCCGCGAGAGTTATTACGATTTGCATACCGAAAACGAATTGATCAATTAGGAATCATCCCAACTGTTGGGGACGTAGGAAACTCATTCAGTTCGTTTTTGTCATCAGCACCAATTGATAAATTAACTTTTGTCGACTTGGCTTCTATTGATTTTGAAAAAGATTGGAACTTTGATATGCGAACATTTAATCGTATCGAATGGAAAAGGTTTGTGCCACTAGGGATTTCGGATTACAGTAGAATTGATCCTGAAACAGGAGACACAAATCAAATTGCAAGTTTAACATCTTTTCAAATAAGGAATCAAATTATTTATACGAAGGACGAGAAATTTTTGAAAGGCCAATTTCAGCGGACCTCTTTAGGGTCAAAATATCCAATTGTATCTCTTACGCATACATGGGGCATTAAAGATGTTTTACAAAGCGATTACAGTTTTCACCGTTTGGATTTAATTTGGAATCATAGACCCAGAGTGGGACGACTAGGACGATTAGATTATACAGTACATGCCGGAAAAATATTTGGACAAGTGCCATATCCGTTTTTACAAATCCATCAAGGAAATCAATCTTTTTATCTTCAAAAAAGTGGGTTTAACTTAATGAATGTCTATGAATTTGTGAGCGACCAATTTGTGAGGGTATTATTTGAACATCATTTTCAAGGATTAATCATGGATCGAGTTCCACTCATTAGAAAATTAAAATGGCGTCTTTTGTATACAGCAAAAGGAGTAATAGGATCTTATTCTGACAAACATAATAATGAGTTATTATTACCGTTTTATTCTAGTCGATTGACACGACCGTATTATGAAGTTGGTGTCGGATTAGAAAACATATTTAAATTTATTCGTGTAGATGCAATATGGAGATTGTCATACAGAGATAATCTCGATTCTTTTGGTCAAGCGGTTTCAAATTTTGGTGTGAAATTTATCTTTACATCAGATTTTTAAGCATCCAGTAAATTATGAAGTTAAGAACAGATTCAATAAAAAAAAGTTACAAAGGAAGACACGTTGTTAAAGGGGTGTCTGTTTCTGTTAATCAAGGAGAGATTGTGGGGCTCTTAGGGCCAAATGGTGCTGGTAAAACAACATCCTTTTATATGATTGTGGGATTGGTTAGACCAAATGAAGGAAATGTATATCTAGATGATCTTGATATAACGAAACTTGCTATGTACAAACGTGCACAACTTGGAATAGGTTATTTACCTCAAGAGGTTTCCGTTTTTAGAAAAATGTCGGTAGAAGATAACATCATGACAGTTTTAGAGATGACAAAATTCTCAAAAGAAGAACGAAATAATAAATTAGAGAGTTTACTCAACGAATTTGGGCTTCAACATGTTCGGAAAAATCTAGGGCAAAGTCTTTCAGGAGGAGAAAAAAGGAGAACAGAAATTGCAAGAGCACTAGCAACCGATCCTAAATTTATTTTATTGGATGAACCTTTTGCGGGAGTTGACCCAATTGCAGTTGAAGATATTCAGAAGATTGTTCATAAATTGA
Organism: uncultured Crocinitomix sp.; assembly: GCA_964415335.1. Lineage (GTDB taxonomy): Bacteria > Bacteroidota > Bacteroidia > Flavobacteriales_D > Crocinitomicaceae > Crocinitomix. Next base: position 39,503 of record CAYPZN010000034.1, read on the forward strand.
AAGAAAAAAATATCGGTGTATTGATCACAGATCATAACGTACAAGAAACCTTATCGATAACAGATAGAACATATCTTCTTTTTGAAGGAAGTATTTTAAGAGAGGGTACTGCCGAATTTTTAGCAGCTGATGATATGGTAAGGAAAGTATATTTAGGAGAGAATTTTGAACTCAGAAAAAAGAACTATGATGAGATTAATGATATTCAGGAAACAGATTAGATAAATTAAGAACAATAAAAAAGGCTAACCAATTGGTTAGCCTTTTTTATTTTGACCTGTTTTTATTATTCAATAACTAGTCTTTTTGTAGAATATTGTTCACCAGAAACCAATGTTACAAAGTAAACACCAGATTCCAAATTAGTCAAGTTCATATCGATTGTATTTGATTGTAAATAAGCCGAATAAACAACTTTTCCATCTAATCCAGTAACATTAATTCGTTCAACGATTTCATTCGTTTGAATTGAAAATTCTCCTTTTGTTGGATTTGGATATAATGCAAATTCAAATGAATCAAAAGATTCAGCAGAAGCAAAGAAACTTGTTGTTCCAATTTGCCCTAAACTCTCGTTATAAAAAGTACCACTTCCGTTCGTCTTTAGTTTTACTGATTTTACTAAATACTCATAATCTCCAGGTCCTGCAACCGTTGCATCAGTAAATTCAGTTTCAGTAATAATTTCAGTATTTACCTTAACCCATAATTCACCTTCAGTTCTTCTATAAACGTTATAACCGTCAATTGCACCGTCTGCACTAGCAACCCAAGATAATATTGCGCTTTTGTCGTCATTGACAACAGTTACATCTCCAGGAGAAGTAACATAATAAAGTCTTAAAGAAGGATCTCCTAGTTGAGCAACATGCACACCTTCTCCTGTTATGAATGAGTCACCGGTTCCTAAAGTAAGTGAAATGTAATCCGAATCAGGATCTTGAGAAATCTTTGTTGAATAACCAATGTTCTCTCCCATAGCCATATTGTGATAATGCCAGTTTGGACGCGCTGCCCATGAACAACTTAAGGTTCTACCATTGGCAATTGCTGTACGCATAAGGTTATTTGTAATGTCATAATCCCCAAAATAACTTCCAAACAACATTGTAAAAGTAGAATTGTTGAATCCGTCAGACAATTCAGCAGAAGTTAGTGATGTACCAGCATCTAATCCTCCAACACTTGTATAACTTCCAGATCCACAACCGTAAGACCATAAATAATCTTCACCTTCAGCGTTCAATGTTGTCCAATAATCAACTTGGTTAACCGCGTCTGGTCCAAAAAAGGCAGTAAAGTTTCGATACCCATTTTGAGCAAACCCTTCCGCCAATCCTGTAAATGATCCTTGGTCAATTAATCCTCTTTCTTGTGGAACATAAGTAGTTGTTTTGAATTCGTGCGCTTTTGTCAAGTACATGCGTAAAAGTTCAATTTCTGTTTCTTCATATACTGGTAAATCACTTAAATCTACACGTCCAACTTGAAGTTCAACTTCTGAAGGAACTCTACTTTGATCTAAATTTCCATCACCAGGGACATTGTGATTTCTTGCATTGGCAGATGTCGTATTATTTACGTCTGTATCCGTCCATATACCATCCATGTCTCCATAAAAAACATCCGCTGACCAAGCACCAACATGATTTGTATGTGCGTCAGGTCCAAGTTCGCCTGCATGCGGCACAGGTACGTTTCCTAAAAGGTAAACCGATCGTAAATTTGGAAGAGACGCATACAAGTCAACAATTTCCTCTTTCAAGTCAATTGCTGTCCCTGCCGGATCTGCAGTAATTGTTGTAACCATCCAACCATCTCGGTAAAGTTCGTTTTCCAGTTGCTCAATTTCAGTTATTAATTCGTCAGCAACATTATCTGCAACAATTAAGAGTAGATCTCCTTTGTTTGCATCCAATTGTAAATTAATTCCAGCGTTAATATATCCCCAAGAATGTGTTGTTGCACCAGCTCTAAATTGGACGTGATACTCGTAATTAACACCTAATTCTGCAGTCTCATCTGTAAATGAAGAAGCTGAAGCAGGTGCTGTTCCGATACTTGTTCTCCAACCATTTGATCCTTTTTCCTTTCTTCAAAAGATATATGTTGTTCCAGGCTCTTCACTTTCCACCCATTTTAATGTAATGCTTGAAGGGGCTTCATTAATTTCTGCTGAAAGCTGAACGGTCCATTTTCGTGCAGCATCTTGCGAAAATGAAACCGCTGACATAATGATTAAAAACCCTGTTAATAAGAATAATTTTTTCATATCATGTAATAAGTTAGTTAAGTATTGTAACTAAAGTTAGGGTTAATTTTATGTAAAGAAAAATAGAAGGATTATTAAAAATACATTTAATCTACCATCTAAATCGAATAAGAAAAGTCGTTTCAATACAAATTTCAGATCGAAATTTTAACGAGTTAAAAAGAAATTGTTTAAACAATAACTGAAATTGGATTCAAAATCAGTTGAAATGAGAAATTCGAGTTTTAAGAATCAAACTCTTTAAGAGATGTTAGCTGTTTTGGATTAGGCTTCTACAACATTAAATGTGTATCCTTCCATAATTTGATTTACCAATAATTTTTTACAAGCTTCGTCCGTTTTTGCCTCTGCTTCTTCTTTTGAACTTGCTTCTACAAAAATGCGGATATGTTTCCCAATTCTTACATTCGTAATTTCAGAGAGTCCTAAATTTTCCATAGATTGACTAACTGCTTTTCCTTGAGGATCTAACAAAGCTTCTAACGGCATTACATCAATTTCTGCTTTAAATTTCATTTCAATTTTTGTTTTACGAATTGTATATTAATTAACGACAAAATTACATATAAAATTATAATCAAAGGGACTGCCCAAAGGAATAAAATTACCAACAGTACAACACTTAAAATTAAAAAAAGGTATCTCACCTTATTGGCTTGCCAACCAAACGACTTAAATTTTAACGAAAATAGTGTGATTTCACTTACCATTAATACTGAAAAAATGAGTGTTGACAGGATCAAAAACCAAGGGTTAAGAATCATTTCAACTCCCTTATACTGCCAGTTTCCTACTGATAAATTACCTGAAAATAGAAGTTGAGTAGTTGTATAAATAAGTAAAGGAAATACAGCAAAAAACAATGTCATTGCTGGTGTAGGAAGTCCAATAAATGAATCAGTCTGTCGTGTGTCTAAATTGAATTTTGCCAAACGAAATAATGCAAAAACAGGAATCAAAAAACCAGCATAAGGCAATAGTCCAGTGCTAAAACTATCGTAGAAATTAGCGTCAATTAAGTATTGTTCATTTGACCCTATGGGAAAATATAATATTCTTTCAGATGGTAAGTAATCCTGATATAGAAATTCGATTATTAAATTGTTTCTAATTAATTCGTAAACAATAAGTCCAGGAGCAACTCCAAATGTTACCATATCAGCCAATGAGTCTAACTGTTTTCCTAACTCGCTGGGGACTTTGAGTAAACGCGCCATGAAACCGTCCAAAAAATCGAAAAGAGCAGCTATAAAAATACAGTAAGGAGCCCAAATGATATGACCATTTAATGTAAAAATGATAGCAAGAATACCGCTAACAAGGTTTCCTGCCGTAAACAAATTAGGAATAAGCCGTTTA
>CAYPZN010000035.1:0-42607 GCA_964415335.1 uncultured Crocinitomix sp.
TTTCAGTTTAAATTTAATAGTTTTAAACTGTCTGAAAAATAGGGAAGTTTACCCAACCATTAATACACAAAATTTAGCACCAATTCGTGCCGAAAATGGGATTGTTGTAGAAGAAACAGATGACTTGAATTTTACTGTTTAGCCCAACTCTTTAATTAAAACCTTCGTGTATTTCAATAGTATCATAATCCAATTCTATGAAAATTGTTTACACTTCTATTTTTATTACTTTTTCCTTTTTTATTTATGGTCAATACGATTGGGCTAATGATTTTTCAAAAGGGACGAAGACAAATGATAAGAATTCTTCATTTGAAAAAATTGCTGGAGATGTCGTTTGGGTAAATGAATTTGAAAATGCTTCTGAGTAGATTTCTGCAGGACCTGAAATTGATGAAGATCATGGATGGAAAATAACGAATACAATAGAAACTTGGTTTTTTGCTGATGGAGACATGGCAACATCTGGAAATTTTGCAGTATTCCAAAATGGAGACCCTAATGATGATTCAGTTATTAATGATGGTCCATGGACATTGACTTTTGACGGAACAATTGATTTATCTGGTGTTCTTGCTCCACATCTTGAATTTGAGCAATACGGAGCAAGATTTTTCACATCACAAGAGGTTCAAGTAAGTACTGACGGTGGATCAACTTGGACAACAGTAGCAAGTAATGACGATATTGATCCTCTTACATTAGAAGGCGGTTCTCCATACGATTTGCCAGATACTAGAAAATTTAACATTACATCAGCTATAGCAGATGACCCATCTAACATCTCGATTCGCTTATTTTGGGATCAAGCAGATAATGAAGGAATGCCTAATTACATTGATTATAGATGGTTTGTAGATAATATCAGAATAGTTGAAGGTTATTTTTTAGATGCCGATATACAAACTGCATTTTTCAAATCTGGTGTAGAAGGAGTTCATGAAAGAGGACTTACTTATCATAAAATTCCTACAGATCAAATTACAGAAATTGAATTTTCTGCAGAAGTAATTAATCAAGGAGCTTTAACGCATGAAAATTTATTCTTATCTGTGCAAATAACAAAAGATGGAGAAGAACTTTTTTACAGTATTTCTGATTCAATTAACCTAGTAAGCACAGGATATGACTCATTGTCGACAAAAGAAAATTATACGCCAGATGCTGGAGTCGGTATTTACGAAATAGTATGGACATTTCAAGGAGATAGTTTAGATGAAAATACATTAAATGATACACTTAAGAAAAATTTTGAAGTCGTTTCCTCTTCATCATTCCATTCGCGTTATGCGAGACATGACAACAGTGAAACAGGTGATATCTCAAACATTTCTTCAAACGAAGGTGAACCTTTTGTAGTTGGCGCTGAATTTGAATTTTTTGAAGAAAAATTTATTCCGAGTGGTCGTTTTAAACTCGCTAGCAATTCATTAAATGAAGGTCGAAGAGTTTATATGACTATCCACAAATGGGATACCCTTTCCAATGATTTTATATTTGTTGATTCATCAGAATCTGTAACCATTTCTCACTCAGAGATTGGTGATTTCATAGAAGTTTGCTTTAACGGAATATATGTAGAAAAAGGAGATGTTCTTTTGTTAGAAGCCGGACATTATGGTAGTTTTGATAACGGAAATGATGTCCATTTCGCATTAAGTAGAAGTCCAGAAAATGGCGCTTGGGCATTTGATAAAGATTTTAATCGATTTCCAATTAATTACATACCTATTGTTGAGTTTGGAGGTAGGAGTGAAGGTGATTGTTTAGGTTCAGTTCCTAGTCCTGTAAAAAACCAAAATAAATTTATCTATCCTAACCTTGCAACAAATACTATTTTTTATCACCATCACCAAGATGAGTTTTTAGGCGGAACACTATATATCTACAACAAAACAGGGCAAGTTTTCCAAAAATGGGAAATCACGCAAAACGACACTACTTATGAAATTGATATTTCACATTTAGCAAAAGGGTCGTATATCATTAAAGTGTTTAATGCACTTGGAAATCCCATTGAAACGCAACAGTTCGTGAAATTATAGTTCTAAATAAACTCATTTTGCTGGTCGCATAATTGTTGATTGGTATGGCTCTTTAAGCACAATTGAATCCTTGGTCTTGTTTCCTGCAATTATTATTGGGGGCAGGTGCCTATGCTGTAGGGATTATAGGTGGGGTGGTGATGGTTATTCCTAAAAAAACATTCACCTTAAATCAACATTTGACACTTTCTCTTACTCTTCCGGAAGTTTTACACGAGCCTGTTTATTAAACATATTTACTCTTCCTCATCTGATTTCTCTTTTGAAACGTAATTGTATTTAATAATTATTTTTGGTTGATTCTCCTGAACTAATGGAGGTGGTGGTGGTGGAACGAAATCTTCTTTCCAATATTCTAAAACAGGTTCAATTCCTAATTCTTCTTCGATTTCATAACGTAGTTTTTTCGGTTGAGGCCCAACATTTTTGAAAAGGATTGAAACAATAATTCCAGAAAACAATCCAGCTAAATGACCTTCCCATGAGACACCAATTTTAATTGGAAAAATTCCCCAAACCATACTTCCATAAATAAAAACAACGAAAAGTGAAATAGCCGCAACGCGCATGTTTTTACGGAAAAATCCGCTAAAAATTAAAAAAGATGTTAATCCATAGATCACTCCACTCATTCCAATATGATAATTATCTTTCCCCAAAAACCATGTACCTAAACCGGCAAGTACATAAATGATTAAAAAGGATTTTGTTGCAATTTTTCGATAGTGATAAAACAATAACCACGTTAAAACAAAAATGGGAAAACTATTGTTCAAAATATGCCCTATATCACGAGCACTATGTAAAAAGGGAGACGTTAAAATACCAACCAGTCCTTCTGTATGTCCGGGGTGAACACCAAAACGATATAAATCTAGTTCTAACAGATAATCCAATGCAAAAACAAGCCACATTACCAAAACGATTGAAAAGGCAATTGCAAATGAAATTATGGTTACTTTTTTATTCTGCATAGACATTGAAGAACAAATACATTGCCCAACTCATTTTTATGCCAAAACGGCGGTGAAACTACTAATAGTCCGCCTAAAACAGTAAAATCTTACGAAAAAAGTCCTTTTTTGACAAAAAGTAGATTATTCTACTGTAACAGATTTTGCCAAATTCCTTGGTTGATCCACATTACAATTACGCATTACTGCAATATGGTAAGAAATTAATTGAAAAGGAATTGTTGCTAGTATTGGAACAACAAATTCATCTGAAATTGGAATTTCAATAACATGATCAGCAATTTCTCTTACAGCCGTGTCTCCTTTTGTAACAATTGCAATTAGTTTTCCTTTTCGTGCTTTAACTTCTTGAATATTGCTAACAACCTTCTCATAATTTTGTCCTTGCGTTGCAATTACAAATACAGGCATATTTTCATCAATCAACGCAATTGGTCCGTGCTTCATTTCAGCAGCAGGATACCCTTCGGCATGGATATAACTAATCTCTTTTAATTTAAGTGCTCCTTCCAATGCAATAGGGAATGAACTTCCCCTTCCTAAGTAGAGCGCATTTTGAGCATCTTTATATTCATAAGAAACACCCTTAATATAATCATCACTCGTCAATAGTTTTTCTATTTTTTTCGGAAGTGATTCTAGTTCATCCAACAAGGTTTGAAATTTGTCTTCTGTGATTGTTCCACGTTTTTTACCAATGGATAATGCCATCATGGCTAAGAGTACCAATTGGGTTGTAAACGCTTTTGTTGAAGCAACTCCTATTTCTGGACCAGCGTGCGTATACGAACCAGCATCTGTAACCCGTGAAATCGTAGAACCAACAACATTTACAATTCCAAGCAAAGTTGCTCCTTGTTCTTTTGCCATTTTTAACGCAGCCAACGTATCTGCAGTTTCTCCAGATTGTGAAATTGCAATTACGACGTCATTTTTACGAATAATTGGATTCCGATATCGAAATTCACTCGCATATTCAACCTCAACAGGAATTCTTGCTAAATCTTCAAAGTAGTATTCAGCAACTAATCCAGCATGCCAAGATGTACCACATGCTATAATTATAATTCTATCAGCTTTTGCGATTTGATCTTCATAAGCCTTTATTCCTCCTAAAGAAACCCAACCTTCTTGCGCATTTAATCTTCCTCTAAAGCTATCATGAATGGCCCTTGGTTGCTCATAGATTTCTTTCAGCATGAAATGCTCATAACCTCCCTTTTCAAGCTCTTCCAATTGCATTTCAAGCTCTTGTACATAAGGAGATACCTCCTTATTGCTAATATTTATAATGCGCAGGCCATTGTTTCGGTCAATTATTGCGATTTGCTCATCTTCTAGATAAACAACATTCTTTGTGTATTCTACAATCGGCGTTGCATCTGATGCCAAATAGTACTCATCTTCGCCCATTCCAATAACCAAAGGGCTACTCTTTTTTGCTGCAATAATTTTATTCGGTTCTTCCGTTGAAAGTACAACAATTGCATATGCACCGTGTACCCCATTTAATGCAATACGAACGGCTTCCTCTAACGAAACACCACTATTGCTTTTTATATCTTCAATTAAATGGACTAAAACTTCAGTGTCTGTCTCACTTTTAAATTCGTGTCCTCGCTTTGTAAGTTCTTTTCGAATGGTATCATAATTTTCAATAATTCCATTGTGAACTAAAGTGATTTTTCCATCACCTGATGTATGCGGATGCGCATTAATGTCATTCGGCAATCCGTGCGTTGCCCAACGAGTATGACCAATTCCAACTGTTCCACTTGTATCTTGTTCTCCAACAAAATTGATCAAATCCAAGACTTTCCCTTGGCGTTTAAATACATTAAGCTTATTTTCGTTTTGAAGTAACGCGATTCCTGCGCTATCATATCCTCTATATTCAAGTCTGCTTAATCCTTTAATTAAAATTGGGTAAGCTTTTTTATTCCCAATGTATCCGACAATTCCGCACATAGTGATTTAATATTCGGTATAAGTAATTTCTAGTCGCGCTCTATCCTTTAGGTTCGCTTTTGGTCCGTTAAATATAACACGTTCTATCGTTGATGCAAAGAAAGATGGAGAGTGAATTCGATAACCAACTTGCTCAATACTTCCGCTTAAGATTTGTTCAACTTCTCTTGTCATTATAAATCTGAATTCACGATTGTCTTCATCATACGTAACTGTATTTCCCGAGACACTTGACCCAATTCCAAAATCAGCTGTAAATGTTGAAATCCGATCATCAACAATCCGAGCAATAAATAAACGCGTAGATGGATCAAAAGGATCTGGTTGAAAATCTTGAATTGGTAAAACCAACACTGCTTGATTTATAATTCGTGGAGCATATTCTCCATTCGGTCCTTTATTAAATTCTTTGAGGTGCGGGAATTCAACAACTGCGCGAACTCCTCCTCCTTGCAAATAAAACGCTTCTTCACCCAATGTTGAATCTGCTAAAATAGATTCGATTTTTGTGCCCGATCGATCAAAAGCAATTGAATTGTATCGCGCGGCAGAACTATTAATATCAAAATCAAATCGTTCCGCAACTCCGGCACCATTTCGATAATACAATGTCATTTTTGAAAGTAAATCTTCAAGCGCAAAATAAAGTACGGTTCCTTCTCCAGAATTTAATCCCGGCATATTTGTTCGGATATATAATCCTTTAAATGTATTTGTTGCAAAATCACTTCCAACCAATCCTGCTTCCGAGTCTGCAACCAAATCTAATCCAACTGATGGGTCCAAACGAATTCTTAATTGCGGCCCCAATGTATCTTCTCCGACAATTTGATCAGATATAAAATCAGGGAAAATTGTTTCGTGGCCATCTAAAATCAGGTTATCTCCTAAAATTGTTGGAACATCAGAAGTAGTATACTCAGCCTCTCTGTCTAGTGCGTCATCAATTTCAAAAACTTCTAATGTAAGTGAATCAAATTCACCATAAAAATTAATGGAAGAATAACGAAATGCAAGTACTACAGAATCCATTGTTATTTCCGACATACTCGGAAAATCCTGTGTTAATGCTTCTGGTAAAATTTGCGTAACAATTCCACAATCAACACCTCCAAAAACAGGGTCTACATACCTTCCCAATAAGTTGATACTTGTTTCGTCACTTTCTAATCCTTCTAATTCATCCGAATAAGCCAAAACTGTAACTGTATCCGTAGTAATCAAATTTAATTCTGAATTCTGAAGGTCTGACCCAATATCACTATCCTCTTTTTTACACGCGCTAAAAACCATAATTAGTGCAAAAAAAGTAGCGGAAAGTTTTACAACTTTCCGCCCTAAATTTATTTCTTTTATTACATTCATTTATCTAAACAACTATTTCTTCAAAAATTTGATCGTAAAACTCATTTACAGGTTTAACGCAAGATTCTTCAGAATAGTATTCGAGGAAAGGCGTATTAGATGTCTCTATCTCCTTTGCAATAGCGGGATCAATTTCACTACTTCCTTGAATGACTCCATCTGAAACACCTATTGCTAACTTATTTAATGCAACAAAATCAACATCTTTTGCACCTGCAATATCAGCTTCATCAAAGCCATCAAATTTAAGTTTTTCATAAAACTTAGAATCCCAATTTTTGTTAAAAGGGTTATCATAAACAGAATAAACCACCTTTGCATCTGCAAAATGTGGATCATCTTTGTATAATTTTTTAATATAAAGTGGAGTCAGTGCTGTCATCCAGCCATGACAATGAATAATGTCTGGTTTCCATCCTAATTTTTTTACTGTCTCCAATACACCTCTTCCAAAGAACATTGCACGTTCGTCATTGTCTTCAAAGTATTCTCCTTTATCATCTGTAACGGTCGCTTTTCTCGTAAAGAAATCTTCGTTATCGATAAAATAAACCTGAATTTTCGCCTGAGGTACAGAAGCAACTTTTATAATCAACGGATGATCTACATCATTGATGATGAGATTCATCCCTGATAATCGAATTACTTCGTGTAGTTGATGTCTTCTTTCATTAATGCATCCATAACGTGGCATGAACGCTCTAATTTCTTTTCCTCCCTCTTGGATCCCCTGAGGCAATTTTCTTGCCTTTGCTGCAATATCTGATTGTGGTAAAAAAGGTGAAATCTCTTGAGCAATATAAAGTACTCTTTTCTTATCCATAAATGTATTAGCTAATTATATAGCCACAAAAGTACAAAAAAAAAGGCAGAAATTCAATTGTAAAACATAGATTTGTAGGCTTGTCCAAGAATTTTGACATGAAAGTTGTATCGAATCAAATTGAAATTGATAATGCCTTAGCTGCGATTAAAAACGATAAAAAAAATCGTGTCGTTGGTTTCGTTCCTACTATGGGGGCATTACATGAAGGTCATATGAGTTTAATTGAGGCCGCGCGAAAAACCAGTGATATTGTGGTTTGTAGCATTTTTGTTAACCCTACTCAATTCAATAATTCGGAGGATTTAGCAACTTATCCACGTACTGTTGAAGCGGATAAAAAGCTCTTGATTTCACACGGATGTGACATTCTTTTGCTTCCAACAGTTGAGGCTGTTTATCCAAATGGAACAGGAAATTATTCCATTGATTTAGATGGTTTAGATCAGGCAATGGAGGGTGCTTTTAGACCTGGACACTTTATAGGGGTTTGTATGGTTGTGCAGCGTTTATTTGAAATGGTTTCTCCTACTAAAGCTTTTTTCGGACAAAAAGACTTTCAACAGTTGGCAATTATCAGAAAAATGAATGACGTTAAGCAGTTGAACGTATCTATTGTATCCGTTCCGATTAAACGAAATGCATTCGGTCTTGCGTTAAGTTCGCGGAATTCTCTCTTGTCAGACACTGAGCGTAAATCAGCAGAGATTATCTATAAAACATTATCCTCTGGGGTTGCTTTTTCGAAAAAAAACAGTAAAAATACTGCAATTACTGCACATATGAAAACAGTTTTCCTTAAAGGGAATTTGGAATTAGAATACATTACAATCGTCTCAAACACCTCTTTAAAAGAGGTATCATCTGTTGACAAAAATTGTACTGTTTGCATTGCTGCATATTCTGGTGATGTCAGGTTAATCGATAATATGTCTTTTGACAGATCATCTGTTGATTAAGACTGTGGTAACCTAAGGTATTTTACTTTACAAATCTTTTATTAAAGCATTCTTTTTATTCTGAGAGAATAGTGTTTAATAAATTAGTCCATCTATAGCATTTTAACTATTTTTGTCCCTTAAAATTAATTTACTATGTCATACTTTTTTACATCTGAATCCGTTTCAGAAGGGCATCCAGACAAAGTTGCCGACCAAATTTCTGATGCGTTGATCGATCATTTTATGGCATTTGACCCTCAATCGAAAGTTGCGTGTGAAACACTCGTAACTACCGGCTTGGTGACATTAGCAGGAGAGGTGAAGTCAAATGCTTATCTAGATGTTCAACAAATCGTGAGAGACACGATTACTAAAATAGGATATACAAAATCTGAGTATCAATTTGATGCTAAATCTTGCGCTGTGATTTCAGCTATTCACGAACAGTCTGATGACATTAACCGAGGAGTTGATCGTGAAGATCCAATGGAGCAAGGTGCAGGTGATCAGGGAATGATGTTTGGATATGCTTCGACTGAAACTGAGAACTATATGCCGCTTGCGCTTGCATTGTCGCACAGTATTTTACAAGAACTTGCTGATATGCGAAGAGATGGGAGTGAAATCCCTTATCTACGTCCAGATGCAAAAGCTCAAGTTACCATAGAGTATTCAGATGAAAATAAGCCACAACGTATTGAGGCCATTGTTGTTTCAACACAGCACGACGACTTTTCAGAATCTGATGATGAAATGCTTGCGAAAATCAAAGCAGATATTATCAATATCCTTATCCCTCGTGTTAAAGGAAAATTGAACGCTAACTTGCAAGCTTTATTTAATGATGACATTAAATACCACATTAATCCAACTGGAAAATTCGTAATTGGTGGACCACATGGAGATACAGGATTAACAGGTCGTAAAATTATCGTAGATACTTATGGTGGAAAAGGAGCTCACGGTGGAGGAGCTTTCTCTGGAAAAGATCCTTCAAAAGTGGATCGTTCTGCTGCGTATGCGACAAGACACATTGCTAAAAACCTTGTTGCAGCTGGTGTTGCTGATGAGATTTTAGTACAAGTTTCTTATGCAATTGGAGTTGTTGAACCAATGGGACTTTTCGTAGACACTTATGGAACAGCTAAAGTTGATTTATCTGATGGAGAAATTGCCGCACTTGTTAGTGGTGTATTTGATATGCGCCCTGCTGCAATTGAAACTCGCTTGAAATTAAGAGCTCCTATCTATTCTGATACTGCTGCATATGGACATATGGGGAGAATTCCAGAAAAGAAAACAGTTACTTTTAGAAATGCAGGAAATGAATCTTCTATTGAAGTGGAAACATTTACTTGGGAGAAACTTGATTACGTTGATAAGGTAAAAACTGCTTTTAATTTATAAACAGTTCTTCAAATTATTTATATTTCAAACGGCTCTAATTACATTGGGGCCGTTTTTTGTTATTTATGGCATTAATTAATTGGGGATTAATCGGTTTGTTTTGTGGCACTTTTTTGTCCGCAACATTGTTGCCTTTCCCTTCAGAAGCTCTTGTTTTAGGTTTTTATGAACTAAAATATTCTTTTTCTTTCATCCTAATCGTCGCAACTTTGGGTAATTTCTTAGGTGGGCTAACCAATTATTATATCGGCTACAAAAGTAATTCTGAAAAGCTAAAAAAGCGATTTCATTTAAATGAAGTTAAAATTGCACGCTGGGAAAATCGCTTCTCTAAATGGGGAATACCATTGGGTTTAATTTCTTGGGTTCCATTTATTGGAGATCCTATGGTAGCTGTACTTGGATTTTTTCGTGTTCCTTTTTGGCCTCTGGCTTTATTCATGCTCATTGGAAAATTCGGACGATATTTTGTTTTACTATGGTTATATGACCTCAGTATCGGATAAGCCTATATTGCATTTCAATTTTCAGATTTTGAAGCATAATAAATCACATCACGAAAATCAATTTTAGCTGCTTCAGTCAGGCGAAATACTTCTTTAACATCACCTTTGGCTAATTTTAATATGGCAAAACGCGTACTTAGTAAATTGTACTCAGATTGATCCATAACATGTTTTGATTGGATAGATTCCAGTAATTCCGTTACTTCATTTACATCAATTTGTCGAAAATCTTCGCTTATTATTTGGTGCAGTTTCTCTTCCATATGATTTGATCAACTAAGTCTGTTTTCTTGAAGGTAACAAATATATGCTAACTTAACGCCAAAACTTAAACCGACCTAAATGAGCAATAAGGATATTAACAAAGCCAGAAGATTATTTAACATGAAAGATTTTGGTGTCCTTTCTACGTTATCTGTAAAATTAAACTGTTTTCCGTTCGGTTCAGTTGTTCCTTACTGTGTGGATGGAGAAGGTATGCCTATTGTCTTTATTTCTACAATTGCTCAACATACCAAAAACATAGCCGCAAATAATCGTTCATCCATCACCGTATTAATGGATAATGATGACATACAAGCGCATGGTAGGCTTTGTATTATCGGAAATATGGAATTGTTGCCCTCTGATGACATCACAAATCAAGAACGTTATTTTCGACAATTTCCCAATGCACGAAGTTATGGTGGAACGCATAATTTTTCTTTTTACAGGTTACGTCCGATTTCCATTCGATACATTGGAGGTTTTGGAGCCATTCATTGGTTTGAACCTAACGATTTTTTAATCGATAATCCATTTCAAGGCAAGGCCGAAGAAGCGATTATTGATCATATGAACAAAGACCATCAAAAAGCAATGGTTGGTTATTGCGAATCATATAAACAAATGAACATCTCTACTAAAGATGAAATTCGTATGGCTAGTATCGACAGTATGGGCTTTGATTTATTTGTGAATCAAAAAAAAGTTCGATTCGACTTTGATTCACCCGTTTTCGATTCAGCAGCAGCACGAAAAGCATTGGTTGCAATGGTGAAGAACAATAGAAGTTAAAATTGATTAGAATTAGTAATCCAAAAAGGTAGTTGCTTTCATTTTCGCAACATTTAAACGTAGGAAATATGTACCCATGTATATAATATTAGTACTCTTTTCATTAAGAGCCCTATAGTTGAAACGCATTTGTGGTATGAGATACGGATAAAGAAAATAAAGATCTATCTTTATACAGACGTTGTAGGTAATTGGTTAAAAAAATGGTGATTCGCTCTAAATAAGTTATCCTTACCTCGTTAATGGAGAACAATCTTTTTAATTATATTTGTCACCATCATTGACCCAAATCAATATTTAGCTAAAACGAAATATTTTGCGCTCGATAATAGCGTAAGTTGAAAAGGAAATTTCTTTTTACCATGGTCAAAAATTATATTTAATGATTAGAAATTTTCAAACTGAAAAAGGAAAAGTAAACGTTTTAACAAAAGAATCTTTGATAAATCTGCATGATTTACTATCTCAGAACACTCATCTTCTAGAAGATATGGATCCTGTAGAACCAAGAGGTGTAAAAAATATAGGAATGCTTGAAAGTGCCATTGGAAGACAGACCACGGGTTTTGGGGATTATTATAAATACCCAGATTGCTTTTCGAATTGTGCAACGCTTGTTTTCGGTGTAATAAAAAATCATTCTTTTCATAATGGCAATAAGAGGGCTGGACTGTTAGGCTTAATAAAACACCTTTACATAAACGGTTATGTGCTTAATCCTGGAATGAACTCAAATGAATTATACGAATTTCTAATTGCAATAGCAGACTCGAAACTTCAGGATTTCAGTTTGAAGCACAAAAAAAAATACCCGTTCATACGTTCTAAAAAAGATAAAAAAGAGAACCCTGTTTGGGATGTTGATACCAAAGTTCGATTCATGGCTTTTTGGATAAAAAAAAATGCAAAACCCAAAAAAAGTACTTTTAAGGGTGAAGTTAAAATATCTCATCTCAAGAATATTCTTAGTAATAAGCAAATTATTCTTGAACAAAATGGTTCTAATCTTGACATTTTTGTTGAAAGGGAAAATAAATTTCTTGGTTTAATTCCGTTTCCTAATAAAAAAATTAATAAGAAACGATATTCTATCGGAAACAATCGAAGTACAATTGGAAAATCAACTTTAAAAATATTAAGAAGAGATTTTAATTTGACTAAAGCAGATGGAATTGACGATACTTTTTTTTACAGTGAGGATTGCTTTTTAGATTTTGAAATAAAAACTTATAAAGGTCTAATTTATAGACTTTCAAAAACGTAGTTTTTAATTAATGTAATTACAATTGAAGACTGACGTTACTCAAATATCAATTTTTAATTCTTGAAAATGTTGATGATTCCGCTTTGACCTAACCCAAAACTCAATTGATTTATCTTAATTATCCCCAATGAATTGGAGATTGATCTCTTAATTTCAAGTTGACTTGAAGTTCAATGTAAAAAATCATCTGGACTAAACAACACCCGTTTCAACTCACTTTTACAATGAATAATTAATGTCTTTGAATGTTGTGATTTATTCAAACAAGACAGCACTTCAAGACAAACTTGACGCAGTTCATGGTTCTCTCGCAAACTTTTTTGAATAAATTCTAATTCTTTTTGATCCTCCGTTTTCTCACTCATCATTGGGTTATTAAGTATAATAACTACGAATATACAAAAAGAGGTATTATAAATCATGACTCAAGCAGAACTTTTTATCGCCAACTTGGTCTTATGACGGATAAAGAGTTTCTAGAAAAGTTGGGCAAACGTATTGCAAAAGTTAGACGCGCCAATGGTTTAAGTCAATTAGATTTATGCTCGAAAATCAATATGGAAAAGTCAAATTTATCCGCCATAGAAAATGGAAGACAAAATGCCACTTCTTTAACCTTGAAAAGAATTGCTGAAGGCATTGGATGTGAAATTGGGGAGTTTTTTGAGTGAAGCTTATGGAAAATGTATGTATTTGCTAAAATCATGAATAGGTTGTTCCCAAAGGATGTTCTTTACATTCGAGCATTTAGGAGTAAAATCGAGGTTAGAAATGTTCGGGCAAAAAAGGAGGTATCATATAATGTCACAACGATTTTCTCGAATAATCGAATGTTAGTCGCAGATTTTGAAACCTTTGAACAACAAATGAGGAGTGCTTGTAAAAGCGTGCAAAAACAGGGCTTCATAACACCTAGTTCGAAAATGATATTTCAACCTTTGGAAGAGTCCGTCTTTGAGTATTCTCAAGTAGAAAAGCGGGCATTTAGAGACTCATGCGAACATACTGGAGCTGCCGAACTTTATTTGTATTTTGGCAGAGATAAGTTATCTGATGAAACAATCATGGATGGAATAAATTCTACATTTGAAAAATCAGTATTTGAAAGATAAACTACCTACAACAAAAGCTAAATTTCATTACTGTTTCGTACCTTACAGCAACGAAAATTTAGCCAAACGTTGTAGCGATATCTGAAAACAATCCGCATAAATGAAATTCGACTTGACCGATTCAATTGAAATTTTAGAAAGGACACCAAAAATTTTGGAAACCTACTTGAATGAATTATCAAACAATTGGTTGAAAAGTAATGAAGGAGAAAATACTTGGAGCCCATATGACATTGTTGGACATTTAATCTTTGGAGAAAAAACAGATTGGATAATTCGTACAAAAACAATATTAAGTCAGTCCGAAAATAAAATGTTTGAACCTTTCGACAGGTTTGCTCAATTAAAAGAAAATCAAAATAAACCCATCTCTGAATTAGTTACTGAGTTTAAAAGCTTGAGGAAAACTAATCTTGAAGAACTAAAATCCTTAAATATTACCAATAAAAATTTTAAACTTAAAGGAATCCATCCTGAATTCGGAGAAGTAACGCTTGAACAATTGATTTCAACTTGGGTTGTACACGATTTAGGTCACATTTCGCAAATTTCAAGAGTTATGGCGAAACAGTATGAAACGAATGTTGGCCCTTGGAAAGCATACTTAGGAATACTGAATAAATAAAAATACGTGCTACAACAATGCGTATAATTGAAAAAGTAGAAGGAGATGATACCTAAAAAATTGTTTTTTCAGGAAGAATTAGTCGCGTTTCTTAGCGATTCCCAGATTGAATGGCCGAGATCAGATTCAATCTATAAGATTAATAAAGAATTAAAAAGTGAATTGGTCGCCTATATTCAATCATCCATAGATTATTCAATTTTGACAGATAAGAATAATGAAGAAGCAATGCAAAACCATGTTGATAATGTAGATATAAAATTCATGCATTTAATTAACTCTGATGAATGGTTCATAATTGATCAAAATGATAAAAAACATAACATATTAGCACCAATATTCCATCCGGAAGATATTATAGTCTGGATGTTGAAATAAAACACGTAACAAAACCTAAATTAAAACCATACAAATAAGACAAATCACCGTTTAACAATCCTTTTGTGTCTAATTGCCTTTTACCACCTTGTTTTTTTTAACTTAGGTGCTTTAAAAAAACAGAATACACTCAAGATGAAGCGAATTACGAATTTAGTTATTATTTGCCTTTGTTTAATTTCTACCAGTTTTGCACAAAACAATTCTCAGGAAGAAGGCGCCGAAAAAGATGATTACAGTGCTAATTATACAGGTTTAAAATTTAGAAGCATTGGTCCAGCGTTGATGTCTGGTCGTATTTCAGATATTGTTATTCATCCTGATAATGAAAATGTGTGGTATATCTCTGCAGGTTCGGGTGGAGTATGGAAAACAGAAAACGCCGGAACAACTTGGCAGTCTTTGTTTGATGGACAACAAAGTTTTTCAATTGGTTGTGTCACTCTTGATCCTCAAAACCCTAAGGTGGTTTGGGTAGGAACAGGTGAAAACGTAGGCGGTAGACATATGAGCTATGGAGATGGGATATATAAAAGTGAGGATGGAGGTAATTCATGGAAAAATATGGGGCTCAAGCAATCAGAGCACTTGTCAAAAATTGTTGTTCATCCGACTAATTCAAATATCATATGGGTAGCTTCTCAAGGTCCACTTTGGAGTAAAGGTGGCGAAAGAGGCGTTTATAAATCAACTGATGGCGGAAAAAACTGGAAGCAAACATTGGGAAATGATGCATGGGTTGGTGCAACAGATATTCTCATCGATCCAAGGAATCCGGACGTATTATACGCTGCGACCTGGCAACGTCACCGCACAGTTGCTGGCTATATGGGTGGAGGACCCGGAACTGCCATTTATAAATCAACCGACGGTGGTGAAACGTGGAATAAACTCGCCAATGGATTGCCTTCAGGCAATATGGGGAAAATTGGTTTAGCAATTTCTCCTCAAAAACCAGATGTGGTTTATGCTGCAATCGAACTGGATAGAAGAACAGGTGGGGTTTACAAAAGTGAAAATCAAGGTGCCTCATGGAATAAAATGAGTGACGCAGTAGCTGGTGGTACAGGACCGCATTATTATCAAGAACTGTTTGCTTCACCTCACAATTTTGATGAACTCTACTTAGCAGACAATTATATGCAAGTATCTTTTGATGGTGGAAAAACATTTAAACGAATGAATGAAAGCGAAAAACATGTTGACAATCATGCCGTAGCTTTTAAAAAGAATGATCCCAACTACATTTTAGTTGGCTGTGATGGTGGTTTGTATGAAAGTTTTGATCGCACTGCAAACTGGAAATTTATTAATAACTTACCGCTTACTCAATTTTACAAAATTGCAGTAGATGATGCTGAACCATTCTACTATGTTTATGGTGGGACACAAGATAATAATACACAAGGAGCACCTTCAAGAACGGATAATATTCATGGTATCCGAAATTCAGATTGGTTTGTTGTTTTAGGAGGTGACGGTCATCAGCCTGCTACAGAACCGGGGAACCCAAATGTTGTTTATGCACAATGGCAACAAGGACATCTAAATCGTCATGATCGAGTGAGTGGTGAAAACATCAACATTCAACCACAACCTGAATTAGGAGAGAAGACTGAACGCTATAATTGGGATGCTCCTATTCTTGTAAGTCCGCATAATCCTAAACGCATTTATCATGCTTCACAAAGAGTTTGGAAATCAGATGACAGAGGAGATTCTTGGGAGCCCATTTCAGGCGATTTAACTAATAATATAGAACGAATTCAAACCCCATTTTACGGAGAGAAGCAAAAATGGGATAATGCATGGGACATCTATGCCATGTCAAATTATAGTAGTATAACTTCTTTATCGGAGTCACCAAAAAAAGAAGGGTTAATTTATGCTGGTACTGATGATGGAATCATTCAAGTAACTGAAGATGGAGGAGCTAATTGGAGAAAAGTGGATTTTACAAAAATCAAAGGATTACCTACTACAGCTTTTGTAAATGATATAAAAGCCGATATGTATGATGAAAATGTTGTTTATGCCGTATTTGATAATCATAAATATGGCGATTACAAACCTTACTTATTCAAGAGTTCAAACAAAGGAAAGACATGGACAAGTATTTCAAATAACCTTCCTGATCGCACATTACTGTGGCGTATTGTTCAAGATCATGAAAAAGGGAATTTAATGTTCTTAGGAACTGAATTTGGTGTTTATTTTACGTTGGACGGTGCCGAAACTTGGATTAAATTAAAAAACGGTTTACCCAATATCTCCGTTCGTGATTTGGCCATTCAAAAAAGAGAAAATGA
Organism: uncultured Crocinitomix sp.; assembly: GCA_964415335.1. GTDB lineage: Bacteria > Bacteroidota > Bacteroidia > Flavobacteriales_D > Crocinitomicaceae > Crocinitomix. Next base: position 16,774 of record CAYPZN010000035.1, read on the forward strand.
CTTAGTTGCTGGAACCTTTGGAAGAGGTATTTACATTTTAGACGACTATTCGTCCTTACGAGAATTTGCTCCTGACAAAGAAAATTCAGAAGCGCAATTGTTTAAACCAAGAGCTGGTAAATGGTATATTCAACGCAAAATATTGGGAGGAGGTAAAAAAGCAGCACAAGGTGACGGTTATTTTGTTGCAGACAATCCCCCTTTTGGGGTCGAATTCACTTATTATCTTAAGGATAGTTATAAGACAAAAGAAACCATCCGAAAAGAAAAGGAAAAGGAAACTGAAAAAGCAGGAGAAAAAGTAGGCGTGCCTGAATGGAATGTCCTAGATGAAGAAAAGAAAGAAATTCCTCCAAGCATATGGTTGTTTATATATGACACTGAAGGAAACATCCTTCGAAAAATTGAAGGTAAAAACAACAAAGGATTTAATCGTATTAGTTGGGATCTTTTAACCGAATCTACCTTTACAATTTCAGCTGAGAACAAGAACAACAAAAGAAGGGGATACACTGCCGGTCCTGGAAACTATAAAGCCCAACTTTTTAAAAAAATAGAAGGAAGTTATACAGAAATTGGTCAGGACGTTTCGTTTGAAGTAAATCCATCTAATAAAGGTTCTTTGGACGGAAGTTCGCCTGACCAAGTAGTAGAACATTGGAAAAACGTTTTGTCTTTGCGAGGAAAAACCAACGATTTGAATGTTGACGTAAAGGACACTAAAAATACCGTTGAACTCATGCTAATCGCATACGATAAAGCCAAGTTGAGTGACAAAACCCTTCATACAGAATTACTCAAATTACGCGATCAAATTTTAGTCCTTGAACAACAACTTAGAGGCAGTAAAGCACGCTCTGAAGTTGGAGAAAAGAATGAATACCCAACCATATATGATTATATCTGGAAAGCAAATAGTCAGAGTTCGACTTATGGGCCAACTCAAACACAGTTAAAGTCATTAGAAAATGCCAATACGCTTTTCAATCAGATGACAGCAAAACTAAAGTTGATAAAAAATGCTATCGGCCCATTTGAAAATAAACTTGAAGAAATTGGAGCTCCTAAGATTAGAAAATAAGGATGAACATTAAAGTTTTAGTACTCCCAATATTTGCGATTTTACTGTTGTCTTTTTATCCTGAGAAACAGGCAAAAAATGCAATAGAAATTCAATGGGTGGCTGAGTTGGGAGAAGATTTTTCTTTTGCAAAGAATTGGAGTTATGGAGAAGGGATTTATAAAAATATGTTTGGGCAAATAAGTTGTGATGGGTTTTGTCCTGATCGAGCTTGGGGAATGAAAGATGAAAATGGGATGATCCTGAGTGATTCATTAGAAGCTTTTTACCAACTAGTCGATACTGCGTATATTTATCATTCAATTGAATCAAAAGTCAATATGTACGAGTATTCTGGAACCAATTTTATTGAAGCAAAACGAAATGGAGGCATAGTAAAATGTTTCACAAAAAATAACGTCTCTACGCATAGTAGTTTATTAATAGAACTGGTGAACAATAGTTGTATCGCAAAAGTTGATTTCAATAGTATTACCAATATCAGTAGACAAACTTTTCTTTGTAAGAATGGAAACATGATTATTGATAAAAACGAATGGGATAATGGTGTTTTAAAAGCAAAATTTGATTTTACATTTGAAAATAATCTTGATGAAAAAGTCCCATTAACATGGAAGGGATTGATTTACAAAAAGATTGAAATTGAATAAAAGAAAAAACAATGGAAAACAAGACTAAAAGACCGCTAAACCTTGGGCTAATAATTGGCCTTTTAGGTTTTATTGCTGGAATCTTTTTGATGGTTCAAGGTGATTGGATTACTGGAATTTTTGGTGCAATTGCGAGTGCATCTGTCGCGTACCTTTCTTATCAAAAACCTGCAAATTCATAGGGTTCAGAACACTATATTGAGAAATTATACAGTACCGCTTTAGGTAAAAAAGTTTATTTTTATTCAAGCGCTAGCAGTCAATTATAAAACTCATATGGAAGAAATCATTCTTTACGAATTTGAAAGTCCTAACATAAATATTTCAATGAGGGTGTATTTTAACGAAGAAAATACACTGATTTTTGACGGTTATGATATTGGCAAAACAGTAAATGAATTGATGGGAGATTCAGATTATGAATATCATTACTCCGTTAAATTTAGTGAAGTAAAAAAATTAGCCTCCATTTTTAATATTAACGTTAATGAAAAAATGGTGCTTCTAAAAGAAATTAAAAATCGTTTTAATGAGAATGATGCCTATTCAAAGTTTGGCGCATTTATGAGAGAAAACAATATAATATTTGAGCCTTTCACTTGGAGATAAAAATCTAATAGAAGAAATTTATCAGAAAACAATAAAGTTTGCAGGAGAAAAACACACGAATAACTCGGTGTTAAACTCAAAATGTATTATCTTTTTAGACTAGTCACTAGTAGCCACTAAAAATATATCATTATGGAATTTACACTCAAGACAAAATTAATGCAACTGCAGAAGAAATTTATTCGAGTTGGCTGAGTAGTAAGGGACAAACTAATATGACAGGAGGGACAGCTTCAATTTCCGAGAGAATTGGTGATATTTTTAATGCTTCGGATGGATATATTGAAGGGAAAAATCTTGAATTAGACCCTAATAAAAGGATTTTACAATCGTGGAGAACTTCTCAATTTGAAGAACACGAAGAAGGTTCGAAAATTGAAATTCTACTAAATAAAGTTGATGGACAAACCGAATTAGTTTTGCTTCATTGTCTCCCAGAAAGCGGAGAACATTATAAAGAGGGTTGGATTAACCACTATTTTGAGCCAATGAAAGAATTTTTTCAAAAAAAATAACGACATCCAATTAGCGATATGCAATTATAATTCCCATTCGGTTGTTATGCTTTACCCTTAAACGTTAACAATTATTCCAAACAGTATTTAAATAAATGGCAAAGAATAAAACAATTCAAACCGAAGTCAGTGTAACTGATTTTATTAATTCATTCGTTGACAATGAGCAAAAGAAAATCGACAGCAATAATTTAATTGAATTAATGGAAAAATGGTCTGGTTTTGAACCTAAGATGTGGGGGCCAACTATTATTGGTTTTGGCAGCTATCATTACAAGTATGCAAGCGGACATGAAGGAGATGCTCCTTTACTGGGTTTTTCACCGCGAAAAGCACAATTTTCACTCTATGTCTATTCAAAAACAGATAAAAGTGACGAGCTATTAAAAGATCTCGGAAAATTTAAAATGGGAAAAGCCTGTATCTACATCAAAAAACTCGCCGATATTGACACTTCAATTTTAGAAAAACTTTGCGCAGAAACAATTAACTACCTCAACGAGCATCATGAATGTTCGTGTGGAAGTTAATATTGATTCTCTAATTACAAATTCACGTTTAAAATGAAGATTAATTTTCTTGTAATTCGGACAGAAAATCCTGAAGTTTTGAAAAACTTGGTTTTAACTTTGATTATCATCAACACGGAAAAGGTCCCTTTCATTATACTTCAGAAAATAATGGTTTTGTTTTTGAAATTTACCCTTTAAATAAATCAATGAAGCAAGCTGACAATTCTATCAGGTTAGGATTTGGCATTGAAAATTTGGAACAAAAAATTATAGAATTAGCGGATTCAAATTGAAAAATAATTTCACCTCTGTCTGAAACAGAATGGAGATTAATTGCTGTTATTCAGGATTTAGATGGTCGAAAAATTGAGGTTAAAAATAAATAAAGTGGGAGTTAACAAAAAGGGTATATATAAATTGAAGCTTATTTAAACCTAAATCAACAAACAATGGAAAGAAGAAAGTTTATCAAAATTACAGGATTAAGTGCTATTGCAATTTCGACAACTGGATTCAGATTGATTGAAGAAAATGGTGAAATAACCACAGATTCTCCAACAAGTAGAGATATGCTTGGGCCTTTCTTTAGAAAGAATGCTCCTAAGAGGAATGATTTGACTTATGCGCAAAATCAATCCGAAATAGAATTAAAAGTAATTGGTCAGGTATATGGAATTGACCGAAAAACACCTTTAAATAATGTAGAAATAGACATTTGGCATTGTGACCATAAAAAAAGATATGATATGGAGTCGGATGAATATAGATGCAGAGGTAAAATATTCATAAATGAAAATGGCGAATATTGGTACAAAACTTTTATTCCGCCGCCATATGAAGGAAGCCCAAAGCACATTCATTATTTAATCCACGAATCAGAAACTCACCACGAGTTAGTCACTCAATTGTACTTTAATGGCGATAAAAAATAAAAGAGAACAATTGGGTGAAATATCGGTGGGATGAAAAAAGAATATTAGACCTTTATCGAAATTCAGAAGGCATAGCGGAAGTAAAATTGGATTTGTTTTTAAAACAAAAATAAAACCATGAACTTCTTGATTAAACCTGTTAAAATCGTCGTCAAAATCAAAACTATTAAAAAATGGATACTTATTTAAAAAGCATAAAAAAACAATTTAAATACTATAAATCCCTTGGGGAAAAGACTTTCGAGCAAATTCCTGAAGAAAAGTTATTTTGGCAATTAAATCATGAAAGCAACAGCATTTCAATGATTGTAAAACATTTAAATGGAAATATGCTTTCTCGCTGGACTAATTTTTTAACTACAGACGGAGAAAAAGAATGGCGAAAGCGTAATGAAGAATTTAACAATGATATAAAAACAAAAAAAAGAATTGTTATTAAAATGGAATGAAGGCTGGGAATGTCTATTCAACGCAATAAAATCATTAACAGAAAAAGGCCTTGAAAGAGAGATTTATATCCGAAACATGGGGCATTCTGTAGCTGAAGGTATAAATAGGCAATTGGCCCATTATCCATACCATATCGGACAAATTGTATTCATTGGGAAAATAATTCAAGACGAAAATTGGAATTCACTTTCTATTCCAAAAGGAAAATCAAAAGAATACAATAAGGAGAAATTTGCTAAACCAAAAAGAAAAGAACATTTCACAGACGATTTATAAAACAGATTTCTTTAAAGTTAAGTCGAAGTTCGAAAATATGCATTAGAACAATGGCCGTGTTTTGGATGATGATAGACCTCTCGGCATTTTAAAGAAAACAGAAAAGTGTCCCTTAATGAATCCCTAAAAGTGTCATTGTTTCATTTGAAGCTTTCTGTTCTGCCTCTTTCTTTGAAGTTCCTTTGCCCATTCCCCACTCCTTTTTATTAATAATGACAACTGCAGTATAAATAAAATTATTCTCTTTTGTTGCTGGATCTTTAATTTCAAAAGCGATACTAAATTTATTTCGTTGTCCCCATATCAATAAAAGACTTTTAAAATCCATTTCTTGTGAGAGTACTTCTTTAAAATTAATGTATCGTTTGATAATATAATTTTCAAACGTTGCCTTTGTCGTCTCAAAATTAGAATCAAGATATATTGCTCCAATTAATGCCTCAAGTGCGTTTCCTTCGATTGTTTGGACGCGAATCGAACGCCCTTTTCGGTAACGAATATATTCAGCCAATTGCATTTCTCCTCCGATATAGGAGAGCATTTTACGATTGACAATTTTAGCTTTAACTTTTGTTAGATAACCTTCGTCCTTTTTTGGGAATTTTTCGTAGAGATATTCTGCAACAATTAAGTCAATTACTGTATCTCCCAGGTATTCTAAGCGTTCATTACTTTCGACATTTTCTCGTGTATTACTATACGATTTATGCGTCAACGCATTGATAAAAAGATTGATGTTTTTTGGGTGGTAGTTTAGTTTTTTTTTCAGATATTGAGCCAACCGATGATCAGTTGAATTTCTTTTTTTCGAAAAAAAAAGGCGAATCCGTGGTAAACTACGCTTCATATGATTTGAAAATCACAGATGTATTGTGACCTCCGAAACCAAAAGTATTACTTAAGGCATATTTTACTGTTCTCTCTTGGGCAACATTGAACGTAAAATTCAACTTATTATCTATCTCAGGATCATCCGTAAAGTGATTAATCGTAGGAGGGACTGTGTTGTTTTCGATTGCTTTTATACATGCAATTGCCTCAATTGCTCCAGCTGCACCTAATAAGTGACCTGTCATGGACTTAGTTGAGGAAATATTAAGGTTATACGCATCTTCTCCAAAAACTTCTTTTATTGCTTTTGTTTCAGCCATATCTCCCAAAGGAGTTGATGTTCCATGTACATTGATATAATCAATGTCTTTTGGACTTACATTCGCTTCTTCTAATGCTTGTTTCATTACACTGATTGCTCCTAAACCTTCAGGGTGAGGTGCAGTAATGTGGTGCGCATCTGCCGATAAACCGCTTCCAACAATTTCAGCATAAATTTTAGCTCCTCTTGCTTTTGCATGCTCTAATTCTTCCAGAATAAGCGCTCCAGAACCCTCTCCTAAAACAAATCCTTCACGATCCACATCAAATGGTCTAGATGCTGTTTCAGGTGAATCATTTCTTGTTGACAATGCTTTTAATGCATTAAATCCTCCAACTCCAGATTCATTAACACACGCTTCAGATCCACCAGACATAATTAAATCACTCTTACCTAATCGAATTAAGTTAAAAGCGTCAATCATAGCATTGTTAGACGAAGCACATGCAGAAACAGTAACAAAGTTCGGTCCTCTAAAACCATACTTCATTGAAATGTGTCCTGCTGCAATATCTGCAATCATTTTTGGAATAAAGAAAGGGTTATATCTTGGAGTACCGTCTCCTTCAGCAAAGCTTTTTGCCTCTTCTTGGAAAGTTGTTAATCCTCCAATTCCAGATCCCCAGATTACACCAGCGCGATCAAGGTTAATTTTTTCCAAATCAATCCCAGAGTCCGCCATAGCTTCACTAGATGAAACCATGGCGTACTGAGAAAATGGATCTAAACGTCTTGCTTCTCTCCGATCAAGATGATCTTCAACTTTAAAGTTTTTGAGCTCGCAAGCAAATTGTGTTTTAAACTTTTCACTATCGAATTTTGTAATTTTAGCAGCTCCACTGACACCAGATTTCAATGAATTCCAGTACTCTTCAACAGAATTTCCTATTGGCGTCAAAGCACCAAGCCCAGTAATAACTACTCGTTTTAACTCCATTCCTTGTAGGTTAAGTTTAAAGACTCAATATGTTTTTGAAATTATTTTGCGTTTCCTTCGATATAAGAAATCGCGTCACCAACAGTTTGGATTTTTTCGGCTTGATCGTCAGGAATTGCAATGTTGAACTCTTTTTCAAATTCCATGATCAATTCAACAGTATCTAATGAATCTGCTCCTAGATCGTTTGTGAAACTTGCTTCAGCAGTTACTTCATCTTCTGCTACTCCTAATTTGTCCACAATAATGGACATTACTTTTGATTTTACATCAGACATATTAATCTGTTTTAAATGGTTTATTCAGTCTGCAAAGAAAATACTAAAAAGGCAGAAAATCAAAATTTAAGAATAATAAATTGCGATTTCTTCTAGCGACTTTCTCTCAATGTCAGGAACAGTACAGCTTTCATGAGCATACCCAACTGGTAAAAGTAGGTATGGTTTTTCATTTTCTGGACGATTTAATGCCGCTGCGATAAAATTCATTGGGCTTGGTGTGTGTGTTAAAGTAACTAAACCAGCATTATGAATTGCCGATATCAAGAACCCACTTGCAATTCCTACAGACTCATTTACATAGTAATTATTCATCTTTTTCCCATCTTTATCAAAATCATAGGATTTTTTCATCACTACAATAATCCAAGGCGCAATATCAATGAATTCTTTAACATCATCTGTTCCCAATGGCTCCAAATCTTTTATCCACCGTTCGCTCATTCTCCCACCATAATTCTTTTTCTCTTCTTCTTCCGCTAATTCACGAATTTTATGTTTTAAGTCCTTATTTCTAATTACACAAAACGTCCAAGGCTGTTTATGGGCTCCCGAAGGTGCCGTTGAAGCCGTTTTAAGTATATTATTAATAATATCAACTGGAACGTCTTTATCTGAAAATTCTCTTACTGATCGTCGCTTATCCATGAAGTCGTAAAACGCTTTAGCCCGCTCTATCATTTCGTTTTCATTAAATAATTGCTGCTTGTAAGAAATAAAAGGTGAAGATTTATCCGCCATTCGTATTTTTTCTATAAAAGTAACCAAAATTTTAATCTGTTCTTCAACAATCCTTCTACCTTTGTCTAGTTTAAAATCATTTTGATGAAAACCAATATCGCCATATTTGCTTCTGGCGGAGGCAGCAATGCAGAGGCTATTATTTCTCATTTTTCTGATTCTGCAAAAGGAGAAATTGCATTAATCGTTACGAATAATTCCAAGGCTGGTGTAATATCAAGAGCGGAGAACCATAAAATCCCTTATTATATTCATTCAAAAGAAGACTTAAGTAATGGAAATTTACTAGCAAGGCTAAAAGAATATAATGTCCAGTTTGTGGTATTAGCAGGTTATTTAAAAAAAGTAAGCGATTCTATTATTGACGCTTTTCCCAATAAAATAGTAAATATTCATCCTGCTTTACTCCCAAACTACGGAGGACATGGAATGTATGGTATGAATGTTCACAGAGCCATTTTTGAAGCAGGCGAAAAAGAATCTGGAATTACGATTCATTACATCAATGAAAATTACGACGAAGGAAATATTATCGTTCGTTATTATTGTTCAATTGTTGACTGTAAAAGCCCAGAAGAGATTCAGAAAAAAGTGCTTGCATTAGAGCATAAATATTTTGCAAGGTGTATTGAAAGTTTATTGGATTTGAAAAAGAATTAATTAGATTTGCCAGCTTTTTTAATTATTAATACGATCAGCCATGAGTACAAGTTTTTACAATTATTTGATTGAAACAGGTAAAGCATTTATGATTTTATTTGCGGTAATAGATATCGTAGGATCAATTCCGGTCATTATTAAAATAAAACAACGTGCTGGAGATATTCATGCAACAAAAGCTTCATTAGTAGCCTTAGGAATCATGCTTGCTTTTTTGTTTGTTGGCGAAGGTATTTTAGGATTTCTTGGCGTAGATACAAAAGCCTTTGCCGTTGTTGGTTCACTTATTATTTTTGCATTGGGTGTCGAAATGATTTTTGGTGTTCAATTGTTTAAAGATGAAGATGAAAGCGCACTTAAAATTGCCTCAATAGTTCCTATTGCTTTTCCTATTATTGCTGGTGCCGGAACAATGACAACCATTGTATCTCTTCAAGCTGAATACCAATTATTAAGTATCGCAACAGCAATTTTCCTTAACATGATCATTGTATTTACAGTATTAAAATTAACTCGAAAAATTGAAAAACTATTGGGAAAAGGAGGAATTGCAATTTTACAAAAAGTGTTTGGAATTATTCTGTTAGCAATAGCAATCAAATTATTTGCTGATAATGTAAAAGAATTGTTTTAATTGAAGTTTTTGTAACTTTTCTGGTCGGTTAGATTATTTCATTGAAATCAAATCAAAAACCTGTCATGAAACGAATTCTTCTTTTTGCATTTCTAGTCACCCTTACAGTTGGATTTAATTCTAAAAAAAATAAATTTCCAAAAAACTTTGTCTTTATTCCTGCGCAAAAAGTAGATTCTTATGGTGAACCATTTGCTGTAAACGCTTTTTTCATGGCAAAAAATGAAGTAACCAATGCAGAATATCGATCGTTCTTATCAGATCTAAAAGCGAATAAATTAGACTCCTTATATTCTATTGCTTGTCCTGATACCTTAGCTTGGAATAAAATTGGAGGATATATGAGCCCTATGGTAGAGTATTATTTTTCTCATCCAGCTTATGATAATTATCCCGTTGTTAATATTTCAAAGCAAGGTGCTGAATTGTATTGTCAATGGCTTACAAAAAAATTACAAGCCACTTATGGCGACCAACTAAAAAAAGTCCGCATTCCTACAAAACATGAATGGATAGTTTCTGCAACGGGAGGTTTGGAGAAAAGTATTTACCCATGGGGAGGACCTTATTTAAGAGGAAGTAAAGGAAATTACTTGGCCAATTTTAGAGTAGTCGGTGACGAAAATATTCAAATGACCAAAGGTGAATTAAAAATTGTAAATGATTCTACTCACTCACCAGTTGGTATATTTGCTGATAGTGCTAACATCACTACTCCTGTCGATAGTTACAATCCGAATGGATATGGGTTGTATAATATGAGTGGAAATGTTGCAGAATTAACTTCAGAACAAAAAGCCATGGGTGGGCATTGGTATTCAACTGGATATGACATTCGAATTACAAGTGAGATCGATTTTGAAAAAGCCAATCCTTTCGTCGGTTTTCGCCCAATATTTACTTACGTTTTTGAGTAGATAATTAATTCATTAAGATAAGGCATTATATTTGTGTAAAATTGAATGTATGCGTATCCTTTTTTTCTTTCTCTTTTTAACAGGAATTCAATTTCAGTCAGAAGCACAAGTCTATAATTTTGGTTCAAATGAAATTGCATTTAAAAACCTTATAAAAAACGGAATAACCTATGTTAAGACAGGAGATTCCTTTTTTGATAGCTTAATGATTGATTGTTTAAATCAATATTGGACATTGACTGAGTTTTCTATTGTTGAGCAGTATAAACGTCCTGAAAAACAATCTGTAGCCTTTTTTATCACCGAAAAAGAAATCACTAGAAAACACATGGCGGATAGAAAAAATCAGCATGTTTTAGTATTACAACCTGCTTCAATTTATGTTCCTAGAAAAAAAGTGAAAATGGAAGAAACTTTGGGTTATATGTACCTTAATGGTTTCTATGATTTGGTTTCGGTAGAAGATGAATACCGTTATATTTATATGTTGGTTCAAGGACTCAACAAAGGGCTTTCTTTAATTAAAGAAAAACGATTTACTGGCGATCCTGACCAATTGAACGCAAAAGTTTCCTCAGAAATTATTGGAGATCAAGGACCTTCAGTTGGAAACACTTTAATTATTAATCGCGAGCAGACACGTCATACGCTTTTGAAATCAGATTTGGATAAGTTAAACATTAAGTATCGGTTGTTGGGAGAAGAAGAGTATTACGCAACTTTGTCCAAAAAAGATCCTTCGCATATTATCCTTTATTTTGCAGTGAATCGATTTACTGAAATGGCACTTGTCAACCTGGCTTCAGGAAAAACACTGTATGCAAAACATTTCAGAAATGGATATAGCGCTCTTGATAAGAAAGAATTAAAAGCAATTGCCGGTTATTTCAGGTAAAATAGCAGTAGTCAAATTTCATTCGTACCTTTGTCTTGATGGATGAGCAGCGAAGACCAATTTCTGATTGGCTCCCAATAACAAAAAAAGAACTTGACGCCCATGGATGGGAAGAATTAGATGTTGTTCTAGTTTCTGGGGACGCTTATGTTGACCATCCCTCTTTTGGGCCAGCGGTTATCGGTAGAATCATTGAAAGTGAGGGGTTTCGTATCGGGATTATTCCACAACCCAATTGGCAAGATGATTTAAGGGATTTCAAAAAATTTGGGAAACCAAAATATTTCTTTGGTGTTACGTCTGGTTGTATGGATTCTATGGTCAATCATTATACAGCTGGAAAAAGAAAACGATCTTCGGATTCATACACCCCTGGTGGGCAGGCAGGTTTTCGTCCTGATTATGCAACCATTGAGTATACAAAAATTCTAAAAGACATTTATCCTGATGTTCCGGTTGTAATTGGTGGAATTGAAGCCTCTTTACGCCGTGTAACGCATTATGATTATTGGGCAAATAAACTATTTCCTAATATCCTAACACTTAGTGGGGCTGATTTATTGGTTTATGGAATGGGGGAACAACCTTTGCGCGAATTATTAAAGCTACTAAAAAAAGGTGTTCCTTTTGAGTCGATTAAAACAATTCCGCAAACAGCAATTTTGCAGCCAAGCAGTTTAAAAGTTCCAAAAAATAAAAATTGGGAAGACGTTTATTTAAATTCGCACCAAGCTTGCTTAAAAGACAAATTGGCTTATGCAAGTAACTTTAAGTCTGTCGAAGTAGAATCCAATAAACTTATTGCACGAAGAATTTTTCAGGAATGTGGAGATGATTTATTAATTATCAATCCGCCTTATAAAACTATGACGGAAAACGAGATTGATCGTTCATTTGATTTGCCTTATACACGTTTACCTCATCCTAAATATCATAAACGGGGCAATATCCCTGCTTATGAAATGATCAAATTTTCCATCAATATGCACCGTGGATGTTTTGGTGGATGCAGTTTTTGTACAATTTCTGCACATCAAGGAAAATTCATTGCTTCACGAAGTGAAAAGTCAATTTTAAACGAAGTAGAACAAGTCGTAAATGATCCTGATTTTAAAGGGTATCTTTCTGATTTAGGTGGGCCTTCAGCCAATATGTATCGCATGAAAGGAATTGATGAAGCCATTTGCGAAAAATGCGTTAGCCCGTCTTGTATTCATCCTGTTATTTGCTCTAACCTAGACACTAGTCATAAACCACTAACCAATATTTATAAAAAAGTTGACCAGCACCCTAAAGTCAAAAAAGCATTTGTTGGATCAGGAATCCGATATGATCTATTGGTGAAAGACTATAACAAACAATTGAACGAAAAAGAAGCCGAAGAGTATTTGGAACAAGTTGTAACTCGACATGTTTCTGGACGATTAAAAGTTGCTCCTGAACATACTGCAGATGATACTTTGCGAATTATGCGGAAACCTTCTTTTAAGTACTTTCATAAGTTTAAGGAAAGTTATGATCGCATTCAAAAAAAGCATGACTTAAAACAGCCCTTAATTCCGTATTTTATTTCTTCACATCCCGGATGTAAAGAAGAAGACATGGCCAATTTAGCTGTCGAAACAAAAGATATGGGATTTAAGTTGGAACAAGTCCAAGATTTTACACCAACTCCTATGACAGTGGCTACTGTGATTTATTACGCCGGTGTTCATCCTTATACACTAAAGCCTGCTTTCGTACCAAAATCAAAACAAGAAAAAAAGGATCAACACCGTTTCTTCTTTTGGTACAAAAAAGAAAATCGTCAATGGGTAAAAGATAAATTACTTTCTGCCGGAAAACCTGAATTGTTGGAACAATTGATTGGAAAACCTTCACATCAAAAAGGAAAAAAAGAGGTTCCAAAATGGCTTAAAGAAAAGCGAAGTAATAAAAATCATTCTTCTAAGCGAAGAAAGCGTTGATTTTTGATATTCCCATCTCATTCGAAAACCATGAATAAGCCATTGTCCCTCAAGCGACTTCCTGAAACAAAAAACAATTCACTAAAAGCTTGGAATGCCGCAGATGAATTATTGGTTGAATTCTTTTCAGATAAAAGCAAACAGTTAGGCATTTACAACGACACTTTTGGATATTTAACTTGCCATTTTGCCTCAGAAAAACCAATTGTCGTCATAAATCAAAAAAGTCAAGAAGCGGCAATTCAAAAAAATTTAAATGGAAATGGAATCCCTGTCGAGCACAATTTATTTTTTAACCTAACAGATGAAATTCATGCTCAATTGGACTATGCGATTTTAAAAATCCCAAAGTCTCTCGGACTACTAGAAGTTTATTTTAATCAAATTCATCAATGTTTATCTAGCGAAGGCGAAGTCACCTGTGGTTTTATGACCAAATATTTTAATTCGGGCATTCTCAAATTAGCGCATAAATACTTTGATCATGTTGAACAAACAAAAGCAAAAAAGAAAGCGCGACTACTCATCTTAAAAGGGAAAAAAACAATTGAAAAAATCAATCTATTTGAGTCGTTTGAGTATAATAACCTTCAATTAAAACAGTACAGAGGTGTTTTTTCGTCTGGTAAAGTCGATTTAGCAACAGATTTTTTACTGCAAAATTTACCTATTCCTGCAAAACATGATACTGTTCTGGATTTAGCCTGCGGAAATGGAATTATCGGCAAATGGATTTTGGAAAAAGCTCAGGTTAATCAAATGCATTTTCTAGATGACTCTAACCTGGCAATTGCTTCTGCCAAAATCAATCTCGCGGAATCACACACAAAATTTCACCATCACTTTGATCTATCATTGTTTGAAGATGAAAGCTTTGACTGGATCATTATCAACCCTCCGTTCCATTTTGGTAATACGGTTGATACAAGTATTGCCATAGGGCTTTTTCATGCTGCCCAAACTAAATTAAAAAAAGGCGGAACATTGACAATTGTTGCTAATTCTAATTTGGGGTACGAACCCATTTTAAAATCGCTTTTTGATTCGGTTCAAATTTATGAAAGTAATTGGCAGTTTAAGATTTATGTTTGTTTGAAATAATTCAGAGTAGCGCGAATTTTGGCTACTATGACAATCTAATATTGCAGTCATGCAAGGTCTCAGTTTTATCAATATTCTCACGGTTTTAAAAATAGGAAAGTCTATTCGTGCATTAGATTTGAGCATCTGAACAAAGTTATTTCCAGCACTCGCCCTTCAAGTGCCTCAGGGCTGCTTACGTTCTGTGAGAAAGCGGCTCTCAGGCATCCTGAGGTTTTTGTGGCAGTCTGAAGCCCGGAGGACAATGGATTCTGTGAGGTTGAAGTTATTGGCGCAGTCTGAGGCCCTTAAAGCAGTCTGAGATGAGGCAGTCTGAGGCTCTCAAAGACCGCCAATGAACAGCTTGCCAACTCAAGTAGGTCATCAAGGGCACTTCAATCAAGCTATTTTTTCTTTTTCTTCTTCTGAAAAATAGACGTTAAAAAGTAAATCGATAGAATTATAACTATAACGCTCATCATCAAGTCTCCTCCTGGACCAAATACGTTAAATACCCATACAATCAGGACATAAAATAAAATTGTAAGTCCTAAATAAATTAGTGCCATTTGTTTATTCATAAATTACTTTTTCTTTTAATCTGCAAGTTGCTCGTACTAAACATTATACTCTCCTCTATTCAGGCAATAACCTATCTCAAAAAAGGTCATATTTTACACTTCAAACAATAAATAAAATGTGCCATCAGTCACCTTATAACTTATCATATCTGTATTGTAAAGTTTGCAGTTAAATATGCCTCTAACAATAACAGTATAAGGGCCATCATCATCTATTTCTACAATTTCCGTTATTATAAAAAAACTGTCTGTTTGATTCCCTCTATTTGTCCTTAACGAGCCCAATTCAACACTTCTGTAATTAAATAACATCCCTATATTATCTTCCGTTGTAAAGTCTTCTTCGATTCGATAATTATATTCTCCGGCAGCAAACTTATCCATAATTGCAGCTTTATAATCAGCAGCGAATTCACCATTCGTATAGGTAAATTGGTGAGATATTTCTAAAAAATCATCTCCTGATACCGTTTCGATTCCTCCAGAACGATCTGTAATGTTCTCTTCTTCTGGATCACCAAATGTACTAATACTTCCGGTTCCTGCTATAAAAAGTCCAGTAGTTATTCCATCGGGCACAAAAGTTTTCTGTTCTCCATCAATTTTAAATGCAATATGAAAATCATTTAGATCAAATGTCTCTTCTATATCAGTTTCCATCTCTGGTTCAACTACTTCTTCTTTACAGGCAGATAACCCTACTAATAGTACCAAGTAAAAAATCTTGCTTTTCATAACTTTGTTAATTTGTCTTTTGGTTAGGATTGAATTTGCTCAAAAATAGTGCCTAAGTCGTAATGGTCTGAATAGACTTAAGTAACGGTACTTTATTGTTTATATATAGCAAACTGCCAAGATTCAAAAGTTTAAATTAATGCTTCCTACAGGTGAGTATAGTCGAAGTCCTGAAAGATTCTAATAATCAACGTGCTAAAATACACAACAATTTACAGCGTTATTATATTGATTTTGGCGCAGAATTCTATGCATCCACTAACTTCACATCTGCTGATGCAGTATTAGATTCATACATTTCAGCTATCACCTGAGACGAAACATTAAGTGAAATTGCCTCTTTACGAATACTTGAAGCATTTGAAATCGGAAAATATGGTTGAATTTATTGGGGTCAACAAGCCGAATTTGAAAACGAATCATTATGGAGGCCTTCAGAAGAAAGGCGGAGGAGAGGATGGTTAGTGCGAGTACTATTAAAAGTAAGTGCAGACATTTCTGAGGGCGCTCTTAGAGCGGGAATTAGAAGTCTCGGAGGTCCGATTGAAGCTGTTGGTGGAGAAGCCTTTTCAATATTAATGTTTAATTAAAAAACAAAATAGCCTTCAATGAAGTTGTCCTTGGGATTTGTTTTTTACAACGCTGAATAAATCTACTGCATAATAACTTTTTCAGTATACAATGCTTGTCCATTTTCATCCATAATTTGGAATTGATAAATTCCTTTTGCAAGGTTATAATCTTTTAAATCAACTATAGTATTAACTCCTGTTATTGGAACTAAGCCAATCGTTTTTCCTAAAAAATCTGTGATTTTGATTTTACTTGCTGCTACATTATCAGTTTCTAGCGTAATTATTCCATCTGTTGGATTAGGGTATATTTTAAGTTGTGCCGCTTCATTTTCATCAACACCAAGTTGATCTTCTCGAATACAAGTCCAATTCATTTCGAAATCTCCATGAATGAATCCATTACTAATAAATACAACAGTAACGATTGAGCTTACAGAATTAATTACTGGCGGTGGTGGATTAGACGGACAATATCTCCCGATTAAAGGAGCATCAGTGCCTTCTCCATCATAAACCTCAATATAATCTCGGTTACAATCTGCCCCAGGATGTGCCAAATCAAATTCTGTAAATTCTATTTGAATAAGAGATCCGCCTTCAGGCATAATAATCGCTTCGATATTCTCAAATCCACTATAAGTTTGGTCTTTTCCGCCTGTATCAAAGAGTATTCCTTTACAAGAGGTTAAAATTTGAGTGCTGTCTGGAACTTCTGCAAGAACATATTCACAACGTAAATCAGCATCAATTGCAATCGCATTCGTAACAATGATGTTATCCGAACCACAATCTCCACCATCTACAGATAATTCAACATCAAAAAATCCTTCAGTTAAATAAGTGTGCGAAGGCGCGGCTTCGGTGCTTGTTGTTCCATCACCAAAATCCCAGTTGTAAGAAGTTCCATTTGTGCTTAAGTTGATGAAATCAACCGTAAAAGGTGTTCTACATGATTCCATTTGAGGCACTTCAAATTCAGCAATAACCTCTTCAACATATGAATTTCCAACACCTACAGCATACCAGGCATTAGTTGTTTGCTCAACTTCAAAAGAACAGTTTCCATACAAATCTATTGCGGATTGAATTCCGAAAAATCGAGCATCTGCATACTGCGAACTAGGTGTTAAGTATACTGTTAAATTTCTAAAAGCAATTGCGCTTGCTTTTTCCATTCCCAATGCTTCTATGTTATAAATACTATCATTATCATTTGTTCCTTCTCCACCTTCGCTCAAAAGATAATACCAAAAATTTTGAACACCACTATTGGTATGAACACCTCCATTGTCTCCTCCTCCAAGGGGAGCCCAAAAATTTCCCATATAAGTGTCTGGGCTATTAAGTTCATTCGGATCTGACATTGATCGGAATGCACTTCCTATATCTTCTCCAATCATCCAATTCCAATTATCGGGACGGCCATACCGCTCTACTGCGGTTCCAAAAATATCACTAAACGATTCATTTAACGCACCAGACTCATCCATATAAATTAATCCAGCCGTAAATTCAGTTAAACCATGAACAACTTCATGACCCGAAATATCTATTGACACCAATGGTGAAAAGCCAACGCCCCCATCTCCATAAGTCATTCTTTCACCATCCCAAAATGCATTTGTAAAATTAGAGTTATAGTGAACATAACTGTTTAACGGAAAGCCTTCGTTATCTATGCTATTTCTTCCATGTTCTAGAAAAAAGTAATCATATGATACCTCTGTACCCCAATGTGCATCTGTCGCATATTCATCTAGTTCAGGATTAACATTGTTCCAGTCATTATCATCATCTTCAAAGTCAACAGCGTCTTCATAGAAGGTGCTTTCTTCCATATTAAATGTATTTACTCCTCCCCCTCTAGTAGAATCTCTAAGTAAAAAAACACCCCCTATATTGTTTGCAACAATTCCTTGCTCACCACTATAAGCTGTATGTGCCGTCCCTGGCTCATCTACTACATGAATCAATTCATTTTGAGAAAGAACGATTCCAGAAATAGCATCTACATATACTTCCGAACGAGATAAAGGCTCCTGTGCATAAATATCAAATTTATAAGCTAACCGATAGGTATTAATATCAAAACTTCCATCTAAAGAAACATAAACTAATTCTCCTTCTGGAAAGTAAGTAGCACTTGGATCATTTTTCTCCCATCTTAAATGTTTTTCTTCTCCTTCAATTTCCCATTTATATTGTGTTGCGCCAATTTTATTTTTTGCACTTTCAAGAGCATCTTCCTCACTAAATACAGTATGTTTTTCTGCGGTAAGGTTTTTATAAATTAATCCATTCATAGCGTAAACTTTATTATTCTTCGCATGAATAATCCAAACTGCACCTTCAATTGGTTTTCCAAAATAAGTCTGTTGAAAACGATAATGGGAGTGTCCTAAATTATCTTTTTCTTCTCTTAGCAATACTAAATTCATTTTAGAATCAATTGCTAATTCATTTACTATCCACTGTTTTGCCTGCTCGAATGACATCTGATTTTCCTGAAATTGAATAAAAGATGGTAAAGTTGAAAATTGACTTGGTCTAACGAAAGAACTGCCTTTGAATGTTATGTTTTTTTGGCCGTAAAGTGAAAGACTAGTAGTCGTTAATAACAGCACCCCAAGCAGAAATACGATTTTGTTTTTCATAGAGTAGTAAGCGTAAGTATGTTTTACAATGCGGATTTAGTTTACTGATATAATCAATAATTGCCTTCTAAAAAATCCAAAAGTTAAGCGTTTTACTTTAAACAAAGACAAAAATCCTTAGCTTATCTTCGACGTGACTAATGCAAAAACTTACAAAGTTGCGGTGAAAATTTACTAATTACAGTTATTGTTGTTTTGTTTTCATAGTGAAATAACGCATTTGTAAAAAACCTTATCACATTTGAATTTTAGTGTAGCGCTTTTGCAGTAATAAATTACGTTTTTGAAATAACCTTCAACGCATTTGAATCCGTATCATAGAGAACTATTTGGAACCCTATATTTGCTTCGATTAAAGCATACGCGGTAGCCGAAAAGCAATTTATTAGAGTAGGCAAAATTAATCCAAAAACAAAATGAAAAATTTATTCATTGCGCTCTTTGTCGTTTTACTTTCGCAATTTGGCGTATTTTCAAAAAGCACATTCGCTTCAGGATCATTAACAGTAACAGCTAATACTCCTACTCTTGTCGTTTGTGAATTAGATGAGCCCTTTAATCTTGGTGCTAGGTATCTTCCTAATGGAAACGTTTACTGGACCAACGATTTTTTTACCCCAATTGATGGGTTTTCAAGTTCAATACCCGTTCCTGGAGGAGAATTCACTTTACTTCCTCCCGTGAATCTCAATACTTTTGGCCCTTTTCAAGTAATTGAATTTGACCCAGGCATAGGGGCGGGTATATATCCTGTTGAATACACTTACACTGACCCTGTAACAGGATGCAGTGGATCGGCTATTATGAATATTGAAGTAAGGCCGGCAGAATGGCAGCAAACAACTTCTAATGCAATTGCTTCGAATGGTACTGGTGATAAAGGGTTTGATGTTTTCACTGATGACGAATATGTTTATGCAACGGGAAGTTTTATCCGTGAAACTACATTTGAAGATGCTTTCGGGAATTCTATAACCATCAATTCTAACAAGTTTGACCTTCCAACTTTTTATTCGGTTTGTCATAATTCTTGTGGTGAGTTACAGTGGGTAATTTATGACCAAGGCATAGCTGGCACAAACAGTACTAGTGAAGGGTTCGGGATCAACAAAGAAAGTAATCACATTTTTATTGGCTTAAATTATAACATTGCAACAGATCTTATTACGGTTTATCCAGGAGGGGGTAGTTCAATAACTCCATCTGCCAATGGTGCTCTTGGAACATCAAACATAGGACATTTAGCCGTTATTTCCGTAGATGGTCCAAATTCGCCTAATTTTGGACGAGTATTAGGAATGGGTGATCTTCTTGAGGATCATGTTGGAACAGCACTTGATGTTCAAGAAAATGGAGCAAATTTTATTACAGTTTATGTTTCTGGAGAATCTGATTCAAATAGTAATAATCTATCCAATGCATTTGCTTCGCGACTGGAATATTTCATCCCAGGAGAATCTTTTACAATTGATTGGATCAACACTTCTGTCCAAGAAAGTAGTGCGAATATTGCAAATGACATTAAATGGGACGAACGGTTAAATGCAGTTTTTATAACCGGTACATTTAGTAATTCATTGACTTTTAATAGCTCAAATATAAATACTTCAGCAATAACAGATGCTTACTTTGGATGGCTTAATCCTAACAATGGTACTGTTGTTTTTAATAATTTACACGGGCTTGGTTCAGATCCTGGAGCTATTGCAGAAGGAACTTGCTTAGCCAGTGACGATAACAATCATGTGTATTTTGGGGGAACCATTTGGGGTAATGTAAATACTGCATTTCCAACTTTCTTAGGCGGTGCGTCTGGATTTAATAGCGCATCCTTGACTAATAGTAGTTATGTTTTTTCTTGGCAAATTAATTCGGTTAGCCTAGATTTCGCTGAAATATTAAATAGTGGCACTAGTGTCAATATTACAGGAATGGACGCAAACAATGATAGACTTAGTTTTGTTGGATTTTATGGAGTAGGAACTGTACAAATTTCTTCGGTAACAACGGATGCACAGATAAATTTAAATCCATTTAATAATAATTATATTTTCATGGGGCAAACAGAAATCGGTAGTTTATGGAGTGCACATAATATTGTTAATTCGACACAACATATAGCTTCTAATGACAATCATTTTCCTACACGTATTTCAACAGGTGAAGAATTTACGTATACTACTGGTGCGTATAGAGGAAATCTTGACTATTTTATTGGCACACCGTCTAGTGGCCCTTTAGTTGCTTCAGGGAATGTTTCTGGAATACATAATGCTTTTATTTTACGTCTAGATCCATTTTCTAATCAATTCCGCACACCTGAATTGATAGATGAAAATACCGAATTAAATATTACTGAATCCTTAACAGTTAGTGCATATCCCAATCCTACAAATGGGTTAACAACCGTGTCAATTGAAGGATTTGATTTTGAAAAAACGGCCCAACTTGAAGTGTTTAATTTGCAAGGACAAAAAGTTTTTACACAAACATTGAATCAAGCGCAATCTCAAATTGATTTATCTCAATTTGAAGAAGGAGCTTATTTAATTAAAGTTCAATTAGGAGATCACATGGAATTAATTCGTGTTGTAAAATCTTAAATCTGTTCTAGAATAATCTTTGTAAAATCAACGATAAATTCTCCTAAAACGGATCACAATGTATGTGATCCGTTTTTTTGTAATGCACTAATTTCAAATGAATTGATTAAACCTTCTTTTTAATAAGCAAATTACAACATTCAAAAACTTATTAAATCTCTTTGTACTTTTTTCATTAACTTTAGTTGCTAGGCACAGTTATTTTTTATCATCCATGAAAAAATCAATCATTTTATCCATTCCAATATTGGCAATCACTGCCTCTTTATATTTCCTTTCTTCAAAAAAAGAAACCAAGCTTCACGTTTCTGAAAATCAGCTGAATATAGGCAATTCAGAAAATGAAGAGCCAAAAAAACTGGAACCGCATGACCAATGGTTAACTATTCGGAGTTATCCTGACGAAGCATTTAATCAAACTGAATATCTTCAAAAAATTAATCAAATAAAAACGCATGCTACTTCGGTTGCTGATAGTAGAGAAGTTGAATTATCTCTCGATTGGAAACAAGAGGGGCCTGGAAATATTGGCGGACGAATTGATGTTTTAACTGTAAGTCCTACAGATCAAGACATTATTTATGCTGGAGCTACAAATGGCGGAATTTTTAAAACTACAAATGGTGGTGAAACATGGAACCCGATTTTTGACGATCAACCTTATTTGGCTATTGGTGCGATTACACTTGACCCCGACAACGAAAATATTATCTACGCAGGAACGGGAGATCGCAATTTTACAGGAAGTTCATTTATTGGAAATGGCGTTTATAAAAGTATAAATGGTGGTGAAACATGGGAATCTTCTGGACTCGAAGAAACTGGCGCAATCACTGAAATTATCATAGATCCTACTGATAATACACGAATTTTTGCGAGTACTTTAGGAAATCCGCATGTAAAAACAACGGAGCGAGGAATTTATCGATCGGAAGATGCTGGATCAACATGGGAAAACATTTTGTTTTTAGCTGATTCAGCAGGTATTGCTGATTTAATAATGGACCCAAGTGATCCTGATATCCTTTATGCAACCGGATATGATCGAATGAGAAACTACTATGCGTCAAGAGTTACAGGGCCGCACGCAAGAATCTACAAAACAGTTGATGGTGGCGATTCATGGACAACACTTTCGGGAGGCTTGCCAGCAGAGGATGATTGTCGAATTGGTTTAGCAATATCAAATGATAACCCTGATGTAATTTATGCACTTTATGTTGATGGCGGTTCGTTAAATATCAAAGAAATTTACAAAACGTCAAACGCTGGATCAACCTGGGAACCTATTAATGTTTATATGGGGCCTGACGGTTTACCAGAAAACGTAATGGGTGGATTTGGATGGTATTTTGGAGAAGTTTATCTCAATCCATTTGATAACGACCAATTAATTGTTCCGGGTGTAGAGATGTTTCAGTCATTAAACGGAGGCGATACTTGGGCTAGAAATGTTCCTGTTTGGTGGACAGGTGAAGTTCACGCGGACAAGCATGCAATTGCCTTTTTAGATGAAAACTCATACATCATAGCTACTGACGGAGGGTTATATAAAACAGATAATAATGGATCGACTTGGGAGGATATTGAAAATATTCCTATCACACAATTTTATCATATTGCGACCCATCCACACGAAAGTGGTTTATATGGTGGTGGTGCACAAGACAATGGATCTATGTCTGGAAATGCAGAAAGTTTCAATGAGTGGGAGCGCCTCTTTGGAGGAGATGGATTTCGCGTGACGTTTTTAGAACTAGATGAAGGTGCGGCATATTTTGAAACTCAAAATGGTGGAATTCGTTATTCTAGTTCTTTTGGGGATATTACAAATGTCAGCGCACCAACTCCTGGAGATGATAGAACAAATTGGGATACACCATACAAAATCAATGAAAGTACAGGCGAACTTTTTATAGGGACTGCGCATATTCAGTTAATGTCAGAAGCCCCTTATGGCGTTTATGAATATATAAGTGAGGATTTAACACGCATTGGAATGGGCGAAGCTTATGGAAACGCACGATTCCAAACCATTTCTGAAATTGATCAACCTTATGATAATCCCGACATGCTTTATGCTGGAACCACAGATGGTTTAGTTTGGAGAGGGGAACGATCTATTGGTAGTTGGGAATGGACAAATATCACGGGAATTTTGCCCAATCGATATGTTACAGGTGTTGTTTGTTCGCCCAATCTAGAAGGCACAGTTTATGTGACGTTATCAGGTTATAAGGATGATGAGGGCGTTTCCTATTTATTCAAAACCACTGATTTTGGAGAAACATGGACAGATATTTCCAGTGACTTACCTGGCATTACAGTAAATGACATTCTTATTGTCCCAGGGTATGATGAAGATGAAATATTGTTCGCAGCACTGGATGGTGGTGTCTATTTTAGTCAAAACGGAGGCGGAAATTGGGACTATGTGGGGGTTGGATTACCTTTTACTACTGTAAATGAGCTGCGATTGGATGCTCTAAACATGAAATTAATTGCTGGAACATACTCAAGATCTATGTGGTCCTACGATATTAGTTGGCTAGAAGAAATAGAAGAAAATGATAATGTTGGAATTTCAGAAGAAGAAGTTAAGCCTCTCAATATATATCCCAACCCTGTAAAAGATATTCTCTATCTAGAAAAAACAGAAGGAAGTGAAGTTCTTATTTATAATCAACAAGGGAAACTTATTTTAAGGAAGCCAATCATTCAATCAAATAATTTTAATCAGGTTGATTTAAGTAAACTCAATAAAGGCATATACTATATTAAAGTTGGATTAAGAAACGCTAAACTTCTAAAGATATAGTGCTTTTTTGTTACCGGTAAAATAATTTAAATTTACTGTTTTCCCTCTTTTTCGTTAAAATATTGTCAGACAGGCTTCTATTAATAATCTAAAAACGTCATTTTAATTATAAGAAACCTATTTTACCTTATTTTATGAGAGGAATTATTCTGCTTTTTGTAATTATCTTTTCTTGCCAATTATTTTCACAAACAATCGCACCAACAGATGGTGGAGTAGTTGGTTTTAGCACTGTTGCCCCAGGTTGGACAATTGCGTCCCCTTCTCCTGATATAGTTGACCCAGACGGTCCCGGAGGCTTTGTTGGTCCATATATATGTCCTGTTCCATTACCGCCAACCGGTCATGCAGATTGGATGTCTGGAGTAATTGGATTGGCTTTTCCAACAGAATCTGCCAGTACAATCATTACAGATTTAGATCCAGGATGTACTTATACTTTTTCATGTTATGTAGGTAATTTTCATGGAACAGGAGGATTTTGGGGAGGTGCAACAGTAACTCTTGATGGAACAATTGATTTAATTCTTGATGGTACTGTAGTATCTAGTAATGTATTTACAGGTAGTACTTGTGAATGGCAATTAGCTACTTTTACATTTACCGCTGCGGCTCCTACAGCCACTTTTACTCAAGATGCAACTTCTGATGGTGGTACTTTTATGTGGTGGCATCTTTCAGTTCCTGCTGATGCGATAACCAAAGCTTGCACAGATTTAACTACTACAATATCATCAACAGAAATATGTTTGGGTGATGAACTAACATTAACGGCTACTTCTACAACTGGAGGTACGGTAACCTGGGATGGTGGTGTAACAAATGGTACTCCCTTTACACCTTTAACTTCAGGTGTTGTTACTTATACTGCAACAAGTACAAGTGCTACTGATTGCCCATTTTCAGTTGATGTAACAATAAATGATTTACCAATGACTGATGCAGGAGTTGATTTCGCTATTTGTGACGGGGATATGGTAACCTTAACTGGAACAGGTGCTGGTGTTGGTGGAACATATGATTGGACTGGTGGTGTAACAGATGGTGTTGCATTTACACCAACTACAACTAGTACTTATACCGCTACTGGTACAGATGTGAATGGGTGTATTAATACAGATGATATTACTGTAACCGTAAATGATTTACCAACAATCAATGCTGGAGCTGATTTAACAATTTGTAATGGAGAGACAATCACTCTGAGCGGAACAGGCGCTGGTATTGGTGGAATATATGATTGGACTGGTGGCATTACAGATGGAGTAGCATTCTCTCCAGCAGCAACTACAACTTATACTGTAACTGGAACAGATGTAAATGGATGTATAGCTACAGATGATATTACTGTAACAGTTAACCCATTACCTATGGTTGATGCAGGGGTTGATTTGACAATTTGCGAGGGTGATATGGTAACTCTAACAGGGACAGGAGCAGGTCTTGGTGGAACTTATACTTGGACTGGAGGAATCACAGATGGTGTAGCATTTACTCCAGCAGCAAGTGCTGTTTATACCGTAACTGGAACAGACGTTAATGGTTGTACCAATACAGATGCTGTTGTTGTCACCGTAAACC
>CAYPZN010000036.1:0-280 GCA_964415335.1 uncultured Crocinitomix sp.
TTTAGATAAATCCCATCCTCCTTTTTCCATATCATGTAAGAAATCATCACCGTAGTTGATAATTCCTGACTCTAACATCTCTCTCAAAAGATCATTTCCTTCTCTTGTTCTTTCACCTACTCCCGCAAACACTGATAATCCAGAATATGCTTTTGCAATGTTGTTAATCAACTCCTGAATTAATACAGTCTTACCTACTCCTGCACCACCAAACAAACCAATTTTACCTCCTTTTGCATAAGGCTCAATTAAATCAATTACTTTAATTCCTGTAAAAAGA
>CAYPZN010000036.1:290-41870 GCA_964415335.1 uncultured Crocinitomix sp.
TGTTGATAAATCTTCAAATTTCGGAGAATCTCTATGAATTGGAAGTCCATTTTCTTTTGAAACATCTCCAATACCATCAATAGAATCTCCAGTTACATTAAACAAACGCCCTTTAATCCCATCACCTTTCGGCATAAGGATTGGAGCTCCTGTTGAAATAACATCCATTCCTCTAGTAAATCCATCAGAAGAATCCATTGCAATACTACGAATAGAATCATTCCCAATATGCTGTTGTACTTCTAAAACAACTTTAGAACCATCTTCTTTAACCACTTCTAATGCATCCATAATTTCAGGAAGTTGCACTCCGTTGTCAAAACTCACGTCAATTACAGGTCCAATTACCCTTGAAATCTTACCTTTGATAGTAGACATTACCTTAATTTTTATAATAAATATTTAAATTTCGTCGTGCAAATTTAGTTCTTTTTATTCGTTAGCAAAAGCTTGATGCTAGTTTTTTCTCTAACTTTGTCGAATATTTATAAACATTATCATTTATTTTTGAATAGAACGGGTTTGAATGTTTCAAATGTTGCCTTAAAAATATATGTACACTACTAAAAAAAAGTGCTAAAAATTGTTTCATAATTTTAAATGAAAGTTTACAATTCTATAGAAGAAGTTCCGATAATTGAAAATGCTGTAGTAACCTTAGGTACTTTTGATGGCGTTCATTTGGGGCATCAAAAAGTGCTTCAATTTCTTAAGGAAAGTGCAAAAAAAATTAATGGCGAAACAATTTTGTTTACATTCCACCCACACCCTAGAGTTGTACTTTATCCAGAAGATCACGGAATTGAATTAATTCAATCTATAGAAGATCGTATTAAGAAGCTTGATACTTTTGGGATAGATCACCTCGTGTTGTTTCCGTTTTCAAAAGAGTTTTCGCGGTTAACGGCAACAGAATTTGTTCGGAACATTTTGGTCAACAAATTAAATGTGAAGTTAATGACCATTGGTTACAATCACCATTTTGGAAGAAATCGTGAAGGCAACATTGAACTTTTAAGGGAGCTTGGCGTTATTTTTGATTTTAATGTTCAAGAAATACCTGCTTTTCGAGAAAATGAAATAAGTATTAGCTCTACCAAAATCAGAAACCTTGTAAAAAAAGGAGAATTAAAGCGTGCTAATGATTATCTTAGAGAAGCTTTTTCGTTTACTGGAAAGGTTATAAAAGGTGATCAGATTGGGTCAAAAATTGGTTACCCAACAGCAAATTTAAAAATTACTGGAGCGCTTCAAATTCTACCTGAAAATGGTGTATATGCTGTTTCAGTTGGTATAAATAACGTTTTTTTTGGAGGGATGATGAATATTGGTACAAGGCCAACGGTTGTTGATGAAGGAGAGAAACGGATTGAAATCAATATTTTTGATTTCAATGAAATGATTTACGATCAAGAAATAAGAGTAATTGTTTACGATCGAATTCGATCGGAACATTCTTTTGGTTCGATCAAAGAATTAAAACAACAATTGAAGAATGATCAAAAAAATTGTCTTCGCGTTCTCGATCAACTTTCTGTGCGGAATTAATTTCGCTCAAACTGATCATGTCTTCAGATCAATTGAAGAAGCTTTAAAAGTAAATCCAGATTCTGTCCTAAGGTTAGACTTGAACAGAAATCAATTGACCACAATTCCCTTAGAAATTTTTCAATTTAAAAATCTTGTTGAATTAAATTTGGAACGTAATAAACTGGATTCATTACCAAACAAATTTGTTTTTCCAAATTTGACCGTTTTAAACTTATCAAAAAACCGTTTTAAAGATTTTCCTGAAGTTATTTGCGAAAACGTCCAATTACAACAATTATTTATTGGAAAAAATAAGCTTTCTGCATTTCCAGGATCAATCGGGAATTTATCTGAGTTGATTATTCTTGATGCATGGTACAATACAATTTCTGAAATTCCCGAATCCATTTTAAATTTAAAGAAATTAACTACTCTTGATCTTAGGGGAATGAATTATAGCGAAGATTTTCAACGGTTATGGGTCAATCAACTTTCATGGGTGAAAATTGAATTTGATAATAGCTGTGATTGCGGGGACTAATTTCTTTAATTATTATGGTAACCAAATTTTGAAGAATCTAACTGATGAACCAAGACTTTTCGGCTGCAAAGTAAAATATAAGTATCCATTTTTTTTATCTGAATAATACAATCTATTTTTCAAGTTATTTACTGAGGCTCCTACAGGAGTCGAATTATCTTTTAAAAGGACTTTTCTTGCCTCTCCACTATGCTTATCAACAACTGCTAAAGAAAGAGCTCCAGTTCTGTAAAAATTAACATCTTTATAATTAGATTTGATTGGACTTCCTGCGTCGTTGCAACCTGCTCTTATATCATTAAATAAAAAATATAATTTATTCTTGCTTTCATGGAAAATATAGGGAAGTTTACTTAAATAACTAGACTTCTGTTTTCTTAAAATAATGCTTGTCCAGATCACCTTATTATCTTTACCTAGTCTCACAACTTTAATTCCTCCAGAAATATACTTTTCGGATATAGTGTAGATCTTTTCAAAACAAATAATTTTACCTTTATTTTTTAAATCTATAACTTCTCTTAGGAGGTTATCTTTGATTTCTATCGGATTTGAAAGATCATCCTCATCTTCATACGATAAGTTTATTTCCCCATCTGAAAAGGCTGAAAATTCACTCTCAAGTTCTACCAATTCTTTTGAATATACTTTAGACAGCACCCCATTTTCGGAATCACTTCCAATTGCCGAAAAACAGGGATTACCATCACTATTTAGGTAGAATTTAAATTGTTCAATAGTAACATCCCCAGTATCTACATTTATCGCCTCAATACTACCTTCTTCTGCTTTATATAATCGAAACCACTTTTTCTCAAATCTTTCTCTTTTTTTTCCGTACTTATTATCCTTTGAGGTTTTTTTATTTTTTCAGTTGTAGAAATATAAATTTCATTTGACGAAGACAAGAATATATTATTGAAAGAAATACTTCCCCCAATATTCGGAATAGGTACTACAAGATCAAATTGTTTTTCAAAGTCTTTATTAAAAACCGCAAAATGGAACTTTATGGGCTCATCATTTCTTCTTTCTGGAATTCTATAAAACGCAAAAGAAGAGCTATCAGGAGAAAACAAAAATCCTGAACGTTTTCTACCTGCGAACCATGAAGCTCCTACACCTTCATCTTCAAAAATCGGCTCCTCTGGCACCTCCAAAGGCGCTAAAGATTCAGGATCATAAGTGGTGCAATAAACAAATGTTTTCGATTTTCTTACAGAAAAAAACACTGCTATTTTACCATTATTGTAAACAATATCTTCAAAAAATAGATTTCCTTTTTTCTTATATTTTTTTTTGAGAAACTTCTCTAAACTTGTTACTTCTTGTACTTCTTCTAAAGATTCGTTAATTTTATTTAGTGTAAATTTAGGAGTAACTGAATTTGCATATGTTCTTAACACCAATTTGTAACTTAGCAAATTACCTTCATGAGAACCAATTATTTCAAGATCACCTGAAGTTAGTTCTTTACTCGAAGTCATTCGAAAATCACTTTCATTTTGAATCCCAAAACAAACAAAGCTTAAACAAACAAAAATTACAATAGAAATAATTCTTTAAAAAAGGAAATTTACACCAAAATAAAATGCGAATATATCTATTACATACAAAGTATGACTACGTAGTTCCCGCAATTACATAAATTTATTTACGAGAGCTTTTCTTTAAAATCAATATACCTTAACTTAATGGTTTTAGCCAAATACTCCTGCTCATACTGCCCTTTCGTAGGAATTAGAATTGCATTTTTACCTATGCAAGTCATTTCCATAATAGTCGTATACCCCGCCCTAGAAACAATAATCTTACTTTGAGCTATTAATTTATTGAGTTCTTTTGTGTCTGGATTCTTAAAACTTTTAAATTCATTTAGTTTTTCACCAATAAAAACAGCATTTAGTTTGTTTTCTTTTACATGATGGGTTGTCTTGTTTAGAAAATTAGACCTCTCGGGCTCGGGACCGGAAAGGATTATCAGATAATCATAAATTGGATCTAACTCTATTTTTTTAAACCGACATAGTGGCCCAATAAAATTGGTTTGAATTTTCAAATTTCTATTTGTCAGCTCTCCAGTTAACCTTCTATTCTCGGAATCTGGGATCCAGCAGCAATTAAATTTTTCTATTTTTTGTTGAAGCTTTTTGTTGATTATCTTCTTAAAAATTGGCAATTGCAAATTAAGTTGATGGGTCAATAAAATGGAAGTGATCTTCTTATGAAAAAACCCATATCTATTATCCGAAATGATAAGATCAATCGAATTGTCCTTTACGAAATTATTAAGCCATTTTTTCTCACATTTTATGGCTGAATTAATTTTTGACAATTGTTTGATCAATTGAAAATAGGTGTGTTTTTTAGAATCTAATCGGATATTATAGCCTGATAATAAAGTAATTTCGACCTGATCAAATTCGCCTTTAACAAAAGAACATTGTTGTTCATTTCCTGCAAAAATCACTTTATTATTTCCTTTCAACAATTGCTGGATTAATGCAATACAACGCGTTGTGTGACCCATGCCCCAATCCAAAGCAGCAATTAACACTTGCTTATCTTTTATTGTACTTGGCAAAATATTCACCTCATTGTTTTCCATTCCTATTTCTAAAAATAAGCAATAATAAAAAAAGCCTATCCGTGCAATACGAATAGGCTTTTAACAAATCTATTATCCTTACGCTTCTTTAGCTGCAGATGCTTTCAAATATTCTCTATTCATTCGAGCAATATTCTCTAGTGAAATTCCTTTAGGGCATTCTACTTCACATGCTCCAGTATTTGTACAATTTCCGAATCCTTCTATATCCATTTGATCAACCATATTTAAAACACGGTCTTTCGCTTCGATTTTCCCTTGAGGAAGCAATGAAAACTGTGCGACTTTTGCTGAAACATACAACATAGCTGAAGCATTTTTACATGTCGCAACACAAGCACCACAACCTATACAAGTTGCTGCGTCAAATGCTTTATCAGCATCTAATTTAGGCACTGGAAGTGCATTTGCATCTTGTGTATTTCCTGAAGTATTTACAGATATAAATCCTCCTGCATGTTGAATTCGATCAAATGAAGAACGGTCAACAACCAAATCTTTTACTACAGGGAATGCTTTGGCTCTAAATGGTTCAATATAAATTGTTTCTCCATCCTTGAACATTCTCATGTGCAATTGGCAAGTTGTTACTCCTCTATCCGGTCCATGTGCTTCTCCATTAATATACAAAGAACACATCCCACAAATACCTTCACGACAATCGTGATCAAATGCAACAGGCTCTTGTCCTTCATTAATTAATTGTTCATTTAAAACATCAAGCATTTCCAAGAAAGACATGTGTTCAGAAATATCTGTCACTTTGTAAGTCTCTATCTTCCCTTTTGATTTTGCATTTTTCTGACGCCAAATCTTTAAAGTTAAATTCATTCCTTTTTCTGACATAACTCTCTTATTTATACGATCTTTGTTTCAATTCAATATCCTTAAACTCTAATTCTTCTTTATGTAATTTTGCTTCTCCCGGATCTCCTGTCCATTCCCAAGCCGCAACATATTTAAAGTTAACATCATCTCGTTTTGCTTCTCCTTTTTGCTCTCCATCCAATTCAACAGATTCTTCTCTAAAGTGACCTCCACATGATTCTTCCCTTGCTAAAGCATCTTTAGCAAATAATTCACCAAGTTCTAAGAAATCTGCTACTCGAACAGCTTTTTCTAGTTCTGGGTTTAATTCATTCATTTCTCCAGGAATTCTAACATCTTTCCAAAACTCTTCTCGGATAGTTCTGATTTTCTGAATTGCCTCTTTTAATCCTGCTTCATTTCTTGCCATACCAACATTATTCCACATTACAACCCCGAGTTGTTTATGAAAATGGTCGACAGATTTAGTTCCTTTAATACCCATCAGTTTTTCTAAGTTGCCACGCACATTTTTTTCAGCCTCATCAAATTCAGGTAAATCAGTTGGGATAGTTCCAGTTCTAATTTCTTTTGCAAGGAAATCCCCAATTGTATAAGGTAAAACAAAATAGCCATCTGCCAATCCTTGCATTAAGGCTGAAGCACCTAACCTGTTTGCCCCGTGATCAGAGAAATTCGCTTCTCCTGCAGCGTAACAGCCAGGAATAGTTGTCATCAAATTGTAATCTACCCAAATACCACCCATAGTATAATGAACAGCTGGATAAATCATCATTGGTGTTTCGTAAGGGTTTTGATCTACGATTTTCTCGTACATCTGAAATAAATTTCCATATTTATTCTTAACCACTTCTGCTCCCAATTCTTTAATTCGTTCTTTCGAAGCATTTGTTTCGTGATTCACAGTAGCAGCTTCTTTTCCGTATCTTTCAATTGCCGAAGCAAAATCTAAAAATACTGCTTCACCTGTCTTATTAACACCAAATCCAGCATCACATCTTTCTTTAGCTGCTCTTGAAGCCACATCTCTCGGAACAAGGTTACCAAATGCTGGATATCTTCTTTCCAAATAATAATCTCTCTCTTCTTCAGACAAATCGTTTGGTGTTTTCTTTCCAGCACGAATCGCTTCAGCATCTTCAATACTTTTTGGTACCCAAATTCGACCATCATTACGCAACGACTCTGACATCAATGTCAGTTTCGATTGATAATCTCCCGAACGCGGAATACAAGTTGGGTGAATTTGCGTATAACAAGGGTTTGCAAAAAACGCTCCTTTTTTATGAATTTTCCAAGCTGCTGTCCCGTTAGAACCCATTGCATTGGTTGATAAAAAGAAAACATTTCCATATCCTCCAGAAGCAACAACTACAGCATGTGCAGAATGGCGTTCAATTTCACCTGTAATAAGGTTTCTTGCAATGATTCCTCTCGCTTTTCCATCTACAATGACAACATCTAACATTTCATGTCGGTTGTACATTTTAATTTTTCCTTTACCAATTTGGCGGTTCATTGCTGAATAAGCACCTAGAAGCAATTGCTGTCCAGTTTGTCCTTTCGCGTAAAATGTTCTTGATACTAATACACCTCCAAAAGAACGGTTATCTAATAACCCTCCGTATTCTCTTGCAAAAGGAACTCCTTGTGCAACACATTGGTCTATAATATTCGCTGAAACCTCAGCTAAACGATATACGTTCGCTTCTCTTCCTCTATAATCTCCTCCTTTAACGGTATCATAAAATAATCGATATACAGAATCACCATCATTTTGATAGTTTTTTGCTGCATTTATTCCTCCCTGTGCAGCAATTGAATGCGCTCTTCTTGGGGAATCTTGGAAACAAAATGATTTTACACTGTAACCCATTTCAGCAAGTGATGCGGAGGCAGCTCCTCCTGCTAAACCTGTTCCGACTACAATTACATCAATCAACCTTTTATTTGCAGGATTTACAACATTGATGTTGTTCTTATGATTTGTCCATTTATCCTTAATTGGGCCATCTGGTATTTTCGAATCTAAAACTGACATCTTAATTAATTATTGTTGTGAAACGTAATGAAATATTGCAATAAAAATAAATCCAAGTGGAATAGCTACTCCGTAGATATTTCCTAATTTTTTAATCAATGGCGTATACCGTGTGTGACGGAAACCAACCGATTGAAATGCCGATTGAAAGCCATGTAATAAGTGTAGAGACAAGAAAATAAATGACAAGCAATAAAGCAAGACACGAATGACATCTGTAAATTTATGCTGTAATTCTTCAAAGTATCTTAAGTCTCCATGTGCATTTAAACCAGACAAATCTCCTTCGATAAATTTTGTTTTAATTTCTGGAATCCAAAAATCATAAAAATGCAGTCCTAAAAATAGCATAATCATAATCCCGGTGTAAATCATGTTTCTAGACATCCAAGTTGAATTTGTACTTGGTTTGTTCATTGCATACTTTACATTTCTTGCTTTATTATTTTGAGACTCAAGATACATCCCCATAGCAAGATGAAAAACAACACCAAAGATCAGTATTGGTTGCATCAAAAATTGAATAATTGGATTTGTTCCCATGAAGTGCGAAGCTTCATTAAATCCTTCTGGACTAATTACAGATATAAAATTAATTACAAAGTGTTGTAATAAAAAGAAAAGTAGAAAGAATCCGGACAATGCCATGAGTACTTTTCTTGCGATTGATGTTTTCATTTGATAATTGTTTTTCAATAAACTTATTCGGAAAATAAGTAATTTTAAACCTTAACATCCTATGCAGCAAAGATTTAAAAAATACTCTATCCCCTCACATTATTGTTCTTGACCTTGTGTCGTTGTTACAAAATTAATGGTGTTTTTAATTAATAACAAATTATTAGTTTTTATATGGCCTATCTTCTTGCTGTTTAGAATGATTCTAAATAAATAAATCCTTCAAAACCGCTATCCAGTAAGGTGTCATGATCAAAAACGACTATTAAGGCGTGATATTTCTGGGTATTTTTTTGTTGCAATACCACAAAAACGGTATTTTTGCACTATGATTTATCCTTATTTAAAATAAATCTAAACAATTATTACTATGATATCAGTTACAGACATTGCAAAAGAGACAGCAATTCGAATGATGAAAGAAGACAGCAATGAAGGTCATTTCATTCGTGTTGGTGTTGAAGGTGGAGGTTGTTCTGGTTTGATGTATCAACTCAAATTTGATGACCAAATAAATGATGACGACAAAGAGTTTGAAGATAACGGAATTAAGATTGTTATGAATAAAAAAAGTGTTTTATACCTGGCAGGTACAACACTTGATTATAGCGGAGGCTTAAATGGAAAAGGATTTGTTTTTTCAAATCCTAATGCATCAAGAACTTGTGGTTGTGGTGAAAGTTTTTCACTTTAATTTGAAGCTTTAAAAGAATTTAGAAAATAGTTGAATGGCAACATATACAGAAGAAGAATTAGCAGAGGACTTAAAGAACCAAGAATATAAATTTGGTTTTACTACGGATATTGAATCTGATAAAATTCCAGTAGGATTGAGCGAAGAAGTCGTTCGTTTAATTTCGGCAAAAAAAGAAGAACCAGAATGGCTTTTGGATTATCGTCTTGAAGCTTTAAAAGTTTGGCAAGAAATGATTGAACCCAAATGGGCTCATGTAAATTATGAAAAACCAGACTTTCAGAACATTTCTTATTTTGCTGCTCCCAAGAAACAGTATGAAAGTTGGGATGATGTTGATCCTGAAATGAAAGCAACAATGGATAAGCTTGGGATTTCATTGGATGAACAGAAAAAATTAACTGGTGTAGCCGTTGATTTTGTGATGGATTCTGTTTCGGTAGCGACATCTTTCAAAGAAAAATTAGGTGAATTAGGAATCATTTTTTCCTCTTTTAGTGAAGCTGTGCAGAATCATCCAGAATTAGTTCGAAAATACTTAGGAACAGTTGTTCCAACAAAAGATAATTTTTATGCTGCTTTAAATTCGGCTGTTTTTTCTGATGGTTCTTTTTGTTATATTCCTAAGGGCGTAAAATGTCCAATGGAATTATCTACTTATTTTAGAATAAATGAGTCTGGAACAGGACAGTTTGAACGTACTTTAGTTGTTGCTGACGAAGGCAGTTATGTTTCATATTTGGA
This sequence comes from uncultured Crocinitomix sp., assembly GCA_964415335.1. Lineage (GTDB taxonomy): Bacteria > Bacteroidota > Bacteroidia > Flavobacteriales_D > Crocinitomicaceae > Crocinitomix. The sequence continues at coordinate 9,955 of CAYPZN010000036.1, forward strand.
AGGTTGTACTGCTCCTCAAAGAGATGAAAACCAACTTCACGCAGCAGTAGTAGAATTGATCGCTCTTGATGACGCGGAAATAAAATACTCCACTGTTCAAAACTGGTTTCCTGGAGACAAAGATGGAAACGGTGGTATTTTCAATTTCGTAACTAAGCGTGGTATTTGTCACAAAAATTCTAAAATATCATGGACCCAGGTTGAAACGGGATCTGCAGTAACTTGGAAATATCCTTCATGTATTCTGAAAGGAGACAATTCAATTGGTGAATTTTATTCAGTTGCTGTCACAAATAATTTTCAGCAGGCAGATACAGGCACTAAGATGATCCATCTTGGTAAGAATACAAAAAGTACAGTTATTTCTAAAGGAATATCTGCTGGAAAATCGCAGAATTCTTACCGTGGACTAATTCAGATTAACAAGAATGCTGAAAATGCGAGAAATTTTACACAATGTGACAGTTTATTGATGTCAGACAGGTGTGGAGCACATACTTTTCCATATATCGAATGCAACAACAATTCTGCGAAGTTAGAGCATGAAGCAACTACTTCTAAAATTGGAGAAGATCAAATCTTCTACTGCCAACAACGTGGATTATCTGAAGAAAAAGCAATTGGATTAATTGTAAATGGATACGTAAAAGAAGTCTTAAATAAATTGCCTATGGAATTTGCCGTTGAAGCACAAAAACTATTGGCTATTTCACTTGAAAATAGTGTTGGATAATATTACACCGCCAAAAAAAGATTAAAATAAATTTAGATCAACAAGAAAATGAGTAAAACGTTAATTGACATAAAAAACCTTCACGCTGAAATTGAAGATGAAGGAAAAGCAATTTTAAAAGGATTAAATTTAACCGTAAAAGCAGGTGAGATCCATGCTATTATGGGGCCTAATGGTGCTGGAAAATCAACTTTAGCATCTGTAATCTCTGGGAAAGATGGTTATGAGGTAACAGAAGGATCTGTTGATTTTGATGGAGAAAATTTACTTGAATTGGATCCAGATGAACGCGCCAAAGAAGGTCTTTTTCTGGCTTTTCAGTATCCAGTTGAAATCCCTGGAGTATCAAACATTAATTTTTTAAGAACAGCATTAAACGAAATCAAAGAATACCGTAAAGAAGAGCAGATATCAGCGAAAGACTTTATGGCCTTGGTTCGGGAAAAATCTAAGCTTGTCGAATTGGATTCTAAATTAGCTTCTCGCTCAGTCAACGAAGGGTTTTCTGGAGGTGAAAAGAAACGGAATGAGATTTTTCAAATGGCAATGTTAGAACCAAAAGTTGCTATATTGGATGAAACAGATTCAGGTTTGGACATTGACGCTTTACGGATTGTAGCAGCTGGTGTAAACAAACTTAAGAACGAAAACAATGCTGTTATTTTAATTACGCATTATCAACGTTTACTTGATTATATTGTTCCTGATTTCGTTCATGTTTTAGCAGATGGTAAAATTGTAAAAACAGGTGATAAGTCACTCGCTCTCGAATTAGAGGAAAAAGGATATGATTGGTTAACTACAGAACAAACAGTTTAAAATAAGGCTATGACACTCGTTTTATCTGAAAAAATGGCATCTTTTGTCAATGACTTAAATGCGCCAAACAATGCGAATCAAAAAGGTATTTTCGAGCAATTGCTCGAAATGGATTTTCCAACAACACGCAATGAATATTGGAAATATACTCGCTTAGGCAAAATTTCTAACGCAAAATTTCAAAACAAATCGGTTCAAATTAATGATTTTGATATTAGTCAATATATCATCTCAGACGAATATATTATCATTGAAAATGGTCGAATTCGATCCGATTTGAGTCAATTTAGTCAAAATAATTTTGTCATCAATTTTTTGAACCCTTCGGAGGATTCAATCGACATTAAGGTAAATAATCAAGATGTATTCAATTTATTAAATGCAAGTTTATTTGAGGTTGAGGTTCAAATTACTATAGAAGCAAAAAAGAACATTGAACATTCGCTTCAGTTAATTTATGTTGGTCATGGAGAAAATACCATGGCTAATAATCGTTTGACAATTACAGCAGAAAAGTCTTCGTCTTCAAACATAATTTCAACTTTTGTTAGTTTAGATGAAAATGTGCAGTTTAACAATGGGATTACTACGATTAATGTTGCCGAAAACGCACATTTTACGTTGCATAAAATTCAAAGTTCAAACCATGCTAACTTATCTGTCTCAACAGAACAAGTTACGCAGGAATCAAATTCGACATTTAAGATTAATACATTCACATTTACTGGCTTATTACAACGAAATAATATTAACATAGCGGTTAATGGTGAAAATTGTGAGACTTACATGAACGGAGCTGTTGTTTCTAAAGGAAAACAGCATATTGACAATCATACTTTTGTAGATCATACAGTATCTAATTGCTATAGTAACGAGAATTACAAATATGTTTTAGACGATCAATCAACAGGTGTTTTTAACGGACGCGTGGTTGTTCGACAAGACGCTCAAGTGATTAATGCTTATCAAAATAATGGGAATATTTTACTCTCAGATAACGCTTCTATTAACTCAAAACCGGAGTTGGAAATTTATGCAGATGATGTAAAATGCTCTCACGGCTCTACAACAGGGCAGTTGGATGAGGATGCATTGTTTTATCTACAAGCAAGAGGAATAGCAAGGGCTAATGCCAAGAAATTACTCGTCTCTGCTTTTATTGGTGAAGTAATCGAGTCTGTCGAGAATGAAAATGTAGCAGAATTAATTTACACTCTTTTGAAAAAAGAACACGGTTGGGACTTTTAGTCACATTTTTCTTTTCTAATTAGTTAGATAAATTTTTTCATCACCCCATTTCAAACGGTTTAAAAATTAAATCTCACTTATTTCTGTTTTTTGAAAAATTAGCAGTACATTGTGTGTTACAACTTTGCTTTAAACTTGCGAACTTTAGTATTACATATTGCGCTATTTATTATAAGTATCTTATCCTTAGAGGTTTCTTATGCTTCAGATGCCCGTGATCTCTATGAATCAAGGGTTGTTGAACAAGATGAGCCGAAAAATAAACGAAAAATTATTAACGGCGGAACTATTTCAGAAAACCAAGTTCTTTGCCAAGGAGATATTTCATCAAACATTCAAAATATTATTCTTCCTAGCAATGTAACAGGTGGAATAGAAGGGATTCTCCTGCTGAGATGGGAAAAGCAAGTTATAGGAAGTTCAGGTTGGGAAGTAATTTCAGGAGCAAACTCTTTAAGTTATAATCCAAGTACAATCTCATCTTCAACAAATTATAGAAGAGGAGCAAGAAATTCTATATACGACCCTTGGGTTTATTCAAATATTATTCGAAAAGAGGTTGTTCCAGGGATTGATTTGATTCAAGTAATTAAAAGTGATGTTACTTGTAAAGACGGTGCTGATGGCGAAATACAAATTATTGTCGTTGGCGGTATGCCTGAATACACATATGACTGGTCAAATGGGAAAACAACTCAAAACATATACGACCTAAAATCAGACAACTACACCCTGGAAGTCAGTGATTTAAATGGTTGTGCGAAAACAGTTGAAGTTGATATTTTGGAGCCTGAATTTGCAGTAGGACTTTCCATTGTTGGCTCAAGAGATGTTAGTTGTCCAGATGGTTCAGATGCAGAAGTACGAATTCAAGGAAAGTATGGGACACCTCCATATAATTATGAATGGTCTAACGGAAATTCTGGAGATTATGTCTATTCCCTTTCTGCTGGATTATATGATGTAAAAGTCATTGACGCAAACGGATGTAGTTTTGATTACTATGGCCTAGCTGTTAAAGAACCAGCTCCGTTTGAACTTTTCAATAAAGTAAGTTCGACATCATGTTATGGAATTTCTGATGGAATTGTTGAACTATATTCTGAAGGGGGAACTGCTCCTTATTATTATTATTGGGACAGTGGATATGGTGGAGCAAGACAAACCGATCTTTCTGCAGGAGCACATTCTGTTTTCATTTTTGACGATAATGATTGTTTATATGAAGCCTCAATTACAATTAACGAACCAGAAGAACTGGAGATTTCACCACTTGTTGTAAATAACAAGTTTTGCAATGGTTCTATTAACGTAGTCACTACCGGAGGAACTGCTCCATACTTTTATGATTGGAATAATGGTGAAACTAATCATGCTATTTCCAATTTATGCCCTGGGAAATATGAGGTTATAATTACTGATGCAAATGGATGTCAGAGAACGAAAGAAATTGATTTAAATAATGAATTCACCAAAGAAGAGACTTCAATAAAACTTGTCGTAAATCCCGTGTATACGACAGGAAATATTATTGTACAACTACCATTTCAGGATCACGTTGACATTCGTGTATTCACAGTTTCAGGGCAAATTGTTGAGGAATTGTTTAGCGGAATTCCTTTAGACGATTCTGAAATGAAGCTCGCGTTTGATTTGGATAAATACTCCAATGGCATTTACCTTGTTGAAGTTATTACACATGGCAACAGAATAACTGAAAAAATTGTCGTAACTGATTATTAATAAATTCGGATTAAATCACCGTATTCAAGTAGCTTTCCCGTAGAAGTTTTTATTGCAAGTTTACTTACTTCAACCTGTTTATCTCTTACCAAATTATTACAAATTTCAATAATTCTCTTCTGAGTTAATCTTGGGGAATATGTGTTTACAATTAAAAATCCATTCTTACTTAAAACAGCTAATGCCAATTCTAAAAGTTCAGGGAATTTATCTTCAATTTTCCAACGTTCTTTTTTAATTCCTAATCCAAATGCAGGAGGGTCCATTATTATTCCATCATAAATTTTTCCTCTTTTTTGTTCTCTTTTGATAAACTTTAGCGCATCATCATGCACCCAACGAATATCTGAAAGCCCCGAACTTTGCATATTATCTTTTGCCCAAGCATTAATTTGTTTTACCGAATCACAATGAAAAACAACAGCTCCCATACTCCGTGCTTTTATTGATGCTCCTCCTGTATATCCAAATAAGTTTAAAAATTTATCTTCTCGATTTAAACGTTCTCCGATAAAATCCCAATTAGATCTTTGTTCAGGAAAAATACCAAGGTGTTTAAATTGTGTTAGTTTTAAATTGAAAACCAATTCGTCATACTGAATTTTCCAACGTTTATCACACCCCCCTTTCAACGCTTTCCATTCACCTTTTGAACTTGAACTTTCTTTGAATTTAAAATGTGCTTTAGCTTCCCAATCAGATTTTGACAAAATAGGCTTAAAATAAGCGTTTCGTTCAGGTCTTATCGTCACAATTTTCCCCCATCTCTCAAGCTTCATTTCATTACCTGCATCAATCAATTCATATTCATCCCAATGTTTGGTATAGGTTCTCTTCATTCTTCAAAGATAAATAACTCTTAAAAAAAACACCTTGCAGACAATCAACAAGGCATTTTAGAGCAATAATTTAAAAAACTGTTTACTCCACTTGGAAACGACCGTTAGAAATATTATCGTCCCAAGTTATCTGATAAATGTACGCTCCTCTATCCAGAAACGATACATCAATGTTAAGTTTATTATCTGTAATACCAGTTTAGAAATACACTTCTTCTCAATCACATTATATATTTTTAATGCACCCTCAGCTATCAATTGACTAAACTCAAAATTGATATTTTTATTTGCTGGGTTTGGGTATACTAAGGCGCTTACTGAATTCAGTTCCGCGATTTCTACATCATCAATTAATGTAGATAGCGTATCTGCAAGAGACCACTCACTTGTATCTACTTCATCTTCACAAATTGCTCTTACCACAAAAGCATAACTTATGCCATTATCCAAATCTTCAATGGTTACTGAATTTATAGTTGTTACCATAGACGCTCTAGTCCCAATAACAAAACCTTCTTATCCATATTCAACTTCCCAAGATGTTGCACCTCAATTCTCTGTCCACCCAAGATCAATACTCGAAGTTGTCTCAGCACCGTTAAATCTGTAGGTGTTTCACAAACTAATACCACTGGGAGTTCTCCAGCAACAATTAGTCCGCCAGAAACTTCATAAGCATAATCAAAAAGAGTCGCAATTTTGTTATCGTCAGTTATTCCAATGTGCACCCATCCAAAAACATCAGTTCCTCCAAGGTCAAAACGAACACCCATATATGCTTCACCAATTCCTAACCATAAACCTGTTGTAGAAAAATCAGGAAGTTCTGTTACAAGTTTTAAATTACCTCCATCAATGATTTCAAATGGTTGAGTATCGTCAATAACTGCTCCAGAATCCAACGCTAAAACTTGGCGAAGTGGCCCCGGCCCTATTGCAACAACTTCATTATCTCCGGGGCTTAATCCGCCACCAGATTGAATGTATGCAAATTCTAATGCTCCAGTTGTTTTATTGAAATGAAAATCTGCTGAACCGTCATTATCCATATCAATCAAATAAGGATTTCCATTATCAGGATCAATATCGGTATAAATAATTTGTGCGGATATGCTTGTTGTAAAACAAACAAATAGTAGTAAATTGTATAGTTTCTTTATAAAATTTAACTTTGATTTAGCACTAAAATAATTATCCACCCTTCTAAGACTCTATGTATCATGGTTTTTTAATACAATCTATATGTTCTGTAGATTACATAAATCAATAAAACGATTTAGGTCATTTACAACTGGATTCGATAAAACAAAACAACAAATGTTTGTTGCATTGGGATTTGACTTAATCTAGTATTCATGACATATTCGATATAGGCCCACTATTATTCGTTTAATTTTATATTTTTGTTTATTCCAAAACATGAGCAAGGAAGAAAAGAAAATAGCGGTTATTGGTGGTGGAAGTTGGGCTACTGCACTTGTCAAAATTCTAACAAGTCAAAAACATGTTATAAACTGGTGGATGCACAATGAATCCTCAGCGGCTCATATTATCAAATACCGTCATAATCCAAAATACTTGCAATCTGTTGAATTTGATTTAGAACGAATTAATGTCAGTAATGATTTAACTGAGATAATAGAACCTTCTGAAATCATTATTATTGCCACACCATCTGCTTTTTTGTATGGTCTTTTTTCTAAGTTTCCAAAGGAAATTTTAAAAGGTAAATTTGTGTTCTCTGCGGTAAAAGGAATTATCCCAGAAATAAATGAAATTCCTGGGCAGTTCTATCATTCAGAACTAGGTGTCCCTTATGATAATATTGGTATCATTTGTGGTCCTTGTCATGCAGAAGAAGTTGCTTTAGAAAGACTTTCTTACCTTACTATAGCCTCTCAAGATGAAGACATGGCCGATTATGTTGCCGAACGACTAAAGTCTCGTTATATCAAAACAACGGTTTCAGATGATATTTTTGGAACAGAATATTCAGCAGTATTAAAGAATGTGTATTCTATTGCAAGTGGTATTTGTTCTGGATTAGGCTATGGCGATAATTTTCAATCTGTTCTTGTCTCCAATGCTATACAAGAAATTGAGAATTTTATTGACGAAGTTCATCCTATCCATAGGGACGTTAACTCTTCTGCCTATTTAGGTGATTTATTGGTCACAGCATATTCAAAATTTTCTCGAAACAGAACTTTTGGATACATGATTGGAAAAGGTTATTCTGTAAAAATTGCTCAAATGGAAATGGACATGATTGCAGAAGGCTACTATGCTACTAAATGCCTTGTAGAAATCAATCGTGAATACGGCGTTGAAATGCCTATTCTGGAAGCAGTAAATAACATTATTTATGAACGGATTTCCCCTGTTATCGAAATTCGAATTCTCAGTGAGAAATTAAGTTAATTCATAAAAAAAGTGTACACTTTAGAATATGTACACTTTAATTAAAAATTCTTAAGGATATATTAACTTCCTGCTGAAGCCTTAGCTGCTAAAATCTTATTTGCCGTATTCAAAAATTTAACCTCTTCTTTTCCTTTTTCAGCACCACTTGGGTAACCTAAAGACCCACGGCTAACTAGATTAAATTGACCTGTAGCATTATCTTTCTTTGTATCAAAAATCCATATTGTTGGATATCCAGTAACACGAAATGCTTGCTGCAAGTTTTGATTTTGCACTTTTTGTTCATTTGATTGAGGAGTCTTTCTTGGAAAATCAACCTCCAACAAAATTACATTTGCTTTTGCCCAATCAATAAAAGCTTGCTTTGCAAATACTTCTCTTTGCAATTTATGGCACCATCCGCACCAATCGCTTCCTGTAAAGAAACCAAAAACTGGCTTATTCGTTTCTTTTGATATTTTATGCGCTTCTTCAAGATCAGTGTACCATTTTAGGCCTGTCTTTTCATCTACTTTTTCCATTGCCTGTGTTGCTCCAAAAGAGAAAATCAAGGCTAAAGCAAAAATCCATTTCATATGATATATGTGTTTATTTAATATTAGTAATTAACTATTAGACGAGTTTACTTACTTATCCTTAGATAAAGGAACGAAAAAAAGTGATTCCCGGTTGTTATTTATTTGTTAAAACATCCATTATTCAATAATAAATATTCTCTTAGCGTATATAAACGTTCACTTCTTTCTATTTAAGAACAAAGCTATCTGAACCAATTTTAACTCCTTCGCAATAAATTTCAGTAATGTAATTTCCCTTTTCAATTTCAGAAGTCAACTCATAAAATATACAGACATCTACTTGTTTATTCTGGTAATTAACTTGTTTTTTATCCGAGTAAAGTAGTGATTGTCCGCCTTCTGTTTTCAATGTATTGCTTGTACTTGAATTAAGCACAGAACCACCAGGGGTTAACACTCGCATATAAACTGTTTTATTTCCTCCTTTAGCAATTGAATTTTCTCCTAAAGCAAAGCAAGAACGAATATGTGTACATCTTGAAGCTCTATCCGTTTCTTTATAAGAACCAGAACTTTTTTCCTTAATTCCTTCGCTTAAAAAACTGAATGCATTTAGTTTAGATCCTTTATTTACTTTTTCCGAAAGTTCTTCTGCCGTATTTTGGAACGTATTTCTTGATTCGGTCATACTTTCTAAATCTTGCATGGTATTTTCTAGATTAACCGTAAGCACACCGTTCGCAGTATTCAAAGAATCAATCGTTCGAATATAATCCTTCATGATATTTCTAAGTGTTTCCGTTTCTTTCTCCAACTTATACACTTTACTAGCAAAATAACGTTTGTCTCCTTTTGCATCATCAAGTTCTGCAATTAATCCTTCAATTTTTTGTTTTTGTGCAACAACACTATCATTCAATTCTGTATTTTCTGCACCTATTTTATCATATAAAGCAAGCATTCCTTCAAGGTTTTTTCTTACATCTTCTCCTCTACCTAAACCTTGATCATACATCATTTCATTTAACGCGATCATTTCTTCTTCTAGGGCTTGTCTTTCATTAGAACACTCATTAATGACCTTGTTATTTTCAGATAACATATATCCCATAAAACCTGCTCCTAAAAGCAATAAAATGATAATTACAATGTATGCTCCATCTCTTTTTTTTCCTCCATTATCTACAACTGGGGGAGGTGTTGGTTTATTATCTCTACTTGATGTATCAATAAACGTTTTTCCTTCTTCTTCACTCATAATTAATTCATTTTTAACTATTAATCATTTTTTCTCTTAAATCTTTCATAAAAGATGAGGCATAAACAAAATTAACCACTTCTTTATTATCCGCTTTAATGATTTGTTTATTATCTCCTTGCCACCAGTTTCTACCCTGGTTAATAAATATAATATGATCTCCAATTTCCATTACAGAATTCATATCATGTGTAATGACAATTGTTGTCATATTATATTCATACGTTATTTCCTTTATTAAATTGTCAATTACGATAGAAGTGGTTGGATCCAAACCTGAATTTGGTTCGTCACAAAACAAGTATTTTGGATTCATTGCAATTGCTCTTGCAATCGCAATCCTTTTTTGCATCCCTCCACTCGTCTCCGCTGGAAGTAAATTGTTTTTATTTATAATATTAACACGGTTTAAGCAAAAATTTGCTCGCTCTACCATTTCTTCTTCGGTCATTTTAGTGAACATTCTCAGCGGAAAAATTACATTTTCTTGCACCGTAAGGGAATCAAACAATGCACTTCCTTGGAATAGCATTCCTATTTCTTTCCGAATTTCAATCCGATCTTTCCTGTCCATAGCAGAAAAATCTCTACCGTCATATACAACTGCCCCTTGATCAGGCTCATGAAGTCCTACAATACATTTTGTTAATACCGATTTACCTTGTCCTGAAGCTCCGATAATCAAGTTAACTTGCCCTTCAGTAAATCTTGCAGATACATCAAATAAAATTTGCGTATCGCCGAATGATTTAGATATGTTTTTTACTTCAATCACTTAAATTAGTATCAATTGAGTCAATACGTAATTAGCTAAAAGAATCGCCACTGAAGAAGCAACTACTGCTTTTGTGCTCGATCTTCCTACTTCTAACGAGCCTCCCCTTGTATAGTAACCATAATAACTCGAAATTGATGTAATTAAAAAAGCAAAAACAATTGTTTTTACTAAAGCATAATACAAATCTCCTTGATCTTCAGCCCAAAAAGCTCTAATCCCTAAGACATAGATTTCTGTAGAGTACAAACCGCTTTGTACACCAGCAACCCAACCACCAACAAGACTAAGTACCATTGAAATAATAATTACAAATGGAAAGAAGATTGAGGTTGCAAGTATTTTAGGAAGCATTAAATAACCTATTGAATTTACTCCCATTATTTCTAATGCATCAATTTGCTCTGTAACACGCATTGTACCAATTTCTGAAGCAATATTTGACCCTACCTTACCAGCAATAATAAGTGAAATTATCGTTGGTGAAAATTCAAGTATCGTTGATTGTCTTGTAATATATCCAATTGTATAATCAGGCAATAGTGGTGAACTCATATTGGATGCCGTTTGCAGTGTAATTACTGCACCCATAAAAACGGAAAGAAATGCAACTAAAGGAATTGAATTAATTACAATTTCATTAACCTCATTAAAAAACATTTTTCGAAAGACTTTTGCCTTTTCAGGTCGCGCGAAAACTGACCTCATCATTATGAAATAACGACCGATATGTTCAAACAGGTTCATTCTGACGCTAAAATAATTAATATTTTGCTCATATTACCCGATCAAGTAATACGAATGTAAACTTAAATCTATATTATTTACAATAGCGATAAAACTTATCCGATTTAGATGCCTTTCATAGATAGTTAAGTGCGGTAAAAAGAAGTTTTTTGTATTTTTGTAGGAATGGATTTTCGTTGAAAACATTCTCTTTTTTTCACATTAAAATTTTACTATGCGATTGAATAAAATGAAAGTTGAACTAGCCGATACTGTTCGTTATACTTTAAAGGATGATTCAAATGAGATTGTCATGAATGATTTGATCGGTAAAGAAATTAATCTTTCTTTCGCAGGGGTGACGCAATGTTCATCTTGCCAAAAGATGAAAAAATTATTCGCTCAAGGGTTTTGTTATGATTGTTTTATGAACGCTCCAGAATCTAGTCCTTGTATTATCAATCCAGAATTATGCGAAGGCCATTTAGGAAAAGGAAGAGATGTGAAATGGGAAGAAGATCATCATGTGCAACCTCATTTTGTTTATTTAGCTGTTGCATCTGGACTTAAAGTTGGCGTCACACGTAATACTCAAATTCCAACTCGTTGGATTGATCAAGGTGCTTCATTTGCAATTCGCGTTGCAGAAACTCCTTATCGTAAACTAGCAGGTGATATTGAAGTAGCCTTAAAACAGCACTTCACCGATAAAACAAACTGGAGAAGGATGCTTAAAAATGAAATTGGAGATTATGATTTAGAAGAGGAAAAATGGTCGATTGAGGAATTACTTCCATCTGACTTGTCAGAATACATGACCGAAGATGATGAAATCATTGAAATTAATTATCCTGTTTTAACATTTCCAGAAAAAGTAAAAAGCATAGGTTTTGACAAATTACCAGAAATTTCGGGCACATTAAATGGAATTAAAGGACAATACCTTTTATTTGATAATGACAGAGTTTTAAACATTCGAAAGCATACGGGATATCATGTTAATTTAACCTTTTAACACAAATTATCGTTCATACTATTATTATGAAAACTTATATTTCTTTAATCGCGCTCTTTATTACATTTTATGGCCATAGCCAAACAGCATGGACATGGACGGAACTAGACTTAATGCCAAAGAGAATCAGTAATAATGCTGTAGCATTTGGTTCAGACAATGATTATGATTATGTCTTTTCTTTCGGAGGGATCGATTCAACAAAAATACATTCAGGTATAACAAAACAAGCATTTCGATACAACCTTGGTACATCTACTTGGGACGAAATTGCTCCACTTCCTTTTACATTAAGCAATATTGCTTCTGGCGCAAGTACAGTAAAGAATATAATTTATATTATTGGAGGATATCATGTTGAAGAAAGTGATTCAGAAATTTCTAGCAATGAAATTATTCGATATGATCCTTCTACAAATTCATACCTTCCAAATGGTGCAGAAATACCTGTTCCGATTGATGATCATGTACAATGTGTTTGGAGAGATAGTCTAATTTATGTTGTTACAGGTTGGAGTAATGTAACAAATGTACCTAATGTTCAAATCTACAATCCTGCACTTGACAATTGGACGGCTGGTGCCTCAACGCCAAATAACAATTTATTTAAGGCATTTGGCGCCTCTGGAGAAATAATTGGAGACACCATTTATTATTATGGTGGTGCTTCAACCGGCTTTAATTTTCCTGCTCAAAAACGACTGCGAAAAGGGGTTATAAATGCTGCGAATCCTGTTGAAATCACATGGACTGAATTGGGAGAGGGTCCTAACACACTATATCGTTCAGCTGCATTGACCACTGCAAATAGTATTTTTTGGGTTGGAGGGTCTGCAACTTCTTTTAATTTTGACGGAATAGCTTATAATGGTTCTGGAGGAGTGTCTCCGTTAACTCAGATTTCACGTTATGATCATACCACAGGTAATTGGTTTGCTGGTGAAGGAGCACCTTATGGGGTAATGGACTTAAGGGGTGTTGCGCAAACAACACCAACAACATGGGTAATTTGTGGCGGTATGGAAGAAGATCAAGAAGTATCTCAAAGAACCTTTTTATTGACCTATGATCCGGTTGTTGGAAGTATTAACACGGAAAATAAACAGAGTCAAATTACGATTATTGATAATTCAATTGTACTCTCAGAACCGGCAAAACAAATTGCTCTTTATTCTCTAGATGGAAAATTTGTTCAAGAGATTTCGCTTAATGACTTACAATTACCAATTGATCTAAAAGGTGCTTATATTATTAATGTACATTTTGATAATGGCATGGTTTCTAAAAAAATAATACGTTAATTGTATTCGAAAGTTTAAGTAATTAGAATGCTATTAAAAATCAACTTAATTTTTAACAACTATTTTTTGCTTTGTTTCCCAAACATCAATATAATAGAGTAATCTGAGAGACACGCTATTTGTTGCTGGAAGGTCAGCTAAATTTCTGACATTTTGAAGGTAATCTATATCAACAATTTCTGAGCTATTAAAAATTGAATTTTTCCAAACAAAACTTAACTCACTTCCTGGAGCAAATACCCAGCGGTAAACCATATCAATTGTAAAAGCATTAAAACTGTTATTGTGTAAAGAATTTCCGTCATCATCCTCTCCCAAATAGGTTGTTTCCGCAAATCTACCAAGTTCATCTAACTCATAAAATTCGTTGTACGTAACTTTTGACCAAAAATGACGCAGGCTGAAAGTTAACCCCATTCGATTTGTAAAAATGTAATTTGCCGAGATTCGATTCACAATTGTTAATTGATCTCTTTTTGCAAAAACTGGATTGTCATTGATTATAGGAACAGAAAAAGATCGAGTTAGGGCTGCTCCTTCATCATTTTCATTATAATCAATTGAATAATTATAAATAAATAAAAATTGGTCGCTAAAACGAATTCTTGGGCTAACATTAGTCGAAACAGAATAACGTCCCGGCTCATTAAATTTGAAATATGATGCACGCGCATCTAGAGCAAATGGTTTGCTGTAATCAGAAGAAAGGAACCCTCCTGTACCAAGGTTATTGTCTGCTTCATAAAATCTTCCAGCAACTCTTGGTTCAAACCAATCGTGATTTTTAACTGGTCTACCTGCAAGCCATACTCCCGCAGTCATAAAGTTTAAAAACGTACCGTTTGCGCTTAAGTTTAATTGGAAATCTGAAAATGCATTTGGATCAATCAACCTACCATAAGAAATATTTGCGCTAGTGTTTACTCTGTAAAAACGCCAAAAAGGCTTAAAAATGTTATAATCTATCCTACCAAAAAAATCTCTCTTATTATTGTTTAATTGAAAACCTAGATCATTTTGATTATACGATTTATTAGATTCATCATAATTAAATCTCCATAAAAAATTACCTGACGATTTTCCTACAGTAGCATTTATTTTTCGCCCTAACGAAACTGTTCCATTTTCATAAATTTGCGATACAATAAAATTTCCTCCGGCGTTATATCCTTGGCCTTTTGTATAGAAATTACCACCTAAACCTGTGACATTAGCATCATAAGTTTCGCCTTCTCTTAAAACATTTGTATTTGTTAAAATAATACTTGAATTGTTTTTAAGGTTTTGATCAATAACAAAAACATTGTAATTGGAGAACGGGTCAGTCTGAACAAGGCGTTCTTGTTGGTTTACTGTATCGAGTAAAGTTGCATTTGTAATTCCGGTAAGTGCATTAAACACTCCTATCCCTGTCCCTTTTTTTGTTCTTCCGGATAATTTTGTAGCATTTAATAATTGCGTTGTATTTGGATTTTCTAGTACAATTTCGTTACTATCTAATTCATTAAATCCGGCTCCAAAATCAATTGGTCTCCCTCCTACTCTTCGCGAAAAGAAAATCCCTTGTTTATTAAACAATTCTGTTCCTTCTATAAAAAACTGTCGATTTTCATTAAATCGAATTTCAAAAGGAGAAAGGTTTAGTACTTGATTATCAAATTGGACTTGACCAAAGTCAGGTATTAATGTCACATCAACAGTGAAAGCTTCATTTAATCCATACTTTACATCTAAGCCCCCATTTACACTATACCCATTATTTCCATTGTAATTCTCAGCATAACCAGAAACATATGGCGTCAATGAAAGACGTAAAGGAGAATCAATGTTTTCAATTCCATTTAACAATCCCAATTGACTAATAATATTAATTCCTTTGGGATCAAAAAAATTCCAGTAGGATTGCTCTCGATTTCTTCGAATGTTTCGAGCAAAATTAATCCCCCAAGATTGAATTTCTTTTGTTGGAAATCGAATTGCGGAAAAAGGAATTTTAAACTCTGCAATCCAGCGGTCTTGTTTCACAACGACTTCACTTTTCCATACGGCATTCCAATTATTATCAATTCCACCTACCTGATGTAATTCGTCTACTTGAACACCAGCACTGGTTACTAAAAACGCAAAACCAATTGTTCCCGCATTATATGGATCAATTACAAAACCAAACCAATCCGCATTTCCAAAATCATCTCGTTGAGACAAGGTTAAGGACATGCTGTCTCTTTCATCAAACATTTCTGCTGCAACATAAATCGCAGCATCATCATATGCAATTTTAACTGAAGTCTTTCGCGTTGCAGGGTTGCCAGCTACAGGTCTATTCTGTTTAAACCCACTTAATGATTTGCACTCTTTCCAAAAAGATTCATCCAATTCACCATCAATCTGCACATCCTGATCAATGCGCTTAATCGCTGCTTCCTTTCGCTGACCTGCAACCGAAAAAGCAATTAAAAAAATAAAAATTGATAATGTTGCCAGTTTCATTGTATTACAAAGGTAAGAACAAATAGCTGTCGTTTATTTTTTTTAAGATAAACGGCTAATTTTATGGATAAAAACACAAAAACTCATCCGCCTGAAGAGGATGAGTTTTATATTTAAATTCATTGTTTAAAAGCATTATTTCATTTTACTCAAATCGGGTTCTGTTCTTGTAAATGAAGCAATTCCTGTTACATCCATACCTGTAATCAATAAATGAATATCATGTGTTCCTTCATAAGTAACAACAGATTCTAAATTTGCCATATGACGCATTACCGAGTACTCATTTGTAATTCCCATTGCACCAAGAATTTGCCTTGCTTCTCTTGCTATCTTCAGAGCGAATTCAACATTATTTCGTTTTGCCATAGAGATTTGAGCAGAAGTAGCTGTACCAGCATTTCGCAGTTGGCCTAAGCGCAGTGTCAAAAATTGTGCTTTCGTTATTTCAGTGATCATTTCAGCCAATTTTTTCTGAATTAATTGAAACGAACCAATTGGAACACCAAACTGTGTTCTTTCTTTAGAATATCTTAATGCCTGATCATAACAATCCATTGCTGATCCTAATGCTCCCCAAGCAATACCATATCGTGCAGAATCTAAGCAACCTAATGGCGCTCCTAAACCAGATTTATTTGGGAGTAAATTCCCCTTAGGAATTTTAACATTATCAAATAATAATTCTCCCGTAATAGACGCTCTTAAAGAATGCTTACCATGCATTTCTGGTGCTGAAAAGCCTTCCATTCCTTTTTCTACAATTAAACCGTGAATACGGCCTTCTTCATTTTTCGCCCAAACGACGGCTACATCAGCCTTTGGGGCATTAGAAATCCACATTTTTGCACCATTTAAAAGATAATGATCACCCATATCTTTATAATTTGTGATCATTCCTCCCGGATTAGAACCATGATCTGGTTCCGTTAATCCAAAACATCCTAAAAATTCACCGCTTGCTAATTTTGGTAAAAATTTCTTCCGTTGTTCTTCGCTTCCGTATTTCCAAATGGGATACATTACAAGTGAACTTTGTACAGAAGAAGTAGATCTTAATCCAGAATCGCAACGCTCTAGCTCTTGCATAATTAATCCATACGAAATCTGATCTAAACCAGGCCCTCCATATTCTTGCGGTATATAGGGACCAAAAGCACCTATTTCTCCAAGCTCTTTAACCAAATGTCCTGGAAAGGCTGCTCGTTCATAATAATCTTCGATAATTGGAGAAACACTTTGTTTTACCCAACTACGTGTTGCTTCTCGAATTAGTTTGTGCTCTTCGGTAAGCAAATCATCCATATTATAATAATCTGGATGGGTGTATAAATCGGTCGCCATAAAATTTAGTTTATTAAATATAAGTACGTACAAAAGTAAATAATTTAACAGAAAATACTTTGTTGTGTTAGAATTATCTCTCTCAGAATCAATGTTAATAATGAATTCGATTATTTTTGTCGGATGAATGCTCTTGATATTGAATCAATCTCACAACCGTTAGGAGAAGCTATACCTTTAAATAGCTCATTCAATATTGTGCTTTGGTCACTAATCCTATTCAATCTAATTATTTTCGCCTTTGTTAGTACTTCAACGCCATCTTATTTCCGAGTGCTATTTAATACGGCATTCAGTAATCGTCATTTAATAAGTAATACACGTGATCATCTAAATTTAAGACGACTTAGCTCTATTTTGTTAAATTTCACTTATTTCAACTGTTTGGCCATAATAATTTGGCTCGTAACACAACATACTGACAATCAATCTATTTTAATTTTTAGTGGTGTTTTGATTTTAAGTTTCATCCTAAAATTAATTTTCATGCAAGCAATTTCATTCATAAGCAATTATCAATTAGGAATTTACACTCATTTTTTAAATCATTTTATTTTTTTTCAAGTTGGAGGAATTGTACTTACTCCAGTAATATTATTCACTTATTATTTGCCAAAAGATTACTATTTCATCTCTCTTGGAATTCTTATAATAATCAGCGTTTTGCTCCTTTTAATGCGTGAATTTTCAAGTATCGTAAGAGCGGTTCAAGGGAAAGTTTCTCTATTCTATATTATTTTGTATCTTTGCACGCTCGAATTATTACCATTAATTGTAATCATTCGAATATTATCCTAAATAAATAGGCGTTAAACGAAACAAAGGTAGGATTATGAGTGTTAAAACCATATTGGTTTCTCAGCCGAAACCAGAATCAGAAAAGTCACCATATTTTGACTTAGCTGATAAATATAAGCTTAAAATTGACTTCAGACCTTTCATCAATATCGTTGGAGTTTCTACTCGTGAATTTAGAGAACAAAAAGTTGATTTAGCAAAGCAAACGGCAGTAATTTTAACCAGTAAAACAGCCGTTGATCATTTTTTTAGAATTGCTGAAGAAACTCGGTTCAAAGTTCCTGATGCTATGAAGTATTTTTGCATGTCAGAGGCTGTAGCGTATTATTTACAGAAATACGTTGTATATCGAAAACGTAAAATATTTTTTGGTAGACAAAACATCAATGATCTAGTAGAAGTATTAAAAAAGCATAAAAACGAGAATTTTTTATTACCGTGTTCAGATATATTAAGGGCTAGAATTCCTGATACATTAAAAGAAAATAGCATCAATTTTGATAAGCTTGTTTTGTATCGAACGGTTGCTTCTGATTTATCTGATTTAGAAGATGTGATGTATGACGTTTTAGTTTTCTTCAGTCCTTCTGGGATAGAATCTTTACTAAAGAATTTTCCTGATTTTAAACAGAATGAGACTAAAATTGCTGCATTTGGACCAACCACGGCAAATGCGGTAAAAAAGAATAATTTAAGACTTGACATTCATGCCCCAATGCCACAAGCTCCAAGTATGACTATGGCGATTGAGCAATTTATAAAAAACGGCAAGAAAAAATAATTTTATAAAAGAGATTTAAGAACCGTTTCGGATTTTTCTGAAACGGTTTTTTTATTTATCAAATCGCTCGTACATCTTTTCAATATCAAATTTAATACGACCAATAAATTCCTTTCCCTTGCAGACAACAACTGAACCTTTTTCAACTATCCCTTTTGTTTTGACATACTGTTCAGTAACATTTTCCAGCTCTATTCTAGAGCCGCCATACTCCGACTTCTTTTGAAATGCAGCAACACCAATAGCCGTATTTTTTATAGACATGTTTTTAACTATTATAGTTGAAGAATCTTTTGAAGCAATCCCCATTAAAGCACCGTTAATTTTAACATCTTCTAATCTTAAAGTTGATTGCTCTCCCCCCGAAATTCCTTTATCTCCGGAGTTTTCTATCTCGATTGACTGTGCAAAAACATTACTTCCAGAAAAGTCTATACAATCATTTCCTGTATTAGAAAAGTGTGCATTTTTAAAAATTCCAGTGCAAAAATCAGCATCAAAACCATCACTAGCAGTATTTGCTATATATAAATCATTGATTTCAAAATTGGAACGTATAATATTTAGTGCATCTTCACATTCATTGTCTTTTATTCTCAAATGATTAATTATAACTTCTGATTCATAAATGGTAAGAGCTCCAGTTAATGTCCATCCATTATAATCTAACGTATTAAAACCGCTGATACTTGTGTGCTCAATAATAACTGTATCAGCCTTCAAAATTGTAATTCCTTGAGCAGAAGAATCTGAAGAAAACAATTCAATTTCTTTCTCAGAGCGCCCTTTCATTACAATATTGTCATTAACAATTAACCCTCCTTGTTTAATAAAATCAATTGAAACTCCTGCTTCAATTTTCACTTCGATTCTTTCTGGGACATATATTAATTCATCAAGGATATAATCTCCTTGTTTAATTGTTAAAGTATTTCCTTTAAGCTGATATAATTGATGATTTTCTTTAAAATTTTGCGCTAAACTTATTCTAGGGTGAATACCGTTAGGCCTTTTCCATTTGATAAATTTCTTTCTCTCTAAAATTGATTCGTCTCCAAATTTCGTTTCAAAGAAAAATCTGCTAGGCTTTTCATCCAAAAAAACTTCTGTTGTATTTACTTCGTTCTCTCCAGTAAACGCGTTTAAAAAAACTGGTTGATCAAAGGGTATTAATACATCTTTATTCTCGCTATTAGAATAACCAATAAGTTGTGTATCATAAACATGATAATTTTCAAATTCAAGCAGGTACCTTGCCGAATCTATTTTTGACACGTAACCATTAACAGAAATTTCTTTAACGTATACAGGAAATTCATTTGGCGTATAATTTATACCTGATTTGGATTTTTCATTGCCATCATTTTCATGTAAATATACATCCCATTTCTCATCCAATTCGGTTAATTCATTTCTTATTAATCGGGCCTTTTCATAATATAGACTTCGATCAAAATAGTAGTCAGACAATTCTTCTTGAAGCATTTTTTCATAATTCACAATCTTACTATCTAGTTTTTGAAATAAATTATCCAAGTATGCTTCTGAAGAAAACAAGCGAAGTTTTTCAGTATAAATTTTTCTAAAGTTAGTGTTAAGATATAAATTGTGGTTTAGCCGTTCTTCAACAGCACTATTTTCAATCGATTTTTCAAATTCTACTAAAGCTGAAAGTGGATTATATGGTTTGATCATTGGAATCATATCAAAACCAACATGCTCCAATTTAGCAGTTACAGGGTTATAGTAAAAGCGTCTATTGTGCCAAGCTAAGGAATGATTAATATTTCCTATATCCATTAACGCATAATAAGTTGCTATTTGCTCAATATCAAAAATTAACTCTGGATGCTCTGCATTATTTTTAAATAACTCTAACAAGATTGCTCCATTTTGAAATTGTGCACTTAATGTTTTCGATTTTCTTGTTCTCTTTTCTTTAAAACAGCTGATTGGTGCAGCTTCATAAAACGGATAATTAAATTTCTCAATATCTCGTTCATTTCTAAAAATGGCCAAAGCCCAAAAACCAGATTCATCAATTTTTAGAATTGGACCTTCTCGTCTTTTCCTATGTTCAAGTAATTGTTTATCAAAATGTTCTTCTAAAGCATATACACCTTGGTTAATCCCATCTTGATGAATATTTATAAAACTATATGTTGTAGAAAGCAAATCTTCTTGATCACACAACTTATGAATAAACCATTCATGCATATAATTACGTGTATTTGGATGTTGAATTGAGAAACTTCTAAGTCCTTTAAATGCAAAGCCACTATTTGTTTTGATTCGATAAGACGGATTGCCAGAGATAAGATGATCTGTCCAATCTCCTTTTAATCGTAATTCAACGGGAATAGTTTGTTTTCCTTGAAGTAAATGTCCAGATACATACGA
Source organism: uncultured Crocinitomix sp. (assembly GCA_964415335.1). Taxonomy (GTDB): domain Bacteria; phylum Bacteroidota; class Bacteroidia; order Flavobacteriales_D; family Crocinitomicaceae; genus Crocinitomix. The sequence continues at coordinate 31,167 of CAYPZN010000036.1, forward strand.
TTTATTTTTCTTGGAGATCACCTCTTTTGTAATCGCATTTTCAATGTAACCGTTGATCTCATTACTACTAGAATCAGGGAGAGAAATAGTCGTTACAATTCGATTGGAACCTTCTAAATTCGGCCGGTTTGAAAAGCGTTCAATTGTCAAATTGTCAAAATAAACGCTATCTGCATCTGAACCTAAAAAAACAAAAAACTTAACCGAATCTAGGGCAGTTATTGCTTTAAATTGAACAATATGTTTCATCCAACCATTCTCACGTTTAAAAATACCGTTTTGAACGGAACTTAACGAAAAGTTTGCTTTTCCTGAAACCGCACAAATAAGTGCTCCTAAATCTTCATCTTCTTTTTGCCAGACAGACGCTCTAAAATACTCTCCTTGTTTAATATCAGTCAATAACAAAGACATTCCATATGGATTAGATTGATCTAATTTTACAGCATGCTCTCCCTCAAAAGCATAATCAGAAGACTGGTTTTCCGCTACTAGAAAATCAACGTTATCCGTTTTAAAAGTTAGATTTCCATAATCATCTCTACCTTGTTTTTCTGCTCCACAGAAGTACGTCGTTTCAGTAAATGGATTCTCCCCTCCAGGTAATTCAGCCCTTTTACATGCCACTAAAAAAGCGATTAACACAACAATAAAGAAAGGAGATAATTTTAGCATCTATCTTTTTAATTTCATACAAAATTATAAATTACCGGCACTTTTCATATAGAATCAGAATCTCAGATAATAACTAAACAAACACTTAAATCCTGTTTTAGTGGATGAATAATTAATAAAATCCTTGATTTCATACTATCATTAAAGTTTTTGATCTTAAATTTCTTAATTTTATAGCTTTGTCTACTTAAAATGAAAGAGGAAAAAACCAATACAGCAAAATTACCCAAACGAACGCGCAGGATAATTCTTTTAATTGTTTGGATAGGTGCTTTTTTGCCTTTGCTTGCAATTTTGATCATGTTAGTAAAAGCGCGTCCTGGGATTCCATCTCATGAAGAACTGGCTAATCCACCAGATAAACAAGCTTCTATTATTTATACTTCCGACGGAGAAGAAATGGGAAGGTTCTGGAGCGTTAATCGAAAAAGTATTGATTACAAAAACATTTCACCCTTCGTCATTTCTGCACTTATTGCAACAGAAGATCAACGTTTCTATAAACATTCTGGAGTGGATGGTGAAGGATTAGCCCGAGCAATTACCTTTGCAGCAATGGGAAAAGACGGTGGAGGTGCCAGTACAATCTCTCAGCAATTGGCTAAACTATTATACACGGCAAATGACACAGTTAATGGCGGTGTTTCTAAAGATAAGTTTGGTCGTCTTGAGCAAAAATTTGGGGAGAACATTTTGGCAGTTCGGTTAGAGAAACAGTATACAAAAGAGGAAATCATAACCATGTACCTTAATAATTTTGACTTTCTCTATAATGCAGTTGGGATTTCTTCTGCTTCTCAAGTTTATTTTAATACTACACCGGATCAGTTAAAAATGGAAGAAGCAGCAATGCTTGTTGGAATGTGTAAAAATCCCGGGCTCTATAATCCGCTTAAATTTCAATATAAAACTTACGAGGACAATGAAAAGGGACAGGCACAGTACGAAAAAGATAGTACGAGAGCATATAACAGAAGAAATACGGTTATAGATCAATGGTATAAAAATAGTCAAAGTGAAAATGCTGCGCTTGACGTAAAAATATCCAAAGCACAACGAGACTCTTTATTTGATTTACCAATTATTGTTGACTATCAAATTGTTGATCATAAAGAAGGACTTGCGCCACATTTCAGAGAGATCTTAAGAAAAGAATTAACCAAGAAATTTAACGAAACAAATGAAGATGGAACCTATAAATACCAAAAAGTAGATGGTTCGCCTTACAATATTTACTTAGACGGACTGCGTGTATATACTACTATTGACTCAAGAATGCAGACCTATGCAGAGGAAGCTGTTCAAGAGCATATGGAAACTACGCTTCAAGAACAATTCGACAAAAACAATCTTCGGAATAAAAGGCCTCCATTTGGAAATGAGGTTGATGAGGAACAAATTGCTGCGATTATGAATCGTGCAAAGAAAAACTCTGATCGATATCAACGAATGAAAGCAAGAAATGCTTCAGATGAAGAAATAGAAATTGCTTTCAACACTCCAGTTAAAATGAAAATTTTCTCTTATCAAGGAGATTTCGATACAACTATGACTCCTATGGATTCCATCAAATACTATAAAGGTATTCTTCAGGCAGGAGTGATGTCAATGGATCCTAAAACAGGTTTTGTAAAAGCTTGGGTTGGCGGACCTAATTTTAATCATTTTTCTTATGACCACGTAAAGCAATCCAAGCGTCAGGTTGGTTCAACGATCAAACCTTTTGTTTATGCAACAGCAATTGATATTGGAGTTATAGATCCATGCAAAGCATATTCTGACATGGAATATTGTATTGATGTCCCTACAAGTCCTACAAGGACAACTTCATGGTGTCCAAATACTGGAACAAAAAACACTGGGGATTTGATTCCAACGAAATCAGCATTGGCTGGATCATTGAACAATATTACAGTTGCAATAATGAAAGATATGGGTGCTTTGGCCGGACCTGCTAGAATGGACAAAGTTCTTCGAAATGTAGGAATTACATTAAGGGGAGAAGATATTGTCCCGGCAATGTGTCTTGGACCTATGGATATTTCACTTTATAATATGGTGGGAGCACAAAGTACGTTTGCCAACAAAGGTGTATATATCAGACCAATCTATGTAATGCGTGTCGAAGACCGAAATGGAAATGTCGTTATTGACTTAGAGTATGATATTAGAGAAGCAATGAGTGAGGAATTAGCGTATACCATGGTAAACATGATGAAAGGTGCCGTTAACGGAGCTGGTAATGTACACCAAGGAGGAAAAGTTTATGCAACAAGTAGCTCATTGAGAAGTTCTCGTCCATGGGGAGGAATAAAATACCCTACAGCAGGAAAAACCGGAACAACAAATGGCGCTTCTGATGGTTGGTTTATGGGACTAACGCCAGACCTTGTTACAGGTGTTTGGGTTGGTGCTGATGATAAAGACATTCACTTTAGAAGCTATCCATGGGGACAAGGAGCGCGAATGGCCCTTCCAATCTATGGATATTATATGCAACGCGTGTATAAAGACGGATCTCTTGAGATTTCGAAAAAGGATTTTGAAGCACCTCCTAATTATGACAATAGTATTTTTAATTGTTCAAGGGAAAGTTTTGATCCATCACTTTAATAGAATATAATGAATAAAGTAGTAGAAAATGTTTCTGAAGCACTTGCAGGAGTAAAGGATAATATGACAATTATGCTTGGTGGTTTTGGATTATGCGGAATTCCTGAAAACAGTATTGGTGAACTTGTAAAAATGCAAGTAAAAAACCTTACGTGTATTTCAAACAATGCGGGTGTTGACGATTTTGGGCTTGGATTACTTCTTCAAGAAAAGCAAATTAAAAAAATGATTTCTTCGTACGTGGGCGAGAATGATGAGTTTGAAAGACAGATGTTAAGCGGTGAACTAGAAGTTGACTTAATTCCCCAAGGTTCATTAGCAGAACGTTGCAGAGCAGGTGGAGCAGGAATTCCTGCTTTTTATACGCCTGCAGGTTATGGAACTGAAGTTGCTGAAGGGAAAGAAGTGAAGGTTTTTAATGGCAAACCTCATATTTTAGAATCTGCATTGGAAGCGGATTTTGCAATTGTTAAAGCATGGAAAGCGGATACTGCAGGGAATTTAATTTACAAGGCAACTGCGCGAAATTTTAACCCTATGATGGCTATGGCTGGAAAAATAACTATTGCCGAAGTAGAAGAAATTGTCCCTGCTGGAGAATTAGATCCAAATTTCATTCACACACCAGGGATTTTTGTTCAACGCGTATTTAAAGGTGAACGTTTTGAAAAACGAATTGAACAAAGAACAACAAGAAACCGAAATTAATTCCCAACAAATTAAGAGAAGAAAATGGCACTAGATAAAATAGGAATTGCAAAACGAATTGCACAAGAATTGCAAAATGGTTGGTATGTTAATTTAGGAATTGGTATTCCAACATTAGTTGCAAATTATATCCCGTCTGGAATCGAAGTGGAATTTCAGTCTGAAAACGGTTTACTTGGCATGGGACCATTCCCTTTTGAAGGAGAAGAAGATGCCGATTTGATTAATGCAGGTAAACAAACTGTTACCGTAATGGATGGTGGTGTCATTTTTGACTCAGCAACTTCATTTGCCATGATCAGAGGAAGACATGTCCAATTAACTGTTTTAGGAGCAATGGAAGTAGCTCAAAACGGGGATATAGCCAATTGGAAAATTCCTGGTCGAATGGTAAAAGGAATGGGAGGAGCAATGGATCTTGTTGCTTCTGCTGAAAATATTATTGTTGCAATGATGCACACCAATAAAAAAGGAGAATCAAAACTTTTAGAAAAATGTTCTCTCCCATTAACAGGAGTGGGTTGTGTGACACGGATTGTAACCAATCTTGCTGTATTAGAAATAAAAGGTGAAAAATTCCATTTAATCGAACGAGCTCCTGGTGTTACAGTAGATGAAATAATTGCTGCTACCGCTGGTGAATTGGTCGTTCCTTCAGAAGTTCCAGAAATGAAAATCTAATTTGTGAAAGACAAAAAGATCGCTGTTATTGGTGCTGGACCTGCAGGAATAACAGCCGCTTACGAATTAACAAAAGCAGGATATACGATTTCACTTTATGAAGCATCTGAACATGTCGGAGGACTTTCTAAAACAATTGATCTTTGGAATCAAAAAATAGATTTAGGCCCACACCGCTTTTTTAGTAACGATACAAAAGTCAATAAACTATGGCTTGAAGTCGTCCAAAAAGACTACCGAATGGTGGATCGCTTAACCCGAATATACTATAAGAAAAAATTTTACTACTATCCGTTGAAACCTTTTGACGCTTTACTTAAATTAGGCATTGGTCAGGCAACTTTATGCGTTTTTAGTTACTTTAAAGAAAAATTGAAACCAACAAAACCAGATGGATCATTTGAATCTTGGGTTACGGCACGATTTGGAAATCGATTATATTCTATTTTTTTCAAAACTTATAGTGAAAAGCTCTGGGGGATTCCATGTACTGAACTTGACGAAGATTTTGCTGCGCAACGGATAAAAAAGCTTTCTCTTTTTGAAGCAGTAAAAAATGCTTTATTTTCATCAAAGAAAAATAAACACAAAACACTGGTTGACCAATTTGCTTACCCAACAGGTGGTACTGGAATGGTTTATGAAAGGATGAAGTCATTCATTGAAGACAATGGAGGAAAAGTACATTGTTCAACCCCAGTACAAAAGGTAATCCCTTCTAAGCAAAATGATGTCACTGTGGAACTATCAAACGGACAAAAAGAAATATTTGGCCATGTAATTTCTTCAATGCCTATAACGCATTTAGTAAAAAACCTTCCAGATACACCTCAGGATGTTTTACATGCTGTAGAAAATTTAAAGTTTAGAAATACCATTCTTGTTTATCTCAAAATTGAAGGAGTTGATGTATTTCCTGACAACTGGTTGTATGTTCATGCAAATGATTTGCAGATGGGCAGAATTACTAACTTCAGTAACTGGGTTCCTGAAATCAACAATAATGAACATGCTACCGTGGTTACATTGGAATATTGGAGTTATGACACGGATGAAATTTGGAATGCAGATTCATCTAAATTGATTGAGCTTGGAAAAAAAGAATTGCGTCAAACTGGACTTATAGGTGAATTGGAAATTTCGGATGGGCATGTAATTAAAATCCCCAAGTGTTATCCAGTTTATAGAAAAGGTTATAAAAAACCTCTGGAAAAGGTTGAAAAACACTTAAGTTCGATTAAAAATCTTTCTGTTATTGGACGCTATGGTTCATTCAAATACAACAATCAAGATCATAGTATTTTAATGGGGTTATTAGCTGCAGACAACATTATAAATGGGGAAAAGCACAATTTGTGGGAAATTAACACGGATTATGAAACTTATCAAGAAACTTCAACGATAACTGCATCTGGGTTAAGCATAGAAGAATGAAGTTTTTAAATCGCAACAAGCATAGTCTAATTGGTGTAGGGTTTATTTTACTCTTTTTTTTCATCTCTATGCTAGTACGTAAGGAAAATTTAAGTGCGCCAATTATTCGAAATCATGAATGGATTACTGCACACACATTGATTACTGCAGAAATCTGGAACGAAAACGGAGGGCCTTCAAATTATGGATTTAGTCCCGTTTACACCAAACCTGGTACTGGTAATGAATACCGCCGTTCTCTTGGAGGAATAACGAATTCAAATGGAGAAACATACTATGTTTCATACCCCCCATTTTCATTTCTTTTTTTCTATTATTCAAGTCAAGTATTTGGTGGCCCGAATCCACTCAGCATTCGGATTATTGCTTTACTAATTCATCTTGCTTCCTCATTATTAATCTATTTTTTAATTGGTGCGCTTATTTCAAAAAACGAAACGAGCTATTATAATTTTGCCGGAATCATTGCAGCAGGGTTTTATATTTTTGCCGAGGGAAACCTATGGTTTCTTGGAAACATCTATTTTGCAGATACATTAGTACAACTTTTCTTTATTTTAGGGTTGTTATTAACCATTCGATATTTTAAAGGCAATTACAAAAAAAAATGGGTTCTATTATCTTTGATTGGCCTTACTTTTTTTTGCGCTTCTTACACAGAATGGCTTGGACTTTTTTCTGCATTTTTTAGCGGAACTTGTTTTTTAATTATTGGTTTAATTAGGAAAAACAAGGCACTAATTCATGCTTTTTTTGTTATTGGGTTTTCCGCATCCTTAGCGCTTGGAATAACTTTATTTCAATATGCTACGATTGACGGGTGGGAGTCTTTGAAACAAGTATCTGAAAAAAAATATGCTGAACGAAGTGGTTATAATGATGAATTAGGATCGGCTCAAACTTATAATATTCATAATGCAGAAGCATACGATTTTATGGAGTTTAATTTTGGGCAGAATTATAAGACAATTCAAAATGCTCTTCTCATCATTGTAATCCTCTTTGTTCTTATTCTTGTTTGGAGAAAAAGTCGACAAGCATTAGGTATTCCTAATTGGCAATTACTAACTTTAGTGTTGACCTTACTGCCAATTATAATACATTACATTTTGTTTTTTAACTTTAATGTTGTTCACCCCTTTTCAGCAATTAAGACCGCATTTTTATTGATTCTTTTAATTGCAATTCTCATACAACAAATTGAAATCAGTACGCTCAAAACAAATCGATTCGTTTTTTATGGTAGCTTAACTATAGTAACCGTTTTATTTTCCTTTAAAGCGAAAGAAGGAGTTGAACGTTACTTACATTACAATCCCATTCAGCAAAAAGACTTGAACCTTGTTTATTCATCTCTCCAAGTTTCAAAAAATGCAGACCCAAATAGTGCGGTATTCATCAATGAAGAACTTACTCCTCAATATATTTTTTATGCCAAACATTCGGTGGATAAAACAGATGATCCTGCCACAATGCTTGATATCATGGATTATAGAAAAAATGATAATGCACAATATTATTATCACGAAAATCATGTTGTCAAATACATGATCAACCTCACTGTCCAAAATGATAAATTAGTATTTTTAGATACAATATACTTTGAATAGAGCAAAATTCATGAAAGACTCCTTAACACAAAAAGAATTAAAAGACATTATTCAGTGGGACATCAACAATTGGGCAAAATGTCTTGATTTTTGGTCGGATAAAACATCATTAAAAAAAGAGCATAAGGTACTTGCCTTAGGCGAAAGAGAAGGTGGTCTAAGTTTATATTTTGCTTTAAAAGGACATGAGGTAATTTGCTCAGATTATCATGCTCTTCCTGACACCACAAAAAAAATGCATCAAGACTATAATGTTTCAGAAAGAATATCTTATCAATCAATTGATATGAAATCAATTGACATTCCAAATGAATCTATTGATGTGGTTGTCTTCAAATCTGTTTTAGGTGCACTTGGAAATGCTGAAGATCAAGAAAAAGCAATGCAAGAAATATATCGAGTTTTGAAAAAAGACGGTGTTTTTATTTTTGCTGAAAATTTAGAAGGAAGTAAACTTCATCAGTTTCTACGAAAGAAATTTGTAAAATGGGGAGAGCGCTGGAGGTATGTTAAAATGAAAGAAATGAAGGATTGGAACAACCCATATAAGGCAGTTTATTTTAAATCTTTTGGCGTGATATCTCTCTTCGGGAGATCAGAAAATCAGCGTAAATTTTTATCTTCAATCGATAGAATAATAACTCCAATAACTCCAAAAAAATGGCGTTATATTTTATTTGGTGTGCTAAAAAAATGAGATTTTATCGTATTTTCCTTCTTCAAAACGGTTCTATTTAATAGTTTTGAGATAGTTATTAAATTTATAATCAATTTTTTAGCAAAAAATATGCTTTTTAATAAATTAACCTACCTTCTTTTTTTTATCCTTTTAAATAATGTTTCTATTGGTCAAGAAATTAAAATTGTCACACAAGAAAAAATTCATGGCACAATACACCATCTTGCGTACAGCCCGGATGGAACATTAATCGCTTCTAGCACTCGCGCAGAAAATTCAATAAAAGTATGGGAAGTTTCAACAGGCAAAATTATTGGTAAACTTCAAGGGCATAGTAAACCTCCAACAGACTTTTTATTTCATCCAAAAAAGAAACAACTTTATAGCGCTTCTGATAAGGGATTAATCATTGTTTGGGATATTATTGAATGGAGAGCAATTGATTCTGTGCGTCTAAATGCGCCGATCACAACAATGAATTTTAAAGATGACTTTTTGCATGTTGGAACTGAGTTTGGAACTGTGCATCAATGGAAAAATGGTTATTTGGAAGTAAACAAACCAATTTATACTACTGATCATCCAATAAAAACAATTTCTTCATATGGTGCTCAATTGGCTATTGGTTCTGGACTTGGTAATCTAGTCTTATACAACACTGAACTCCAAAAAATAACTGCCGAAAAAAAAGCACACTTAAATGAAATTAAAGGGCTCGCTTTTTATAACGAAGGGGAAAATATACTTTCTGTTTCTTCAGGAGGAAAAGCAATATTTTGGAAAAGCAATGATCTTGAAAAAGACCACCATATTAGTTTGTCTACCCTTCCAGTTGTTTCATTTGATTCGAATGTTGAAAAAGATATATTTTCTATTGTAACACAAAATAAAACAATCAAAACGTGGGACTTTAAAGGAAATAAACTTCAAGAATTTAAAAGTGAATCAGATCATAATTTACGTTCTTTAGTTGTTAAACCAGTTAAAATAAGCCCAACAGGAACAACCTTAAGTTCTGCAGGTTTCCAAAAAGTAACAACTTCAAATGAAGAAGATTCTCGTAATGTTATTCGTATTTGGGATTTAAAAAGAGGAAGCCTATTTAAGACCTTATCTGGTCATGTTAATCCAATTCTAACATTTGATTTCCATCCTAAGAAAAATCACTTAATCACATTAGGAAATGAAGATATTCTCACTTTCTGGAATTTTAATTTAGCCGAGAAAATGGGAGCAATAAAATTACATAAAAGAAAAAGAGAAGTTCCAACAAACTATGTTAAGGACCGTGCGACAATCCGCAATGGGAAAAAAGTACTGGGAGCTCTGGCTCGTTTAAAAAACGGGAATATTGGAGATATAAAAGATGTGCTTAAGGACAATGGAAAATCAACAGGATCTGCCGTTTTAAAACGTTTTTTCGCTGAAAAACCATTGGTTAAATTCTCAGCACAAGGTTCTTTTCTTATTACAAAGTTGGATGGTGATGAAATTAGGCTTTATACAATTGGAGACCGTGGCCCTGTTTATAAAGCTCCTTTATTTTCATATCAGCCAGCAATTAATCAAATCATTACTTCTCCAGACGAAAAATTCTTAGTCGTTTTAGGTTCAGGAGATTCTGCTATCTCTGTCGTAGATATTCAAGAGCAAAAGTTTATTACGAAACTAAATACTTCTTCTACTAAAAATGAAAATCTAAAATTAATCTACGAAGCAAATTCAGTTTCTTTTTCTCCTGATGGCAAATTTTTAGCGGTCTGCTTTAATACAAGTAAAACGTTTGTCTATGATGTATCTACTTGGCAAAAAGTATTTGAAAATGAACTCCCACTGAATATTGGTTATGTCAAGAGTCCTTTTGTTAATTTTAGTGAAGACGGAAAAGTTATGGTCGTAAAATCCATGGATGGAATTCGGAAATACAACACATCTACATTCGGTAATCCTTCTCCTAATTTGTTAAAAGTTGATGGTTTCTCAGTTCCACTAGATAAACCAAGTAATTATGCAATAACCATAAAAGATTCGCATATCTACTTTGAGAATATGTTCAGTGGCAACGTTAAAAAAAGTATCTATGTCGAACCAAAGGAAATAACAAATATCTCTGTAAATTCTGATGGCAAATTTGGCATCACATTTACTAGTGGGCAATTTATTTTGCTTGATCCGAAGGAAGGAAAAGAAGAGGCATTGCTCGTCGCTGAAGGTGATAATTATATTTTCAAAACTGCCGATAATTTCTATAAACCTGAGTTCGATTCTAAAATAGTACAATTTGATTCGAGTTTTCTTCTTGAA
>CAYPZN010000037.1:0-41674 GCA_964415335.1 uncultured Crocinitomix sp.
TTCTAGTTATCTAAGTCCGATTATCGGACAACTTACTAATCTTTTAGAAGAATATCGAATCAATGAAATTAAGTCTAAAACCGAGAAGAAAGATTTGAAAGTACAGCTTTCGGAAGATGAAAAGAAAGAGGCAATGAAATTGCTGCAATCTAAAGATTTGCTTTCTACAATTAATAAATTAATTGGTCAAGCAGGAGTAATAGGAGAAACCGATAATCGGTTGTTAATGTATATCATTTTTACAAGCCGTTTAATGTCAAATCCTTTGCACATTATTTCAATGGGCGCAAGTGGAAGTGGGAAATCCCACCTTCAAGAGAGTGTAGCTGCGCTACTACCACAAGAAGACACGCTTAGCGTGACTGATTTATCGCCAAGTAGTTTTTATTACTTTGAACCTCATGAATTAGCTCATAAACTTATTTTAATCGAAGATTTAGATGGAGCTGATAAAGTGCTTTATCCTATTCGGGAACTTCAATCTAAAAAGTACATCACAAAAACCTTTGTAGAAAAAACAAATGCAGGGATGCGCACAAGAACTAAAACTGTTTACGGCCCTATTTGTGTTGGTGGTTGCACTACAAAAGATGAAATCTATGAAGATAATTCTAATCGTAGTTTTCTAATTTATATTGATAGTTCAGATAAACAAGACGATCTAATCCTGGAATATCAACGCCAAATATCAGAAGGAAAAATCAACCTTCAAAGTAGACAAGAAGCTGCAAAACTTCTAAAAAATGCACAACGATTATTAGACCCCGTTAAAGTAATCAACCCTTATGCAACAGAACTTGTGCTACCAAAATCAGTTTTTAAACCACGTAGAACAAATGCACATTATCTGCACTTTATTGAAGCTGTTACTTTCTTGAATCAGTTTCAAAGACAGCAAAAAGTAAATAAAGAAACAGGAGAAGAATATATCGCTACTACAATAGAAGACATAGAAAACGCCAACCGTTTAATGAAAGATGTTCTTTTAAAGAAATCAGACCGTTTAAGCCCTGCTGTTCGTTCTTACTTTGAAAAACTAAAAACGTATTTACAAGAAAACAAACAGAAAGAATTTACAAACTCCGATATAAGTCATAACTTAGGTGTATCACTAACCACAGTAAAACGTTATCACTATACCCTTTTAGATAATAATTACCTCACTGTAAGAAACAAAGAAGGTACAAAAACAAAGTTTTATCAGGTTGTCAGTTATGAAGACTATAAAAAGCTTCAAAACCAGTTGAACAGTGAACTTGACACCGCTTTAGCCAAAATAAAGGCAAATAATCGTCCAAAATCAAAAGGATAAAAAAAGTACCTGAATGGACGATTACTTTTGAGCATTTACAATACTTGTAGAGGAAAAGTCCACCGTCCACCCAAAATCAACAAAAGAGATACCCCAAAGAAAAAAACAACTTCATTTTTTTTATCATTAAACCAATGCTTATGATACATTTTGATAGTTCGTAAACGAACTAAATAGACATATTTTAAAACAAGCTTTTAGCTTATTCTTCACTTGAAATCTGCAAAATTTTAAACGTACAAAGGATAACGAAAGCAATTTAAGTATTCTATATTTGTTGTTACTCAATAATATATGGTGCACGAATTGTTGCGTTTTTGTACGTCGGCTTTGCAGAGCCTCAAGTGAAAACAATACAATATCGTGTACCACCTTTTTGGTGGTGAATCAATCAATAAAAACACCAAAAATGAGTTCAAAACATATAGATACCTTAGAATTTATCAAAGATTATTGTCAAACGCTTTATAAAGACAATGATGCTGATTATTACATTAAAATACCCATTGCAAACTATGAAGATTTAAGTTTGTTTCGATCGGCAATTGTTAATGCAATTGCACACACAGCAGAATCACACGAGATTAATCAGCAAAGTAGTTTGCCAATGACAATTCATTATTTAACACACATTTTACATGAAGTTGATTTGTTTAGTGAATGTAGTGGATTGACTAAATTACTTGAAGGAAATTAGTCCCTTTTTTATACATTAGGCTGCTTTTAAGCAGCTTTTTGTTTTCTTTATATAGAAATCTAATAAATATTAATTGAGCTTAGGCATGTTTTTTGTTAGCATGTCTTTATGCTCAAAATCATTTTATTCCCATTCACATTTTTCTCCTTAATTAGTTGCTTTAGTCAATTAGATGATTGTGAGAAGATTTTTGATTTATATAGTGTTGATTCAACACTTTATTCCAAGTTATATTCATCATCATACTGCGAAGGTGTAATTGAATCATATAATAAATCAATTCCAATGTATTTAATCCCTGAATCAAGTATTTGCTCTTACTGGGCGCTTGAAAAAAGTGGAATTAAAATCATTGAAAATGACTTGGATATTGCCCCAGTTAGCTCTCATGAATGGACCGCTGGTTTTAACTTAACTACAGAATTGAGGGTAAAAAATGATTTGAATTTAGATTTTGATTCTCTGAGAATAATAGATTCATCTTGGGTTGAATTAAAAGATCACGAATTTACAGTATCCTTAAAAGAGTGCTTTGATTTTTTCAAAAATGATTCAAATCAAGTTGTTATGTACTTAGATAAATCTAAAGTTAGAAAAACTCCTTTTCAAACCCTAATTGGGACTGAGTTCATCAATAAAAGATCAGAAGTTATAATAAAATATGAAGAGTTAATTAATGGAATTAAATTATCTAAAGATGAATTGGAAAGTGGGGTGGTTTATCTTGAATTCTACTTTGAGAACTATAAAAACCCGAACAATATCTGTTTACTTAGGTATACAAAATATATATTTCCAATTACGGTGAAAAATGCACCTTGACGTAATAAACAAAACTTTACACGACTGTGTTTTTCTCCTAAAAAGCATTAGAAATTATATTTAAAAAGTTATTTTTACAACTAAAAGAAAACGTTCTTTGAATTTTTAAAACATGAAATTTGTAGATGTAATGCGCGCGCGTGAGAAGGAAAAATTGAGGTGTCAGAAAATTTTTTGAAAAGCAATTTTTTGTATGAAAGCTCTAACCACTTAGGAAATGTTTTGGCCACCGTGTCAGATCGCAGAAAATCGGTTGAAAACACATTTTTAGGAGGCGAAGGAACAGTGAATTATTACCTCGCAGATGTTACTTCACGATCAGAATATTATCCTTACGGAATGGTTTTACCGGGAAGATCGGAATCTGACGGTGGGAATTATCGTTATGGTTTCCAAGGACAGGAAGATGATCCAGAGATTAAAGGAGCAGGAAATTCAACGAATTATAAATATCGTATGCATGATCCGCGGATAGGACGTTTCTTTGCTACTGATCCTTTAGAAAAAGAATATCCTTATTATACACCCTATTCATTTAGTGGTAATGAAGTAATATCAGCTGTTGAATTAGAAGGTTTAGAGCCTTATACAGTAACTAATCCTGAAACTGGTGAGAGAACAGCGAGCCCAGCAATTAATATTGACCATAACAGTGACCAAGCTTCAACACTTGCAGAAGGAGATTTAATTGAAGACGAATACGGTAATAAATGTAATTATCATTGTGGGGCTGTTGACCCTAATGGAAATATCGTTGGAAGTGGCGGGTATCATTCTGAAAACTATATTCCTTTTGCTTTACAGACTAACGATACTAGGTATCACACTGAAATAGGAATCTTTATACCAATGTTCAAAGGGATTAATAATACAGGTGCTCAACTTGTTATTCCTTATTGGGGGTATGGAGGACTAGATCCTAATTCTGGAGTAAGCCCGTTTTTAACTTCACTTGCTGGTAAAACTAGATGGGAAGGCTCTCATAATCAAGCTATGGGAGACGCAACAGGTGAAATTTTAATGACGATTCCTACGTTCAGGCTTGCGGGAACTTTAGCTAGAGGTTCTTTAGTATATCTTGGAAAAAAACTAATATCTAATACTGTTAAAGAAAGTGCTAAAAGGAGTGTAGATGATTTCATAAGATTATTTACTCCTCAAAGTGAATTTGATGTTTCAAAAACATTATATAGAGGAACTACAGGTTCGGAAGCAACTTCTTCAGCAATATTTTTAACTGATGATGCGACAGTAGCAGCAACTTATGTGAAAAATGGAGGTCAGGTTATGGAATACCAAATAACTCATTATTCAACATTTGAACTAGAAATGGCAGGAGAGTTAACTAAAAAAACAGGAATTCACGGAACTACAGGAATTGTTAATACTGAATATATGTTTGAGGGCAGAGAGCTAGTAAAAGCATTAAATTCAATAGCTAAACCATATGTCCCTTAATTACCATTTATGAGTGTATACTGTTGTAATAAGTTCAAATTTTTTCATTTAGCTGAAAAAACTCAGGGTATGAATATTCGTGTAATTAAAAATCCTACCAGTAATAAGTATAGCTTTGTAATGACTGATGGATATGATCAGTTTAAAGACGCGAAAAAGGCAGTAATGAACTACTGTCCTTTTTGCGGAATTACATTAAAAGAAAAATATTCTTCTGAGGAATTTGTTAACGAAGAAGATCATATATGGAATAATTAGAAATAAATTAAATTTGAAATCAAATGAAAATTCGGAACCGTTTTTAATTTTTCAATTAATTCTTTAGGAAAAGAATTGAGGTTTATGCTAGATCCTATAATTTGACCTGCTAAAGAACAATTTGTATCTGTGTCGCCGCCTGAACAAATAATTTCTTTAAAAATTGAACTCATATTTTCATTGTTATATTTTGATGCACAAAATATAGCGAATGGAATAGATTGAGGAGCATAAGCTGAGTTACCGTATTTTTTCGCCACAGCTTTAATATCTAAAGTTAATTCTGATGATAGCTTAATTAGATTATCTTTTGTTATTGAATCACTTAAATTAGATATTATATAATTGAAATATTTTTTTTTCTCAATTTTTCTAGTTTTTAAAAAGTATTGTATTGCAAGAATAATGGCAAGGCAGCTAGAGTATGCTTCATCATTATTATGTGTAATATCGCAAACATCTCTTAAAATTTGTTTGTGATAGAAATCATTTGTATTAACAAAAAATGCTAACGGAGCTATTCGCATAGCAGCACCATTACCTGCTGCAAATTCACCTCTCCTTCCTGTTAGTGACCAATGCCCACCAAATTGTAATTCTTGTAAAGCCTTTAAAGTACTTGCACCTGTTCGGTTTATTTTTTTTTCATTGAACCATCTAACGAAATTAATGGATATAAAGTTAGGGTTGATCTCTAATGAATTAATTATAGATTCATAGGTTGCAATAGTTAATTGAGTATCATCTGTTAATTCCCATTTTGAATTTTCAATTGTTAAATTATTACAATCAACTTTTTGATTTTCATAAGATGACCCAAAAGCATCACCAATTGCTCCACCTAAAATACAAGTATTTAATTTTTTATTAATAATTTCGTTGATAGTTACTTTAATTCCAAGCATTTATTGATTTTTACTTTTAAGAAAGTTGACCAATCAAATTTAATAATAAAGGCATGAAATACATATATATATTAGTTATTTGTTTATTTCCACTAAAAGTTATTTCGCAAAATAAAAAATCAATGATTTTTTTTGAAAAAGCTATAAATGAATGTGTTGAAAAACAGAATTACAAAAAAGGAATAGAATTTTATTCTAAAGCGATTGATTTTGACGCAAACTGCTTTATGTGTTACCACAATCGGGCTAAAGCATATGTTAAGTTAAATAAATTAGATTTGGCATTAGAAGATTTTGATAAATCAATAAACATTGAGCCAAATAATAGATTAGGTTATTATGAAAGAGGTAGTTTAAAAAATAAGATGAGAGATTTTGAAGGAGCTTGTAATGATTTTAAAAAAAATTTGGAAGTTAATGGAGAATCCTTCAAAGGATTATTAGCATTGGGAGATGTTTTTCTTTCTCTTAAAAAATATGAAGAATCTATAATCATTTCATCAAAAGCAATTGATTTAGATTCAAATTATGCTCAACCATATGTAAATAGAGGATACGCGAATATCTTAGTTGAAAGATATAAAAAAGCTGAAATAGATTTGAATAAAGCACTTAATCTAGAGCCTAATAATAATATGGCATTAGCGTCAAAAGGGAAGTTATGTTTAATTCAAAGAGATTATGATAGTTCAATTGAGAATTATAAAAAAGCAATCTCGATCTTACCTGCATCAACATATTACTATAATCTATCTAAATGTTATAGCTTTTTAGGTGATTTTAATAAAGCTATTGAAATGTTAAGCATACCATTAGAAAAATATAAGCTTCCAGATTACTATTTTGATAGAGGATGTTATTATGGTCAACTAAACAAAGTTGATAATGCACTTGAAGATTTTAATAAAGTGATAGAATTAATTCCAAATTTTAAATCTGCTTATGTAAATAGAGCGTATTATGTTTGGTTCCCTAAGGAAGAATATACAGAAGCATTAAAAGATTTAGATTTTGCATTTCAACTTGACTCGTTGGATTCTCCAATTTTAAATAATAGGGGCTATGCATTACTTAAATTAAAAAAAATAGAGGAAGCGAAAAAAAATGTCTTACAAGCGATTAAAATTGATTCCCAAAATTCATATGCGTATAAAAATTTAGCTCTTATCTACTGGGAAAAATCAAATGTTTTAGAAGCAAAAAAGTATATTAGGAAAGCATTAGATAATAATTATCCATTTGATAATGATGAGGAATTTAAAATTTTATTAGAAAAATTAGAAATGGAATAAAGAATGTATAATTCAACACACAATATTTGCTCCTCAAGGTCGCAAATTCCATCACAAGACTGTTATAGCGAGTAACAGGATCAACTTACGTTGATCCCAGCAAATTGCACTAATTCTAAGACAATTGATTCGTTATAACGAATTGTATGAACTGATCAAAATCCAATGTAAAGCAAACGATCACTCGCTTGATAATGGCGCAATTGGCATTTTTAAGGAATGATTTTTATCTCAGGTATAAACACCCAATATAAAAAACACTCGCTACACTCCTTTCAATGGAGAGTACACAAAATTCAAAAGTATAATCACTCTAAAAAATCACTAATATCAATAACAGCAATTTTTTTAGGATATAAAGCTATTTCAGGGTTGTAAAAATCTTCTGGAAATTCTGAAATCTCATTCAGATCATTATTCGTTAAAGAATCAATATTTAGATTATCGGGAAGGTTTCTATAGAAACCTTCATTTTCTCTTATAACTCTAGAATTATAAAGAGCTTGCGCTTCAGCAACCATTTTTGTGGGGTCTAAGTCATATTTTTTTAAAATATTGGGGCATTTTACCAAACATCTTATAGGTAATGACTGCTTTTGACAATGGATGTATTGAAAATTTCGATTCCCCCTTGTCTTTCCTTTTAGAATTTTTTCAATAACACTTAAAGGAGTGAAAGTCCAACCCAATTGTTTTTGATCAAATGCGAGACTACAATTCCAATACTTATTTAGTTTTTCATTAGGTACATAATTGTAAAAAGAATAAAGTGGAATTGCATTATTGGCTTTCGAGAATCGTTTAAGAACATCAAATTGTTTCATTTTAGGACCAATTTTCGAACTGTTAACAGAATGATTTAAACTATCATAACGATTTCCTTTATGACTTATTTTTTTAGCTTGAACAGCATACCTTATCCAACCATGTCTTTTAGAACCAATCCACCATTCCCAATCTGTTCCTTTTTTCTTTTCAAGTTTCTTTGATGTTGGAAAGATGAGAATTGATTTGAATTCACGTTTAACAATTTCTAAAAGTAAGTGGTCTGTTATTGTCTCTTCTCCTTGTCTAATATCATATTCCCAAGAATCTCTTATTCTGTTCCAAACATGCTCAGACAAGTTTTCAAAAAGAGAAGCGATTGAATCTGCTTTCATAAGTAGAATAAAATTCGTTTAGGCGTTGAAATAGTGAAGATAATTAAATGATAAAATAATTCAAAATTAGGTATGTAAACAACTAAATAGTTAAGGTAATAACTTCTAATCTTTTGTCTAATTATCCTTGAAATTGTACCTTATTTCTATTTTTTGAGATAAGTAAATGCGCTATTCAGGTCAAAAACAGTAACAATTTTTAAAAGTTGAATTTTTTTTATTCCATAACCTTACCATTAAAACAAGCAGATGATCCAAGAAGGAGCTTATTAAATTAATCAATATGGATAGAAATACATTCGTCAAAACAAGATGAAGATACTGATTTAATTTTGTACTTTCAAAACGTGAACCCAAAACGCAAAAAAAGATCATCAAAAAATAACCTGATTAAATCTCAGCTCATAGTAGGGAGTATCATTATCGCAATATATGCGGTTTATAAGGTAATTTGATAACTATTTATAAATCTTTTGTTGGTAGTTCTTTTACCCAAAACGTCCCATTTGATCCTTTAGTGATTGCTTTGGCTAGTTTATTTAATTTAAAGACAGCTGTATGGGCTTGTAATGCATTGTTTCTAAGAATTAGATTCCAATAATATGAATTAGTAACACTTATTTCAACATACTCACCAAAGTAATTTTTAATTATATGCTCAGGAACATAATAGCATAGAAAATCATTTGTATTTCTGAAAGCTACAACTCTAATTTCATCTATCTCATGAAATAGTATAGAATCTTTAGTAGAACCTCCTCCCCAATTTTCAATACTACCATCCATAAGGTTCATTTGATTGGTAAGCATATAAAAATTTAAAGTAAAAGGTTTTTTCCAATAATCAAAATAATCAATTTCTGGCCACCATTCAGGCTGAATTTCAGGAAGGTTATGATTTATAGAGTCATAAGGATAACCTGTATCTTCATCATGGTAGTCATTATAATATTTCTTTTGTATTCCTTCTCGATTAGCAAAATATTTAATGAATAATTGTGATCCAAAACTGCCTGAAATTAAGTTTAATTCGTCTATATCATAGAATCCATCAGTTTCGTTGCTTATATCAGACATTGCCCTACCAATTGCAGCATCAATAATCTCATAATAATCCTTGCCTTGAGCCAAAAAAGCATCTGTAACTTTTTGATACATCAGCTTTTTTTTAATATACTTAGATACTCCTTGAAAAGGAGATTTTAAATGATGTTCGTAATGTTCAATCTTTTTTTTGCAGGTTCTGTCAAATCACTCCATCTAATTGTATAGAAGACGAGTCTTTTGTCTCCACTTTTGTTAAAATATTCTGTTTTCTCAATTTGTGCACATTTATGTTCGGTTTCTATAGGTGTACGTTTAATCTCTGTCTTTACTCCAGAATATTTAGCAATGCTTCTCATCATTTCATAAGAATAATCGGTTTCTTGAGAACCTATTCCGTGAATAATCAATGTGTATTTACTTTCTAAATTGTCTAAAGTAAATGAAGGTTCAACAAATGCTTGATTGTCTAACCCATAAAAAGTTTTATCGACTTTTATTCTTGGATTCAGATGGATACAAGAAGATATAAGAATAATACAAATTAAAAATAGTATTGATTTCATAGGGATAAGTTTTGGTTTAACGCAATATAAAAAATTAATTTTTAAATTAATGTGTGATTGTTTAGAATTTGTATTTTCGAAGATCAGGATTACAACCTATATTACCTTTAATTTAAATGAATGATTGTCAAATGAATAGAAAATAAATTGCCCAATATCTAGAGTTAGAGTTTATAAGATAATTTCATATCTATTTGGCATATAACACGCATTATGTAAATCCACTATATTTCAGTATTTGTACTGTTGTTTCTAAAAAACAAAGGACATAATTTTACAAGACAAAACTTTGTACATGTTATTCTTATTAATTTATCTTCCAATAACCTTCATTATTATATCCTTTATAATTAGAGATAAATTACCACGTCTATATCCTAAAATACGCATCAAGTTCCTCGATAATATATTTAACGAACTCGATTTCATAATCTTTGGAGAACAAACCATTGAACAAGCGTTATCCAAGCATACGACCAATTATAATAAAGAAATAACCCAATTGACACCCAAACAAAAAGGAGATTTATTTGAAAATTATGTGGTTAATCTATTACCTGAAAACTATGCAATCGAACATTGGAGGAGTGATAAAATTTTTAATAAGCGTTGGGCTAAAAGCAATAGTTATCCCGACCTTGAAATCAACAAGTATAACAATAACGATCGCAAAGGAACTCCATTTACATTCTCAATAGAGTGCAAATACAGAAGTCAATTTTCAAAAGAAGGCGAAATCACACTCGGAAAAGAATATCAGATTTACAATTATAAAAAATACGCTCAAAAGAAACGGCAAAAAGTATTTATTGCACTTGGAATCGAAGGAACACCAAAGAATCCAAAAGAAATTTATTTAATTCCTCTAAGTGCAATTAAACAAAATCAAAACACTATTTCAAAAAATGAAATAGACCCTTACCGCAAAGAAAAAGCAAATTCAAAATTGTTTCTAAATACAAAAAACTATTCTTTAAGCTAAAAAACAAAATTATGAATGAAAAAATAGTAGCACTAAAAGGCAAAGGAGGAATAGGTAAATCAACTACTTTAAATCTATTACCGGATCAACTAAAAAGTTTAGGTTGGAAAGAACTCTCAAACAAGAAACACGGGAACAAATTGGATTTCATAGCAGTCTACTCTAAAAAAGATATTTTACTTGGAGTTTCAACAGCTGGAGATAACTATCGTGAAGTGAGTCTAGGAATGAGAAAACTAAGAATAGCTAAATGCAGTGTGTTTATAACCGCTTGCCGATCATTTGATCGAATAAACAACATTACAAAAGAACGAAAAGGTACGCATTCAGCTATGCGAGAGTTAACTTCAAATATAACTTTTGTAAACAAGACAATCGAACCCAATGAAAACATAGCAAGAAGAAACGAAGTCAATAAAAATGATATTGAAAGAATTATTAATTTGATTTAATTCTCAGAATTTTATCTAAAACCTAAACCAATGGCAAAGAAAAAAATAAAACCCCAAGATAATCACGCCAATCAAAAAAATGGGAACAAAGGGACAAAAGGAACAAATGAAGCCTATGATAAAGCGCAAGGGAATAGGGGGAAACAACTTCAAAAAAACCAAAAAAGAAAACCAAATAATTAACCCCGTAATCGCCTTTGCAAAATGGGATTACTTCCATTAAATAAAATCCAAAGACTCAAAAAATTCAAAAAACCTTCTCGGAGTTGCAAGCCCCGCTTGACACTCGGAAAGACTTCACCTCCAGACGCTCAAATAAAGCATCTAAACACCTTAAAATGAGAGCCAAAAGAAAACCACTCAAATACATGAAAAGTAGTGTAGGAGGCATCAAATGAAGAAAAGAGGCATATAACGAACAAGCAGAACAGACCAACGCAGAGTAATACCAGAGAAACATCCCATATACAGCTCGTGAAAATACCATGAAAACAAGCCAATAACAAGATGTAAAACGAACATGAAACGCAGAACAGACCAACAAAATAACAGAGACATAAAACAAAACGAAAAGCAGAAACGACAAAACGAAAACGAGAAAACCAAGTGGAATTTCCAGTAGAACCGAAATCAAAAGGCATCCTAGAAGCCATATCGAGCAAATACAAGAGAAATCTTACCCCAGTCAAAGCCCCTAAAGCTTCACAACACCAGAGAAACATAAAAAAAACGCCCTATCATTCGATAGAGCGTTTCATTAAAAATGAGAACTTTTTCTAAAGCTCAAAAGCCAGGATTTTATCACTCAATTCAAACTGCTTCTCTTGAAGCTGAGAAATTAAAATATCATTCACCATCCCAATCAACGTGCTATTATACGTTGTAAACGTTTCATCATCATTCACATTCTTGATTGTAAACTGCAACGAATCACCCGAAGCATTTTTAAACTTCTTGATACTCGTCAACGTTTCAGAGATTTTCGCATAATTCTCACTCATTTTTTGAAGCTCCGTTAACTTATCCATTCGCTGCTGAAGCGTAACCATTTTCTTCAGATTATCATCCGCTCGTTGAACAATTGGATTCTGCTCCTTTTCAATTTTCGGAGTCGTTGCTTTCTGCGCAGTCACTTTCTTTGCTACGCCATTTTTACTTTGTACTGTTGCCATAATTATATGTATTTATTTATAGGCAATTCATGCACCGCGCGTAGGCAAACAGACAAGGTATTTTAGAAAAATACTACCCAAAGGGCTGGAGATTTTTGTGAAATTTTATCTTGACCTTGTAGCGAAATAGCAAGTGCTATCTTAGCCGTTTAAATAAAAACATATTATGGTAATAGTACCACCATTAAATAAGCAAAAAGAAAGCGACCTTTGCAGGAAACAACCTATTCCCTAGAAAAACCATTAAAAGCCTCCCTTCTTGTTTAAAGATCAATACTTGAGAAAATTACTCTTCAAGCTTAGACCGATCTAAAACCGTATGATTCACAGACATGAGTGCATCATATGCCTTGTAAATCCGAACATCAGAAATTTTAAAACCCTGATCTATACCATCAAGTTTACAAATAAGACGAACGAGAATATCAATAAGAAATTCTTTGTGCTGAAGCCAATTTTTTTTCTTCATATTAAAAAAGGACAGTGTAACTGTTGCCCCTCACTATGACATACCCCAAAGGAATACATACACATTGAGACAGAAACACTGTCCATCTTTATGTATGACCTGAAGCGAGGTATTAAAAAGACTATCATAGTAAAGGGGCAAAATGAGTATGATTTTTCACAGGAAAAAATCAAGCCCTTTCTGATTTTGGTAATTCAATTGGAGAACAATTCACAGGAATACCTTTTTTGTTAAAATCTAATTCACAGTAATACGGAGCTGAACGATAAATAAGCCCGCCTACCAATAACCCAATAGAGAAACAAAATAGCATCCAGCGCGTTTTCTGCGATTCCGTAAAATTCATTATTTAAAACGAGGAGAATAAAACATTTGAAGTGTAAACTTTCTAATCAAAAGTAAAATCCAATTTTATAATGATTCTTTAAGGTACTTTTCCAATCTCCCAAAAAAGACCTCATTCCTCACATTCCGATTTTCCCGAATAAACAGCAACGCTTTTGTAAACCGTTCCTTATCCAAACTCCCAGAAATAGGATCATAAATACCAAGATCAATCAAACACTCTTGCCCAGATCGGACACCCCCCGATTTAGTTAAACGCCCCAAATCAGAACCAAGCTGAACAACCTCCTTTTCCGTTAAAATTTTCAAATCATTAAACCCAAGAGAAGCCAAAATCAAATGCCCCATATCACGCTGTGATTTTGTAGGAACAGAACCATTTTCCAGATTCGGAACAAAAACTTCCTGAGAAATACTATGCTTCAATAAGGGAGCACAGGCAAAAGCCAAATTGATACACCGTAAATTCTTCGTTCCCATAAAGGGCAACCTGTTTGTTGGTAGCTGAAATGAAAATGCCGAATTAACTGCAATATTCCTGCTTCCATCAGGATTCATTTTCACAGTAAACCCTTCCCGTAATACATACGAAACATCCGTAGGTTTTTCCATTTCTAACCGACGAATATCAGACTGAGTTTGAAGAAGCACCGCTTTTTTATCCGCAATTTCCTTTTCCAAATCATCCCGTTTAGGATCACTTAGCGACATTTTTTCAAGCTCATCCTTGAGTGCCAAAATATCAGAATTAAGCGATTCTTTCAAATCATTCCGAGTATCAATAGCAGATTCAATTTCAGTTTTACGAGACCTCATATACCGCAAACCAGAATCAAGCTCATCAATAGATGAAACTGCGGAACCATCAAATTCCAATGAAATTTCAAGTTTCGTTTGCTCCGAGATTTCAGAGCTATTCGTAATCGCATCCAGTGAAGTTTCAAACGCCGTTTCAGACGTGAAATCAGCCGAACCAATAATATTGGAAATAACCTTTCGTTCTCTTGGCGATTTAGTTTGAGCGATCTCATGTAATCGCAGGAATTTTTTCCAGTTCTCAACCCATGTTTCAACCGACTTTTCATGCTCAAATTTGGAGATTAACAAATCGAGAATTTCAGAAGATGATTTTCCTTGATTTGAAAGACTTTCTTTAAAAACCGTTATACGATCTGCCATTGAGATATTTTCACTTTTGCTTAATTCAGAGTCAATTTTGTTCCTTAATTTGACCTTTGTAACTTCTATTCCAAATAGATTTTGTTCTTGTAAAAATTTCTGGGAAATTTTTACAAGATTTGGGTCACTATTATAGTTTTTCTTAATAAAGGATTGAAGATTATTTTCCGTTATATACGGAGACGGAAGATCTTTTAATTCCTGTTCTAATTCCTCATCAATAATTTGAATTTCTTGTTGTAATTCGGTAGAATATTCTTGTACGGAGGGTAAATCACGATTCCCTCTAAGGGAATCCGCTGACTCCAGAGAGTCAGCGGATTTTTGCATAGTCGAGCATTCGCGGAAATGTTCAGGCATCAAATAATTATACCATAGGATAGTAAATCCTTCAACAGACTATTTTAAGGTTTTAAATCCTTAAAGGCTTCCCATTGTTCACATGATTTTTTGTGATAAATCATATCAGTGTCGAAAAAAATGTAAGCATCTAAAAACCGATCATTATCCGTTGTATAAATACCAAGTTTCTCAAATTCGGTTTTTATGAAAAGTGGTTCGAGAGCCTCGATTTCCTCATGAGAATATTCTACAAAATGCCAAAATATTTTTTTCTGATCTCCACGAAGCGTATCAGGATTGAGAATATTGGATTTGACTGAATAATTTACCTCAGATGATTTTTTCTGAGTAGTTTGTCCGCTACTTGTTAGCGGAACTCCATACATAGCAAGAAGTACGATAAATACTTTTCGTGTACGTTTTTGGCGGTTTTTTCTGAATGTCTGTTCATTCATAATATTTAATAAATATACTTGGAGTCCTCAAGCAGGTTTTACAAAGAAAAACAGCGTGAACTCAAGCCAATAATCAATTCCAGAAAGGAACCGCCAAGCCCCGAACAGATTGATACCAACAAGAGAACACGCCTTTTTGGCGCGCAGTCTATGATATTCTTCTGTTCATTTAAAATTGGCGGTTTTTCTGGAAAGAATAATAGCAACGCTATCTTATATATGTCTTGAAATAAAATTTACATAGGCTAATGTTTGTTTCTACAAGTGTATGAAAAAATGCTCAAAAACGGACTATATTCGTCGTTTAAATTGCTCTTGTAAATGAGCTGATTTCAATTCCTTCATCAGTGCGATACGTTGCTCAAGAACCTCAATACTCTTATCAATCGTAGAAACAATTTTCACCATTTTCTGAAATTTTTCCTGTGATTTTTCAATAACTTCAAACCCCGTTCTCACAACCTGTTTCAGGTCATCAATCCGTATCATTGGGATCACAGACCCTATTATATGATGGTGAAACGCTTTATTCTGAAAGAGCCCTTCCACTAAAGCAAAATACAGTTCATATTCCTTCTGATTAGAAAGCGTTATCGCAAAACAATTTGGAATCGGTTTCTTGAGCGGTCTTCCACTGTGTAAACCACGACTTTGAATAAAAAATGTATTCGATTTAATTCGAAGAGTTGGACGGTACGTTTTAATAATTGCATTCATAGACTTTTTTGAATGCGAAAAAGAATTTGAAATGGTCGAATACCCTTTCGACCTAAGAATTAAATTGCATCAAACAGACTATGTATGCACACTTTGTGTGCCTTACCATTCCCTCGTGTTAAATGAAAATTAATCCGAATATCAATTGAACTTGCTTATGCTTGGATAGTGTGGTTAATAGGCATCCTATATTTTAATCACCAAATACATGAACTGGAAATATAAACCAAACTTAGTCCAAGATCATCACTTTTATTTCAGCGGAAAAACATATATAACGCGTGGAATAAATGAAGAAATAGATCCCTTAAAAATTGTAGAACTTATTCACCTTGTAAGAAAAGCCGCACTTGAAAACAAAGGAATAGATTACCTCCAAAAACTTACAGAAATTACTACAGGAAAAGTAGTCTGGATTCTCGACGGAATTTCTGATGAAGAAAAAGAACGGCTACGATTAGAGGAAAAACTGAGCGAAGAAAAAATTGAAGAATACGATATACATACAATTCTGTTTCCAAAAGAGTATTAAGAAGCTACTTCTTCAAAAGCAAACCAAGCAAAGAAATTTTTTAGATCACCTTTGATTTCAAGTACCTGACCTGTTTAACCTTTTGAGCAAGCGAAATGAGATAGTAACTTCAGAAAGATGAAATGAAAATGAAATATATTGCTAATGCAGAAGTGATAAATCAATAGAATTATTCCGCTAGAGATTAAACGAATAGTAAATGAAAAGAGATCAGGTATTAAAAGAGTTTGACGAAATTTTCCGAACATCAAAAACCGAAGATGAAATTTGTAAAAAACTCAAAGATTTTGGAGTAAAGGTAGCAGAACTGGAACTGAGCATTGAAGCCTTGTTAATCGAAAAAATTCTTGTAAAAGATCCAGTAGGTGCTATGCGGGCAAAAGCCAGAATAGCTGCATTCGCAAGAGGCTATCAGTCTAAAGTAAAAGCTTTATTGAAAAACTTTTTTGCATAATTAAATCTCAAAAATTGATGAGATGTGTTGGATACCATAAGTTACTCTATAGAGTTGCGGATCAATTCCCATATCCCCCGCCATACGCAAGCAATTGAACAAAAATCCTCGTCATCCGCATGATGACAAGGATTTTTTAGTCCGAACTTTTCCCGATTTCGGTTATATTTTAGAATTACCTGAGCAAGAATAAAAGGTTCACAAGACAACTTTTTGTTTTTTACAGTCCAGTTTTCACCGATAGCATTCATGAGCCTTTTTCGATCCTCCCACAATCCTGTTTTAAGAATCTCTTTAGAAGATTTCATGACCATCAGTTGAGATTGGATTTTGATTCGAAAATTCTTTTCAGTCCCAATTAAAGATTGCTTGCCTTCCATTAATTCCAGTCGCTTCATTTTTAATTCGAGAACTTTGTCCTTCATTAATTCTCGGAATTCAGAATCACTTTCCATGACAAAATTATCAGATACTTTCTGAATCTTTTTGTCCAATTCAAGTAACTGTCGATCAAATGACCCAATTTGTTCTTTTAGATTAATCAACTCATCCGATTCTTTACCAAGAACCTTAATACCATACTGAATTACCTCAGTTGGTAAATGGATTTTTTTGATCCATTTATGGAGCTGCTGATCAATCCCCTTTCGGGAAATTGGAAGTTCAGAACACACAATATTCTTTTTATGATGAGGACATTTATAGTACACAAAACCTCTGGTTATTCCTTTAGTTTTAATGAACTTTTTTTTTCGTTCAGCGGTGATTGCAGAACCACAGCATCCGCACGAAAATATTCCCCGATACATGAATTCATGATCAACCACCCTAGTTTTTGGTTTCCTTTTGAGTATTTCTTGTATCCGATCAAACTGCGTCTTGGTTATCATCCTTTTATGTATTCCCACATGGAGTTTCCCTCCCCATCTAAAGATCCCACAATAAAAAGGATTCTGAAAAATCCTGTGAAAAGTAGAAAAAGCTACGGGTTGTCCTTGTTTTCCAATGATTGGATATTGAGATTTCATAAGCTTGTAAAGCTCAGAAAGTTGGCATTTTTCAGTAATAAGATAATTCCACAGCGCTTTTAGCCTAGGGAACATAATCGGATCAACCTCAATCGTCTTTTGTCCTTTATGAAACCCAGAATTAAGATATCCGACAGGAGCAAAAGCAGGATAAATACCCTTTTCTATTTTACTTTTCATTCCCCTTTTTACATTCTTGGAAAGATCTCGTAAATACTGATTCGCCATTGCTCCTTCCACATAAAAAAGAAGAACATTGTCTTCCGGACGAAATACCCGATCAGGAGTAATAATTGCTTCGATTAATGAGTTTTGAAGCATCCAGGAAATTTCTCCGTTATCAATAGAATTTCGTGATAGTCGGTCAATTTTCCAGACTAAAACTGTTTTGATTTTTCCTTTCTTAATGATGTTCATCATTTGTGTATACCCTTCCCTTTGGAATGGTTTTCCAGCAGATTTTACGTCGATAAATATCTTCTCGACCTTTAGATTTTTGTTAAGAGCAAGCTCACGGAGAACACGCTCTTGGTCTTCATTAGATTGGATTTGTTTATTCCTATCTTCTGATGATTTACGGCAGTAGATATAACATTTTTTCATGTGTAACTGGAGTATAAAAAAATAAGCTTTGTAAGTCCACATGGTCTAGTCCTGACTAATTCCCATTAGGGTTCCGAAATCGTTTTTGATTAGTGAGAAGCAATAAATCAATGATCCGAGTGAGGATCTTTGCTGATTTTCCCTGAGAAATCTTCTTCCCGTAGTGTTTCATATAGAGTTGCTGAAATTCGATAATAGTTTCCTCGCTAAATTTCATTGTAAAATATAAAGATTGAATTATAAAAATGAGAAAAGTCGCCTAAGACGTGCGCGAATACGGCACATAAAAGAATCACAATCACATCCTACAATCTTAGGATAGCCAATACTATCTTGGTATTCCGCTTCTTCGTGTGGCGTTTTCACTAACAATGGTTTACATGATTTTTGCATGAGATTTGGGGTTACAAAGTAAAAGAACACGCGTTTTAAATCGCAGTTTAGAAGCACACATTTTTCGCTTTCTTCCAAAAATGGCATTCATCCATTTTTTAGACCGAAACCTTTTGCGAAGAAATCCATTTACAGCACGTGTAAGACGAAGCACAATTCTTGGATCATTACACAAGCATTGACCGTTTTTTCGCTCAGATTGATCCGTTGAAAACTCAGGATTTTCCTTAACATTATGCGTAAACTCCTCGTACATATTAGGAAGACAATTACAGCCTTCCCATTCACTACAGTTGCAGTCCAAGTCAACTACCGTTGATTTAGATTCATTGCTCAGCATTTGCACTTGGTGTTACAATTTTTGGATTAAAATCAAAAATCTTTGGCAATGAAAAACAAGGAACATATTCATTGGTAAATCGCCCTCCTTTATTATTCAGTAGAAAATTCTCAGAAGCAGGCGATAACTCAAGCGCCAATTTATCCTTATAGTAAACCGCCCTTAAAAGCCTTAAAAGACTCTTAGAAGCATAATTTAAATGAACGATAGCTCCCTTTCCAATTTCAAAATTAGGAGAGATAATCCGTCGTTTAATAACAAGACGGTGTGGGAATGGGTATTGGTTTTCCATGTCGTAGATGGATTAAAAAATAAATAGACCCTCTCCAACTTGACAATTAAAATGAGACTGGTAAATCTGAATTGGCTTTTAATAAATGCTGTACGCCTTTATTTACGAGCTACTAAGCACCTCCTTGTCGTAGAAGGAGGTGCTTTCTTTGAGTGCCTTTTGGAGAAAGCGAAAAAGTGTTTATCATGAGATTTTTAATCAATCAAACTTTCTTTGATTAACCCAAGATTAATATACTTTCTTGGTGTCCATTTTATACAACTTGCGAAGATTTTAAATGATGTTTATTTCCACTTGACAACTTTATAAAAAAATGCAATTGAATTAATTCTCAACTATTAGATCAATTTTTTCAATTCTCCTTTAAATTCATTACAAAACAAGGCCAAATCTCGCCTATTATCAATAGAAAGTTTCACCATGATTCGTTTAATATATGTTTCAATTGAACTCGCTTGGACTGTTTTATTTTCCGTAGAAATTGTTTGGGCAATAAGACCCGTATTAATCGTCTGAGGAAGTAAGAGAGCCACTTCCAATTCTCTATTTGTTAATTGGCGCATTGTGTCTAAAGAATCTCGGAATTTATGTGAAATAATAGCGTAGCGCTTCCTTTTAAGATTTTGAATTGTAGA
Source organism: uncultured Crocinitomix sp. (assembly GCA_964415335.1). Taxonomy (GTDB): domain Bacteria; phylum Bacteroidota; class Bacteroidia; order Flavobacteriales_D; family Crocinitomicaceae; genus Crocinitomix. The sequence continues at coordinate 19,905 of CAYPZN010000037.1, forward strand.
CGATTCAAATTTGCCTTTTTCGCACACATTCTCAAGCGTATTTTTAAACTCTTCAAACGAGCATCCTTTTTCCAAAAAACTATGGAAACCAATTTCTAAAGACTCATTCATCACATTATATGATCCATGACCAGTATAGGCAATTGCTTTCACGTTTGGACAAATAACAAGCGCTTTACTAAGTAGCTTCCAACCATCTTGTTCTGTTTCATTTTTGAATTGAAGATCAGACAACATCAAGGTGATTTCATGACAACGAAACATAAAAAGAGCACCTTTAAATGATGTTACCTCAAAACACTTTGCATCTGGAAATACGCGTAGGACGCGATTTTTTATACCCTCTAAAATCTCAATATGGTCATCTACAATTAATACATTCATGCAAGCGGGATTTTTATTGTCACTTTAAATCCTTTGTTTTTCTCGGTTTTAATTTCAAGATTTCCATTCATAATTTTGATCCGATCAGCGATACTTTTGTGTCCGTCTCCAGGAATAAATGAATCTGTTCCTTTTCCTATGTCTTCATAAGAAATATCCAACGTATTCTCATATTTATTAAGCAATATACCAGCTTCAGGAGAATCAGCATGTTTTAAGGTATTTATCATTAATTCCTGAAGTATTCGGTAAACATGACTCCCTATACTTTCGGGTAAAACCATATCGGGAGGATGAACTCTAAAACGAAAAGACCAGTCTGTACGCATGATTAAATCAGCAAGGTGATCCGCAAATACACCTGTAATTGGCGGATAGTAATTAAGCTTATGCGAAACATTACGCACGTCGTCGTAAACCATTTTAACTTTCGTTGCAATAACAGGTTGATTAGATTCGATTTGATGAGCAAAAGCAATAAGATCATTGGCAATAACATCATGAAGTTCTTTTCCTATGCGCTGTTTTTCATTTTCAACCGCATTAATAGATTTTTGCAGAGCTTCTATTTTTTGCTGTTCAATTGCTAATAAATGTTTTTGCTTTCGTCTATTCCAAAGGAAGAAAATAACAAGACCAAAAATTAAAAATCCTCCTGTGATTCCATAAGTGGTTAATCGAAGGTTCGCAGATTTAGCTTTTTCAAGGTTGTTTTCGTTGGATAGACGAAGAATTTCGTTTTCTTTTTGTTCAGTATCAAAAGCAACTTGTAATTCATTAATCTGATTTTTAGTTTCATTAGTGTATAGACTATCATTGAGTGTTTGATGTTTTTTATTAAAATCTAAAGCCATCTCAAACTCATTTAGTCGTTCATATTCTTTACTTAGTGCGAGGTACCCCCTTAATACAATATCATCTGCTTCAATAGCAAAGGCCTTTTTTTTTGCTTGTTCCCATTGAATTGTTGCATTTTTACGATTCCCTTCTCTAAGCGATAAAATCGCGTAATTAATGGGAATGTCTGCTAACCCATAAACATCATTTATTCTTTCATAAATTGTAAACGCCTGGTCCAAATAATACCTAGCAGAATCATTTTTATTCAAGTAGAGAAACTCTAAGGCAAGATTATTAAGAGCTACACCATAGTAGATTCCTAAATCATTCGTCTCTTCACGAATACGTTTTACATTTCTAAAAACTTCTAGTGCTGCTTTATGTTTTTCTAATGCTGAATATACAGACCCTATATTGTTCTGAATATCACCAACAGCAGTTAAATTATCTATTTGTTCTGCTATTTTTAATGCCTTTTTATAAGCGTTTAATGCATCATCATACCGTGTTAGTTGTTTATAAACGAGTCCTTTTCCTAAAAATGAAACCTGTTGCATTTGCAAATCTTGATTCAATGTTGCGCCACTTAATGTACTGTCATAATATTCGATTGCCTTAGTAAAATCACCAATCTTTCTGTAAGAAATAGCAATACTGTGTAAAAAATCTATTTTCACATATTTTTTCATATTGGGCCGAATTGATTTTATTCCTTTTTTCGCAGATTTTATGGCTTCCCTATGTCTTTCTTCATTGGTTTTATTGATAACGTCGAGTTTATAGAAATTAGTTCGATCCGTGAAATCATTCTTTTCAATGCTAGTTCTTATGTTCTCCAACATAAATTCAAATTCATCTTGATTCCCAAGATAATAATGGTTTTGAGCGATCATTATTAGAGCGCTATCTTGAAGTTCTTTTGAATTTGTCTTTTGCGATAAAGAATACGCTTTTTTCGCATAAAAAAAAGAGGAATCAATATTTGTTTTGGAGAAATCCATACTCAATACGAGTTGTTTTCTGACTTCATCTTCTTGTCCAAAGAAAATAGTAGCCCAAAAGACTAAAAGGAATGTACAAGTGAATCGCATAAGTTTTGGTTTTTTCAAAGGTATGAGAATAAATTTAATTCTCGTGTTACTATTCGGGTACAAGCCATGTAAAACTAGCCTATTAAATTAGCACTCAAATCAAAACTTATACAAAATGAAATTCAAAAAAACATAGTTTGACAAGGGAGTTGAAATAAAGTATAATTAGTTATTAGCTATTTCATTACCCAATTTCAAATGCTAGAAAAACAATCAATTTCAATGGATCAAGTTGAATTACGACCCATCCAAACCGATCCTTCAAAACCGAATTGGAATCCTTATCCAGAATTTGATCAAGACTGTAAAGATGTAGCCAAGGGTTTTGAGCGAAATAAAAAATGGTCTGAAAACCTTAAAAAAGAAAAGCCAGTAGAATATTATAAACATAAAATTCGATCTAAATGGGCTTATTTGAAATGGAGGTATAACATATAAAATTAAAGTTTGTGGAAAATAACTCAAAGGAGAACACACAGTTTAGTGAGGAAGATTTTAGAGAAGAGGAATTGAAAATTCTCGCTGGTATAATTGCTAAAAACAGGGATGAACACAAGGAAAAACTTGAAGAATTTAATGCCGAGGATGAAAAGTTATTCAAAATATTCCATGATACATTAGGCGGGGACAAAGATTTGCACTTATTATTTCATAGACTCAATTATCAACGTGTGGTCGATAAAATGAATAAAGATGTGAAATGGTGGAAATGGAGTGTTTTAGGGTTTGCTCTACTTGCTGCATTTGGCCTTTATTTTTATGGGAATATGGGAGAACACATCATCACAAAAAATCATGGATTAGATGATTACGAACAAATGATTTCAAGTGTTGATTTTGAAATTAATTATGAAAAAGAACTCACAGAAATCTTTCCATACAGAGATGAAAATGATCGAATAGACTTTACTAAGCCTGAGAAAAAAATAGAAAGCCTTAGAAGAGTTAAAAAACCAAATTATCAAATTTTAGCTGATGTTTCAGAAACATTTTTTAATATGTATTTCATGAAATATTTATTGATTCGATTTCTCTTAATAGCAGTGCTAATAACCCTAATCACATCAGGTATTAAGGTGTATATGCGAATGAGAAAAGATCGTATGGGATTCATCATAAAGGAAGAAGCTACAACTACAACATTATACCTGTTTAAGAAATTTTTGAGCAAATCAAGTAACAACGATTATTCAGCAAGAGATAAGGAATTTATTGAAGGGATGTTACCTAAAATTATTGATGAGCTATACTATTTGCCAAATTCTAGGGATTTGAAAAACAACGATTTTTCTATGACTCACAAAGTCATAGACTTCATGGAGAAAATGACAACTAATATTCCTAGAAAATAAAGTCATGCACTTTTTTACTAAAGCCATTAAGAAAACCTAAAGTCAATTCAAATTACTAAGAAGATTGACACAGGTAGAATTAAAGCAAAAAATAATTCTAATCAAAGAACCAGAAATAGGTTGAAAATATTCTACAATGCATTCATACTTACATTTTACAGCAGTGAAAAATTGCCCCTTTGAAAAAGAAAAAGTATTGAAATTATTTTCAAATACTTTTGGAGATTATCAACTAACAATAAGAGAAATAGAAAAAATACTAGGGGATGATTTAAGTAAAAATAATAGAAAAAACATTCTTTACAAGAAAGAACTTAGTGAAGGAGCATTTATTGTCTTTTTTAAAACTCCATCTGTAATAACAATTAAAATTGTAATGATTGATCAACCTAAAAATCTAGGGTTATTATATAATTGGATTATGGATTTTATTAATGAGTTAGAAATAGTGTTTAGTTTTGAAAAATGTACAGGTACTATTGAAACTTCTAGCGGTTCAAATATTTGTAAATTAACTTATGAGAAACCATTGAAAAATTGGTGGCGAATATTAATCTTGGAAAAAGAGAAAAAAATAAATTCAGCTTTGGGATCTGGACTCTTTGTATTTGTAACACAATATTTTTGGGGAGAAAGCAATGTTGCCAATAACTATAGCAAACCGTTACTTTCTTCTACAATCTCTTTTTTATTTCTTGTTATAATTTTTATTTTCATAGTATTGATTCGTTCGTTTTTTAGAAACTCAAGATTTCATATTGAATGGATCATATAAATAATTATTATTTGCAGGTTTCGTTAATAAAGTATAGGATATGATAGAAATGAAAATTTTTGGGTTTGACTTTGAGCAAAAAAATAAGAAAGTAAGAATAAATTATCACAAGGAAATTAAAAACCTTATCAAGAAACGATTTGGTTCAAATCCAGATTATTATGTACACAGGTACAGTTTTTTTTTAGATAAAAAAAATGAGGAAACTGTGGATATTGTGGTTGATAATTATTCAAATAAAATTCAAAAATGGATAGAAGTTGTCGGTACGAAAGAACCAATTATAGAAGAATTACCTTTCCTGAGCACCGGTGTAATGGGATGGGTTCGAAAATTAAAAAAGGAAGCTATTAAGAAAGGTGATGTAGATTTTCTAGTTGTTAGTATTGGAAAAATAGGTTCTGAAGCTGAACTTGAATTAGATGAACTTGGAATCCCTTATATAGATAATTTGGAATTGTCTTCGTTGAAAAATAAAAATCAAATCTTAAAATTTATTCAAGAATAATTACATTTCAATCTCAAACACATCAATTTCACGCTCCAATTGCACAATACTATGAGAAATCTCAGGAAATTTTTCTAATTGGTAGGTTTCAATATCCTGTTTTAATTCTTGAAATTCATTCCGACTCATTCGCATAGATTGAGCAGATCGGTATTTATTGGCAGACATTAAAATATGCACATGAACATGATCCTTAGAAGAATGTAAACGCCCAAAATAAAGCCCTTCGTTCCCTCTTAATTCAATGAATTTAGTAACTAAATCATGCAATACTTCGTGCGTGAGAGAATCAGAATCAAATGGAGAAAAACTCAAAACGATATGATGCAGAGCTAATCCTCCTTTTCTTTTTTTCCTGTGAAAATCATTTTCTCGGAATTCTTTAGCTATCCCATTTGGATCAAATCTCGAAATATTATGAAAGTAAGAAAATGAGTTTTCTTCATTTGCTTTTCCTTTGTCAGCCCAAACATATCTAACAAGCGTATTAAAAACGCCTTTTTTATCAGCAATTCCAATTGATTTAATGAGCATTTTTATAATGTTTATCAAGTACATTTTGCAAAGTAATTGCAAAACTTGGTCGTTCCTTTAGAGCTTGTTTAACAAGAGATTCTAAGTCATCAGGATACGTTAAGGCTTTGGTTACGAGGTTTTCAATTCGTTTAACGTGATTTAGAGCCTCTTTGATGGCATTTTCAGAAACATTTCTGGTTCTGTTACAATTATATGCTATTTGGTTCAAATTACATCCCTGACGACGTAATTCGAGTTGTAATTGATATAAGACATCAGGATCTGGGAGGATAAACATCAGATTTAGATAGCCCATAACAGCATGAACAATAAACGGGGAAAATTTTAATTGGTGTTTGTCAGCCTTCCGTTTGACGTAGGCATACACATCTTTTTCCCAAGAAATATTTGTGCATTTAAACATCTCACGGTGTTTACGCACTCTCTCTGTCGAGAGTTTTTTTTTATCCTTGGATAAATCGATACCGAATGAATGAAATGTACTCATAAGAGAATGAGGGTTAAAGAGCATTGTTTCCGTTGTGGTTTCCGACAATGTTCCATGCAACAATGCAATCTTGCTCTGACCAAAAAGTGTTTCCAGAAACACACTAATTCGTCAGAAAAAAGACCGACTTTATTTAATTCTTTGAAGGGAAAGAAATGTCTGTTTTTACGATTTCAACTGAATCTAAAATCTTTGGTAACGGAATATGAGATTGAAGTTTCATTCGTTTTCTCAATACTCGATTTTGAAAAGCAGATTGCATCTTAATCAGAGCTGGGCGAAAATTTGCATGAATAAAAATTCCTGTATTATCGGGCATTTGTTGAATCTCTTCAGGAGCGATAAGCGGACGTGAAGCCTCGCGAATGTTTTCGTTATCTACTGCGGTAAATTGAGCAGTGGTTGTTCCAAATTTTTTCGAATAATCTTGTGCCATTTTATCGTCCACACCAGCGAGTAGTACTTCAGAAACAGTATTTGCCTTAATTTCTTCCATTTCATGAATTCCAACTTGATTCGCAAGCTGTGAATGGCTTTGAAGAATAACCATGCACCCACACTCATTTGAACGAACCGTAGCTAAAAGGTTGGCAAATTTTCCTTTCTGAATCACCGAAGTATTGGCGGCTTCGTCTAATATTAGAAGCAATGGATGAAACGGTTGACCTGAAATTTTAGGTTGTTGAGCCAGGGCAAAAACATCCATATAGAGTAGAGCTGTTATCGGTGAATAAAACTGTGTATTAACCGCGGGAACAATTACGTAAATAGCCGTGAGTTTAGATCGCAGTTGCTCAATTTTGAGTGTTGTTTGAGCCGTGAGTTTTGCAATTCGTTCATCAGAGAATAGATCCAAAAGCGTAGCGGCAACAGTAATGCTATTTTTGAGAATTTTTGTATCGTATTTCAGGATTACTTCAAGTTCTTGAATAAGCTGTTTATTCGTTGTTTGAAGCGCCATATGTTTAATTTCCTTTGGACGAATAGAAAAGATTTGAAGCAAGTGACGAAGATTCACCATATTTCTAAATTTTTCTGATTGTTTAAGGAGTATTTGAGCCAATACAAACAAGAGATTCACCGCATTTGATTTCCAGAAATTAGAGCTATCAGACCCTTTTAAGGCATTAAGGTTTACGGCATCATAAAAACAGTCACATTTATTTTTTAGTTCAGAGAGTGTTTTACAAAACAGCGGATTGTAACTGTGAGAAAATAAGGCTTCAGGTCGCAGATCGAGCACCTGAATATCAAACCCTTTTTTTTCATATAAATACGAAGCTGTTGAGCTAAACAGTTCCCCTTTGGGGTCAGTTATGACCATAGAACAGCGACTATTTAATACCGTAGGAATAGCCAGTTTTTGACTCTTTCCCGATCCAGTAGAAGCAGATACAAGCAAATGACGAAATGAATCTTTGAGATTCATTTGTCTTTTTGCTCCTATGCAAAACCCTCTCGGTTTTGGTTTAATTCCCAACCATTTGTAAATGAGATGAAGAATTGAAAAATAATAAATTGGTTTTAACAATTTTTGTTGTTCAAACCAATAGAGAAAGCGACTATTGTACAGCTTTTTTCCGTTAAAAAATAATTGGTCAAGTACCAATAAAAAAAGCAATGTCATTGCTAAAAAATAGATCATTTGAAAAGGGGTAGGCAATCAAAAGTAGTTCTCCCAATGGGAGAACTGCTTTAAGTTGGAAATCATTATTACCACCACTTTGTTTATTCTGCAAGTTTTTTTTGAGATAGAAAAGAAACAATTTCTAAATAATTTTTTCAAGATTACCATTTGAAGCCAACCAATGCTTTTTTAAAAGCATATTGTCGGTATCATTAACCACTGCGTGAGTTGAACCAAAAAAACGATCAGCGTATTCGAGCTGTTTTTCTATTTCGTTTAGTATTCTTTTTGCATGCTTTCCGCTTTCGGTAACAAACAAAATCTCAAAGGATTCAGCCGAAGTTTTAAGCCGTTCTTTCCATATGGATTCAAACTGTAATTTCTCATAAGCCATGCATTTTTCCAGAATTGATCCTTCAGGAGCAATCGTAAACCTTCCACCAATTGTTTCTTTTCCCGTGTCGATTTCAACCATATATGCAGTTTCGATTCCCTGTTTATTTCGGAGAGTAAAAACCATATCAGGGATAATTGAAACCTGTGAATTGGAAAAATTTGTTGCAACCATATGCTTCGAACCAATTTTTACCTGCATATATTCGACAAGTACCACTCCGAGTTCAATTTCAGGTAATTGATTTACCGCTTTATCAAGCGCAATAAAAAAATCAATCAAACACTTTCTATGATAGTAATGATTGAGCGAGGTAATTGGGTTTTTTACTGGACGTTCAATCAACTTTCGTTTTTCAAAATGCTCACTTTGTTTTACCCATTCGAACCCCTTTTTTGAGAGGAAACAAATCATTCCAAAATTGAATTGACTAGACCGCCCCGTACTAATACGTTCAATCAACTCTTTCTTTTCCATGCGGGCAAGCATAATCTCAGTATTACGCATTGTTTTTCCTTGAAAAAAATGCGTGTGAATTTGCGCTGTACATAAATACTTATAGCGACTAAGCCAAACCATTATTTCAGTTTGGACAGGAGTTAAAGAAATTTTCATTTATCGTAGTTTATTTATTTTAGGAAGTTTTCGGGTTGAATTTTTTGAAACAACATTCGTTTGTGTTTCCGCATTTTTTCGTTTAGAAACAGGCAAATCCCCGAGATAGTATTTTTGTTTTTGATAAATCAACCGCTCTTTTAATTCCGTTTTAGAGAGATAAAACTCAGAATCTGTTCCGATTAAATGACCATGACCTTTAATAATAATTGCAGGGAAATCAGCTACTTTCAGTACAAAACGACCATGCTTTAAGATTGGAATATTTTTACTTTGATAACTTGTTTCCTTGCACATTCGAGCATAATCTTTCGAAGAAACAGTTCCAAAAAGCTTAATATTTGAATTTGCAAGAACACTCTCTTTAAGCTGTTTATTTTTATCTCCGAATTGATCCAAATATTGATTTGCAAGAATCAGATGAATCCCATACTTTCGCCCTTCAGAGAGTATCTTATCAATACGTTCAGAAAGAAAATTTTGACACTCATCAATCACCATAAAAATGGGATTTCGCTTTGAAATCGGTACACGTTGTCGTTGCAATGCATGCGTTGTAACTTCAGAAACAAAAAAAGCACCAAGTAATTTCGTTCCCATTTCGCCAATAATCCCTTGTGCTAGCGAAACAAGCACACATTTTCCTTGATCGAGTAACTCCTTTAAATTAAAAGACGATTCAGTACAATCAAATATTTTTTCCAAATGATAATTTGAAAAGATATTTTCAAACCGAGTTATAATTGCTTGCTTAGTCACAGCCAATGTTTTTTGGTGAAAATCATATTCAAAAAAATCACGTGTATTTGAACTTGGATGCTCTTTCGACCAGGACAAATATTTTTCCGCTCTATTGGGGCGTAGAAAATCCAGAAAATCCTGCAATTTCGTTCCTTTATTGTAGAGTAAAACCTGCATACAATGAAAAATAAGGCGTTGCATATTTGGTGTAAATTCTGTGGCTAATATTTTTTTAAAGGCTTGAATTAACTCCTCCGCACGCATTGAAATAAAAGCTTGTTTTTCCGAAGGATGCGAATGGTGAAATTGATGTTCGAAAGGGTTGTATTTTGGATAAATTCCTTCACGACCAAATTCAGCTGAAATATAAACAAATGTATCTTCAGGAGCTTTTATTTGCAGGCACTCTTTGGTCATATCACTATGTGGATCAAGGACAAGTACACCGTGTTTTGGATTTAGAATGTCATAGCGAATAAAGAGTTTTAATAACTCTGTTTTTCCACTTCCTGAACTTCCTAATATGTAAGTATGTCTGCTTCTGTTGGGCTGAGGAATAATTACCGGGAATGATTTTTGAAAGAGTGAATTCGGAAGTAAATATTCTATAACTACACGTTTGTATTCTTCCAACTCTTTTTCAAAAACACTTCGTTTTGGTCTCTCTCTAAATTCATTTCCAGCAAGACGCAGATATTCTTTTCGTTTTTGTTCAACCGTACTCCAACCTTTGAGTAAATGCTCTTTTTGTTTAATGTGATTTTGCACTTTAACAGAACTCGAATACGGCAATTGATTTCGTAACCTTTTAAGTTGTTTGCGATAAGGTATTAATTTGTCATTATAGAATTGAATCAACTTATCGAGCGCCTTTTCATTTGCGAGTAAAAAAGTTTGTACATCTTGTTTTTCAAAATCAATTTTTCCAATTTCTATTTGCCCTTTCGCTTTTGCTCCAAGAAAAGCAGCAATGGGCAATCGTTCAAAAATGGAACGAATAAGAACCGCACTCTCTAAATCAGTTAATTTCATTGCTTTTTTTTCGAACAAAATTCAGCCGAAAAAATTCCCCTAAATGAATGACTTATGTTTGAGAGGTGTATGAGCTATGACAGGCGAGTAATCGAGAGAGACAATGCTATAGGAGCATTGTTGAAGAGATTATTTGAATCCATTTTTTTTGCCAAACCCCTGCCAAATAAGAGGTGAGAGCCTTTAAGTGTTTCGTTGAGCGGAACAAGAAAGAACGTTAAACGAAATGAAAAAGAAACAAATAAGAAAGGTTGTTTTTTATTAATTTAATTCAGTATAACTGTATCGACAAGGGCTATTGGAAAAGTATATGTGGGTAAAAAATCATCTAATTTTCTCCCGAGCAATGCACCAGTAAATCCATAATAACCGTTGAATAAACCGATGAAATCTAGTGTATTTGTATTTTGAACTGATTTTTTAGTAAAATCAGTTCTTAAAAAATTACGAAGAGAATCATACCTCCACAAAAACACATCATATGGAGATTGATCCTTATTGGGCGATTCAAAAAACGCAATGACTGATTTTGAAAAATATTTTTGGAGACTTCTTAAATCAATTTCTCCTAAGTTCAGATGAAGTTGAATATCATCTAGAATTTCCATTACAACCCGTTTAATGTATTTACATTCATCAAGAAGGTCATTTGATAATTCGACCGTTTTAGGAGCGAATTGCTGCCTAAAAACTAGAAGTTGTTGATGCGTTTGTTTTTGAAGATGAGCAGCGTTCTTTATCATTCGTCTTGAATTTAGTTTGCAAATAAAAAGCGAATCCGAAAACAATCAAATTGCCTTCAATTCATTTGAAGTTAATTTCAGTTCAATTTCAGTGCTTTAACACTTAAAAACACGTTTGAAATTGACACTATAGCTCTAGACACCCCTAGAATAGGAAAGAATGAAATTGATTCCAAATCACCACTTAAATTCATTTTTCATTAAAAAAAACAGCAATTAATTTTGAAGCTTTAATTCGTCAACTTAACGCGTTTTTTTGTAAATTTTCAGCCATTAACCCACTGTTTTATCTTCAAATAAAGCGACTCAAAAAAAAAAGAATGCCAAACAAAGACGAATTAGTATTAAAATTCAGAACTGAAAAAATAAATATTGAAACCTTCAATATAAAAGTGACTTCACTTCTAAAAAAACTCTGGTCATTTCATTACAATCATCAAACACTATTTTCTTCTGGGTATATTCAAAGCCATTTCAAGAGTAAAGAACTGGATAGATTTCTTAATAATTTAACCCCAGAAATAGAGAGTATTAATTATCATGAACGGCTGAAAGACTGCTTAATATCACGAAACACATTTAAAAACGTAAAAAAATCAATTGAAAAAAAAAGCAAGAGTAGAAGAGGACCTTATGGAAAGGCACACGACCTTTTGGCCCTTTATTATGGATGGTTGGGAGCAAAAGGGGCTCTAAATGAGGTTTCAATTAAAAAAGGATTTAAAATTTCGGATCAGCAAGAAAAAGAGCGATTTAAGGGCATTCAAATAAATCCTGAAAATTCGGTCAAAGAAAAAACACTTGAAACTTATTATGGGAATTATATAGCTTATGGCTTTGATGAATTACATACCGAGAAAAATCCCCGTTTTTTTATCTCACTCTTTCAAATCGAATTGACCGATTGTGAAGAAATAAAATTCACCCATACACGAAACAACGACGATCATTTATTTACCCCAAAGAAAGAATCGTTTTACTCCCAGCGGAATAAAATTTTATCCCTTTATCTTCATCAAAAACATGAGATGCTAACCAATCTTCTTACCCAGCTTTGTTTTTCTGAAACACCTTCAAATCAATTAATCATTCCCTATATTTCAAATACCGATACCGAACACAGTTATCATCATTTTAGCGGAACAGCTTTTCTAGATAAAATTCCCAATGAAACAGTGATTAGCAATTCGTCTAAAAAAAAACTGATTGCCAGGAATCTTTCTGCTGAAAAATTTCTTGCGCAACGAAAACATTTTCCGCTCTTTGATTTTGAAAAAGCATTAGAGTGCATTTATTCCATGCCAGTACCAATCCTATATTGCCCTAAAAGTTAACCTATACAAAGGTACTACAATACCTTTGCACAAGGAATACAATTTGCCCCAATTTGAAACTTCAATTTTGTCCCTTTTAACACACTAAAACGTGTCACAAATGACAAAACAAAAGAATGATTTCCGCTTATTTGGAAGAAAACATCAAGGGAAAGATCCAGAAGAAAACTCAGATCGAATCATTGTTTTACAACATGCCATGCTAGCCCATACAAAGGAGCTACAATCAGCCGTTTCTAATGATTATGATACACTCATGGAACTCCCTAAAAAGCAACTTATCAGTAGTGAAAACCACTCTTTTAAACGCATGCAAAGTTCTTATGCTAAACAAGAAGAAAAATTGTTTGAAATAGAACGTATATATAGCTCAAATACCTTTGATTATATTCAATCCAATCGCATTGCAACTCTTTTTTTACAAGCAAAAAAAGCAGAAGAACTTAACCTTGAAAACATAGGAACTGAAAAAGTAATTGAAAGCAATACTGTTCCAGATTATGAACAACTCGATTTATCAGAAGTTGGTAAAAGCCATCAAGAAAGTCTTTTAACAGAATTCGCTCATATGCCAGAAGCGCAACAATACATTTTAGCCATTAATTCAGCGTGCGAAAAAGCTGTTCTAAATGAAAGTAAGAATTATACACGAAACCTATTGTTTCGCCGTTTCCCCTGTGAATTAGCAAATGTTGTTCCCTATTACTCTTTTACTTCAAAGAGTTTTTTATCTTTTTTCACCAAACCTTGGTCAACTGTAATAATGACACTTATTTATTGTTGTACATTATTAAGTGAAACGATAATTGCCGCTTTAAATGCTGAAAAGCTTTTAGGCTTCCCTCCAGGAATAAAAAGTTACCTATTCGCTGCATTTATTGTGGGGATATCATACGGATTTTCTTTTTTTCTTTTCAATACAGTTGAAAAACTACTTTCAAAAAAAGAAATGAATTGGATTTTAAGAGGATATGTAATGCTCTGCCTAGTACTTATTTCATGTTATAGCATTCTTTCTTATTACCGCCTTGAAAATGGAGCTAAACAAGAACAATTATTGACATTAGTTACAGAAAAAAATGAACTCTATGATGCCATTGATTTTGCAGATAGCCAAGAAGAACAATCACTTTATGAACAGTTACTCCGTGAAAAAGAATCAGAAATAACAACCTTAAAAAATCAGTTGAACAGTGCCTCTTCAGAGTGGGAAAAGGCATTGGTTCAAATTGCATTATGGCTTACTGGTTTATTAACCATTATAACAGGAGCTATTTTACTGAGCGCTTCAAAAGTTGTAAGTCGTGTTGTTTCAACAACCAAAAAAGCAGAAAAGAGTAGGAAAAAAATCGAATGGGCTCAGATGGAATATAAAAAAATATATGCCCGTTTGGATCGTGCAAAAAACCTCATGTTAACCTTAGTTTATTTAGAATATCGTAAAGCAATACTCAATCAACTTATCGCATTAAAGTTCAAGCAACCAGAAAGCTATATAAAAACTGCTGAATCAATTGATATAGAAGACTTAGACTTTGAAGGAATTATTCCTTCCCCTGATTTAAATTAAATTTTTTAACCATAAATACATATATACAATGAAACGATTAATTTTTCTTTTCGTTGGAATGCTGTTTAGTATTTCAATTTCTTTTACTCAACACAAAGGACTCATTCTTTTTATCGATCATTCTTCTTCTATGACAACTCATGATTTTAGCCAAACAGAAAGCAGAATCCTTCGAAAATTACTGATTGATCATTTTAAGAACAATGGCGACTTTGTAGTGGTAAGTTATTTATTTTCAAACACCGCTTCAATTAGCAATAAAACAGAATACGTTTTTCGATTTAAACCCCTTTCTACAAAGGGACTTTCCTCCCAAGAGGCAGCCCTGAAAAAAGCAAATTATCAAGGGCATAAGCGGCGATACAAAAACACATTAATTGAGCGAATTTTAAGAAATAAAATGACCAACGTTCCAAAAGCGAATCAATCAGAAATTCTTGAAAGCCTTGTGCAGATCAACCGTATCAAAGACAAAGCACTACAATTAGAAATCATTTATTTATCCGATATGGAAGAATCAAGTGATTACCGTTTGTTTCGAGAAATAAATTCCGTTACCAAAGCCATTGATTGCGCAAAAAAAGACCTTAAAACACTCATTTCAGATTACCATTTGCCAACATATATTATTAAACCAACAAGAATTAAATGTTATTTTCCTTCAAACACATTGGATAATAAAAATGCGCTTTTGTACGTCGAGGCTTATTGGCGTGAAATTTTCCAATCTTTCTTTCGCCATTCGTCAATTCAATTTTTAACACTCTAAATTATAGGATATGAATCTTATGGTATTACTGCTGCTTGTGATCTTTATTATTTTTGGAATCTGCGAATTAATTACCGTTTTAGCGCGCCCAAAAGAAATACTAGAACTAAACAAAGAACTGAGCGAAAAGATTGCTCAAAAAAGAAAAAGAATTGATTGGAATCAAGGGAGTTTTGACCGAGTTTGTCGCATTGAATCCAATAAAATAGACCCATATTTAAAAGAGAAAGAGATACTCGAAACAGAGATGAAGAATAAGGTTGATAAGTGGTTTGAAGAAACCGTAGAAACACCAATAAAAGAACCCATTATTAAAGTTTAAAAAGAAAATAATGCTTAGTATTTTAATTGCCTTTAGTATGCTTGTTTTACTAATTATAATCGAAATCATTGAACATCATGATCGCAATAAACACAAAGCACTTGAGAAATTTCGGGAGCTTAAAAGTGAGGATAAAATTGTACAAAGTGTTCTCAATTCAACAGTTGAACATATAGATGAGAGCAATCAGAAAATTAAGGAACTCAAAGGAGATATTGAAAAATTAGAAGAGAGTAAAAGGCATTTTTCAAACCTAAAGAACTAAATCAAAAAAATTGAACTAAAAACGCGAATTAAACAAGTGAAACTTGTTAACATTTTTTAGCAATTATTCCTTGCTTTTTTGTTTTGTAACCCGCCCTGTGTGTCGTAATTTTGCCTTGTAAATCAATTCATTATAACTGTTTTCTTAACAAATAAAGCCCCTTTATTTGTCAGCAATTATAGTGCTTAAAAATTCGCTATGAAATCGTTAGAAACTCTTGAAATTATCCACGACCACCACCTAAGTTATCTAGGTAATGAAGCCCAATTAGACATTTTAGGTGCCCTTCCAATGGACGTTTCCCGTCTTTTTGTAAGCATTCATGTCATTTCCCATAACATCCCAAAACAGCGTATTCATTTAGACCTATACGATTATGCAAGCATTCAAAAAACGTGCCTCAACCTATCCGAAACACAAGGGTATAATTTTTCCAAATTAGAGAAAGATTTTTTGACCCTCACAGACCTGTTAGAAAGCTACCGTGAAAAACGGTATCTTGAAGATTATAATGCAGAGCAGCAATTCAACATAAAAGACATTTCCTTATCATTAAATCAAGAGAAACAAACCGTTCATTTTTTAAGCCAACCCGATTTACTCGCCAGAACACAATCAAAACTTAGGCAAATTGGAATCGTTGGAGAAAAAGAAAACACCTTGCTTTTATACCTCATTGGACTGAGTTATAAAACAGAAAACCCGCTCCACGTACTTCTACAATCCACCTCAGGAGCGGGAAAATCACATTTAATCAATACCATTGGAAACTGTTTTCCACCCGAAGACGTTTTGTCATTCTCTCGCATTACAAGTAAATCCCTTTACCATTACCGTAAAGACACCTTAAAAAATAAACTCATTCTCATCCAAGATTATGATGGCTTAGATGAAGAAGCCTTGTACGCACTTCGGGAATTACAATCCTTTGGGAGATTAACCTCTTCCTCTACAGGAAAAGATGTTTTTGGAAATCACGTAGCACGCTTAAATACAGTAGAAGGACATTTTTCGTCATTTGGCGCAGCAACACAGCCCCTTTATTTAGACAATATGTCCCGTATGATTACCCTTTCAATAGACGAATCATACACTCAAAGTGAACGAATCATGCGATTTGTTTCACCAAATAACCAGGCAATTAATACTGCGCAAACAGTGCTTTCAAATGTTGTTCGTTTGCTGCGTAATAAACCCGTTAAAAACCCCTTTGAAGCTCAACTTGTATTGCCTTCAAAAATTCATGCTGCTCGTAGAGCAAGCGAACAGCTTAAATCCTTTATAAAACTCATTACATTTTTTCATCAATACCAACGTAAAACAGATGAAAACGGTTATTTATTGACCACAAAAGAAGACCTAAAAATAGGGATTGAATTGTTTTTTAACGCCCTAAAAATCAAAACAGATGAACTCGAACCTTATTTACGTTCATTCTTTGAAAAATTAACCACTTACCTCACAGAAAAAAAACAAAAAAACTTTACCCAGCGTGAAATCCGTAACGCCTTAGGAATTTCACGATCAGCACTCGCACGTTATATCAAAGATCTTTTAGCCCTTGAATTTATCCACATTCAAAAAGGAAATGCACACAAAGGATACACCTACAGTATTACCGAAATGGAAATCACAAATGATTCAAAAGAATCCCTCAAAAATTTACTCCTTAATACTGTGTCTCAGCAGTATCCCATTACACTTTGGGATGCGAAAACCCTTAGTAACACTACAAATAGACCTTAGCATCCCGCAATTAAAAAAAACAGATTTATAACAGTAGTATGAAACAAACAAGAATATTCGAAGAAGTGTTAAAAAATTATACACGCCTTGTTGAAATACGTGGTTATAAAACAGGGGGAGGAACCATGTATCAAGCTGCTGTAAAAGAATATTTTGATTTTCTTAAAAAAAGAGGATTAGCGGAACTAGAAATTACAAGTGAAGACCTTACCGCATATTATGTATACCTTAAAACCCGTTCCAATAAAAGAAGAGCCGGCACACTTTCACAAAACACGATTAATCACCATCTTTTTGCCCTCTCATTGCTTTTTGATTACCTCCTTGAAAACAAAACATTTGAATCTCTTCCACTAATCCCCAAATACCTTAGAGAAAAACAAGCCCCCTTAGAAATTTTAACCGTAGCCCAAATCAAAGCATTATATGAAGTATGCGAAAATCATTTAGAAACGGCACTCCTTTCAGTAGCCTATGGCTGCGGATTACGACGTACAGAAATTGAAAATTTATTACTCACAGACCTAGATCTATCCGTCGGTTTTTTAATTGTTCGAAAAGCAAAGAATGGCAAAAGACGTGAAGTACCCCTTTCAGATAAAGTCATTCATGACTTAAAAAACTACATTCATTTAGAGCGAAGAGCCAATAAAGCAAACCATGTTTATAGCCTTTTTATCAATCAAATTGGCTATAAACTCAGGGGAGAAATCATGAACAATACCGTAAAAAAAATAGTCAAACGTCTACCCGAACTTGAGAAAAAAACAATTACCCTGCATAGCTTTCGACGGAGCATTGCAACCCACCTCATTGAAAATGGAGCAGACATTCATTTTGTAAAAGAATTTTTAGGGCACACTCAAATAGATACAGCTCAACTTTACGCCATTCGTAGAAAACGCAAACATAATTTGTCTTAAAAAACATCAAATACCATAATTATGACTTTTCAAGCTTACTTACAACAAACATATACTCCTCAAACCGTTGATTCATATACAAGATCAGTCAATCATTTTCTTTTTCATACTTCCTCAAAAAAACAAATTAACTACACTGAAATCGTTAGTTATCTGAGTAAACACAAGAAAAACAGTCCTAGAAATGTCGCAGCAATCAAGGTTTACTTTTCCTATTTGATCATTACAGGAAAACGAAAGGATCACCCGTGTAAAGGGTTAAAGATTCGACGGGAAAACTCTCCTGTTCAATTTCAAGAACTATTTACTCCAAATGAGCTAAAGACACTTTTAGAGAGAAAAGAACGCTATAACCTTTTAAAAACACGTAATAAAGCAATTCTTTCACTCTTAATCTTTCAAGGATTAACTGCTGCAAATATTGAGAATTTAAAAGTAAAAGATATTAATTTTGATGAAGGAACAATTTACCTTCGTTCTACTAAAACAACTAATCGTAGAACCCTAGAATTAAAACCTAAACAAATTCTACAACTTTATAATTATATCCATACTCAGCGAAATGAGTTAATGAAAACGCCTACTGAATCAGTATTCTTAGGGAAACTTGGAACAAGCTATAAAGTAAATTCATTAAATGCAATGCTTCGACCACTTCAAAGCGTTTTTCCATATAAAAACCTCAATGCAACAACAATTCGAAAATCGGTAATTGCAAATTGGTTAAATGTTGAGAAGATACCCCTTGAGGATGTGCAACTTCTTGCTGGACATAAATGGATTGCTTCTACCGAAAAGTATATTCGCCCTGATATGAAGGAAAAAAGGGGGCTGATTAATCAGTTTTTTCCGATAAATTGATTCGAACAACGTAAATAGAATACGGTATCTCTCTCTATTTTTGAGATAATAACTAACACCTCTAAGTTAATCTTTTGTTAAAAATGTTGACTTTGATTATTATATAAACCTATATTTGTAGCAGATATGTCACACATGGAATTCAGAAATGCGGAGAGTTTTAATCGTATCAATAGCCCAAAAATTGGAAATTTATTAAACTACCTTGCAACAAAGATTGATAATCTTTTTGTTACAAAGTCGCTTAAATTAATTTATTTAATTGATGAAACGGCAGTTAAGGAAACAGGAGTACCTGTTACATTTTTAAATTATAATGTTTGGAAAAAAGGACCTGTTCCACCAGTAATTCATAGTAATTTAACCTTTGAGAATGCAAGTCTTTTTGATGAATTTATTGAGATAAAGGAAGTTAAAACTGAAAATTGGACTGGTCAGAGAATACTCCCTAAAGTGAGCTTTTCTGAAGATGAATTTTCTGAATATGAAATGAATCTATTTGATCGAATAATTGATAAGTTTGGATCACGTAATTCAAAAGAATTAATCGGTTTATTGCATAAAGAGAATACTTTATGGCATAAAATTGTTTTGGAAAAAGGACTACAACCAAAATTTGATAATGTAAAAGATGCAAATACATCTACATATTCAATAGTTTTAAGTGATGCAATTGCTAGTGATCCTTTCAAAGTTCAAATGTATAAGGAAGCTGAAGAAAATAATAGAATCTTTAATTGTTTTGAAGCTTAGTTGATTGTGGGGTTAAAATCAAAGCAAGTAATACGTGTGCCTAATTTTGATTTTGAGAATGGTCAAGAAATTAAACCACGTTATTTTATTGTTTTAGATGATTCTGAATCTTCTCCTTTGGTCATAAGTATTGTTACAAGCCAAGATAAAATTCCAGAAAGTTGTTTTAAAGAATTCGGGTGTATTTATGATCCTGAAATAGGGGTTCATTCTTATAAATTTAAAAAACAAAAAATTATTTGTGAAAATTCATTTTCATTTCCTTTAGATAGCTATATTTATATTCAAGCCAAGGCGGTACAAGAAGTAAATGAGCAAAATTTCTTTTCAAATTATGAAGGTAATATTGAACATAAAGGGATTTTAAATGAAGATGAATTTAAGGAATTGATCTATTGTGTATATAAAAGTATTTTTATTCCCAAAAAAATAAAATCAAGAATGAATACCTTACTTGAAAAATTATATAGTTAAGTGGGATGTTTAAAACTTGAATATCATGATCATTTTGATTTAAATTCAACTACTAATCTTAGTATTGTTTCAAGTTGTTTAACGCAAAAAAAGAATAAAAAATTTTTCCCTAAAAATCAATCATTTAAACTTTTAGAATCCTACCGTTATGGATTTCAAGGACAGGAAATTGATGATGAAGTTAAAGGAGGTAATAACTCTGTTAACTATAAGTATCGTATGCATGATCCTCGAGTTGGAAGGTTCTTTGCTATTGATCCACTAGAAGAAGAGTATCCTTATTATTCACCTTATCAATTTAGCGGAAATAGAGTAATTGATGCGATTGAGTTAGAAGGAGCAGAACCATTATTAGCTGCGAAATTCTTAATTAATTATACAGTAGAAGCAACTACAGATAATGAAGCAGTATTTAGAGGAGTAGATCAAGCGGTGTATGACGGAGTTATGGGAACGGTTGCTGATGTCGTTAGATTTAAAGCAGATAAAGAGTATTCTGAAGAGGTTGTAGATGGAGCTGTTGATGCAGTGTTATTACTTGGAGATAAATCTCCACAAGCAACCTTGAAAAAAGCACTGATTGTTTACGGGATTTATGAAGAAACTCAAAGTTGGGATCAATATGATTGGACTAAAACGCTTACTCAACTTATAGTTGGGATAGCTGGAGACGAGTTGCTTACAGCAGCTACAAAAGTCACATATTTAAAAGGTATTGCTAAATATGCAGACAATCTACCTGATGTTAAGGTTAAAGTTAATACTGCTATTGATGAGTTGAATGGTGGGGTTAGGCAAGGTACGCAAAATGTTGATGATTTTGTTTCTCCTCATGCTTATAGTAGACATAAATATGATGCAACGAGAACATCTTCGAGAAGTAGAACTCAATATGGCGAAGGGGTTGATGTTAATGATATAAAGAATCAAACAATAGAATCTCCAGATAAAGTCGTTAAAAATTATGATGAAAATGGAGTTCATTATTCTACGACCTATAAAAAAACGTTTAATGAAAATATTAGTACTTCAGACACTCCTACTAATCAATCACGTGTAATAATTAATCACTTGAATTCTAGTAAATCTAGCCAATTCCCGTTTTATAAACCTCCTAAAAAATGAAACCATTAAATAACAGAATAGAATTTTGCTTAAAAGTATTAAAAGAAGGAGATATCACGGAATTGGATGGTATTGAATTTTCTAATATTGCATATGTTGTTGCTTATGTAGATGAAAGAAATATGTATGATTTAAATGCTTTTGAGGGTAGTTTTATTGTTGCTAATGAACTGAAAAAAAGTACTTTGAAATCTGGAGAATATTTGATTTTCACTTCTGTTTCGGGAATTGCGGATGATGCAGGATGGGATTTAATTTGCGTGAACCATGATGAGAACGAAATTAATTGGTCAGTGAATAGAAATAACGAAACATTGACTTATACGTTTGATAAAGATTCGTATTTAGATTCGATTTTTCAATTGAATAAATCAATTGAAAAGCTAGATGATCAAATAGCTTTAGAGCCAACTCATATTATTTACCCAGAAGAATAATCAAGTTTGATAATAAGGTCTTCAAATTCGCCCACAGATAATTAAAAAATCAAACACCAATCCGC